>CAYXFY010000003.1:92966-93187 GCA_964464395.1 uncultured Nitrososphaera sp.
CTCAACGACGTGAACATCGTCAACTACAACGTCACGCCGCCGTCGATATCTGCCTCGGCAATAGGCGGAATCATAAACGAAAACCGCGACACGCTTGATGCTATCCGACTCTGGGACCGGGAGGCGGCAGGGCAGAAGCTGAGGCCCGAGCTTGGCCAGAGAAACGACATACTCTTCGCAGACACGGACATACTGCGGTTCGGCGACAGGATGTACTGGAC
>CAYXFY010000003.1:93206-94312 GCA_964464395.1 uncultured Nitrososphaera sp.
CCAAAACTTCCGGATTCTCTTGCGCGCGGCAACGAGTGGTTCAACCAGCACTTTGTATACACGCATTCCAATGCTGGATTCAAGATGCTCAGGGCAGACACAGGGAACCTTGCAAACTCGAACGACTTTTTCAACCGCAACCTCATCTACTATGGCGAGAGCGGCGAGGGAGGGCTCTTCTCAAGCTCGTGGGCCGCGTATCCTGTAAACTGGCCGACAAGCAACGAGCTTGAAGGCGTGTTCTACAACGGCACCGGCGGAGTCGAAGTCGCGCCGCCCCTGAGCTGGATGTTTGAGCCAAACTTCATGCTGTCGTATACCGACACGCCCATCCACATCATGCGGTACAAGGACATACACGACAGGATGGGGCTGTTGTACCCGTATTTCACCTACGACTTTGGGTTCTCCAACACTGGAGGCGTCGCCCTTCAAAAGCTCAACGTGTTCCCGGTGACCGACGGCACCAACACCTACTGGCTCATGCCGCTCGTCGCGGCCTTGGACACGTCGCACGTCCCTTGGGGCTCGCCTTTCATGCTCAAGCTTGTGGGCTACGCGCTCATAGACTCGTACAACGGCGAGATACAGATAATCGTGACCGGCGACGACCCGTTCTCGGAGATGTTCTACAGCCAGTACCAGTCGCTTGGCGCCACGCGCGACGTGCCGGAATGGCTCGAGAAGCAGATCCGTTACCCCGAGGAGATGTTCATCTGGAAGATATCCAAGTTCAACCGCTACCACGTGATGGACCCCAAGACGTTCATCGAGGCAAGGCAGTTCTACAACGTCCCGCAGGAAGCGCCGTCGCCCTACTACATCATAACAGAGCCGCAGGGATTTGAGCAGCCCGCTTTCGTGGGCTTCCAGTCTCTCGAGCTTGAAGGCTCGCAGACAAAGAACCTGGTGGGCTACATGATAGTCGAAAACGACCAGCAAGGCCTCGGGAACCTGACGTTCTATTCTGTCCCGCTCGATTCGCCCACCAAGCTCATCGGCCCAAGCGCCGCCAGGGAGGCCCTTGAAAAGGACGAAAAGTACAAGAACTTCAAGACGCTCTTGCAAGGGACCCCAAGGGTAGGGGAAAACATACTGTACAAGAT
>CAYXFY010000004.1:0-11112 GCA_964464395.1 uncultured Nitrososphaera sp.
GTGTACGTCCTCCGCTCCCTCTGTGTCGACGTCGCCGGGGTTGCTCTTTGCCTGCTCGAGGGCTGCAAGTATCTTTTTCAGCTCCTCAAGCGAGATGACACCCTTCTCGTGAAGCATGACAGAGTGCGCCTCGCTCCCTATGATGTCGTAGTACAGTATGGACTGGTCGTGCAGGATAGACGAGAGGAACGCAAGCACGTCGTCGTCCATGGCGCCCTTTGGCCGGGAGCGGTACATGCAGATGCATCGTCGAGCGCTTTATTTTAATATTTTACAACAGCTAGCTTGCATCCATCATTTTGTTAACGCCAGCTAGCTTGCGCAAAGTTAAGCCAACAAGCAGTCAGGCAGACATGGAATCAGCGCTTGCACAGCCTGTCCGCCTCATAGAGTACCCAAGCGACCTCTCCGGCTGCGACTCTGTCGAAGTAGACGGGAAACAATTGCTGTATCTGCGCTCTCAGACAGGCAGCACCCAGTTTGTGGTCGTGCTTGGATTCTACGCCGGACAGAAGGAGGACATTGTCACAAAGGACCTCATCGAGCCCGTGCACGAATCAAGCAGAGAAGCAATAGTCTGCAGGTTGGCGCCCGAGTGCGGCCAGGCGCACGTCTTCTTCCTCTAGTCAATGAATAAATACTGTTCAAGACGACTTTATTGTATCATGAGTAGCACCGATAGCGCCAAGGCCGACGACCTGCAGGCGACCCGCAGGAAGATCTTTGACGAGCTTACCAAGATAGTCGACCCGGAGATAGGAGTCTCGATAATGGAGCTGGAGCTTGTCGACAAGGTAGACATTAACTCCGGCAAGGTTGCAGTAGATCTGCATCTGACAAGCCCGTTCTGTCCGGCGGTTTTCGGGTTCAAGATAGCCCAGGACGTCAGAGACAATATCTACAAGCTGCAGGGCATAAGCGAGGTCAAGGTGCAGGTGAGCAACCACTTTATGGCCGACGCCATAAACAAGCAGGTAAACGAGAGCAAATACCCGGCAAAGCCCGCCTAGGCCTTGCTTCTGTCTTTCAGCTCGGCTATCTTTTTCTCGCTCTTTGAAAACCCAAGCAGGTGACCCCTGAGCAGCTGTATGCCAAGAGCAGGGTCGACGCCCTTTGGGCAGACGGTGCTGCACGAGCCGGCAAAGTGGCACCTGAATATGCCGTGCCTCTCGTCCACCATGTCCAGCCTCTCTTTCTGCGCGGCGTCGCGGCTGTCGGCAAGGTAGCGGTACGCCTGTCCCAGAGCCTGCGGGCCGGGGAACTTTGTGTCCATCGCGACGGTAGGGCACGCAGAATAGCACAGCCCGCACTTGATGCAGTAGGAGAACTGGAGGAACTTGTCGACGTCTTGAGGAGTCTGGAGGAACTCGGACAGCTTTGTTATTTGCGCTGGATCGAGATCTGCATCCTTGTTTTGCACGTATGGCTTCATGTCCTTGTGGTGCTCAAAGAACTGCGAAAAATCGGTTACAAGGTCGCGCAGGTGCGGAAAATTGGCCAGGGGCTCGCAGGTAATCGTGCTTCCTTCAAGCTCTGACACCTTGGTGTAGCACGCAAGGCGCGGGATGCCGTTTATCTTCATGCCGCACGATCCGCACGATGCCATCCTGCACGAATAGCGGATAGCAATGCCGTGGTCTTTGTTCTGCTTGGCCCACAGCAGCGCGTCGAGCACCGTAGTAGAGCGCTGGACCGGCACCTCAAACGTGTCGTACCTGGCAGGCTCGCCTGCGGCCCTGTTTGCCCGCATTACTTTCAGCGTCACCGACGAGCGCAGTATCTCTTTTTCCTTGTGCTCCTTTGCACGTTTTTTGTCAAGATGTTCGATTTTTTCTATAGTTGTCAATGTCATCACCCAAGCGAGAGTCCGTTTGCTACGATTATGGTACGGGTCCCGTATGCTATGACGCCCATCATGGCCGCTATCGTTATCACTGTGACAAAGTTCTCCCAGCCCTTGCTCTGCCGCATTTCAAGCAGGATTATGCGCAGGCCGTTGAAGCCGTGTATGGCTATCAGCACCAGTATCGACTCTAGCAGTATGGCATAGGGCAGGTTCTGGTAGTTCAGTATGACGTTTTCGTATTCGAGGCTAAGGTTGTAGGGCATGACAAGCCGCATCAATATGTGCACCGCCACTACGAACAATGCCGCTATCCCGGTCACGTAGTGGATTTTCATTATCTGGCTTTCTTTGAGCAACCTATTCGCCTCCAAACAGCACCGAAGCGCCGTATAGCATCGCAACTGCTGCAAGGATGAGCGCTATCCATATTCCTGACTTTTGCCGGTAGTTGAGCGAAACTGGGTCGTATGGGTAGTCGGGCCTGCCCGGCTTGCCCAGTCCCTTGCCGCCGTGCGTGAATATCAGGCGTATCCCGTTTGCAGAGTGGAACGTGCTCATGCCTATCACAAGCAAGAGTATCATGTGACCCATCGGCGTCTGAGTGAGCTCCAGCATCGCGTTCCAGGCGTCGTAGCCCTGTGTTAGGCTGCTCGTTTCGTATATGTGGCCCACAAAGTATGCAAGCAGTCCGACGCCTGTCAGCCGCTGTAGCCAGTACGAGAAGCGCTCCCAGCCGTAGCGCGTCGGATTGAGCCATCCCTTGATGCCCTCACGGTTGTTGCGGTCAGAGACTTCCATCAGTACTTCCTCTCCACTGGCGCGTAGCGCGTAAAGTTCACCGGATGCCAGGCCATCTTGGGTCCTTCCGGTGTATGGTAAGCAAGCGTATGTCTTAAGAAGTTGGCGTCGTCCCTTGTCGGGTAGTCGATGCGCGCGTGCGCGCCCCGCGACTCTTTGCGGTTCAATGCTCCGACCAGAACAACCTCAGCTGTTCGCAGCATCGAGTCTATCTCCATCACGTTTGTAAAGTTGGTGTTATACTCCTTGGCCTTGTCGTCAACGTGCTTCCACATCTGGGCCTTCAGCTCGCGCACCTTTTTCAGCGCCGATGACAGACCTTCCTCGTTCCTAAAGACGTACGCCTTGTCGTCCATCGTGTCCGTCATCTCTTTGCGCACGTCGTACGGGTTGACGCTGCCGGCTCCCCGGAAGATGCCGTCATAGATGCGCCTTTCTTCTCCAGCTACCTGCTCCTGTGAAATGTCAGATGCGCGCGACTTGCTCTCCGCCGCGTGCCGGGCCGCAAGTTCGCCGGTAATCCTGCCCCACACTATGCACTCTGACGTCGAGTTTGCGCCAAGCCTGTTTGCGCCGTGCGTGCTGTTGCACGCAGCCTCGCCGGCGGCCCACAGGCCGGGGAGTTCCGTCGCGCCGTCCACGTTTGCGTGTATGCCGCCCATCATGTAGTGGCAGACCGGCCTCACCTCAATCGGCTCGTCTATGATGTCGATTCCGGAGAACTTGATGCCTATCTCGCGGATGCCTGCGAGCACCTCCTTTATGCGCTCGGCGCCAAGGTGCGTCAGATCCAGCTTCATGCAGTCAAAGCCGGTCTCGTGCTTGAAGCCCCGTCCCTCCTGTATCTCTTTTATCATGGAGCGCGACACGACGTCGCGGGGCGCAAGCTCCATCTTGCCGGGCGCATACTTGCTCATGAAGCGCTCGCCCTTGTTGTTTATCAGGTAGCCGCCTTCGCCCCTTGCGCCCTCTGTTATCAGTATTCCTGACGGCATGATGCCAGTCGGGTGGAACTGCACAAACTCCATGTCCTTGAGCGCAAGGCCGGCGCGAAATGCCATGTCAAGGCCGTCTGGCGTCGACGAGAAGGCATAGGTCGAGAAACTGTATATCCTGCCGGCGCCTCCCGTGCAGATTATGCCTGAAGGCGCTTTGAAGACCGTAAAGTCGCCGGTCTTCATCTCGATTGCAGTCACTCCGCGGAAAGCCGAGTCGCGCAGTATCGACGTGCAAAACCACTCGTTGTAAAAGTGGATGTTGTCGTATTTTTGGCAGGTGTCGTACAGAGTCTGCATCAGGTAAAAGCCCACCTTGTCCTGCGCAAACGTCGCGCGTGGAAACGAGTATCCGCCAAACTTGCGCTGCGCTATCCTGCCGTCCTTGCGGCGCGACCAGGGCATCCCCCAGTGATCCATCTGATATATCTCAAATGGCATGTTTTTTACAAGGCGCTCTGCTACGTCCTGGTCTGCCAGTATGTCGCTCCCCTTTATCGTGTCGTAGATGTGCGACTCTTGGTTGTCGCCCTCCTCTTCGTACAGGACGGCGGCTGTTCCGCCTTCCGCCGAGACCGAGTGTGAGCGCATCACCTGCACCTTTGAAATCACCGCGACGCTCAGCTTTTTGTCAACGACAGCTGCCGATATCGCGGCGCGGAGCCCGGCCAGGCCCGACCCAATGATAAGCACGTCGTGTGAGATAGAGTCGGCCAAAAGTATCCGCTTCTATCAACTAGACGCATTGCATAAATATCTTTGTGACTAAACGCGCGTGTTCACTAATCAATAGCCGCGTTTACTTGCACCGTCACACCGCGCGCACCTTGCCCCGGTAGCTGACGTTGACCGAGTCCACGCCGGCTAGCCTCTTGGCTTTGTTGATGACCTCCGAAAACCAGCCCTCGTCCTGCTCGTCAGGTTTTTCGATCTTTACTCCTTTGTAGAGCTTGGAACCATCATCAGCCTGCTCTACAAAGTCCTCCACTGTGGCCGACGGGTACTTTTGCTTTATCTCGCCTATCACGTCTGACGCGGCGGCCGGCAGGTACAGCACTAGCTCTTTTCGCCTGCGCAGGTACAGGAGCAGGCCTGTTCCCCCTGCAGCCACTGCTGCAATCAGCGTCACGTAGTTCAGCTCCGGCAAGAACGCAGGTATCGCTGACGTGGGCTGGACGACGATGATCCCGTCGCCTTCCCGTGGCGGTTCCCTGACGCCGCCCTCGCTTCTTGCAGAGATGTAGTACGTGTACGTGCCCGGCGGGACGACGTTTCCAGATTCGTCCTTTCCATCCCAGATAACAGAGTTTCTGCCGGCATTCATCGGCCCTGCAAGCAGCGACGCCACGTCGCCCTGCTCGTTGCGTATCTGGAAAACGTACGTGCCGCCGACTGTAGAGTCAAATGCAATCTCTACCGTGTCGCCCATGCCGTCGCCGTCCGGGCTGAGCACTGCAGGCGGGCCGGGCTGAAGCGACACCACAGGCGCCGACCGGGGGCCTATCACTCCGGACACCGCGATCTCGTCGGCGATCTTTATCGGGTTGGAGAGCGATATCGCCGACGGCCCCTTTGCCGCAAGCGGGTCGGACACAGACAGGCTGTCAAACGCAAAGCGGAATGCGTGGAACCCCTTTTTCACCGTTTCCTTGACGGTCACCTTGTCTGCCGCCTGCTTCTTGAACGGCACCACAGACTGGGATGACACGCTGTCGCTGATTGAAAGCGATTCTGTTATGGACCTAGTAGCTGCGCCAAGCGACACGAATACAACGTCTGATACCGACAGCCCGTCGCTTATGACTACAAGATTCGGTATGACGCCGCCCGGCGGGCCGGGTCCCCCCTGCGCGCGGGCGACGCTTGCGGCTAGCAGGAAGGAAAGCAAGACTGCAATGACCCCCTTTGAAATGATGTGTGTCCTCATCCAATGATCTCTGCCTGCCGCAATGCTCGAGCAGTCTTCAAGAAAATTGTATAAAAGCCCGGTGAAGCCGGGGCATAGAGTCGGGCACTGTACAAAACCACCGGGCCTTACAAGATTATATGGTCCAGCCAGCATCCACATCGTATTGGCAAGGCGCGCCCCTACAAGGACGAGCGGCTTTGGAGTCTCGCGAAGAGAAAGCCACGACTCGTCGCCGTTTTACAGCCGCAAGCTGTACGCGTCAGGAAGAAAAGACAAGGAAGGTTCAGGGGAAAACCCCCTTCCGGACGGATATGCTGACAGCATATTTTGCAAGAGCAGCGAGCGCATGGACGAGCTTCCTGACAGGAGCATCCACCTCGTAGTAACGTCTCCGCCGTACAACGTTGGCAAAGAGTACGACAGGGACCTCACGCTTGACCAGTATCGCGCCCTGCTTCAGCGCGTATTTGCAGAGCTCTACCGCGTGCTTGCAGACGGCGGGAGGGCGTGCATCAACGTCGCAAACCTGGGCAGAAAGCCGTACATACCGCTCCACAGCTATGTCATTCAGGACATGCTTAGAGCCGGTTTTCAGATGCGCGGCGAGGTCATATGGAATAAGGGCTCCAGCGCCGGCACGTCTACTGCGTGGGGCAGCTGGCAGTCGGCCTCAAACCCGACGCTCCGCGACGTGCACGAGTACATACTGATATTCTCAAAAGAAGAATTCTCCAGAAAAGCCGAGGGAAAAAAGAGCACCATTTCAAAGGCGCAGTTTCTTGAATACACAAAGAGCGTCTGGGACTTTTCCGCCGAGTCGGCCAAGAGGGCAGGTCATCCCGCACCCTTCCCCGTCGAACTGCCGTACAGGTGCATCCAGCTGTATACCTTTGCCGGTGACGTAGTCTTGGACCCGTTCTGCGGCGTCGGCACCACCTGCGTGGCCGCGTTAAAGTCGGGCAGGCGCTTTGTGGGCTACGAGACAAACGAGGGGTACGTCAAGGCTGCGGAAAGCCGGCTGGCGGCAATGCAAAAAGGAAATATGTAGTAGCCGTCATACCCCCGGCGTGTCAGACATAGTCTACCTCAAATACGAGGAGCTCGGCGACATGCTCAAGGTCATCATCTACTCGTCGCAGTCCATGCTCGGCGTTGTCCCCATGCTTTACCACATAAACTACGGCGGCAAGGACGTGCTCTTTATCCAGACAGGTGCCGTCGGAAACTCGACGGTGCACTATGTCGTGCAGCAGGGCAAGCCGGCCAAAAAGTTTATCCAGCTCAAGCGACTGACAGGCGACTTTTCCTACGTCGACAGCCTAGGGACCGACGCGCAATCCCTGTACGTCCCGGTGCTCGGACTTGAGCAGTCGACGCTCGAATTCCCGTTCCTGAAATGAAGCGCAAAAGGCCCGACAGGAAGGCAAGGCCGGCAAACGAGATAACAGAGCAGGAAGTGGGCGAGTTTCTCGCCGCGATTACAAGTTTTGAAGGCTACCCAAAGCTCCGCGACCTTGGGAAGTCGTTGCCGTCGATGAACCCTTACAAGATAAGTGTCATACTCCGTTACTTGGAACGCTCAAAGATGATAATCGTGGACAACGACGGATACATCACCTGGGTAAGAAAGCACAGGCCGGAAGGACTGACGCTTGCCGACGTGGCGGACATGGACGACGAACTGAAGAAAATACTTTCAAGGGACGGCGAAAATTAGTTTTTATGTTAGAAGGCCCGCTGCTCTTCAAGTGAGAAGCGGGGCCATAACGTCCGACCAGATGTACAGGATAGAGGAAAACGGACATTCACTCATAGGGATGAAACGCTTTTTGATGATGGAAAATGCCGGGCACGGCATCTCGGACTTTGTAGCATCCAAGTTCAAGAACATCAAGGGTAAAAAAATCGTCGCAGTCTGCGGCACCGGCAACAACGGGGGCGACGGCTTTGTGGCATGCCGCCACCTTGCCGGCCACGGCGCAAAGACCACGGTCATACTGCTTGGCGACCCGTCTGGCATAAAGAGCGAAGAAGCAAGGCTCAACTGGGGCATCATCGAAAAGATGGACAGCGTCGAGATAATATTTGGAAAAGAGATAGACGACGCAATAAGAAAGCGCATTGCAGGCGCAGCCATCATACTTGACGGGATATTTGGGACAGGCATCCGTGGCGAGATCCGCGAGCCTTATGCGACTGCAATAGATCTTGTCAACAAGTCAAAAGCGTATGTTGTGGCAATAGACGTACCGTCAGGCTTTGACCCCAACACGGGTGAGATCCACGAAAAAGTGGTAAAGGCCAACGCCACCATAACATTTCACCGCATGAAAGCAGGACTTGCAGGCAAGGGCGCAAAGAGATACACGGGCCCCGTTTACGTGGAAAAGATAGGCATACCCCCGGAGGCGGAGAGCGGAGTCCTTTGAAGCTCCTGCAGATACCCGTGGGCCAGATGGCCAACTTTACCTACGTCATAGCAGACGAGGACACGGATGAGGCTGCGGTCATCGACCCGTCGTGGGACCTAGAAAAGATATTCGACACGCTGAAGAAAAATGGCTGGAACGCCAAGTACGTCATCAACACGCACTCGCACTTTGACCACGTGCTTGGGAACGAGCAAGTAGCCAAGGTGACAGGCGCAAAGATAATCCAGCACAGCACGTCGCAGCTTGAAAAAGACATGACTGTTTCGGACGGAGACACGATAGCCGTAGGGAACACGAATTTGCGCGTGGTGCACACGCCGGGCCACTCCAAGGACAGCATCTGTTTGATTCTTGACGGCCGGCTGGTGTTCACCGGCGACACGCTCTTTGTGGGGGCCTGCGGCAGGGTCGACCTTCCCGGCAGCGACCCGAAAGAGATGTACCACAGCCTGCTTGAGAAGGTAAGGAACTTTGACGAAAAACTTGTCATATACCCTGGTCACGACTACGGCCCGACGCCTACTTCGACCATAGGGCATGAAAAGAGGTTCAACCTCGTCCTCCAGCCCAGGACAGAGCGCGAGTTTCTTGAATTCATGGGCTACGGTGAATAACCTGTACCGAGACATATCCGGAAACAAGGCTGCACTTGCCAAGTTTGCCGCAAAAAACCCCGTGTTTTCTTGCGTCATATCGCACACGGCCACAAGCGAGATACCCGGCCTGACAGTAGCTGGCGCAAACCCAGAACTGGTGAAGCTCACGTCGCCAGCTGACGCAGAGTTTTTGCACTATGGCTCCTGCAGGTGCATACCCGGGGTGCCGGCCACCCCCGACGGCAAGCCCACGCCGGCGATAATTACCCGCTCCGCCCTGACTCTTGCCGAGATCCCGCTGCTTGTTGTCGAGGCCGGCACCAAGGTCAAGCCGTCCATCCCGGCGGTCTCCTTCAACCTCAAGCCGGGCAGCAACATCTCGACAGAGGACGCCATGGACGCAAGAGACGTCCGCAAGGCAGTCGAGTACGGCACGGTGTTTGGCTCGCAGCTTGCAAAAGTCTCTGACCTCGTAGTGATAGGCGAGAGTATTCCCGGCGGGACCACGACTGCGCTTGCGGTCCTGACGGCACTTGGCGTCGATGCAAAATTCAAGGTGAGCAGCAGCATGCCCGAAAACCCGCACGCGCTGAAGAACAAGGTTGTGGCTCAGGCCATTTCGCGCACGAAAAAGCGCGTATCTGATCCGCTGGAGGCAGTGGCGCTCGTGGGCGACCCCATGATGCCGTCGGTAGCAGGAATCGCGTCCGGCGCCATAATGGAAGGCGCAAAAGTGATGCTTGCAGGCGGCACCCAGATGGCGCCGGTGCTTGCAATATTGAAGGGACTCGGGGCGCCGCTGAAAAACGTCTGCGTCGGGACCACTAAATACGTCGCAGACGACAAATCGTCAGACCTGTCAGGACTGATAAGGGCAGTCACGCTCGGCGTGCCTGTGCTCTCGTGCGACCTGCACCTTGAAAAATCCGTCAAGCCCGGCCTCAGGGCCTTTGCCGAAGGCTTTGTCAAGGAAGGCGTCGGCGCGGGTGGCGCATCGATAGCCGCGATGATAAAGTCGAAGGGCAGGATAACTGGAAAAAAGCTGCTAAAAAAGATAGAGCAAGAATACGTGACTGCAATCGAGCGCAGGACCTGACGCGCTATCTGGCGACGTTTGCAACCCTGCGTGAGACAAATGGGCTTGATGGGTCGACAAACCGCCAATTCCTTTCTGTAGCTTTTGTTATTCCTATTCGCGTGGTTGCCACCGCTTCCCGGATGATGCCTTGTTCTATGCGTAGATCAGATCCATCGTCTGCCATGTCTGCGCCGTTCTGGGCGCGTGTTATTCCAAGCGCTTGCGTCAGCCTGCCCGGTCCGGACGCGAGCAACCGGGCGTCGTCAATTTGACGTAGTTTTTTCATCAGGCCGACCCCCTCAACTGGCTCCATCCCGCGGATCAGCACGGCTCCAGCCGGCGCGTCGGACGACCTTGCTGACACGTTGACGCAAAAGTGGTTTCCGTAGGTAAAGTACACGTATGCCCGGCCCACCGGCCCGAACATGACGGCGTTTCTTTCTGTCATGCCGCGGCAAGCGTGGCTCGCGCCGTCGTCGGAGTGGCCGTATGCTTCCGTCTCTACGATGACGCCGGCAAGCCGGTATTTCTTGCCGTTTTTCTGAAGCGTGTGTGCAAGGATCATGCCTACCAGGTCTTTTGCGACCTCCTCGGTCCTCCTCCGGTAGAACGATCTAGGCAGGACTGTCACATAAAGTCCTCCAGAGACGCGCCCCCGCCTTCCACCTTCTGGACCTCTTTTGCCAGTTTTTTCAGGTCCGCCTCAAGCAATGAGAGCATGCTCTTGTTGTAGATGGCAGCTGCAGGGTGGATTGTCAGGAAATATTTCTGCCCAGCCTTTTCTATCACCTTGCCCCTGTTCGCGGTTATCGAGCCCCCGCCAAGCAGTGACGAATACGCCGTCCGGCCAAGTATGCAAATTATCCGCGGACGTATCAACGCAATCTGCCTGTCTAGGTACGGCATGCAGGCCGCGACTTCGTCGTCTTCAGGCACGCGGTTGTTTGGCGGCCTGCACTTGACCACGTTTGTTATGAACACCTGCGAGCGTTGTATGCCGGCCTTTGCAAGCATTTCGTCGAGTATCCTGCCAGCAGCGCCCACAAACGGCTTGCCCTTGTCGTCCTCGCTCCTGCCAGGCGCCTCGCCCACGAACAGTATCTTGGCAGCAAGCTGGCCCTCGCCGGGGACCGCGTTCTTTCTAGTGCGCGCCAGCTTGCAGAGCGGGCAGCCTACGACTTCGGCTGCTATCTTCTCAAGCGAGTCAGGGACCCTTGCCACAAGTGTGCAAAGCCGCGGGGATTTTTAACGGTATTGTAAAAGCGCCGGGAGAGGGACTCGAACCCTCGAGTCCCGAAGGACATCAGCTAGCGCGTCTTTTTGTTAGATCTCGAGGCTGACCCCTTTTAGGGTCTACCGTGACTTACCTAGCTTGGGTACCCCGGCACGCGGTGTAATATTGCCAGTCAATTTATGCCTTTGTCGCAGGCTCGGTTTTGTGTAAAAAGTGTCTTTTTG
>CAYXFY010000004.1:11122-56789 GCA_964464395.1 uncultured Nitrososphaera sp.
AAATTATATAATGATGACCTCGTCAGCATTACCGTGCTTGCGACATCCACGAGGCCGCCAACAGTCGACGAAATAAAAAAGCTGACGATAACAGATCTTGCCATTGCGTCCGGCCTTGCCGACTCGCTGAGAGACAGGCTGCGCGAGTTTGTGCAGATAGACCCGTTCACAAGAAGCGAGTCAGACCCGTTTGGTGACGCCGACGAATGCACGTATTCTGTCGCCCTTGACAGGGAGAACCCAAACCGCGTGGTAGCAATAATCGTCAACATCAAGGACTCGCTTCCGCAGCTGCCGTGGTCTGCAATACTGGGCGACAGGCTCGTCAGAGTGTCAATTGAAAAGCAAGAAGCAAAGGCTTTGAAGCAGGAGCTGGCTCCAAAGGAATGGGGGAACTTTTATCCATACAGGCGCGGCGGAAGAGTGGCAGGCTACTTTATGTTCGCGTTTCAGGTCTGTGGGTAGCGCTGAGCCCATCTTTCATTTCCACTACGGAAATTTTGTGGAACTGCCAGACCATCTCTTCAAGCGAATCCCTCACGTCGTCTTCGTCGCCTGATGATATGCGCATGACTTCAAGGAGAAGGTCGTCAAAAGTGATGCCGTTGCAGAGATGCCATAACGAAATCGCGGTGTCGTTTACGCGGTAGGCCTCGCCCCTGCCGTTTATCAGAAGAGGAGTGCCGTCCCTGTCGTTTCCCACTTCGCCCCTCCGGACAAGTATCTTGTTGTCTATTTTCTTCAGCAGCATCGCGGCGTCATCGTCAGCTCCACCTAGGCAGTTCTGCTTATTATCCATTTGGTTTGCAATGTTAAAATATCAAGTAAAAGAAAAAACCAATGGTGTTCAAAAGAAAAGAGCGGCCCAAGCGGCGCGTCGTAATCACGCGAGAGGCTGCAAACGGCATCATCAGTTTTGCCAAGACCTGGCACCCAAATGAGGCCATACTGATACTGCAGGGAAAGAAGAAGGACAACGTCGTGACAGTCGACGGCCTGGTCATCCCGCCGTTTTCTGCAAACGGGCCGTTTTACTCAGGCTTTTCGCTCTACGATCTGCCACTAAACGGCGCATACATCGGGACGGCGCACTCGCACCCCGGCCCCTCGAACAGGCCGTCGCTTGAGGACCTCAACCACTTTTTTGGCATGGTCTCTGTCATCATCAGTTTTCCGTATGAAGACGAGACTATAGGCGCGTGGGACAGAGAAGGCAACAGCCTGCAGGTCACTATTGAAAATTGATCATTTCCTGCGCCGACCGAAGTCCATCTCAAGGCCGCGCTTGTCGTCAAACCCCAGAGTGAACGACTCGTCGGGCATTATGGGAAAGCTTGAAAGCGACGCGCCTGAGCAGGTTATGCACCTGTCCTTGATCTTTGTCTTGTCAAGGAAGGTCGCGCACCAGTGGCACGACTCGCAGAGCAGAAATATCGCCGGCTGCGCCTGGGCCCTGAGCACGACGCAGGTAGCACGGGCGTGCTTTTAAGCTCTTTTGGGAGACAGGTTGGAAAACTTAATAAAAGAAACTTGACAAGTAAACCTGACCAATGAACTGGATGGCACAGACGATGATGTGGATAATGCTGTCTCTAGCAATCAGCATCGCGATCTCGTTTGTGATTCCGTTTCCGTATTCCCTGATGGCCATCATCCCGGTATTCATAGGCATCTCGTACCTCGTCCGCAGGCGCGCAATGGCCCGGATGGGCATGGGAGGCCAGGGAGGAGGCTTTGGAGGCATGTTGGGAGGGGGCGGCATCAGCTATGTGTGCATCGCGTGCGGCCACAAGTTCAAGGGCGGTGCGTGCCCAAGGTGCGGCTCCAAGATGAGGCGCGCCGACTTTTGAAATGACGCTAGAGCAGCTGCGCAACAAGGCTTTCTTCCAGAACACCATAGACGTATGGATAGCCTACTGCGAGGAGCAAAAGAGAGAGTGGTACGACACCGACGCGTACATGAGCTTCATAAGGCACCTCAATTCAAAGGGGATCAAGATGCAAAAGTTCCCGCTGTGCATCAAAGAGTCTGGCGGGACGTACGAGCGTGGAAAGGACAAGACCCAGTTCCTTGAAGAGCTGTCCAAGATGTCGTCTGACGATGCCGCGGCGTTTACTCTGAAGCTGAGCGAGAGCGTGCTTGCCGCCATACGGTCGTTTCCTGCGGCCTGATACTCGGGTCTAGAAAATTAGAGCACCGTGGCACCTATCTTTAGCAGGAACCGCTAATACAGCACTGTGCGAACACAGACAAGTGTCAGAGGACCTGCGCGTCGAAGATGTCCAGAGGCAGCGTGTCGAGGGCTCGTCAGGCGAGCCTATGTTTGAGAGCATCGTTGGCTACGATGATGTAAAGAGGTTGTTCAGGATGTCGCTTGCGTCTGAAAGGCCGGTGCACATACTGCTGGTGGGCCCGCCAGCTTCTGCAAAAACGCTTTTCATGCTCGAGTGTATGAAGCTCGAGCGCTCGTTTTTCACGCTTGGAAGCCACAGCACCAAATCCGGGATGGTAGACTACTTGTTTGACAAGCGACCAAGATACCTCATTGTCGACGAGATAGAGCACATGCCTGCAAAGGACCAGACAGCGCTCCTGAGCCTCATGGAGACCGGAATCCTGGCAGAGACCAAGTTCCAAAAGACTCGGAACACGCAATTAAAGACGTGGGTGTTTGCGACGAGCAACGGCACCGAGCGGATGCTTACGCCGCTCCTGTCGAGGTTCATGGTGCTCCACTTCAAGCCCTACACCTTTGGGAGTTTCACGGAGGTGTGCACGCACATACTTGGCAAAGACGGCGTGCAATCTGACGTTGCCGCAGCTATAGCCGACGCTGTCTGGAACAGGCTCAAGTCCAAGGACATACGCGACTGCATAAAGCTGGGCAGGCTTGCAAAGACAAAGGAAGACGTAGGCTGGATAGCACGGACGCTGCGCAACTACCGGCAGCAAACATAATAGATTTCCCCTTCGCAGGTACCGGCGTCATGGGGCTTGACCTAAAGCCGCTTGTAACGGCCCAGCCACTGAAGCTTGCCGAGCTTTCGGGCAAGATTGTCGCAATAGACGCGTTCAACGCCATCTACCAGTTCCTTGCCACCATAAGGGGCCCGACCGGCGAACCACTCATGAACGGCAAGGGGGAGATAACAAGCCACCTGAGCGGGCTTTTCTACCGCAATGTCAACCTGCTTGTCGAGAACATCAAGCCCGTCTACGTATTTGACGGCAAGATGCACGTCTTAAAGACGCAGGAGGTGGAGCGCCGCCAACAGGTCAAGCAGGAGGCCATGAAACAATACAACCAGGCGCTTGAAGAGGGCAGGATGGAGGACGCCGTCAAGTACGGCAAGCGCACGTCGGTGCTTACAGACAGCATGGTCGAGGAGTCGAAAAGGCTGCTGTCGTCGCTTGGCATACCACACGTCCAAGCACCTGCGGACGGGGAGGCGGCTGCGGCATACCTTACAAAGACAGGTATTGCTTATGCGGCCGCAAGTCAGGACTATGACTCGATACTGTTTGGCGCCAGGAGGCTTGTGCGCAACCTTGCTGTGAGCGGCAGGCGCAAGGTGCCAAACCGCAGCGCGTACGTCGACGTCGAGCCTGAGATGATAGAGCACGAAAGCGTGCTCAAGGAGACGGGTCTGACGCACGAGCAGCTTGTAGACGTCGGCATACTGATTGGTACGGACTTTAACCCCGGCGGGTTTTCCGGCATCGGCCCCAAGACGGCGCTGAAACTGATAAAGGAAAGCGGCAGGCTGGAAAACGTCGCCAAGATAAAGGACCATCTGGGCGCAATCCCGTACCAAGAGATCCGCGACATTTTCCTAAAGCCTGAAGTCCCAAGTATCGACAAAATAGACTTTGGCGCAGTAGACCGCGAAAAGGTGCTCGACTACCTTTGCGTACAAAAGAGTTTCTCCGCAGACAGGGTCGCCGGCACGCTTGACCGGCTCCAGAAAGCGCAGGATGGCAGGAGCCAGTCGCTTGAGAAGTGGTTCGGGTAAGCCACGGTGAAATGTGTCGATTATTTTATATAGACAGGCCGGAGGTAAATGCTCGTGGTAAACCCAAGGGCATGGCTTGCCGAAGCCATAGGCACGTACGCGCTGGTCTTCTTTGGACCGCTTTCAATCATAATCGCGATAGCAATGTTCGGCCTGAGCATGGGCCCTGAAGCGCTATTGATAATATCGTTTTCACACGGCGCCGTCATCGGCCTGATGGTCTACGTCTTTGGCCATGTGTCGGGCACGCACATCAACCCGGCAGTCACGATAGCCATGATGGCGACGCGCAGGATGAGCCCCAAGGACGGCGGTCCGTACATCGCGTTCCAGCTGATAGGCGCAGTCGCGGCATCGGCGACACTTGCTGCAATAGTGCCGGCGTTTGGCGCGCAGGTCAACTATGGCGTGCAGGGCGGGCCTAGCGAATTCCTAGAATCAAGCGTTGTCGCAGGCTTTGTGGTAGAGCTGATACTCACGTTCTTCTTGCTGACCACTATCTACATGGTGGCAGTCCACAAAAAGGCGGCAGCAGGCTTTGCAGGCATCGCCATCGGCGGCATGATCTTCTTGCTCCACCTAGTCGGCGTGCCGCTCACCGGTGCAAGCATGAACCCGGCAAGGACGTTTGGCCCCGCGCTAGTATCAGGGTACTGGGACTACCACTGGATGTACTGGGCCGCCCCGATAATAGGCGCGCTCATAGCCGCGTTTGTCATGAACTATGTGTTCGTGAAAAAGGCGGAAAAAGAAGCGTAGCCCTAGAGCTGCGAGAGAGCCCTAGAGTGCTTGTGTGTGTGCGGCCTCTCGCCGGCGTATTTGCGGCGCATGTGCCCCGACGGTCTGCCGTACAGCAATTCAAGGAACCACGCCTCGTGCTCTATCTCCTCCTTCAATATGTCCTTGGCGATGTCGTAGGTCGCAGGGTCCTTGCCAATAGTCAGGTTGCACATCTTGTTCCAGTTGACAATCGCGCCCTGCTCTGCAAGCAGGCACTTTTTCAGTATCTCCTGAAGGTTAGTGGCCGGCGTTGGCAATTGCAGGAACTCGCAGCCTGACATCCGGATGAACTCGGTCGCGTCGTTTGGAAGAGCGCCCCCAAGCTCGTATATGCGCTGTATGCAAGACTCGAAGTGGCTCAGGTCCTCCATCCTGGCGTCCTCTATCACGCCCTTGATGCCTTCGCCTTCTAGCCCGGTGCAGTGCGCGCGCAGGTTCGTGAAATAATAGTATGCAGTGAATTCCACGGACGCGTTGTAAACCAGCAGCTTGACTATCTCGTCTACGTTTGCGCCGTTCTGCTTCAGCACGTTTACCCCGACCACGTTTATCTTGTCCTCGCTCATCGCGTTTTCACTTCAAATTCTGTGTCGGGGCGCTAATAAGCATTCTCAGAGGTCGAGCAGAAAACGAACGGTGGTCCTGCCTGCCTCTTGCTTTACAGACATTTCGTGGTACGTTACTGCCTTTATCTCCACCTTGTACGCATGTTTTTTCAGATCCAGCTTTTCGCCCCTTGCGGTGCCGTCAAGTCTGTAGCCGGCGTCCGTTTTTTTTATCTTCACCGAAAAATCAGACATCACTATCCCGTCCGCGACAAGTGTCAGCATCACCTTGTCGAGCCAATCAAACAACAGTGATTCAATGTCGTGGCCCTCGGCGGCTATCTTGACCTCGCGGTCGGGACTGACTCCTTTGAGGTCTATCATCGTGTCGTTGAGCCCCCTCGCTGCTTGCTCAAACGCCTCTTCCATGGTGTCGCCGTGAGCCTCGATGACCGCGTCCGTCATGTGCTCCAAGAATCGGTACCCGCCGGGCATCAAGGCAGATGCCACGGTTTGCTATAACAACCTAACGCAAAATCTAAATGCAGACATACTCGTGCTTAAAGTGTGAAGATAGAGCTTCCCCGCGGTATGCGGGACGTCGAGCCGGAGGACCTTGACGGCATAAACTATGTGCGCGACAGGTTCATTGAAACGGCCCGGCTATTCAACTTCAAGATGATGGAGCCCTCGCCCATTGAATTGCTGTCGACGCTTGAGGCAAAAAGCGGCGCGTCCATCTCAAACGAGATTTACGCCTTCAAGGACAAGGGCGAGCGGGACGTGGCGCTGCGCTTTGACCTGACCATAGGCCTTACTCGCTACGTCGCGCTCAGGCGCGACTTGAAGATGCCGGCCAAGCTGGCTTCTTTTGCGGGCGTCTGGCGCTACGACGAGCCACAGGCCGGCAGGTATCGATACTTCCACCAATGGGATATCGAGGTGTACGGCCCCAAGTCGCAAGAGTCTGACGCAGAGGTGATAGAGTTTGTCGCGTCGTTCTTCAAGAGGCTCGGGCTGGAAGTGTCGATACAGGTAAACGACAGGCAGGTAATCGAGCAGTTCATCAGGACAAAGCTCGATGTAACGGAGGAAGAAAAGGTGCTCGAGATGTTCAGGGCAGTCGACAAGGTGTCAAAGAAGGGTGCGCCGGCAGTGCTCGAAGAATACAAGGACGCGGTGGATCCTGTGAAGCTGCAGGCGCTTCTGGATCTTTCGCAGATAAAGGGTTCCGTTGACTATGCCGCGATTTCTGCCGACATACAGAACCTCGACGGCTGGGACAGGCTGACGTCTCTTATGGACTCGCTCAAGTCAAGGCGGGTGGACAACGCGTCGCTCAACCTTGGGATTGTGCGCGGGCTTGACTATTACTCTGGGACCGTGTTTGAGGTTTTTGACTCCAACTCTGACGGCGGCGCCCTGGTTGGCGGCGGCAGGTACGACAGGCTCACCGACGCGTTCGGGCGCAAGGACATCGGTGCGACCGGCGCCGCAGGCGGGATCGAGCGAATATTGATGGCGCTCCAAAAGCGCGACAAAATACAGCAATCACCAAGGCCGCTTGTCTACGTCGCATATGCAAGCGATGAGATAAAGGGCAGGGCGCTAGAGATGGCGTCGCTTCTTCGGAACAGTGGGATCCCTGCAGACTATGACATACTGGGCAGAGCACTTCGCAAGCAGCTGGACGACGCTGCAAGCAGGGGCGCGACCATAGTGGTCATAGTGGCGGCAGGCGACATGGCGGAAGGAAAGGTCAAGGTCAGATCCATGAAGGACGGGACGGAGAGCAAGCAGCCGTTTGACGGCATAATTGACATGATAAAAAGCATGCAAGGCTAGAGCTTTATCATCGCCACGCTCTTCATCTTGACTATCCCGCTTGGCTTTTTTTCGTAGACTGTCCGGACCACTAGGTCGGGCGGGTCGTAGCTGACAAATAGGTCTCCGGGGCCCAGCAGCTGCATGTCATAGTTGACCTCTATCACTTCCGGCCTTATGCCGTTTTCGGCCAACCTGCCCTTTGCCCGCTCTATGAGATCCTGATCAGATGTATTTGGCGCAAGGAACACCTTGGGGTTTGCGCTTGTCAGAAACTGGCTCAGGTCCACGCAGACAAGCGGGCCGGCGACATCTAATAATCTTTTGCAGGTTCCTGCAGGCCCACTACCTTGAACCTGTACTGCGAGAAGTTCTGCCTGTACATGCGCGCGTACGACTCGGCTGCGTCATAAGTGCGGAACACCTGCCTGACGCCGTCGATTGAGACTTTCTGGCCGTACACGTCGATTATCTCGACCTCGTATGACTTGGGGAGCTTTCTTGCCTGCCTGAGCATGATTATCATGCCCACCATGATGAAGAGGATGGTTATGGTGCAGATGGCCGCAAACTCAAAGTCCTTCGCAAAGGCGCCCAGGGGGCTTGCGACGTTCTGGTACAGCCACGAATAGGCAACGAGTATGGCAGCTGCCGGTGCGCCTAGGAGGGCCTTGAGCACGGCTATGCCACGTGCGCAGAAATATTAAGCATTGTGGTGTCGGAAAAAAGAAAAAGGAAAAAAGATGGTAGGCTTGTGGCCTAGTCCATCGCGTATGCGCGTTCACCGTGCTGCGCCAAGTCGAGGCCGACTTCTTCCTCTTTTGGCGTAACGCGTATTCCGCCGGGCCACACCGCGTCCATTATCTTGATGATAATGGCGGTGATACCCATTGCCCACGCAAGCGCCGCAAACGCACCGACTGCGTTCTCGTATAGCTGTGCAGGGTTGCCAAAGGCAAGGCCTTGGTCACCCCACGAGTACCTGCTCTCGGAGAAGATGCCGGTGAGGAGTGCGCCTGCAAGACCGCCGATTCCGTGCACTGCCCATGTGTCGAGCGCGTCGTCCCACTTGCGCCTGTTCTTGAAGGCAAGCGCCGCGTAACAGACTATGGACGCCAGCACACCGATTATGATGGCAGACATTGGCGAGACAAAGCCTGCCGCCGGCGTGATGGCCACAAGGCCTGCCACTGCACCAGTTGCAGCGCCAACAGTCGACGCCCTGCCTGTATGCGCCCAGGATATGAGCGACCATGTCAGTGCCGCTGTGCCTGTCGCGACCTGCGTTGCGACAAACGCACCTGTTGCTGCGTTGCTTGCGTCTGCAGCAGAACCTGCGTTGAAGCCAAACCAGCCAACCCAGAGCAAGGCAGCACCCATGACCACCATGCCCACGTTGTGGGGCTCCATCGGGATCTTGCCGTATCCGAGCCTGCGCCCTAACATCAGCGCCACTACAAGTCCAGCCCAGCCGGAAGTGATGTGGATGACCGTTCCGCCTGCGAAGTCGAGGGAGCCAAGTTCGCCTGTCCAGCCTGCCGCTGTTCCTGCGGTTCCAAGCGACCATGTCCAGTGCGCCGCAAAGTCATAGACGAACGTGGTCCATATGATGACAAAGATGAGGTACGCGCTGAACTTCATCCTCTCTGCCAGCGAAGCCACGATCAGTGCGGGAGTGATGATGGCGAACATCATCTGGAATATCATCAGCGTCTGGTGCGGTATTGTCACAGCGTAGACGTCTGAAGGTGCGTCGTGCAGAACGTTCTGCAGTCCTGCCCAGTCGAGCGTGCCGATAAAGCCGTAGCCGGCGTCGGGGCCGAATGCAAGGCTGTATCCCCACAGCACCCACTGGATGCCCACCAAGCCTGTGGTGACAAACACCATGTGAAGCGTGTTTACGCTGTTCTTGCGCCTAGAGAGGCCTCCATAAAAGAACGCAAGGCCGGCGGGAGTCATCATCAGCACGAGTGCCGACGAGGTCAGCATCCATGCGTTGTCTCCTGTGTCAATCTCTGCTGCAATCAGGGCTCCGTCTTCATCCAGCAAAAAGTTGCCATCTTCGTCTGTCTGCCATGAGTGGTACTGTACGGCAGGGTCGTCGGGCATTGTCTTGGAGTTGTACGCGTACGCCGGGGCAATGCCGATAGAACCTGCAAGCACCGCTGCAATGGCCAGCATAAGGAAGAGGTTAGCTCTCTTCATTTTGACCATAGGAGCACGGTGGGAGCTATGAATAAAAGTATTAGGCATATTTTCTGTAGACTTGCGGATAGATTGAGTTTTGTCAACGCTTCCAGCAATTATCTTAAGCTAGTTGCAAATCATAATTAACATAATTCTTGATTTTTATGACACAGTTTGCTGCATTGCGCATGAGACAGGTCAGAAATAAATATACTCTGCTAGACAATTATCAGAGCCTTGCCCCAGCTGGACGAACTTGTCAGCGACTGGAAGAAAAGCGTGGTCGACGACGTTGTCGCGGACAGGAGCGAGGGGCTTGCAGGGTACGCGCTGCACGCGGCAAGGATACTGGCGTATCCGGAGCTTGACGTTCAGGCTACCCTTGCAGGACTAGACAGCATGGGCAGAGAGGCAGCCGAGTCTGCCAAGAAAAAGCTCGCAACGCCGCGCAGGCCGACGCAAGTGATCGAGCATCTTAACAACTTTATCTTTGAGGTGCAAAAGTTCAGGCCAAACACCGACGATTACTACAACCCACTCAACAGCTACCTCAACGTGGTCGTCGAGCGCAAGACCGGCATCCCGATCACGCTTTGCATTCTATACATGCGCGTCGCCAAGGCCCTTGACTTTCAGCTTTCGCCCATCAACTTCCCGTCACATTTCCTGGTCAAGCACGTCATGGAGGGCGGCAATGGCGAGATAGTCATCGACCCGTTCAACGGCGGCAGGATAATGGACGACTATGCGCTCAAGGCCCTACTTGAGCGCTCGTACCCCGGCAGGCAGATATCGCTTACAAGGGCATTTGTGGAAAAGACGACTGCCGCGCAGACGGTCATCCGGCTGCTGAACAACCTGAAGGGCAGCTACTACGAGTCTCAGGACATGGACAGGTACGAGCTTGCAAACGAGATGGTGCTTGCCATCGATCAATATAATCCAGACGCGATAAGGGACAGGGGGATCGCGCTCTTGAAGAAGGGCCGCTCCGATGATGCTGCAGCCGCGCTAAATATGTACCTGGAGATAGACCCGGAGGCAGAAGACGCCGACGACGTGCTAGACATAATAAGGCAGATAAGGTCCGGCACGTACGGGAAAGAGTGAGTTGAAGCACCTTTTTGTAGGGGCGGGTCTGCTAGTCGCAGGAAGCGCCGCGGCAGTCCTGCTTAACCTGCAGGGCGTGGCGTGCCTGACGCAACTTGCAAGCATCGACAGGTCGGGGTTTCCGCCCGAGACCTTCGAAGCAATGGAGCAAAACTGCTTCATCGTCACCAACTCGTATGTTTATTCGCTGTTTGCGGCAGCGGCCGGCGCAGTCGTCCTGGGTTATTGGTATTTCAGGCGTCGCAGGCAGGTCTAGCCGCGTCGGAAAGCAAGGTGCACGCCACTCTTGCGATCATAGCCGAACCTGAAAAGCTCGTCTGCCGCAATGGGCAGGGGCTCAACTGCAAGTCTGCATGAGGGGCATTTTCTTATTCCCACGCCGCCGATTTCAGTGGCGCACCAGTAGCAGGAATTGCACAGAAGAAAGGAAACTGGAGTGTTTACGGCGTCTAAACCCGGTTCAGCAACGCGCATGCGGTTGCCAGACGGCCCTAGGACATCCGCCCTCGCAGAGCTTGCGCAAATTTCGCCAGACCGACCCATTTTTCATACCTCCAGCCATAACCCACAATAGATCTCAGGGTGGCTGGAGGCAATGCATCCTCCGTGCCACCCCGGCTTGTAGGGTTGGTCTTGAAGACACGTAATATGGGGAGCAAGAACAGTAAAGGATACCGAACGGAACCTTCAGTCTTTATATACCAGATTACGGGGGCGCCGGATTTTTATCCCGCCCAGGACCACGTGAAACTGTGATAATTTTTCGCCTACCTCCCCTTGAGGAGCTGAAGAAGGTCGGCCACCAAGAGCGCATGAACATTTACCGAAGGTACTTTGCTTCAAGCAGGTACAACCGCCTGCTCATCCAGCAGACGCTTGTCAAGTCGGCCTCCGATACCGGCCTTGCCAGCGAGGTTGAGAGGATGGAGCGGGAGCACAACCGTGACTTTGCAGCCACTGTCGGCAGGATAAAGAAGTACGGCTACATGGACGAGTTCCTCGACGCCGTAAAGGAAGAGGACGACGCGCTGCAAAAGATTATCGAGGCCTACGACGAGAGGATGCACAGGGACTAGCCTAACGGGAGCAAGGATATAATACGGCGGCCTGACTTACAGTCGGCGTGGCGGTAAAGAAGATCAAGTGCGATTGCGGCAGGTTTATCGAATACACCGACCGCGTCGTGGGCGGCAGCAACGCCCAGTCAGGCACGCTTGTGTGTTCAAAGTGTGGCAAAGAACATGCAATTACGTTTCTGGGTTTCCTCAGCGAGATAAAAAACGCCACCCTCAAGCGCTAGGTTTTTCTATAAAGATTCAGGAAAAAATGTGCAGACGCCAAGCCGTTGCGCCTAGCGCTTCTTCGGCTTGGCCTTTTTCTTTTTCTTTGCGCCCGACTTTTTGCCGGCGCCCTTTACCTTCGCAAGCTGCTTCTGCAGCTGCGCTATCTGCGAAGTCAGCCGCTTGATCTGCTGGCCCTGTTTCTTTTCGTGCGTAGCAAGGCCGTTCTGTGCTTTCTTGGCTGAAGCAGCCAGCTGGGCCACCGCCTTTCTCGTCTTTTCTATCTCCTGCGCCTGTTTCTTTATCTTCGAGAGGGCCTGTGCTGCCATCGCCTCCGCGTTTGACGGAGCCGCTTCGGGCAGAGGCGTCGTCGGCTCGCTTGCAGTCGTCTCGTGTGTTGCTTCGTAAACGCTGGTTTCAGTTGTTGCCGGGATTCCCGAGTCCCCTTCTGTAGACATCAGTTGGGTGGTATGATGGGCTGTCTAAAATCATTTTCCATCAGAGTCGCCACCGAGAATAATGGGGGCAAGTCTTTTAACGGCTGGTGCCAATAATATGCCGTGCTAGTCGACCAGGACAGGCTGCACCAGTTAAAGGAAGACGCCAAGTGGGCTTCCAGCGTTGAAGGCCAGATAAGGGCGGTAAGGGAGCTTGGCGCCCTAGGCAAGGTTGCCCTCCCGTCGCTTGAAGAGGTCCTTCAGGTCAGCGTGAGAGACGAGATAAAGCAGTGCTGTGTGGAGGCAATAAGAAATCTGGGCAGAAACAGCAAGGCAGAGGCCGGCAGGGCAAAGAAAAAGTCCTCTGGCGCAAAAAAGGCGCGCCGCAGGGGTTCAGCGCGGTAGGGGTTCCGGCACCGGATACGGTATGATGCCGCCCGTGCTACCGACTTCAAGCTCGCCTAGTGCGTCCATAGTGCTGATGTCGTTCATCTTCAGCTTGTTTCCAAGCGACAGTGTGTAGAGCACGTCGCCTATGTAGAACGACCTGCTTCCATGTATGCCGTAGTAGTAATAGTCGCCTGAAGTGCTGGAGTGTTCTACGGTGCCTTTCAACGTAAACCCGGCATCAGGGCTTGTCCCAAAGACATAGAACCCGCGCCACACATTTGGAGGCACGTAGCGCCCGCCGGATTCCGCGGTTTCCTCGTACGAGGTTATGGGTATCGAGAGCACATCCTTGGCCCTGTCAAACAGGAACGCCTTGTGGTCCCAGAGAATTTCTGTGTCGGTGCCCGAGCTTCCTATGAGGTGGTCGTCCACCAGCCGCGGGTTTGATACGTCGGACACGTCAAACAGTGCCAGTTTGACGCCCGTGACGCTCACACCGCCCCACTCGTTCTCCTTGGTATCCTTGCCTATGCCGATGATATGATTTTCATCGTACGGGTGCAGGTAGCTGGAATAGCCGGGCAGCTTTAGCTCGCCAAGTACCTTTGGTTGGTCAGTCGACAGGTCGATGACAAAGAACGGGTCTATGCGCTCAAACGTCACAAGGTACAGCCTGTCTCCGATAAAGCGCGCCGAGTATATCGACTCGTCGGGCGCTATCTGCTCCAGCCTGCCCACCGTCTTCATTTCTTCATCAAGCACGTAGACGTTGTTGTAAAGGCCTGACGAGAACCGCGAGTAGTATTCCACCGTAGTTGCGACCCTGAACCTGTCTCCATGTTCGTCCATCGAGAACTGGTTCAGTAGCCGGCCGGGCACCTCGCCCCTTGCTACATATGTTATCTCGCCTCCGGCGCCTATCGCTATCTTGTGCAGGACTGTCCTGTGCGACTCTTTCTGCACCCTCTCGTCATAGTCTGCAAGCGCCTTCTGGATCCTGTCGATGAGCGCCTGCTTTTGCTGCTCACCCATGCGGTTGTACATGTCCTGAATGACGGTTGCTATCCTGTCCCACTTTTGCGACTCGCTCTGCGACTGGTCAGAGTCTATCGACCTTATCTGCTGCTGGGTATCCTGCGGCAGGAGCGGGACTATGACTTCAAAGAACCTGTCGCGGCTTGCAAAGTCGTAGTACGGCTGGTACTTCATGTATGCGATGTAGATGTTGTTTTCTGACACGTACAGCGTCGATGCAGGGTTCATCATGAACGTCTGTGAGTTGACGGCGTCGTCTACGCTCTTGATGTCGACAGACGTGACCGTGTTAAAGTTGTAGTACGGCTCGGGGTTGTCAAAGTAGTATATGTCCGGCACCACCAGCGTCGCGCCCGCCTCCGCTATCTTGGGTATCAGCGGCTGGCGGTAGCTGTAAAGGTCGCTTGTGGTGACGAGATACACGTAATCGCCTATCATGCGCGAGTCGCTGTAGGCGCCGCTGACGACGTAATCGTTGGAAACCTTGGGGGCGGCCCTGTCTGTCACGTCGAGTATCAGCACGTGCGTCTTTGGCGTGTAGACCGGCTGCGGAATGATGTCGTACTGCGGGATTATCGAGTCCTCTGCATACTCTTGGTAGAACACGACAAGCGTGTCGCCGTTGAGGAACATGTTGTGCAGGTACTGTCCCTGCTGTATGTCAAGGGCCACCTTGGCGACTATCCTGGCAGACTCGGCAGGATAGACCTCGGCTATTGTCAGCCTGTCGCCGGAAAGTATGTAGGCATATTTGCCGTCGTTTTTGACAAAGTCCGGTTCGTCGACTCCGGCCACCTGCACGTTGGTCTTGGAGAAGTCCGCTGAAAATACACCTGTGATTTCGCCAGTTTCCGTCAAGGGTGTCGCGCTACCATTGGTAAGAGCCGGTGCCTGTGACTCTATTGCAGAATCAGTAATGGCCATGGTAACACGGTCAACTGTAATTCCAAAGAAGGTACCGCCCGACGCAGCTATGAGCGCCTCGCGGCTGCTCTCTATTCCTGCAAGAAACGTAGTCATCTCCTGCATTGAAGAGAACTTCCTTATCTCCTGCGAACCTGTAGTGAAGATTACAGGTCCTGTCGGGCCTGACGATCCCCCGGTTGGGGTTATCGATCCTACAGGTATGGTGCTGCTGATTGAACTGAGTATTAGCATGAATCCTACCGCCGCGGCCACGCCCACGCCGGCCATGCCGTACATTGGAAACTTCATCTTGTCCACAGACTCCTACTGGTCTTATTAACCAGACTTGGCATCTTAATCCTACACTTTAGAACAGCGTTCTTGGCGCCACCGTTCCGCCGTTCCACCCATACTTCGCTATTTGCCGAATTCTTGCGCCAGAACGGCGGTGCAGCATAGCCAATTCTGTAATTCCTTCAATATCAATTGCAATTCTTGCATTATCATGCACGTCAAGTGACGATGCAAACAGCCGTTCTGAAACGCAGAACAGTCCTTGGAAACACGTTCTGAAACCTAGGCTTACGTAGACTGTATGCGCAGTATACTGCGTCATGTCAGACCAAAGCATGAACAAACACAACCTGGCGCTGATTGCAGGCATACTTGCAATCGGCCTCGTGGCAGCCACAATCGTTGGCGGACAGTCAATGACGGCTGCTGCGCAACAGCAGGAACAGAATATAGAGCATCCGACCGTGAGCACCAACGGCTCAGCCAGCGCGGATGTTCAACCGGACAAAGTCAGCGTAACTGTAGGCGTCGAGACCAGCGGCGAGACTGCGGCAGAGGCAGCGGCGGCAAACGCCGAGCTGATGGAGAAAGTACTTGCAGCGCTCAGGGCACTTGGCATAGCGGACGAGCAGATTGCTACAAGCAGCTACAACGTCTTCCCGATATACGAGTCGAGGGCTGCAGCCGAAGTCTGCATCATGATCTACCCGCCCCCTCCTGAATGCGTTCCAAAGAGCGAGATAGTAGGCTACAAGGCGACCAACTCTGTCACCGTGACGGTGGATGCGAGCTTTGATGCAGGCAGCGTTATCGACGCAGCCGTAGAGGCAGGCGCAACCAACGTGAGCGGAGCATACTTCTTCGTGTCTCAGGAGAAACAGCAGGAGATCCGCGACAGCCTGATTGGCGAGGCAATTGCCAACGCAAGGAGCCGTGCCGACAAGGCGGCAGAGGCAGTAGACATGGAAGTCATCGGCGTCAAGTCGATAAGCCTGAACGACGTCTACTTCCCGGTGTTCTACAGGGAACTTGTGGCTGACGGAGCAATCGGCACCCCGATACTGCCAGGACAGCAGCAGGTCACGATGACCGTCCAAGCAGTCTTTACGATGGGCTAAAGCGCCCACTTCCCTCTCTTTTTATTTCATTTCTTTGTAGATGGCAAGCCTCTTTTTCAGCATCGAGTTTTCCTTGTTGAGGCGAATTACCTCGTCTATAAGCTCCGCCTTGGTCATGCCCGAATAGGGAGTCTGCCCTGACACAGTCATTGTCGGATTTTGGCAGTTTTGCAGAAAAGCGACCGACAGATGCCGAGTTTACCTTCTGCTCTAAATTAGCTGATGAGCCCATATCATTGCAATAGAATCCTTTTCCTCAATTCTTAATACGAAAAAGCAGGCATGGCGTCACATGGGCCTGGTTACGTGGATAGTAATAGGAGTCGTAATCCTAGCTATGATCGGCCTTGGATGGGAGACGTTTTTCTCAGGAGTCGCCCAGGGGGTCGAGAAGCTTGGCCAGAACCCGGTGGTTGAGAACATAGCAAACGGAGCCAAGAGCATCGGCGACGAGGCCAAAGGGGCCGTCGAGAACATGAGATAAAGTGATAACAAGGCAGCCGCAATGATGGGTGTGGCAGAGATACAGGTCTTCTTTGACGGGCTGTGCCAGCCGGTCAACCCTGCAGGAATAGCCTGCTACGCATTTCTCGTAAAAAGCGACGGCAAGACCATCCACAAGGAGAGAGGTCTCGCTGCGGAGCCATTCTCAAAGGGGGCCACCAACAACGTGGCTGAATACACGGCCCTCGTCAAGGCCCTAGAGTGGCTCGTGACCAACAGGCATGAATCAGAGCCGGTCCGCATAAAGGGCGACTCGAAGCTCGTGATAAGCCAGATGACAGGGGAGTTCAGGGTGAAGAACAAGGCCATAATCCCACTGTTTCAAAAGGCCGCGACATTGAAGAACAGGTTTTCAGACATCTCGTTCCAGTGGGTCCCGAGGGAAGAAAACAAAGAGGCCGACAGGCTGAGCGAGGAGGCATACAACAACGCCTTCCTTGACGACCCCAGGCTTCTTGACAGGGTCAGAAAATAAGGGCTCACGCAGAGCGAAGCTCTGCGCCGCCAAAGTACACGCTAAAGGCCTTGCACCAGATTATGACGTGGTCGTACTTTGAAAGGTCTACACCGTCTGGAAGGTCATAGTTCTGGTTGCCGCTGTTTGCCTTGAGCCGGCCAAGGTCGACAAAGTCAGACGCGCCTCTGTCAGTCGACAGGTAGACGTAGAGATCCGGCCCGTTTGTCACGCGAAAGTTCTCAAACCGCAGGACCGCGCTCCCGTCCTCGAGGTATAGCACCGTCGCCTTGCCCGATGCGTTGTGTATGCCGTCGCCTGCGCCCTGGAACCCGCCGCTTAGCTCCATCATCATGGCATCGTCCATCATCGCGCCATCATCTTTTTCCATCATCGCACCTTCGTCTTTGTCCATCATGGCGTCGCCTTCCTTCTCCATCATTGCGTCCTCCTCCACGACCGGGTCGCCCTGCGAGTCGTTGGCCTGACCGGATGTCGTGATTGGAGAAGGTTCGTCTATCGTGGTTTCCGTAAAGTACGGCGAGACAGCGTAAACTGCCACCGGCACCACCACGGCTGCCGCGATAATCGCGACAAGTATGCTCTTGTTCATGCAGTCAGAGGCGGCGGTTATTATTAAAACCGTTTTTCCAGATCTTTTCCATATTTCACCATTTGCGACGCATAAAACTGACTGGTGGGTCAGTATACTTATTAATCTCCTCACCATAACATCCGCTATGAAAGTGGGGGCGAGTTTGACATGTGTCCCAAGGTGACAGCGCTACACAAAAGCGAGGTCAGAGAACGCATCATCCGCGCAGCCATGGAGAGTTTTACGCAGACAGGCTACGACAAGACCAAGATGGACGACATAGCCAAGAGGCTCGGCCTGAGCAAGGGCACGCTCTACCTCTACTTCAAGAGCAAGGAAGACCTCTTTTTCGGCATCTGCGAGCACAGCATGCACGAGAGCAAGGACGATGACGAAAAGCTGTTTGTAAAGAAAGAGAACGCAGCTTCAGACGCGGAGCAGATCTACGACAACATCCGCAGCAGGGAGCGGGGCAACGACAGGATACTCCTTGAAATGGCAGTCGAGTCCACACGAAACCCGCGCCTGCGAAAGGCCATGCAGGAGTATCGCACCAAGGTACACGACCATGTGCTTGAAGGAATAAAGAAAAAGGTCGAGGACGGGTTCATCAGAAAGGACGTTGACATCAACGGCCTGGCAGTCGCGCTCGCGGCACTCTACGACGGCCTTGCGATCAACAGGATGATTGGCATACCCGAGTCCACCAACAAAAAGGCGTGGGTGGCCATGATAAAGGCCATGATAGCCGGCTCGAGCTAGTCGCTGTACGTTACCTTTGCCATCCTTGCCTGCTCGGGGTCTGCCGGCGCGTCGTTTGCGTCTGTTTTCAGCGCGGCTATCTTGTCTGCTATGTCCATGCCTGACGCGACTTTGCCAAACACCGTGTACTGGCCGTCGAGAAAGTTCGAGTCCTTGAGCACTATGAAAAACTGCGAGCCGGCGCTGTTCGGGTCCATCGCCCGCGCCATCGAAAGTACGCCGCGCGAGTGCGGCTTTTTGTTGAACTCGGCCTTGACGTTCCAGCCGGGCCCGCCGGTCCCCCACTTGCCCTTGTTGGCAGCGCTCTTGGTGAGTGGGTCTCCTCCCTGTATCACAAATCCGGGCACAATCCTGTGGAACAGCGAGCCGTCGTAAAAGCCGCTTGACGCGAGCTTTTTGAAATTCTCGACGTGCTTTGGCGCGGCGTCCGGAAAGAACTCTATCGTTATGTCGCCGTGTTTTGTCTGTATCGTGGCAGTAGGCATGCAAGTTTTGATGCATCAGTATTATTTGAACTATTGAGAGATGGCAAAAGGTCATTATAGTCGATTCGTCAATTAACTAATGATGCACGAATACCTCACGCCCCTCAGGGAAAGGTACGCCGAGTGCAAGTGGTGCGGCAAGAGGACGCCCCACGCCTGCCTAAAGTGTGGCTACTGCTATTTGTGCCACCCAGTTATCGAGGCTGCAGAGCGCATGCCTGCGGCGGCCTGACACCCCCTCCCCCGTCAGTGCACCTTTTGTTATAAGCCACAGCCGCAGCCAAGCTTGCGCACTTGAGGTATTTTGTCGGCTGCACCGGGTGGAGGTCTGCGGCAAGGAAGCTTGGGTTCTACCCGCCTTCGCTTGACCCCGCCGAATACCTGCCGTATTATTCGCGCGTCTTTGACTTTGTCGAAGTCGGTTTGCCGGCCACCTACAGGTTCTCCCTTGCCCGGTGGGCTCGCCAGACGCCGGAAGGGTTCCGGTTTTCTATCAGGATACCGAGACAGGCCGCTGACGACGGGTCGCTAGGGCATTTTCTTGAAGGGCTCAAGGATGTTGAAGAAAAGGTGCTTGTAGTGGTGCTCCAGACGCCGGCGGGAGTAGAGCTTGCAGATGGAAAAAAGTGGCTGGAAAAAGCACTGGCGTCGTGCACGTACCACGGCTACTCGGCCGCAGTCGAGTTTTCGCACCAGTCGTGGTTCCAGAACGCAGGCTACTCCATCCTCAAAAGGCACGGCGCCGCGCTGTGCTGGGACGCAGGCAGTCCCGGCGCGCCGCATGCAGAGGTCACGGCAGACCTCGTCTACCTGCGGCTCGGCGCAGGCGTGTGGCAAAAGTGGGTTGAAAAGGCGCGAGCCGAGGCGCTTGAAGACAGGAGGATAGAGACGGTGGCAATAGCGGCTCCCAGCCCCGCGCTTGCAAACGCGGCGCTGCGCGCCCTTGGGATGCCGGAGAAAAAGTACGCCGGCCCGCTGCCCGCGCCGGCGCCGGTGCTAAAGGACGGCCCGTGGACCGGCAGGATGGTGGCGTGCGTCGACCTGAACGCGTTCTACCCGTCGTGCGAGGAGCTGCGCGAGCCCTCGCTTGCGGGCAGGCCGCACGCAGTCATAATGACCGACCAGCTTGCCGGCAAGATAACAAAGGGCGTCGTGTCGTCGTGCTCGTACGTGGCAAGAAAGTACGGCGTCAGGTCTGCAATGCCGCTTTCAAGGGCGCTTGCGCTCTGCCCCGACCTCGTGCTCAGGCCGGTCGACATGTCCTACTACAAGCAGGTCTCCGAGAAGGTCATGGCAGTGCTCGCCCAATTTGCAGACGTGATGGAGCAGGCAAGCATTGACGAGGCCTACCTTGACTGCACAAAGAAATCGCAAGGAACAAGCCCTCGCCAGTACGCGCTGCGCATCAAGCGCGCGGTAAAGGAGCAGACCGGCCTGCTCTGCTCGGTCGGCATGGCGCCTTCCAAGTCCTGCGCCAAGGTCGCGTCCGACTTTAAAAAGCCCGACGGCGCGACAGTCGTCCACCCCGAAAGGGTCCAGGACTTTCTTGCGCCCCTTGAAGTGGGCAGGATTTCAGGCATAGGTCCCAAGACGCAGCAGGAGCTGAAAAGGATCGGAGTCGAGACCGTGGGCCAGCTTGCCTCGTGCGACGTGCAAAAGCTGGCGTCAAGGTTTGGCAGGAACGGGACGTGGATGTGGAAAGTAGCGACCGGTGCCGACGACGAGCCGGTTGTTCCCCATGACGAATACGTTTCGATAAGCACGGAGCACAGCCTAGAACTGCATTCAAAGGGCAAGGACGAAGTGGTGGCGCACTTGAACGGCCTTGTCGATGAGATCCACCGCAGGGTCGCAAAGCGCGGCTACCTTTTCCGGACGGTAGGCGTCAAGGTGGTCAGGTCGGACTTTACGATTGAAACGCGCGAGGTGTCGTTCCAGTCCCCCCAGTCGCAGAGGGAGGCAATAGTGTCTGCAATCCCGCAGCTTGTAGACAAGCTCTCGTTTGCAGGCCTGCCGGTGAGAAAGGTGGGGCTAAAGGTGACAAACCTGGTCCCGGCAAGAAAAGCGGAGGCCCAGCGTACGATGATGGACTTTGTGCCTGTGTGAACGGGTTTTCCCCGGCGCGTCTACAATCCCAACCCAAAGAGCTTATAGCTTTGACGGGGCGACTTGCACCCATGGCCGCAGGCACGGTGGCAGGCCAGGACCGGCTGTTCTACTGCGACACGTGTAGTACTCTTTTCCTGTCAGAAGGCGACGCGCAGGAGCACGAAAGGCAGTCCGGACATACAACAGTCCAGCCCGAGACAGTGCAGGGCTGATTTGCAGGGCAGTGTACACGCACTCGTTATAATCTGGCATGCCGGTTGTCATCATGTCATATTCAGGCACCAACCCAAAGCCCCAAGTCAATGTCGAGGTCTCCGGGGCAACCCTGGATATGCGGCAAGCGGGCCCGCCTCCTTTCTCCTTTGTGGCTCCATTTGCGGGGCGGGCGCCGCATCATTATATAAGCAAGCAGATCCATTGTAGGCTGACGCAATGGACGACAGCACGAAGAGGTTCATCGTCAACCAGGCGATGTGGCTCGGGATCTACTTTGGGATAAGCATAGCGGTGATGACTGCCGCCCAAGCAGCGGGCCTGCCGTGGCCGGCGGCGTTTGGCATACTCATCGCAGTCATCATTGGACTTTCGATGTACCGCCGGCGGCAGTTCATGCGCAAGATGGGCCAGTCGCAGGGGTCGTTCTTTGGCGGAGGCAGTAGCTCCAAGACAGTGGAATACTACTGCATGAACTGCGGCACAAAGCACAACAAGGCCGCCTGTCCCAACTGCGGCTCGAGGATGAAGAAGGTCGGCTTTTAGTTCAGTAGCCCCGGCGAAAAACGAAGCATTCTGCAACTCGTAAAAATGAAAAAAATGGAGAAGGGTGTGACTGCTACCTTTCGCCTATGGGAAAGTCCTTCAGCAGCTCCTTGAGCATCTTGGCGTGCTTTTCCTCGTCTGCCTTTATCGCTCTGAAAGCTTGGGCGCACTTGGTGTTGCCTTCCTTCTCGGCATCTTTGATGTAGCCGTCGACGCTCCAAAGGAACTGCAGTTCTTTTTCCAGCTGTTTTACGATGTTGTATTGGCAGTCTGACAGTATGGTTGGCCTGGCTTGGGTCTGTGCCATTGGTCTGCCGACCATCACCAGACCACTTAAGGACTAGGAATGCAGTGTAATGCACTACAATCTAGTACAGATAAATCGAGCGAAAGCACCGTATCATGCATGCCGGAGAAAGGGGAGGTCGTGGGCAGGCGATACAAAATACAAACAAAGGACAGGTTCGGCAAATGGGTGGACTTTGGACCTTTCTACTTCAACACACAGGAGAGCATGACAGAGTATCTCGACGAATACAAGAGGACGCTTGGGAAGGCCAGAATAGTCGAAGTCGTCGAGACAGTGATAAAGTACGTCAGTTGATGCCCAGATAGCGTGCTTTGCAATGCACTGCATTGCACAAGATACTCACGCTATAAATCGCAAGACCACTACGCGATACCTCATATGGCAAGCCAGTACGTTTGGATTGGAATTGCAGTCGGCGTGTTTGCCGCAGGCATAGGCATCGGCTATGGCATCTTTCTCACCGCCAACCAGCAGGTACCAAATCAACAGATGCTCAATCAGATGATGCAGAACCCACAGATGATGAACCAGTGGAACCAGCAGATGATGGACGATCAGATGGGCAGACAGCAGATGATGATGTCGATGATGCAGAACCAGCAGTTCATGCAGCAAATGATGGACGATCAGCAGTTCCGAGCTCAAATGTTCGAAAACTTGAGGACCAACCAGCAGTTCATGCAAAATACCATGTCCGGCATGATGACGGATCCAGAAGTCTCGGGCCAGATGATGACCATGATGATGCAGAACCAGACCTTTATGCAAACCATGATGAACCAACCGGAGTTCAGAGAGCAGATGATTCTGCAAATGAGCCAGAATCATGACCTTACTCAAGACATGATTATGCGAATGATGGACGACCCAGCAATAAGGGTGCAGATGATCGGCCACATGCTTGAAAACGAGGAGTTCATGGAAGAGTTCCGAAATGCGATGGAAGTTGGCGGCATGGGGATGACTCCGTGAAAGCAAACTGCTTGATTCCACTATTTCAGAGATGAAAGCATGGCCAGAGAACAATATGAAGTAGAGATTCTTGCGCCTCCGGCGAAGGTGTTGCATACATGGACGACATCAACAACATCGGCTGGCACATGAGTGGCAAGGGCTCCATGCCAATGATGGGTGGCCGTCTCAAGCTGGAAGCGATAGATGACAGGAAAGGCGTAGGCGCCACATACAGGTGGAGAGGTAGCGTCATGGGAATGGCTATTGACATCAAGGAGACTGTTACAAGGCGGATAGAAAATAAGGAAAAAACCTGGCAGACGGTTGAAAAGCCAAAGATGATAGTGATGTCAGATTATACCATGCACTTGCTGCTAACTCCAACCAACAGGGGAACAAAGGTTCTGTTTGAAATAGACTACTCATTGCCAAAGACGCCCTGGGGCTGGATAGCTGGAAAGCTTCTTGCGCGCAAGTACGCAAACTGGTGTCTGCAGAGGGCGTGTGAGGATGCCAAGAAAGCCTTGGAATCAGGCCACCAGTCAAAGGTACAGACAACATAGCACCGAGATATACCATTGCCCGGAACCTTTCGTCCATTCTGCACTGATTCTAGGCGCTTTCAAACATCAGCTCGACGTTGCCGTTTCCCTGTAGTTCTATTTTGTAGAATTCGTTGTCGAATATGGGCAGCGAGTCGACCGCCTCGTTTTTGCACTGTACGCACATCGGAAAGACATAGTCTGCTTGGAGGCACGACGCGCACCAGAAGCACGACTGACATATTACAAAGTTGGCCTTTCTTCTGTCGCACCTGCCGGCGTAGGCGGAGAGGAGATCCGATGCATTTATGGCCGGTCACCTCAGGCCAGCAGGTCCAGAGCCATCCGCAGCTCTGATATCTCTTTTTCAACGGTCGACTTCTCTGACGCGTCCCTTGTATACTTCAATAGCAGCTCGCACGCGTTTAGCTGGGCTTCCAGGACATCCTTCTTGTCGAGACACAGGCTGTGCGGTTCGGCCGAAAACGCATAGATGACCTGCCTTTTCTCCCTGCAACCGCAGGTTTTTGCAGTCACCAGACCGGAAGGGGCGTAGACGATGTTCATGGTTGTCTGGGCGGGCTGCAGAATACTTAAGCAGTCAGAATGCATTGTCTTGCAGTGTTGGACTTGTTTGTGACAACCGGCGCCGTCATTGCAGGAAATTGACGGTTTTCTTCAGGTTCGTGGAAATAGCGCAGGCAGTCACCTTGCCACCATCACCGGGCACGGGGCGTATGTTACGACGCCTGAAGCCACGCTTCCAAGGAGCAGTTTTGCAAATCCCGATCTGCCCCTCGTGCCTATGATGATGAGGTCGGCCTTTTCGCGCTCGGCATAGTTGACAATCCCGCCGGCCACCGAGAGTGGCGTGTCGATGACCTCTGTTTTTACCGGAACGCTCTCCTGCTCTGCGTTTCTCTGTATTTCGGCGAACCACCTGGAAGCCTCCTGCTTTGCTTCTTCGATCATTTTCTTGATGGAATCCGGGTAACCAACTCTGTACACCCCCAGAACCTGCAGGTACTGGTCGATGTTTACGACGTGTACCGCGATTATCTGTGCGCCGTACCTCTTTGCCACACCTATTGCAAGGTCCGCCGCCCGCGTCGACCCTTCAGAGCCGTCCACGGGCACGAGTATCTTTGAAAATTCCTGTTTGGCCATGGACATGGCTAGGGTCTTTGGTTCTTAAAGTGGTGGAATGCAGTGCATTACGCTGTATCCCACCTTCTAAAATACCAGTCCAGCCCATGCTGCATGAAGTGACCAGCGCAGGCAATCTAGCACCCGTTTATCATCTCGAGCTGCCGGCCCGGGTGTCTGACGTATACATCAATTCGGCAAAGCTGTTGTCGTTTTACAATTCCATCTACTTCAAGGGATTTCAAGACACGGTAAACGACATAGAGGGAGCAAAGCAGGAGTCGGTCTACAACAGGTGGATCAAGCGCCTTGACACGGAACTGGACAAGAAGCTGAAATCGGAGGATTTCACTTCTATTCTGGCAAGCTATGTGAACTCGCTTGTAGAACTCCGCGCCCTTTACAGAAAGATGGGCTCTCCGGTGGAATACATGGACAGGATATTTGACGGCTATGTGCGCAGCATAATGGTGTTTGCATCCGTCCCCCGCGCGTTCACGCCCACCCCATTTGACATAGTCCACGTGAGGGGAAAGAGCCGGTTGCTTCACTATCGCGGCAGCGGAAAAACGGACAGCAAGCCCCTCCTCATAGTCTATGCCCCCATCAACCGCTTCCACATAATGGACCTCACCCCTGAAAGGAGCGTGGTCCGCGAGCTCCTGTCAAAGGGGCTCGACGTTTACCTGCTGGACTGGGGATACCCGACGTGGGACGACGACAGACTGGGCATCGAGGATTACATCTCGTACATACACGATGCCGTCACGACGATAAAAGAGGCTTCCAAGTCTCAGGTCTCTATGCTTGGGTACTGCTGGGGCGGGATACTGAGCTTGATTTACGTTGTCATGTACAAGGAAAACGTGAAAAGCCTCGCGCTCATGGCCACGCCCGTAGATTTTAGCAAAGACCACACCGTGCCGGCCGCATGGGCAAAGGCGATAGACTCGGACAAGATAGTAGACGAGTTCCGCCACATGGACGGACAGGTGCTGGACCTTGCGTTTCTCATGCGCAATCCGCCGCGGTATGTGTTTGACAAGTACGTCAAGTTCCTTCAGAAGATGGGCGACCGACAGTTTGTGGACACTTTTCTCGCAGTAGAAAAGTGGCTCTACGACACGCCTTCTATTCCTGGCAGGCTGTACCGCCAGATAATCGATGACTGTTACAAGGGCAACCTGCTTGTCCAGAACAAGATGACGGTGGGAGGCAGGCAGATAGACCTGAAGGAGGTCGACATTCCGCTGCTTACAGTTGTTGCACAGAAGGACGACCTGACTTCGCCAGAATCGACGCTGGCAGTAATCGATTGCGTTTCAAGCAAGGACAAGACGTCGCTTGAAAGCCCGGGAGGGCACGTCGGTCTGTGCATAAGCTCGCAGGCACACGAAAGGATGTGGCCCGATGTGGCCAAGTGGTTCCTCTCAAAATAGTGTGCAGTGCAATACCATGCATTCAACCTTCTCAAATATTCCCCCAGCTTAACCACGGTCATGTCACTTGAAAAGGTAGTGTGCCCGATGTGCAGCGAAAACATGAGTCGCATAAAACGCAAGCAGGACATCGAGATAAACCTCGACGAAGTGAAGCAGCTGCCACCCAAGGTGCGCGCACCTGTCACCGTCTACCTGTGCCTAAAGTGCCACAACATGCAGATGTTCCTAGACTGGGAGACCTAGCCATGAAGGAACAGCAGGTAAAGATTGCATTGCGCAGCGCGATTCTCGAAGGCGACTTGGCGCTTCCAGGCAGATGCAAAGGCATAGTTGCGTTTGCCCACGGCAGTGGCAGCAGCCGGCACAGCCCTAGGAACAGGCACGTCGCCCGGATGCTTCAGGATGCAGGACTTGCGACTCTTTTGATGGATCTCCTGACAGTCGAAGAAGAAGCCGTAGACATGCGCACGGCGCACCTGCGCTTTGACATCGACCTTCTTGCCAGCAGGCTCGTTGGAGCAACCGATTGGCTCGAAAGGAACGATGCGACCAGGCACCTCGCGATAGGCTATTTTGGCGCAAGCACCGGGGCGGCCGCGGCGCTTGTTGCTGCTGCAGAGAGGCAGCAAGCAGTAACGGCCGTTGTATCGCGTGGAGGGCGTCCGGATCTGGCCCTTGACTCGCTTGCCAAGGTCAAGGCCCCGACACTTTTGATAGTTGGAGGCGACGACGAACCCGTCATACGCATGAACAGGGAAGCGATAGCAAAGATGAAGGCAGAATGCAAGCTTGTCATAGTGCCGGGCGCGACGCACCTCTTTGAGGAGCCGGGCAAGCTGGACGAGGTCGCCGCGCTTGCCAGAGAATGGTTCTTGCGCCACCTTGGCTAGAGCTTGTAGCCTATTTTTCTCAGGAACTGCTTTCGTTCCTCTACGTCTTTTTCGGCCTCGACCCCCTTTGGCCTAGAACCGTCAACGACTCCAAGGATAGCCCTCCCCTGAGCAGTCACTGCCACGACCACTTCAACGGGGTTTGCAGTCGCGCAAAAGATGTTCACTATTTCTGGCACTTCCTTCAGGCGCGGCAGCACATTGATAGGATACGCGTTTTTTAGCAGGATCAAAAGGCCGTGGCCCGCGCTCACACCGAACATATAGTCTGTAGCAAGCTTTTCCAGCTCGCTGTCGTTCCCTGCGTGCCTCACCAAGCAGGGGCCGCTGGCCTCGCACAATGCTATTCCAAACCCGATGCCCGGCACGCAGTTGATAAGGCACTCGTAGACATCCTCGACCGTCTTTATGAAATGGCTCTGGGCAAGTATGAGCTGTACGCCTTCAGGGACCTGTATCCTGACGCTTTGAAGTTCCATGAATCAGTATGGCAGTTCGGGGATTTATCTTCGCGGGTCTGGTTCTTGTTTTAGGAGTGGTATCTGTGCATTATCGCGACGACCTCGTCGTCGCTTACCTGTTCAAAGTCGTCGTAAAATGCGCCTACTGCCGTAAAGGCCACAGGCGCGCGTAGAACCACCACGTCGAGGGTTATTTGTTTCAGCCTCTGGACTGTGTCTGCAGGGCCGACCGGCATTGCCACTATCAGCTTTTTCAGCTTTTGTGTTTTCAGCCAGTTTATGGCTGCAAACACAGTCGCGCCCGTAGCTATGCCATCGTCCACGAGTATCACTGTCCGGCCTTCAAGGCGGTAATCGCTACTTCCCCTGAACCTTGAGAGCCGGCGTTCTATCTCTTTCATCTTTTCAGATATCTGGCGCTTTATGTAGTCCTCGTCTACGCCGAGCGCCTCTATTATGTCAGCATTGGGAAAAAAGCTCCCGTCGTGAATCACCGCTCCTATGGCGAGCTCGGGGTTGCCAGGTGCGCCTATCTTTTTTGAAACCACAACGTCGAGGTCTGCGCCAAGCCTGATGGCTATCTCGTCGCCGGTGACCACGCCGCCGCGCGGTATGGCCAGAACAAGAGGCTTTTCAGAAGCAAACTGTTTTCCATAGATTTCCTCCAGTTTTGCAGCCAAGGACACCGCGGCGTCGCGCCTGTCGCGAAAGACGGTCTCGCGGTAAAGGTCGCTTGTCAAGGCATCTCTTCTCCCATCTCCTCGTAAGGGTAGAGCAGATCAAGCACGCTGGACTCTCCAAGAGCCTTCCGGCCTGCATAGAGCGCAAAGTCAGTCGCAGTCACCATCCCTACCAGCCGGTGTTTTTCATCTTCGATGGCAAGGTGCCGCACGCTATTTTTCACCATCAGCTCCGCCGCCTCCTGCATGGTCGAGTCCATACCCACCGCCACGACAGGGGCAGACATCAGGGCGGTGGCAGGCGTCTTGCTTGCTACGAGGTCCTTTCCGCACACCTGCCTCGCAAGGTCTCGCTCCGTGAGAATCCCGACCGGCCTGCCACTGTCGACCAGGACCACCGCGCTGACGCGCTTCTTGGCCATCGTGTCGGCTATCTGCTGTATGCTGCTGTTGCACTCGATTACCACCAGCTTCCTGTTCATAATGTCTGAAAGCTTTACGTCGTCCAACGCATTTTGTGGCATGCTGCCGGTATTAAGCAGGAAGAATGCCCTGCATTGCAGAGCACGCCAGAAAACGATATAGCCGATAAGAGCTATTTTCACCTATGGGCAAGACCGAAACTTTTACCAATTTGAGCACCGACCTTGGCAGGCTGGCGACAAGAGTAGAGACATACCTGCAGGAAACCGGCTTTGAAGTGGCGTTCTCGAAGGACCAGACCGAGCCGGCCTCGTGGTTCTTCATCCAGGCCCGCAAGGCGGGAGCGCTCAGGACTGTTGCAGGCGCGAGGCGCAGCACCGACATCGCCATCAGGGGCTCGCCTGAGCGGTTCGACGTGTCGATAGGGACCGGCGAGTGGGGCAAGAACCTTGTAACTTCGGTGCCGCTCTTTATCGTGCCCGTCGTCGGCATATCCGCGTCGCTTGTCAAGCTGTACACGGCAAAGAAGTTTGAAAGCAACCTGTGGAAGTTTGTGCGCGACCAGGCAAGGTTCCTGTCAGGGAGCGCAGGCAAGGCCGAGCAGGCAGGCGCAGTCGACAGCAGGGCGTACGACTGCGACTACGTCGAAGGCTACCAGGGATGGAAGAAACCGGTCGGAGGCAAGCTCGTACTTTACAGAGAAAGGGGAGGCAAGAACAAAATAGTGTTCAAGTCGCCGGACGGTCAGGAGATAACCATCCCCGCAGCAGGCATATCGGGTGCCGGCATAGTCTCGAGAAAGGGCCTGCACGGGCACGACCTGATGATACAGATGGACTGCAAGGATAATGCAGGGAGGAAGATGAGGCTTGTCCTCAACGTGAACGACGACATCATCCGCGGCGTCATGGCCGGCATAGAGGAGCTTGCAGGTGAGGACAAGGCGCTCAGGGAACTGGAAGAGGCAACCGTGACCACCGGCACCGTGAGCTGCACGTCATGCGGCGCGTCGGTCCCAAGACAGGCGCGCTTTTGCATGTCGTGCGGGAAGCAGCAGTGATCATTTCTTTATCCGGTACAGGTTCCCGCGCGAGACTATGACAGACCTGCCTCCCTTGCTTATTTCATAGTCGACGCGCAGGATGCCGTACCCCTTTTCCTCTTTTTTTGAAGCAATCGTGTATCTTGCGGCAAGCGCGTCGCCGGCGTAGACCTCGCCCATAAACCGCGTCTGCCTTCCGCCCCAGTCCGGGTCGCCGTCCATGCCGTACAGGAGCATCACGCAATCTGAAAACTCGGGCAGGCGCGTCATCTCGCCCTCGGCCCTCGATATCACCGACCTGCCGGGCAAAAGTACTCCTTTAATGCCCTCCTTTGCCGCAAGCTCGGGGTTTTCGTGCAGCACGTTTTTCGTGCGCGCAAATGCAAGGTAGCTTGCAAAGTCGTCAACTGTCATCGCAAACGATGCAGTGAACACCTGTCCGACTGCAAAGTCGTCAAAGCCCATCGCCGGCAAGGCGATCAGTCTCGCTTTTATACTTACATGACGATCGCATCGTGTTGTACTCCAACCTGTCTTCGATGAGCTTCGAGCTCACGCCGGGGCAAAAAGAGTTCCTGTCAGAGGTGGATAGGGTGTGTGTCGAAGTAAGACAGCACGAGCAAGAGTGCTACCTTGCGGAAAGGCTGAACGACCGCGTCGTTCCCGAGTTTGGCAGGATTGGCATGCTTGGGTGCCCCGTCTCGAAAAAATACGGCGGCCTCGGGCTTGACATGCTCACCTACGCCCTTGCTATTGAAAGGATTGGCAGGGAAGGCAGCGGCATGCGCACGTTCTTTTCCGTCCATACTTCAATAGGGCAGCTGGTGTTGCAGGGATGGGCAAGTGAGGAGCAAAAGAAAGAGTACCTGCCTGCCACGTGCGACGGCAGGAGCATCATGTCTTTTGCGCTAACAGAGCCGGACGCAGGGAGCGACCCGGCCTCGATGACCACCACCTTTGAAGAGCGCGGCGGAGAATATGTTATCAGGGGTAAGAAGCACTGGATAGGAAACGGTACGATACCGGGCATAATGACTGCCTATGCAAAGGACAGGTCTACAGGCAAGGTCTCGGCTTTCATAGTCGACAAGGGCGCCAGGGGCGTCAGGGTCGAGGAGATGAGAAACAAGGTCGGCCTCCTCACGGTCAAAAACGCCGAGATATGCTTTGAAGACTGTGCCGTCCCGAAAAAAGACATCCTTGGACAGAAGGGTAGGGGCCTGAGCATCGCGTACAGCGCACTAATAGACGGCAGGCTTTCAGTCGCCGCAGGTGCGGTCGGCGTGATGGAGGACTGCCTTGCCGAAGCTGTCGCGTATTCCAAGTCGCGCAGGCAGCACGGCGCGCCGCTTGCAAAAAAGCAGCTGATACAGGAGCACATTGCGCAGATGGCCACGGATATTGCGACGTCAAGGTGGCTCACGTATAGGGCGGCCGCCGCGCGGCAAAAGCTGCACGACTATGTCGAGCGGCAAGGACGCGACGGCCTTGACAGGAACAACACCGAGTATGCCTCCCTCAGGAAAGAGGTCGACCTGCTGGCCGCGATGGCAAAGCTGCACGCAAGCAACAGGTCGGTCGAATGCGCAAGCAGATCCGTGCAGGTGTTCGGCTCCGCGGGCTATCGCAAGACCGCAAGGGTGGCAAGGCACTTTCTTGACACCAAGGCGACTACCATCTACGAGGGCGCAAACGAGGTCCTGGAACTAAAGATAGCGTCTATGGTCCTGGGCGACGAGTACTCGGCGTACTAGAGCACTCCTGCAGATATTTCCAGGCCTTCATCTATTTCTTCGGCAGACACTATCAGCGGGGGGATTGCGCGCATGGCCTTCTGCCCCGCAGGGAGCATGAGCAGGCCCTTCTTGAACATGCCGGATATCGCGGTATCGCGGTTTTCCTTCGTGTCAAACTCGATTCCAACCATCAAGCCTATGCCCCGCACGTCGATGAGGCCGCCCCTGCCGACCAGCTCCTGTAGGCCTTTCTTCAGCCTGTCGCCCATTCTGGTCGCGTTGTCCAAGAGCCTGTCGCGCTTTATCGCGTCGATTATGGCCGCGCCTACCGCCATGTCTATTCTGCTTCCGCCGCCCCAGGTGCTTGAAAGCACGCCCTGCTGACCGGGGTCAAAGTCCGACTGAAACGCTGCGGCTCCTACCTGCAGCGCCTTTGCGGTGCTCATGATGTCCGGCTTGACGCCATAGTGCTCAAAGGCCCACCACTTGCCCGTCCGGCCCATGCCTGACTGGACTTCGTCAAGTATCAGCGGAACTCCGTGCGCGTGCGTCTCCTTTCGGAGGTTCTGGATGAACTTCTTGCTTGCAACGTTGTACCCGCCCTCGCCCTGCACCACCTCGCTTATGACAAACGCGACCTTGTTCTGCGCAAGCACCTTGCCTACCGCGTCCATCTCAGGGTCGGCGTCGTCTTTGCAGAACTTTATGCGCAAAACGGGAAGCTCGGGAAAGCCGGCCTTTTGCACCGGCTTGCTGAACGTAAACGAGAGAGCGCCCAGCGTCCTGCCGTGGAACGCGCCGGTGCACGAGACGCCCGGCAATACGGGCAGCCCCTGCGCCGCCCTCTTTCGGTATGCGATTTTTATCGCGTTTTCGACGGCCTCTGCGCCCGAGTTTACGAAAAACGCCCTGAACCCTTCCGGCAGGACTGACAGGAATTTCTCCGACAATTCTGCGTGCTCGCGGCAGTAAAAGTCCTGCCCGGCTATCTTGTGGGCCCCGTTCTGGGCCATCCTGCCAAGCGCGTGTATTACGTCTGGATGGCCGTAGCCCAGCGGGCAGGCGCCGATGTTCGAGGTAAAGTCCAGAAACTGGTTGCCGTCAGAGTCGCGGATGACGCACCCCTGCCCCCCGTCTATGACGAGCGGGTAGGTAAAAGTCGAGTCGTAGCAGTTTTTCTTTATAACGTTGATTACTTCAGCGGCCTTTGGACCCGGCACGTCTCCTGACACCCTGGCATGTTTCATGCGGTTACTTGTTGCGAGTCGCTATTAAGTTTGGACTAGCAGGCGGCTTGCGAGCCTTATTGCAGGAGCACGTTGATGTTGACAGTGGTGTTGTTTCTGAGTATCGTGAACCTTATGGTGTCGCCCGCGCTCTTGCTGTCCAGGATCGCCTGAACGTCCTGCTCGTTGTTTACGCGCGTCCCGTCCATCTCTATGATGACGTCCCAGCTCACGGGCACCTGCTGGCCATCCCTTAACTCGACCCTGACAGGCTGCAGGCCGGCCCTGTCGGCAGGACTGCCAGGGGCAACGCCCACGATCAGAAGGCCCCTCGCCTCGTTCATACCCAGTATCTCGGCGACTTGTGCATCCACGCGAAGAACGTCTATGCCCACCGCAGGCGGGAGCTGTACAGGGTTGCCGCTGACGTAGGCAAACGAGTACCCCACGACGCCAAACAGAAGGGCAAACGAAAGCGAGGTGCTTACTGCAGTATGCACGAAATTATCTTGCCATCAGAGGATAACTACTTTTTGGTCACAACGTTCCGTACTTTGAAAGTGGGCTCTTGCACGCCTTGCAGCCAAACATCGCCACCTTGCTTCCTTCCGCGACGCCTTTCATGTCACCTATTATCAGCCGGCCCTCGGCCTCGGCTTTTCTCATGCTTTCCATGTCGCCTTCCTGTATGCCGTAGATTATCGGGATGATGCCTACTACTCGGTTGCAGTTGTCGCAGAACCCTTCCGAGACGCGCCGGGGTCTTTGCATGTGGTATCGCTCGTGCGCAAGGGCTGCCTCCTGCCGGGTCAGCCCGAACGCCTCTTCCAGCCGGTAGCTTATCCTGTAAAATATTGGGTTGCCCTCGTCGTACTCGTTTCCCTTCAAGTAAGACGCGTGGAGCTCGTCAAGGGCTTTCTCTATCTCCCGCTCCCTGCCCAAGCCGGTCACTGGGCCTGCTTCCGTACGCCGGCGTCGTAGTCGTCGACCAATTGCTCATAGTGATCTCGCGTCCGGCCAAGCGCTGCCAGTTTTGCCGACTCTATCTCTGCAAGCTCCTTTTTCACCTGCTCGGCTTTTGCCCCGAGCATCATGTCGGCCATCACAAACAGCCTAAAGTTCTCTTTAGTCAGGTGCTGGGAGACGTGGTCTGTGTAGGCCCGTATGTCCTCCACCAGCCGCTCTGCCTTGCCCGACTGCAGGTATTCCTTTGCAGACGATTCCATCTTTTCTGCCAGCCCCCTCGTCACTTCGTGCTCAAAGAGCATCCGGGCAATCGGCCCGCCCTCGCGGGGCATGCCGCCTCTTTCGAGGGTAGGAAACAGCGAGTCTTCTTCCTTGCCGTGGTGGCAGACGTTTGTAAAGTTCTTTGTAAAGTCTATTGCCTGCTCTAGGAAAGGCGCGGGGATGGTCTTGCCGGACTTTAACAGGTCGGCAGTCACTCCAAGTGCCCGCATCATCTTTTCAATCAGAAAGTGGTCCTTGCGCAGCGATTCGGTCGACATGCGGATTTTTGTGCATCAGCCAGAATAATAAGATTGGCGCCGGCGCTAGAAGGACGCCCTGTTCTCCTTCAGAAACGCCAGGACCTTTTTCTCTATGACAGGCACATAGTCAGAGTCTACGTCAAAGGACAGCATCAGGTAGAACTTGTCGTAGCTCCCGGAAACTATAGGTATTGTCGCCCTCACGAGGTTGTCGAATTTGCCCACCACGTACTGGAGCCTGCCCACCTTTGAGTTGAGCCCGCCAGAAAGCGTCCCGGTCATGAATATCGCCTGGCTCGCGTACTTGGCAGTCTCGTCGCTTGATGCAAGGGGCGTGAGGCCCTGCCTGTACTCGGTCGCAAGCAGCGAGCCCAGGTGGTCCACGAGGCCGACAAAGCGTATCGAGCCGTCAAGCGCAAGGATCTTGTTGCAGAGTTGCTTGTGTTCTGGCATGTGCAAATTTTTTGTCTCCGGCAATGTTAAGGTGTCGGACAGGCCTACCGGACCAAGAACGCGTAGAGGATTCTTGGAATAGTAAAGTAGCCTATCACCGAAAGAGTCGCTATCCCTGAAGCCACGGTTATCATCCTCGCATTCATGCCAGGCGTGGTATGGCGCACGCAGTATTTACGGCGCGGGTATTCAGTGCAGTGCACTGCAATCGCCCGTGCACCTCCGGATGGCAAAACGCCAAATACCGCGCGGCCGTACCAAGGCTGGCGATGAAGAGTCTAGACGGACCTGAACAAAGATGATGTGCTTTGCACTCGGAGCCGCATCCACAATCTTAAAAAAATGCGATATCACGGTACAGTAGTGTCTAAGGCCATGAAAGCCATTTGCAAGTCACAGGGGGAGTGAGCCTTGAAAAGATCGGGGCTGGCCACAAGGATCGGCATTCTGATCGGAATAGAGGTCGCCCTTATCGCGGCCAGCTTTAGCTTTTTGGCGTCGGTGGAGGGCCAGAACGTGCTCGTGGGCAACTCGATAAACATCGCGGGAAAGAACAGGTTCCTTTCTGCCATTAGCCTTTTAGAGACAGAGAGGTACCTTGCCGGGGACGCGGACAGGCAGGACGTCGAAGCTGCCCTGAGCAACCTCGAGGCGAACATACTTGCCCTCAGGGACGGCGGAGAGATAGATGGAATAATGCTGAGCCCGCTCAGGCAGGACTTTCGTGACGACTGGCAGCAGGTGTACGACGACTGGCTTGCCTACGGCATTCTAGTCGACGGCATCATTTCGGCCCCGCCGGGTGCGGGCCCCGCCGTGTCTGACATAGAGGCCGCCAGCGCGCGAATGATTGCATCGTCAGACGCGCTGGTAAAAGCGCTGGGCGAGTTCTCTGGTAGGGAGTCACAGAATCTTGTGGCCCTGCAGGTGGGGCTTGGCGCGCTCAACATCGCCGTCCACCTCTTCATGCTCTACCTCATTGTAAAGATCCTGAAGCCCATAAGGTCTCTGAGCGACGCAACATTGCAGGTCAGCAGGGGGAACCTGGATGTCAGGATTGAGGGGACCGGCAGCGGTGAGCTGCGCAACCTTGCCGAATCGTTCAACTCGATGCTGCAGTCCCTCAAAGAGTCGACCCGGCAGCTCGAGTTGTCTAGGAAAAAATACGAGCATGTACGACAAGGCGCCGGACCTTTACCGCTCGATTGATGGCGAAGGAATAGTCATCGACTGCAACGAGGCGTATGTGAAGGCCCTCGGCTTTGAAAGCAAGGAGGACGTTCTGGGCCGCTCGATATTCGAGCACACGGCCGAGCAGAGCCTTGACGCCATGAACGAGTCGTTCCAAGAGTGGAAGCGCACCGGCAAGGTCACGAACAGGGAGGTGTGGATGAAAAGGAGGGACGGGAGCGTGTTCCCGGCGTCCCTGAGCGCAACGAGCATCCACAGCGATCAGACCGGGGAGCTGATAGGCAGCAACACGGTCATAATCGACGAAACAGAGCAGCACAAGTCCAAAAGGGCGCTTGAGCAGGCGTACGAGGAGTTGCGGAACGTAGACAGGCTGAAAGACGAGTTCATAAACGTCGCCGCGCACGAGCTGCGGACTCCGGTGGTGCCCATAATCCTAAACGCAGAAGACCTGGCCGAGGAACTAAAAGGCGACCCGAGGGTTGACGCGATCCTCAGAAACGCAAGGAGGATAACGCGCCTTGCAAACGACATACTGGACGTAAGCAGGATGGAGAGCAACACGTTCAAAGTAGCCAAGTCTCCCACCAACATCGTGGCGATGCTGCAGGGTGCCATACAAGACGCAAGCGTCAGGATCCCCGACAAAAGGCCGCTGAAAATAGTCCTGATAAACAGGCTAGAATCTGAAGTCGACGGGAAAGTTGACGTGGATGCGGGCAGAATGGACCAGGTGCTTGCAAACCTGCTTGAAAACGCCATCAACTTTACAGAATCCGGCCAGATAACAGTCTCCGTCGAAAAAGACGCCGGCTACCTGCGCGTCAGCATCGCTGACACTGGAAAGGGCATAGACCCTGAGATACGGGACAGGCTGTTCCAAAAGTTCGCAACAAAATCAGACAGGGCAAAAGGCACGGGGCTTGGGCTCTATCTGAGCAAGGCCATAGTCGAGGCCCACGGCGGGACCATAAGCGCAGAAAGCAACCCGGGAGGAGGGTCGGTCTTTTCGTTCACGCTGCCAGCGGGCCGATCTGGCTGACAGGTGACACTGGACGATTGCTCTGTAGACCATTTGCGTGTTCCTTTTTAGACACCTTGACGAACACAGATCATGAGTAACGAGTTGGAAATCCTGTCCAACGACCTGAAGATATACTTCAGGGGTTTCGAGGTTGCCCTTGGAAAGAAGGAGATTCCAGACGCGGTCAGGTACCTGAAGGAGATGAGGAAGGAGGTAGACGAAAACCTGGAATTTCTGACGCACACATACGCCGGCGCCCCAAAGGAAGTGGCTCCTGCAGCAGGCGACAGTCGGGCATTGCCTAAAAGGCCTTGAGCGGACGCGCCTGCCTATTTTTCGATATTTGTCGGGTACTGGATCATCAGCGTCGCGTCGTCACCGTAGCAGTCGACAGAGTACCACGCCACCTGCATCCTCGTCAGGGCTTCGCTGAAATACTTGCCTGCGGACATGGCGGCGTGGGGCGTGAGGTCCTTGTCATCAAGCCTAATGACAATCTTGTATGGCAACGATGATGCCCCCGTACTCGCGCTATTAAGGTCGATGTGGTGCCTTTCCGGTCGATTAGAACGTGTCATTTGTCTGTTACAGTGCAACAGAAGAGAATTCTAAATTGGCGTACAGAAGCATCTGGTTTAATCTAATTATGCGATAGGCGCGAAAGTATCTTTGCCATGTACAGAATAACGCAGAAAACGACAGGCAACGCGTCTAGAATCATGGCCACCGTTGCGGCAGGGTTGCTCCTCATGTACGTGGTCGAGGCAACCCAGCAGAGATCGCCGGCCAGGACGCTGATTCCGGTAGACGAAGAAAGCTGGGGAACGGTTTTCGGCATCTCGTCGGCCGTCCTGTTTGTCGCGGCCTTTGCCCTTGAGCTCAGGGAGAGGAGCGCGGTGACCTCGGGGCTTCTCATCTCCGGCGGCGCCACGATGGGAACCCTGTCCATAGCGCGTGACGCGCTGGCAGAATCGGGCATGGCAAACATCGGCGTGGGTTTTGCAAGCGTGTCGTCTGTCGGATACATCATCATGGGCCTTGGCATACTGCACCTGGCAAAGCTGCGGGAATCAAGGGACTGAAATTTTGCATGTTGAAGAACACGGGGGCCAGAAACATAGCAAAACTGGCCCCCGCGGTACTCTTGGAGGTTGGCTGATGGTGTTACAGCACGTATTATTTACAGCGAAAACCAGTAAAGGGTATCTCCGGAGACAGGGGGTCTTAATATATGTCCGGAACGGGCCAATGCGACATAATCGCGGCTAATGCGGGACGCTCCCCGGCCTCCGGCGGATAATCGTTTCATGACAGTGAAATTGCGCATGCAGCGTCTGGCCGCACGTTCAAAAGCTACATAACAAGTGCATAGAGACTGCCGCCATACGACATAGATATTGCCAAAAAAGCTATCATCAACATGTGCGCGAATTTTTCAAAGAAAAATAGCTTGCTGGTGGTGGTGGCAATGTTTTCCCTTGCGGGCACCCTCCCCGCTTTTGCTCAGACCTCGGCGGCCGAATGCGGCATCGAGGTGTGCTACGTCAAGATGACTGCAGACGGCTTTGTACCCGAGAACATCGCGGTCAAGCCGGGCGCGACCGTCGTGTGGAAGAATGTCGACGATAAGGTCCATTCGCTGGAAATAATATCCGGAAAAACGCGCGGAGACGCCGTGATAATCAGCCCCGGCGAGTCGTACTCGTACGTGTTCAGGAACGAGGAGCCGGCAGTGTATACGTACTTTGATGCCGAGAACGAGAAGAGCGGGACGCTGCAAGTCGGGCCCGTCGAGAAGGCGTTCCAGACAAGCAGGTCCAAGGTTGACTTTAGCGACAGCCGCTCCGGGATAAGCGACGTCTCCATGTTGCGAGGCTCTGTGACCGGCGTGGAGATAATCCCTGACATGCGCGCGCTTTTTGTGAGCGTTGACGCGCAGTCGCACGACGTTTTGCAGATGACAATCGACAGGGACCTGCTTGATTCTCGGACCGTGGAAAGGGACGTGCCGTTCTCGGTGCGCGCAGGCGGTGCAGTGGCAAGCTACTACGAGGGCGGCGCAACTGCAGAAGAGAGGACCCTCAGGATAGTCCTGCCGGCAGGCACAGAGTCGGTGCTCATCAGGGGCAACTCGGTCGCAGAAAGCTCGCTGGGATACCAGAGCGCGTACTCGGCGCTGGGCGAGGCCGCATCTGTCGTTGCCGCATACAAGGACAAGGGAATAGTGACCAAGGAGGCAGACGACTTGCTCCTGCAGGCAACCGATGCTGCAAACCTTGGGAAATACCATTTTGCGACCGACCTGGCCAGAGAAGCTGTAACGGCCGCGCAGAGGGCCGACAGGATAGCCGTGGTCGCCACCTCGGCGATGAACGAGGCCGAGACGTCGATAAAGGCCACCAAGACGCTTGGAGGCGACGTCTCCCAGGCAGAAGAGCTGCTGGACCACACTAGGGAAGTCTACTCGTATGGCGGATACGAGGAGGCGCTGAACCTCGCAAACTATGCAAGGGACGCGGCACTCACCAAGATCAACCCGCTCCTAGTCATCGGCGCCATAGGGATGTCCACCGTGGCGGTACTGCTGTACTACAGAAAGATGCCGTGGAACGGCAAGGTGCCTGCCTCCGCGACCGTGAAGCAGGACGACGGCCCGAGCCTGCAGTCGGTGTTTGTGGAAAAGCCACACCTGCGAGAAGACGACAGGCAGGTCCTGAAATACATAGTCGACCGAGGCGGAGAGGCGCTGCTTACAGAGATAAGAAACCAGTTCGGGCTTCCAAAGAGCACCGCGTGGAGGCTCATGAGGCGACTTGAGCGAGAAGAACTGGCTGAGATATCAAAGTTCGGCAACCAGAACATGGTAAGGTACAAGCTAAAGACAGAAGCGCAATAAGAAAAAAAGAGTGGGTCGGGCCAGATAGCCCTGACTCCCATTACGGTACTGTTGGTGTGGCCTCTGTTGGAGGGGTTGTTGTTATTTCTGCGGCCGCTTCCACGGTGAAGCTTGCTGACGCAGAGTTTCCTGCCGTGTCCTGTGCGGTTATGTCGTGCACGCCTTCGGTAGCGTCTGCAGCAACAGTCACGGTGGCAGTGAATGCTCCAGTGGCGTCAGTCGTCACAGGGCCTGCACCCATGTCCGTGCCGTCAAACGTCAGGGTGATGTCCGAGTTTGCTTCAAAGCCGGTGCCGTCTACGTTCACGGCGCTGCCTGTTACCCCTGATGTGACATCGAGGGTTAGAACAGGCGCAACCGTTGTCTCTTCAGGTACTGGTGCTTCTTCCTCTGGCGGCGTTATCTCTTCTGGTGTCGGAGGTATCGCCGGTTCTGCCGGCGTTGCAGGCACTGCCGGTGTGGCAGGTGTCGCTTCTGGCGGTACGGTCTCTGTCACTTCGCCTGCGGCCTCTCCGTCGATGTTGATTGTAGTCACGGCCGTGTGCCCGGCGGCATCCCTGACGGCAAGCGTGTGAACGCCCGATTCGATGCTTGTCGGAACTGTGAATTCGCCGCTCAGGCTGCCTTCCGCGTCAGTGCTCATGCCTGCGGTCTGTACCGGCGTTCCGCCGATCGTTATGGTCACCGGCTGGTTGGCTTCAAACTCTGTTCCCTGTACGGTCACAGAGCTGCCGGCCGAGGTGGACGCAGGGTTCAGGGTTACCGTAGCGCTGGAGGTCGGCGGCATTTCTATCGCTTCGCCTGTTGCTCCGGTCCCTGCATCAAACACCGCCGTCTCGCTAGACAGCGTCAGTTCGATAGAGACGCGGAACCTGTCCGGTCCTTCCATCGACTGCGTGACAGACATGTTCTGTGCTTCCAGCCCGGTTCCCTCGATGCTTATGACTGCCCACGAGCCTTCCGCTGGTGAGAACTTGACCGCGTTAAAGAAGCCCTCGTCCATTGTCCGCTCTGGCATCGCCTCTTCTTCTGTCATGTCCTCTTCGGGTACACCAAACGGCATCGGCTCTTCCGGCGTCGTCAGGTCGTCTTCAGGTGCCGGGGATGGTGTGGCGAATGGCTCTAGCTCTGGTGCTTCCTCTTCAGGAGCTGGCTCCTCTATGCCAGGAGCTCCGAATGGTTCCGGTGTGGCCTCTTCAGGTGCGCCGAATGGTTCTGCTCCTTCAGGTGCAGGCAATGGTTCTTCCTCTGGTGCGGGAGTGCCAAACGGATCTTCTTCAGGTGTTGTTGGTTCCTCTTCTGGTAGCGGGAACTGCGTTGGAGTTATTGCCTCAGTAGGCTCAGTCTCAGATTCTTCAGGTGCGCCGAATGGACTCGACTCTTCAGGAGCGGCCTCTTCTGGCGTCAGGCCGCTTTCTGGAGCTTCTGGTGATTCACTGGGCGTGCCAAACAGGTCCTCGCCGGGTGCAGGTGTTGTCTCTTCAGGTGTCGCTTCTGGCGTTGTCAAGCCTGCCTCTGGTTCAGGGAGAAGGCCGGGTTCTTCTGCTGGTGCGCCGAATGGTTCTGGCTCTTCCGGCGTCGTCAGGTCGTCTTCAGGTGCCGGAGCGCCAAACGGATCTTCTTCAGGTGTCTCTTCCGGTGTTTCCTCAGGGATCCCCGTTGATGGACCAGGGAACTGCACCGGTGTTATGTCAGAATTTTCTTGCGCGTCAGCGGCAAAGCTTGGCACGACCACAATCATGCCGATTATGGCAAAGCCAACTACTGCTACCAACGCCAAGTGCACTTTGTTGTCAAAGATTCCCATGTGCGTTCAGCACATAATTTACCAAGAATTCGAGTTAAGGGAACCCACGGATACAGGGTTCCAGCACGAATAGCCGAGATTTCCTCTGTTCACTTGGTACAGAGGCTGGCTACCTGCCAATTATCGACTGCAGGAGCTGAAACATGGGCTTCATCCGCGACGGGGCGCCTGACAGGTCGAGCCTTGCGTCAGACAGCACGGATATCGTCGCGGTGCCAAAGAGAAAGCCCTTTTCTCTGTACTGGAGCTCCCTTATCGAGTCGAGCCTCTTGCTTATCATGTCGTCTGACCGGAACACAAGCCCGCGTCGGGCGTACAGCAGAAACCTCCGGTCGGTCACTATTACGCGGTACTTTTTCTGCCCGAAGGCGACCTCGTCGTCGCTCGCAAACTCGATGTTCTCCGACGGGAGGAGAAAGTCTGCAAGCGCCATGAAACATGCTCGCGTCGTGTGCCTTTATCGGCATGTGTCATCCGGGTTTGGCTATACGGACAACAACGTGGACAGCGAAAAAGCGTGGACTCAACAAGTCACATAAGATAGATCTGGTGCACGGTTATAGAATCCTGCCAAACAAGCCGTATATCCGCGCGGTGCGCCGGGAGCGGCGGCTTGGAAAACGACGACATCGAGCGGCTCTTGGAAAAGCGGTGGAAGCGCTACAGGGCGGCGCAAAACCGCCGCAAGGTGGCGTCCGGCGTCCTTTTGGCGGCTGTGCGCGCCGCCGGCGTAGTTGCGACGTTCCTGCGCAGAGCGCACCTCCTGAGGCAGACAAGGAGGGAGAGGGTCGCCGTAGAGTAGGCAAGGAGGGGCATCTCAATGAGATGTGCAAATGAAACCAAGCCTTTCTGAAGGGATCTTAATTAATCATTCGATTTTTGACGAAAAGTACCAATTTCTTTTTATTTCACCGCCCCCAGTCTATAGAGGAATGGTAAAGGACATTATTGTGGTGGCAAATGACATTAAACTTTACTATAGAGGTTTTGAGTTGTCGCTTGAGAGGGACAACCTGGATGACGCTATACATTACCTTCAGCAGATCCAGCGCGAGGTAAACGAGTACCTCGGGTACCTCGGCGAGAAGAAAAAGCGCGCGGTCAAGGAGGTGGCCATAAGGCAGAACCTCAAGGCGCAGATAAAGGAGCACAAGACCCACGTCAAGAAGTTAAAGCGCGAATTGAAAAAGCACAAGTTCCCGCTCTCCGAGACCCCCGACGAGTCCAAGACGGCAAGAAAGCCGCTAAAGATCCCGGCCGTGTTCCCCACCATTCTCAAGGCGGTCCAGATAACGCGCGCAGACCCGGAAAAAGCCGCCGAAGAGGAGGAGCGGAAGGGATCCCCGAAGATCCTGGTCGAGGAGGACATCAAGATCCCCCTGGTCGTTTCAAACGTCGGCGAGGAGGTCGAGCCGGAAGAGCCCGAGAGGCCCACCAAGACGGTCGAGGTGCTGAGCGAGGGCCAGGATATCGCCGGCGCGCCCATACAGTACAAGCCCGGCAAGGCACCCATAGCGGCACCGGGCATGGAAGTCCACCTGCAGAAGGCAGACCGTGAGAAACTTGCCAAGGTTGCAGGCGTGAGCGACACCCTGAGCCTTTCGCAGTGGTCCGAGCTTCTAGGCTTCAGGCGTTCGTCGTCGGCGCACGTTTTCCTGCAGCGCATGAGCGACAAGGGCCTTGTGGAGCTCCAGAACACGCTTGAAGGCGTGTCGGTGCGCTTGAGCAGCAAGGGCAAGATAGCGCTCGAAGATGTCGAGGTCGCGGACATCAAGTAGCTTTCGCAAAGCTGAATACACGCCGCGTGACAGTCGTCCTTGTGCCATACAAGTACGTAGACGACGGCCACAGGATAGGCATCATAGAGGACGTGATGTCCCACGCAAGGCAAGTGTTCGAGCAGGGCCTGCAGCTTGAGGCAATACTCCTTGCGCACGAGTATCTGGAACAAAAGCTCAACGCGCTCTACGCCCAGGCCTACGGCAGGGACACGATACACAGAAGGTTCAAGCAGTTGGCAGACCTGCTCCGGTCAGAAGGCACGCTCAAAGAAGACGACTATGCTACCTTGAACGAATTCAACAGGCTGCGCAACGTCAACGCGAACCAGATCCTCGACTTTTCGCTCACGCTCAGGGGCGCAAAGAAAGGCGACATGGAAAAGGCGATGGGCCTTGCCGCCGAGTCGGAGCAGATTATATCCCGGCTGTCGCAGGAGCTGGCAGAAGGCAAGCCGCGCAAGGGCAAGAAGAAGCGCTGAGCCGCGGCCGCTGAATGTTCAGCTCTGCTTGCGCTATGCCCGGTCAAGAAAAACAAAAAATTTCGATAAAGTCGCGTCTAGATTTTCGCAGCTGTGGCAAAACGCGGGCCGACGCTTTCAATCTTTACCTTGCATTTGTCGCCAACCCTGCCGCCCTTGACGAATATCACAAAGCCTTGTACCCTTGCGATTCCGTCGCCTTTGCGGCTGATTTCCGTAACTTCGACGTCGTACTCTTTGCCCTCTTCTACTGGCTTGGGGCCACCAAAGTCGCCTCTTCCGTAACTCATTACCTGCACGTGATGCCAGCCCTAATATATACCCGACAGAAGGGCGGATGCCGACTACAGAAACAGGGAATATAGCGAAAATACTGTCGGGTTAAATCCGATGGCAGGCCGAGGATCCACAGGAGACGTGAGAGATGGACGTCCCTGCAAGACGGCGGCGCGCGTTTGCCGGTTTCCCCTGCATGCACCAGTGCATCAGGTGCGGCCTGATGTACGACTGCGGCCAGCCCCGGTGCGGCAGGCCCTTTTTCAGCGGCGTCTGCCCCGAGTCCGAGGCTTTTGCCCACAAGTCTGAAGCGACGTTTGCCATGTCGTGAAACCGGACACAGCAACTTTTTTAACAGTTGGCGCCGTTTGTCAGGCGTGTCGTCGCCCACCCCGGAACAGTTCAAGCAGATGCAGCTAAAGGCGTGGAATACGGCCGCGCAAGGATGGAAAAAGTGGTGGCCGGTTATTGAAGACGGCGCGCAAAAGTTGTCCGAAAGGATTGTGAAGCTTGCAGGTATTGGGCAGGGCAGCAAGGTAGTCGACCTGGCGACTGGCACTGGCGAGCCGGCGATTACCGCCGCAAAGCTGGTCGGCCCTGCAGGAAAGGTCCTTGCGATAGACATCTCGCCCCAGATGCTGGCAACAGCCAGGGAAAGGGCAAAGCAGCACGGCCTGGAAGGCGTGATGCAATTCATGGAAGGCGACGCAGAATCCGTCGTCTGGGACAAGAGCGCGTTTGACGCCATCATATCGCGGTGGGGCCTCATGTTTTTGCCAAACCTTCTGCCGTCGCTCAAGTCCATGCGCGAGGCGCTCGTGCCGGCAGGAAAAATCTCGGCAGCAGTGTGGACAGAGCCGGAAAAGTCTCCGATGGTAAGCATGCCCATAAGCGTCGCAAGGCAGGTGCTTGGCCTGCCGCCGATGCCGCAGAACGCGATACCCTTCAATCTCGCAGACGCCAAGATGCTGGAGCGGACGTTTGCAGACGCGGGATTCAAAAATATCAGGACAGAAAAGATGGCCCTTACGTTTCGATTAAAGTCAGCAGAAGAGTTTACGCGCTTTCAGAGCGAGGTAAACGGCCCCATACTTGCGCTGCTTGCAGACAAGCCGCAGGAAAAACATGCCGAGGTCTGGAAGGCGATAACAGATGCTGCGAAAAAATACGCGGGGCCGGACGGCAGCGTAAAGATGGACAACGAAACCCTCTGCATCGTTGGAGAACGCGGCTAAAAGTCTAGGCTGCCCTTGCTTTCTCGCGCCCTTTTTGCGCGGACTCTTTTGCGCCGTAGTACGCCCTCGTGCTTATCTCCGCGCCTTTCTCGATCCCTTTCTTTCCAAGCTCTGCGCCAGCCTCGACGGCCTTTGCAGCCATCTTTCTGAACCTGGTTTGCAGTCCCATGTTGCGAGGATTGCAATCAAATTATTTTAAGAAAATGGAGATTAACTCTATAGTGTCAAAGCATGTCTTTGCACACGGTCTGCAGGACCGGATGTTCCACTTTACATGAAGGTTCCTCTGTAGCAGAGCTTCAGCAGTCTTAAAAGAAATGATGCAAAGATTCCAGCCATGAAGGAGCGGACAATAGCCCTGATACCGGTGATGTTGCTGGTGCTGCCGCACGCATACGCACAAGGAGAAATGCCGGACCCCGGCGTGTTGCCCGACAGCCCCTTCTACAGCCTAAAGCTGTTCATCGAGTCGATAGGGACGACCTTCACGTTCGGTGCAGAGGCAAGGGCCGAGCGGGCGCTAGAGCTGGCAGAAATCAGGCTTGCAGAGGCAAGGGCCGAGCGGGCGCTAGAGCTGGCAGAAATCAGGCTTGCAGAG
>CAYXFY010000004.1:56889-62893 GCA_964464395.1 uncultured Nitrososphaera sp.
GCAAGGGCCATGGCAGAGGCCGAAAAGGAAGACCTTGCGGTAAAGGCTGTCGCGGACTATGAGACCAAGATTGAGGAAGCCGGGGAAAATGCTGAAAACATCGAGGATGCAGAAAAGCGGGCAGAAGTGCTGAGCCGCATCGAGGCGGCGACGTCCGTGCACGTCGATGTCCTGAACGAAGTGAAGCTCCAAGTGCCGGCTTCCGCAAGGGCGGCAATTGAGGGCGCCATCGACGCGTCGCTAAAGGGCAGGGAAAGCGCCACTGACGCAGGCGACGAATCAGAATAGGCCCTCCCACACCTTTTTATGAAGAAATGGACTGGGCGGGATTTGAACCCGCGACCTCTCGCTTGCGAAGCGAGCATTACTACCCCTGAACTACCAGCCCGGCAGAACTGTCGTTGCGGGCGCCCGAATATAAAACATCAGGAACAGATAAAATCATAAGCACTGTGCATCCAGTGTTAGCGGATGGAAAACTCGTGCGACGTCCTGATAACAAACGCCCAAGCGGTAATCCCGAAGGTAGGCGTCGTCGAGACTGACATCCTCATCGAAGAAGGGAGGATAAAGGCCCTGAGCAAGTCGGCGGGCAATATCCAAGCTTCCAGAAAGATAGACGCCAAGGGAAGGTATGTCCTGCCTGGCGCAATCGACCCGCACGTGCACTATGGCGTCTACACGCCGATAGATGAAGCGGCAAGGACAGAGTCGCGCTCTGCGGCCGTTGGCGGCGTCACGACGATGATGCGCATGCTTCGCCTGTACGACGACAGCTACCGCGTAATCGAAAAACAGCTGCAGGCAAGCAGGGGCTCGCACTACATCGATTATGCGATACACGCGTCGATACTGAAGAAAGAGCAGGTAAAGGACATCCCGTACCTGAAAAGTATCGGCGTGAACTCGCTAAAGATATACATGAACCTCGGGGCCGACCTCAACCGCATCTACATGGACCTTGACCCCGGCGAACGCGGGATCAAGGACGGCGAGGTCGACATGGATGATTCGTTGCTGTCGTCCATAGTGGAAGAAGGCGCCAAGGCCCAATCGACCGTGCTTGTGCACGCAGAAGACCCTGCCGTGTGCGCGGAGCACATCAGGCTTGGCAGGGAAAGGAAGATAGCAGGACTGAAGGCGTGGTCGGACTGCAGGCCGCCGTCGTCGGAGGCGCAGAGTGTAGCAAAGGTTTCGGAGCTTGGCCGCAGGTTCGGCGCCAGTCTGTATTTCGTCCACATCGGCTCAAACGCAGCCATCGACGCGATAATTGCAGAGAGGCAGAAGGGAAACGCGAGCTACTACATCGAGACGTGCCCGCAGTACCTGACCCACACGTTTGACTTTGACAGCCTCAAGGGCAAGGTGGTCCCGCCCATCAGATCAAAGAGCGACGTGCAGAGCGTGTGGTCGGCGCTCAGAAACGGTGTCATCGACACGGTCGGCACGGATCACGTCGCAAACAGGCTCGAGACAAAGATGGGCGACGGCGACCTGTGGTCGGCGCTTGCAGGCTTTCCGGGGATAGCGACGATGCTCCCGGTTCTCTTACACCACGGCGTCAACCAGGACAGGATTGGAATAGAGCGCGTGGTAGAATTGACAAGCTACAACACTGCAAGGATATTTGGCATCTACCCCAAGAAAGGAACAATCCAGCCGGGCTCCGACGCCGACGTTGTCATAGTAGACATGGAGCTTGAACAGAAGGTGACGCCGGAACTATTGCAGTCATACTCTGACTATACCATCTACGACGGGCAGAAATTGAAGGGCTGGCCGGTCATGACGATGGTACGCGGGAAAACAGTCATGCAGGACGGCCAGGTGGCCGGCGACGCGCTGGGCCACGGCCAGTTTGTCTCGAGGCCTACATAGGCACCGGAATCGGCCTCCGGAACTCTTAATAGATCACGGCCTTAAAGCCCGTGTTATGAGAAACGAAGTAGTCGAGAAACTTGCGGCTCTCATCACTGCAGCATTCGGTCTGGTCGCGGCCCTTGCATGGAACAGTGCCATACAGGAAGTGTTCAGGGTCATCTTTGGCGAAAACAGCGGGCTGTGGGCGATGATAACGTATGCCGTGATAGTGACCATAGTCGCGGTGGTCGTGACGCTGTGGATTGGAAGAGTCTCCAGCAAGGCTACAGGCAAGGCAGGGGAAACCAAGCCCTAGGGCCTGACGACTTCAAACGTCCCGTCGCCCTTTGCTACATAGTATGCATCCGCGCGCCTAGTGAAAAGCCCGGCTTCCATCACGCCGGCTATCCCCTTCAGCTCTTTTTCCATCGCAGGGACGTCTGGTATCGACGCAAACGTCGTGTCAAGTATCACGTTCCCGTTCTCCGTGATGAACGGGTAGCCCTTGTCAAGCGTGCGCAGCGCGGGCTTGCCGCCCATGCTTGCAAGTTTTTTCGCCACCGACACGCGCGCAAGCGGGTGCACCTCGACAGGCACGGACCTCGAGAACGACTCGACAAACTTGGACGAGTCGGCTGCTATTACGACTGTCTTTGCAGACGATATCAGGATCTTTTCGCGCAGCAGCGCGCCGCCACCACCCTTTATCATGTAATAGCTCGCGTCTACCTGGTCGGCGCCGTCAAACACCACGTCGATGTCAGGTATCCTGCCCTCGTCTGCAAAGCGCAGGCCGCTCTTTTCGGCCTCGGCCTTTATCTGAAGCGACGTCGGGATGCACAAAAGCGAGTCCTTGAAGCTCAGACCTGCCATCTCCCTGACTATTACCGCGGCCGTGCTGCCGCTGCCTAGGCCGATAACCTGCCCGGGCTTGACGTACTTTTCCACCGCGTCCTTGGCCAGCTTGGAAATAGCGTCCTGCAGAGACACAAAAACTGCAGGCAGTGCTTGGTATAAAAAGCTAGAACCTGCGCGTCTTTCTCATGTCAAAGCGCGCCGGCCCGTTCACGCCGGGGTTCAGGTACCTGCTTGAAAGGTATTTCGATATGTCGGCTGAAAGGTCGGCCTTCTTGTTCATGGCAGAGACGCCTGCTGACGGGTCGGCCATGCCGCCCTGCACGTCGTCGCCTCCCAAGATGTCGCAGAACATGCCGGTCGGCGCGCAGACTGCCTGCATGCCGGTCCCCTTCTTTGTCCATTTCAACATGCCGATGTTGGTGTCGATTGATTTTTCCCATGAAGGGTCGCTTTCGACAAGCCAGCGCGGAATCTTGTTCTGCATCGCATTACGCATGCTTTGTATGCCATTTATTGTTTTTGCTACTACAGAATATATAGCGCGGACATTTCATACAACCAGAGATGGCAAAACGCGACAAGACAAAGACCCACGCGTACAGCGCGCAGAGGTCTGGTAGCAAGAAATACGCCAAGGCAGAGAGGCGCAAGCGCAACAAGCCAAGGTAAGCGCGATAATTTTCAGCCTTCGCGCCTGCCGCGCTGACTTATTGCAGGTTTGGCGCGCCTGCTTGATGCAATTTTCATTCGCGTGTCCGGAATTCGCTACATCACAATCTTTAAATATTAGAATAAAACATAAATATAGGCCTACAAAGGGAACAGGAATTTTGGTGGATAGGAATTGGTAAAAGACATTTCCGTGTTTGGCGACCGCTGCCCAAGGTGCGGCAAAGGTTCGATGGTGACAGACAACTCAAGTGGCGAGATGTTTTGCGGTAACTGTGGATTCGTAGTCAGTGAGAGGATAGAGGAGCTCGGCCCGGAATGGCGCGCCTTCTCAAAGGAGGAACACGAGGACAGGAGCAGGGCAGGCATACCGACTTCGCTTGCGATGCACGACATGGGCCTTGCGACGATAATCGGCCCGGTGGACAAGGACGCGTCAGGCAAGCCGCTGTCCGCCTCGATGAAGAGCACTATAGAGCGGTTGAGGACGTGGGACAGCAGGAGCCAGGTGCACGAGCCGGTGGACCGCAACTTCCGGCAGGCTTTTTCCGAGCTTGACAGGCTCAAGGACAAGCTGGCAGTCGGCGACGCCGTCATTGAGAAAGCGGCATACGTCTACCGCAAGGCGCTTGAAAAGGGCCTGGTTCGCGGGCGCTCGATATCTGCTCTTGTCGCTGCAGCGCTTTACGCCGCGTGCCGCGACACAGAGACCCCGAGGACGCTCAAGGACATCGCAAACGCAAGCAACATCAAGAAGAAGGACGTCGCAAGGTGCTACCGCCTGCTCATCCGCGAGCTTGACCTAAAGATGCCGGTGGTCGACCCCGTCAAGTGTGTCGCAAGGATTGCAAGCAAGGCGGGCCTTTCCGAAAAGACCAAGCGCAAGGCACTTGAGATACTGAAAAAGGCGGAGGAAGGCAAGATCTCTGCCGGCAAGGACCCGATGGGTCTGGCAGCAGCCGCGCTCTACGTCGCGTGCGTCATGAACGGCGAGAATAAGACGCAGAAGGACGTTGCAGAGGCTGCTGGTGTCACCGAGGTAACCATCAGGAACCGCTACAAGGGCCTAAAGACGCACCTCAAGCTCTGAGGGCGTCCACAAACTTTTTCCTTTCTTGAACTAGATCGCTCAGCGCATTGAGCGACTCTGAAGGCTCGCTCTTGCTTTTCAGCTCCGACTCGATTATGCCAAGGCACATGACGATGTCGGCGTCGATTGAAAGCAACTGGTCAAGCTTGTCGTGCCGCACGTTGCCGTTTGGGGTAAGGACATCAGTGTAGCCTTCCGACAGCTCTGCAGGAAGCGCGCGGATTGTCTCGTCGTCGATGCGCTCCAGAATGGCCCGCACTTTTGGCCTCAGGTTGCGGTTTGCAGTGCGCGCAAGCGCCCTCATCTCGACGTAGCTCGACCTGCCGGTGTCGACGCCCTTTTGCACTATGGATGCGACCCTCACGGTCTCCCCCAAGTTGCTCTCCAGCTTGCGCCGCCTCCGGACGTTGTTCCTGTGCAACGTGGAACTGAAACGCCGGCCGGCTTAAATGCCTTGTTGATTAAGACTACTGAACCTCTATCGCGGCTTCGTTGAACCCAAGCTTGACAAGGTAGTTCTTGACGTCGTCGCGGTGGTCGCCCTGGAGCATGATAAAGCCGTCCTTTGCGGTGCCGCCGCACGCAAAAGTGCTCTTCAGGTCCTTGACGATTTTCTGCATGTCAGAGAGTTTCGGGTTGATGCCCTCTATCAAAGTTGTTGTTTTTGAAAACCTTCTAGTTTCGAGGCGGACTACGATGCGGGCTTCCTCCTTGTCGAGTTCTCCGCAGGCGCAAAGGTCGTCGGGGAGACCGCATTTTTTGCAGATAACCGCCATCGAGTAACACGCTTTTCACAATTCCTCTTATTAAGCCTTCTTGTGCCTCACGCAGCCGTAGAAGAAGATATTTGCGGGCTTGCGCAATGCAGTAACATGTCAGACGACGCCGGCAAGATCAAGAGCGCGGCATCGATACTGCTCAAAGGGGGCACCCTTGTCAGCGAGCAGTGCGCCAAGTGCGGCGGCGTGCAGGTGCGCTTTGGAGGCAAGACCACCTGCATAAACTGCGGGGAGGAAAAGAAGGAAGATGCCGCGCCCGTCCAGCAGGCGCCGGCGTCCGATTCTGCGGCGGCCATCGAGCGCAAGATAAACGAGCTCGCGTCAGAGATATCGGGCGAAAAAGACCTTGCCATACAGAAGCAGAAGGCCGACCTGCTCGAGACCTACCTGCGGATACTTGAAAGGATGAGGAGCCTGTCTGTCGGGTAGCGGAATGTATTTAAAAGAAGGCCGCACCACCTAGAATGAATGAGCAGCAAGAAAAAGAACGCTCCGCTGCCGGCTTCAAGCGCAGGACTTTTGCGCTTCTTTGAAGACGAGACCAGAGGCGTCAAGGTCAAGCCAGAGTACGTCTTGGCAGGCGCAGGCGCCATGATAGGCGTCTCGATAGCAATCAGACTGCTATTCCCCGTCTGATGATAAACGTGCTCTCTGAAAGAGAAGACGGCGTCTCCAACATCCACCGCAGGTGGTCTTTTACAAGGCTTACGCCGGGCAGCCTGAAGGCTTCGTACGCGATGACCTTTGC
>CAYXFY010000004.1:62923-63393 GCA_964464395.1 uncultured Nitrososphaera sp.
TTCTCATGTCTTCCACATTCCCGGCGCCGACCTGGCGGGCCTTGCGATACATGTGCCGCTCGGGCTTGGGGCCGTTTTCGCGCTCGGGCTGCTTGACAGGGCGATGCTTCGCGGGACGCCTGTCAACAGCCTGCCCAAGGTCGTGCACGTGTCGTCGTTTGCAAATCTTTTGTGGGCAATCACCGTCATAGTCGGCATACTTGCCGACGCGCTGTTTGCCAAGAGCTCGGCAGATTATGTTGTAGCCGGCATGATGCTTGCCGCAGGCCTAAGAGTTGGCATCTTTACGTCCGTATTTGGCGCGGGCCTCGGCAGGGCGGTTGCAATATGCATGGTCATGCCGCTCGTGTTCTTTTTCGCGCTCGTCCCGCCGCAGAGCTGGGACATACTTGCAGGTCCGGCAGGCCTAGGCTTTGGCGCGCTGTTCGTGGCCCTAGCGATAGCGTGGGCAGCAATAGCCGACAGGTCCG
>CAYXFY010000004.1:63416-81022 GCA_964464395.1 uncultured Nitrososphaera sp.
GGCAGGCCACACGTCCAGAGCACCTTCCGGCTCCTGCAGGCGTTCATCTCGTCGTGGACCGAGAACAAGTCGGGAAGCATCGAGGACATGTTCGAGGCAAGGGCCAGCGAAGAGACGGTCTCGACGGGCGTGCTCAGGCTGGTCTCCCAAGATGCCCAGGCCGCGCTGGTGCTGCCAGAAGTCCACCCCGGGCCCTTTGGACAGGTCGGGGGAAGCAACCTTCCATATGCCCTTTTCAGGCGCTTTGGAAGCAGGGCGCTTGTCATGCACGGCGTGTCGGGCCACGCACTCAACATACCTTCAAAGCGTGAAGTCGACAGGTACATCGCAGGACTTGACGGGCTCGGAACAAAAGAATCTGGCAGGACCGCGAGTGAGCCGGTGCAGGTGAAAAGGAACAATGCCACGGCCACCGCCGTCGCGTTTGGCAACACCGCGCTTGTCATGCTTTCCCTTGCGCCAAAGGGCGCGGAGGACGTTCCGCAGCAGGTACGCACCGAGCTGGAGTCGCACGCGGCCGGCCTCGGGTTTTCGCTGCTCGTCGCAGACTGCCACAACGCGATGGGAAGTGACCTTGGCGACAGCGACAGAAACGATCTGGTCGCCGCGGCAAAAGAGTGTCTTGACCGGCTGCGCGGCGCGCCGCAACACGAGTTTGGCGCAGGCTTTGCATCGCTTGCCGACGTGTCGCACGGGCTTGCCGGCGCGGCTGAACTCGGGCAGTCCGGCCTTGCAGCAGTCGTGCTAAAGGTAGCAGGCGCCGCCTATGCCATAGGGTGGGCGGACGCAAACAACATGGAAAACGGCCTGCGGGACAGGATAATCTCCGCAGTCAAGGGCGCCACGATGCTCGAGGTGTGCACTTCAGACACGCATGCGACGTCGGGCAAGAGGACCAAGGAGGGGTACTTTGCGCTTGGCACCGCAAGCAGCCAGGAGGGGATTGCAAAGGTGTTTTCAGACATGTGTGCCGCCGCGCTGGAAAGGATCGAGCCGTGCACGTTTGAGACCGCGGTCGCGTCGTCGAAAGTCAAGGTGATGGGCGAAGGCCAGTTCGACGACTACTCGTCCGCGCTTGACAGGTCGATGAACATAACCAAGGTGTTTGTCGGGATCACCGCTGCCGCGTTCGTCGCTATGCAGGTCCTTGCCTCGTGACCACGCAGAGCTCGGGAAGGAAGCCCTTCACGTCGGCAAGAAACGAGCCGAGCCTCGCAACAGGCACTATGGGGACGTCACCTGCGGAAGCCACGCGCTCGGCGTGTAGCGTCAGAACAACCGGCACCGCCTGGTGGATGCCTGACTCCCGCCTGACGAGCTCTTCCACCCTCGCGGCCTGCTTGGCGCAGTGGGCCGACAGCGCGGGCGGGTTGTTTCTTTTCCAGTGCTTGCAGTCGATTGCCACGGCAAAGCCGCCGTCGACTCCGACCACGTCTATTTCCATCCGCGGCCTTGTGAACCGGACGTTTGTTTGCGTCCTGTAGCCAAGCGACGCTAGCGCGTGCGAGGCCAGGCCTTCAAAGTCCTTCCAGGACAGGCTCGACGAGACTTGTTCCGGGTCGCAGCCCGAGCCTATCGCAAGCATGGCGGCCTCGACCCTGTCGCGGCCTGAGAAATGCAACGTCGTTCCGTCGGCGCGCCCTATGTCCCTTGCAAGCATGAATTCTATTACGCTTCTTGCGACCGACCCACCAAGAATGCCCGACGCGGCGGAAAACTCGTCGACGGTAGTCATGTCTGCCATGCCTGCCACGGCCCTTGCTAGGAGCGACGGGTGCACCGGCTTCAGTCGCGCGCCCGGCTATTTAAGCAGCAAAAAACAAAAGCCGGGACGCCCCTGCAAGGCTGTGGCCGACTGGCGCGACTTTACGGTCCTGTTCTGCATGTCCCTCGTCGTTCTCGGCGCGGCCGCGCTCTCTCTTTCCTCCCAGACGTTTTCCATAGTAAAGGGCAGGGTGGTTGAAAAGGGAGTAGGTGTCATCGAGTCCGGAGGCAAGGCAGTTGTGACAAACACCATATCGGTCTTTATCGAAAACGACGACAGGGTGTTTGACATAAAGCGCGGCACGGTCGTCAAGTACCCTGTCAGCGAGCAAGACGTCCAGGCAGTTGAGATAGGCTCCGAGGTGGAATTGTTCGTGTCTTCTGCAAGGTCCACGGTCAGGCTGCTTGGCCACCCGTCACCGGGCACGGCGTAAAACCGCGGATTTTATGAACGACGCGGTCGACTTGGCCGCAATCATCTCGTCGGGGGTTCTTGCCAGCGCCATGACGTCGTCCGGCGTGTCAAGGTCGAACATCAGGTTCCTCGAATCCATGATCTTGGCCGGCATCCCGGCCTTCTTTGCGGCGTCCAGGTGGTTTTCGTAGCTGTTGTTGTCGTAGTGCGTCGCAATGGCATCAGGCGGCTTGCGCAGGAGTATGTTTGTGCCGTCGAACCTGAGCGACGGGCAGACTGCCACGCACGGGCCGCCGCCTGCTAGCGCGCATACGCCGGCAATGTCGCCGGGGCCCATCAGGGGTAGGTCCTGCGGCACGACCACCGTCGCGTGCGCGCCGGCGTTCGTGCTGTACGAGTCGCCAAGGGCGACCGCCGAATTGACGCCCGCGTCGGCCTCCTGCCAGACGACGACTGCGCCGCGCCTTTTGGCTATCTCTTTTGCCCTCGGGTCTCCTGTCACGACCAGCACCTCATCAAAGCGTTGCGAGGCGGCAAGTGCCGCAAGCGTGTCGTCAAGCATCAGGCCGGAAAGCGTCACGCGCTCTTCAAGGCCGAGCAGCGGGGCGAGCCGGCTCTTCGAGTTTTCAAACCTCTTGACAGGGATTATGGCAAAAATCAATCCCGTACATCCCCTGCAAGGTACCGCGCCAGCCTTGCTTCGCCCGCAGGGCCGGCCATCATGATGTCAGTCGCAAGGACCTTCATGTCCAGAGACTCTATCCTGCCGGCCACGCCGCGGTCGGCTCTTGCGATGACAAACGAACCTGCGACGGCCTCGTAGTACTTGGCCACGCCTGCAGGCGAGACCTCGAGACCAAGCGCCTTCATGTATTTTGCCGCCGGGCCGCTGACGGGGCGGCTTCCGATTATCGGCGAGACTGCCACGACATTTTTTCTGGCGCGCCCAAGCTCGCGCTTTATGCCTCCTATGGCAAGCATTGGGCCTACGCTTGAAACCGGGTTTGCCGGCGCAATTATTATCCTGTCAGAGCTCCTGATTGCGTCGACCACGTTGCGCGTCGGTCTGACCCTGTCGGCGCCTTTGAATGTGACGCCGGTCACCGGCAGCCTTGCGCTGTGCTTTACCCAGAATTCCTGAAGGTGCATCTGCCCCCTTGGTGTCGAGATAATGGTCTCGACGCTGTCGTCGGTGGCCGGCAGTATCTGGAAGCCGACGTCGAGCGCCCTTGCGATCGATCCTGTAACCTCTGTGAGGCTCTTTTTGTGTTTGATCATCACCGTGCGGTACAGGTGGGTCGCAAGGTCTCTGTCCCCGAGCCCGAACCAAGCCGGCAGGCCCAGCTTCTTTGCATGGTCCAAGAATGAAAAGGTGTCCCCCTCTATGCCCCAGCCCCTCTTCTTGTCGAGCATCCCTGCAAGGCCGTAGGTGATGGTGTCTATGTCCGGGCAGACGTAGAGTCCGTAAAGCCAGATGTTGTCGCCGACGTTGCATACGACGTTGACCTTCTCTGCGACCCGGGTCAGGCCCCTTACCAGTTTCACAGAGCCCGTGCCGCCTGCAAGAACTGTTATCAAACGCTGTCGTTATTTGTGGACCCTTTTTATTATACGTATAACGACGAAATTCGCAATCCAGGTCATGCGCGCAAGACAAAGATTATAAAAGGTGCGAGATGAGGTTTTCCCGTGAAGTCGTTATCCGTCGTCGCGGCTGTGGTTGCTGCTGTTTTGGTTTTCAGCGCTGTTCCAAGTGCTTTTGCAAACGACATGACTGCGGTGCTTATTCCATCGATAAACTCCGCCCATGCCACGTTCATTTCAGATTACGTGATAGAGATGAGCTACCCCGCAGGCAGTTCCATCGCGCAGGACCTTTCGGGAAGGAACGAGTACAGGTTCACCGTGGCGGGGACGCCGGAGAGCACTGAAAACGGCATTGCAAACGCCATAGTGGCATTTAACAGGGCGTTCCTGGCGGCTCAGAGCCCGGTCCACGTCGAGAATCTAAAGATAACGTACTTTGGCAAGGTCGAGGGCCTTGCCTCGAGCGCACTCATCTCGTACAGGATTCAGGCAGATGTGGAGCTCGACAACTTTGTACTCGGGCACGACCAAGGATCCGATATCTTGGATCTCGAATTCAGGTCGCTTGAAGTGAAGGATCCGATGGTGCTCAACACAGATATCGGCCAGATAGACATCAGCAGGCCCATAGGCTTGCTTGAAGCGAAATATCCGGCGGCCGCGGCCAAGATCTCCGCATCGCAGGCATCTGAAATCTTCCAAGAGCCCATAGTCGACTTTGGAAAGTTCTCGCAGCCCATGAGGACGTGGCACTTCCTATTCGACCCGACAGGAAGCCTCGTAGAAGCGCAAGGGTTTGAGGAAATAGGTGGAGCCAAGGCAGTTTCCATATGGTCTCTTGGCGAGAGCAGCTTCAGAGAAGGGACGTTTGAGGAAGAGAGAAGGAACGTCAGCGCAACTATAGGCGGCGCGCAGACAACCATACAATCGATAGTCTCGCGTCCAAGCGGCCAGATCCAGATAGCAGGCTTTGCAACGGTTGTCGACTACGGCGGCGAGACCGCCTATGTCAGCCCGGAGCAGCGCGGCGGCGGAGGATCGGACTTTACCCTGCAGGTGCTCCTCATACTGGGCGGCATGATGGGTGCAATCGCTGTGTTCATACTGTGGAAAGCCAGAAAGTAAGAGCTGCGGCTTCCACCTACTTTACTTTATTTCACATCATTGTACATAGAATATAGATAACAATCCCTATTATCGGAAACCCGCTTTCCCGCGGTGATGAGGACAGAAGAGGAGGCCAAGTACGACTTGGACGAGCGCATCTTCGAGCTGTACGACACAGGCATGTCCATCCAAGAGATATCGGAGGAGCTGGACACGACGGCAGACTATGTCTCAGGAGTGCTCAAGGGCGCTTCCGTCGAGGCGACCTAGATATCTTGGTCTGCCTTTCTACATCCTCTTCGCGCAGGTAGCGGCCGGCGTCCTTCACCGTCGTTATTGTTATCCGCCCTTTTTGTGTCAGAGATTTTCCGGCAAACCGCGTCCTGCCAAGGCCTATGGCCTCGCCTGCACCGTTTGTGATGATGATTAGCTCGTTTTCGTCAAGATCGCCTGCAACGTGCTGAACGGAATCGCCCATGACGTCCCGTCCGTACAGCACCAGTTTTTCGGCATTCTCGCCTACTGCCACATAGTTCCTGCCGCCCTCGGAAAGCCTTGCAAAAAGGTCCGCGCCTTCAATGGTCAGTGTGAAGTGCTTGGCAAGTTCGCCAATCGCAAGGCCGCAATAAAGTGGGTCCAAGCTTGCAATGGCGGTTGCAAGCTCGGGCGTGGCAAGGCAGACCTGCTTGGACTTGCCGTCCTCTCTTATCAAGAACGCCCCGCCCTTCAACGCGTCAAACACTCCCCATTTTGCAAGCGCCCGGTTTATCGTGGTGCGCTCGTCCCTTGAAGGCTTGCGGTGCTTCATGTCCGTAGCCTCGCCACGAAAAACCCTGTCGTGTCGTGCAGGTGCGGGTAGAACCGGCGCGTGTTTCTCCCGTGTCGGTATTTCTGGTCGCCAAACGAGTCTAGGCCGGGGCTCCCTTGCGCGAAGGGCTCGACTGTTGCGCCCGTTTTCTCTGCGACTGCTTCCACGACGGCCTCGTTTTCCTCCGGCGCAAACGAGCATGTCGAGTACACGACCAGCCCTCCCGGTTTTGCAGCCCTTACGGCCACCTCAAGCAGTCTGTGCTGTCGCGTCGAGCAGTAGTCAACGTCCTCTGGCGCGTGGCTCGTCTTTCTTGAAGGGTCCTTTGCTATCACGCCCTCGCAGCTGCACGGCGCGTCGAGGAGGACCCTGTCGAACCTGCCCAGCTTTTCGGCTTCAAGCCCGTCCATCCTGCACACGCACGTGTTAATGACGCCCATCCTTGCCATGTTAAACGCCATCGACCTTGCGCGCCTCTCGCTGGGCTCGATTGCCATAATGGAGCCGGTGTTCTGCATCCGCTGAGCCATGAACGTGGTCTTGCCGCCCGGGGCGGCGGCCATGTCAAGGACCGCTTCTCCCTTCTGCACGTCAAGCGCCTCGACTGCCATGCACGAGCTCAGGTCCTGCAGGTAGTAGTGGCCGAGCATGTACTCCACCGTGGCGCCTGCGGACATTGGCGCCTTTTCCACGGCCAAAACCTCGGGAATCTCGGTCTGCCCCAGCTCGAACCCCCTTGCCGCAAGCCTGCCTGCAAGGCTCTGCACGTCGGTCTTGATGGTGTTGACGCGTATATACTGCATCGGCTTTTTCTCCATCTTTTCCAGAAAACCCTCGACGTCCGGGACATATTGCAAGAACCTGCCCACGAGCCACGGGTCGTAGCCGTACTTGCGTGCAAGCGCGTCGGCCTTTTGCGACTGCGGGAAGAGGAGCGCCACCTGTCTGGAAAGGCAGATCTGTCTATTTATCTATCTTCCCGCGCCCGGAAGGCCGATCGTCTTTGCCGGCGTCCGGTAGTCGGTCACGACCTCAATGCCTTCATTCGCGGTTATCCGTATGGTGGCAGGAGGCGTGTCTGGCGCGGGATAAAAGTAAAAGTTCTGGCCGGGCTCAAGCGCGTCAAGACTTTGCACGTCGCCTGCCCCAAGCTCGGCGGTGATGCCAGTCAGCCTCTCTGTCCCGACGTTTGCGATCCTTATCCGGTAGAGCGTGCCGGAAATGTCGGTGGTGTCACGCGTCGCGTCCACTTCCAGCGCGTACTGCGGCTTCGTAAAGTTTCCAAAAGCGACATAGCCTGCTACCGCTACTGCGGCGGCTATTATGCCAATCAGCACAAGACGCAACGAATGTCAGAACGTACATGACAAGATAAGGGTTATTCCTCGTTTTCGTCGATTATGCCACGGTTCTTGATGTATTTTATCAGGGACTCGTAGTTGTCCTCGATGTTGTAGTAGCGAAGCATGTTTTCAATCTTCTCGTCATCATAAAGGTGCCTACCCGGCTTTTTTTCAAAACTCGGCCCTTTTTCCGCCACTACCTAGTAGCAAGCTTTGGTTATTGATAAACTTTTGAAGTAATTATTTGAGAATATCGCTTCCTGCAAGCATCTAATGCACCAAAAACGTTGCATAACTTGTTGCATAGGCGCGGAGCTTCAAACTAGCCTCGAAAATATATGGATGCTAAACTTTTGCTCCGGCAATCGTCAAATAACACTAACAATTTTTCCGACTTTATTATCTGTTATTTGGTATATCTATCCCCCTACCACATCACTGCTTCTGTCAGTTCTGGATGCTGTTACAACCAAGAAGAGGGATACCTAGTGGTTCAGGCACTTGTACGAAGAAAGAGTCGATTAAGGGTTAAAGGTCTGAAAGTCAAGGACAGAGAAAAGATCAAAGAAGCTATAGCAATCAGCATCCAAAATGGCAACTACACGACTAGAGATATCGGTGTTGACATTGGCAAAGATCACAGCACGGTATCGCGGTATCTGGCTGAAATAGAAAGAGAAGAAAGATGGGGAATCAAGCGCGATGCTAATGGCAACATAATCATCTCATTCCAAAAGCAACTAGAGCAGCAATACCAGAAGCTGGACAAGGAACCGTTCAACCAGCTGCCATCTATACAGAAATGGTTGACCTATTTGAAATCCGGCCGGCTTCAAGCTTCCCGCATACAGTACGTTGTGAATATTGTTCATGGGATATCTGATCAGCTAAAAGTGATGCCTGAGACACTAGTTAGCTATGGCGTACCTATTGACTCGACAAAGAGAAAGGAACTAGCGATAGAGTACTGGCAGAACTTTCTGGCTTGGTTCAATACCGCGTATCCGCAGATGCAGCAGATAAACACTGTCAACGCATACCGCAGTTTCCTTGCAGCTCACAACATCAATTTTGCTCATGGTGAAGGTAAAAGGTACGGGCTATCCACGACATCAGAGAGATTAGGCGAATACAAAGACATCATGTTAACACCGGACCAGATTGCGTCAATTAACAAAAGGCTTGAATATGAAAATGATTGGGAAACATGGTCTTTTATGAACATAGACCTTCATACTGGAGCTAGAGCGTTTGCTATGGCATCCATGAGCCGGGACAGAATAGCTTTTTCTCCACTATTTAGAGTAGAGCAGTTCGAGTCGAAGACAAAGCGCGGCGATTGGTATCTAACAAAAGAAGGCAAGTGGTGGGTAAAATATCCGACAGAAGAATGCAGGGTTATTGTAGAGACTGCTTATGAGAGGCTACCAAAAGAAAGGAAATTCCTGTTCTTTGAAGATGCCAAGAGTGACAAGGCAAACGCTTTGCAAGCTTCCTATATCATGTCAAGGATGGCTGTCAGATTCAAAAGGATATTTTCAGAGCTTGACAGAAATAGTTGGTTAAATGAAAAGACTAGGATCTATGCGCTTGGCGATGGACTGTACTTTAATGGACATCCATTGCATCTGTTCCGGCATACGATGGCTCAATATTATCTAGCAGCTACAAACTGGTCTCTGGCGTATGTGGCAAGCTTGGGCGGATGGGAAAACACTGAAGTACTGAACAAGTGCTACGGTGGAATACCTGAACATATCAAGGCGCAGGTTGCAAAGTCTATTCACGTCAAATTCGATACTCTTGATCTGAACACTGCCGGGTTAGATCGTCAAGCTGTTGTAAAGTTCAGATAGACTCTAAATGTTAACTACTATATAAGAAGTAACCATTATGTTGGTCTATGTTATATAAGCATGTCACCATTATAATGGTGACCTTTAATAATACCATTGCGACTATATCAGTAAATGGCTAGAGCAGCTGACAGCTCTGACTTTACGGTAGAGGCTCGGGACGATGAGATCCTCAGATTCCTCTATCAACATAATCCCTGGTGGGCAAAAAAACCCATAGCTGAAGCCAAGATCAAGTTGTTCAAAAGACGTGATTATTATAAAATCGTAGATAGGCTAGCCGATAACAAGATTCTAGCATTAATAGGTCCCCGGCAGGTTGGCAAAACAACAATCGTTTACCAGCTAATTGAAAAGCTGCTTAATGAGGATGGAATAAATGCACAAAATATTTTCTTCCTTTCACTTGATGATCCTTACCTTAATGTATCAGTCAAGAACCTTGAAAGGATATTCGAGCTGTATGCCACCAACATCTTGAAACGACCTCTTGATGAACTCAAAGAGAAAGGAGCAGAGCGAATCTACGTATTTCTTGACGAAATACAATCTGTAGACAATTGGGAGGTCATATTGAAGCGATGGTATGATCTTGGCTACAAAATGAAATTTGTAATAACTGGGTCGTCTAGCGTCAGCATAATAGATGGGGCTTCTGAAGCCTTGGTAGGCCGCATACACCCACAGATAGTTTTGCCAATGAAATTTTTGGAGTATATTAGATTCAAAGAAGGTGACATTGCAGAGCTAGTCAAATCAAACAACAAGAGAATGCGTACTGCACTTAAAACAGCATTAACAGAGAACAAGCCTGAGGAATTTTACAGGGTTGTAAATGAGGAATTTAAAGCATTACTGCCATACAGGGACAGAATACTTGTGCACCTTAACCAGTATCTGATCAAGGGTGGCTATCCAGAGATTGCAAATACAGCTGACATGACAGTTGCCGCTCAGTATCTAAAAGATTACATCCACCTTACCATTTACAAGGATATCGGAAGGACAAAAAAGGTCAGAGATCCAGTTGCACTGGAAAACCTCTTTGCCATATTGGCTAAGGGCTCTTCTCTAATAGTGAACCGCGAAGAACTGGGCAAAAATCTTGGTTTGAAGCGAGATACTCTGAATATGTACATCTATCTGCTAAAGACAGCCTTCCTGATCTCAGAAGTAGAGTTCTACTCTGAAAGTAGGGTGAAAAGAGCACGTAGAGAAAAAAAGATCTTCATAAACGATGCTGGCATTAGGAATGTTTCTGCTGCAGTCTTTGATGAACAGACTGTAGCAAATGACAGTGAAATGGGAAGAATAGCTGAGACAGTAATAGCAGATCACACAAGGAGACTTCGCTTCAATTTGGAGGCAACTACCTTTCCTTCCCTCTTTTACTGGCGGGAGACTTTTGAAGTGGATTTTATAATAGATCCCTTCAACAAGATACTCCCAATTGAAGTAAAGTATAGGCATAGCATAGACGAATCTGCTGATTTGCAGGGGCTCAGAGCATTTGGTAGAAAATTTAGACCTACACTATCTTTAGTGATCACCAAAGATAGGATTTCTATTCAAGGTTCAATCGTAATGATTCCTGCATGGCTTTATCTGCTAATGTGTTAAGCAAAAACACGATAATTTCTTTTTGTCAATAAATCGAAAAAGAGCAAAAGCATCTACTTGTGCTTTTTCCATGAACTTGCCAGTATTAGAAGTAACACTACTCCGATTCTTCGCCTGCTTTACGGATTCCCATACGTTTCCGGTATTCTTCCCAGTCAGTCCACCAGTAATGACCCGGATGTTTAGGAACCTTTTCGCTTATCACAATATGTTTCAGACCTGCAAAGACTTTTTTCACTTCATTATTGCGATATTCTGTATCGATCATTTTTAGGAATTCTTTGTCTTGCCAGTTAAAGAGAAGCAATCTGCATATGACGGAGACCTTGAGATAAAATAGAAGTAATTTCACAAGATCCTCTTTCCAATAATCGTATTTGTCATCCCATCCTGGACCATAATGTGAATATTCGCTCCGTATCTTGTATGCTCTGTCCAAGGCAGATTCATCGAGCTTTAGCCCGATTAGCATAAACAGCTTTCTCATTCTTGCATTGAGCAGTCTGTTTCGAACTTGTGGAGTATAGAGGCTTTCAAGGGTATGTACGATGTCATAGATTACGCTGTCATCTCTTTTCCAGTTTTCTAAGATAGAATTGTATTTGTAAAACGCATAGGAAGTCGGACCTGAATAACGCGGACTCTTGTCGTCGCGTGAGATAGGACTTAATATTCTGTCCCAAAAATCTGCTTGAATCATTTTTTCCCAAAACATCTGTAGTCTACCAGAGTTAGATGAATCGATGATAAACGAATTGGAGGGTTGTTGGGCGGTAAAGGTTCTTCTAAAGGTAAACGCCGGTCCGCCGGGCACCATATTCTTAAGATATACATCAAAATCAATGTGAGTCCACTTTGAGTGTACTTGTGATTGAAACAGGTTTAAAATCACATTGGCAGTATTTAGATCACCTCTTACAATGGCATATATCGTATCGATTATGCTGATAGTATGATAGAACTTTATGGGATTGATGGAAAAACTATCATGTAGAGCCAAGCCGCGATACTTTATTTCCAATACTGATGTTGGTACTACTATCTCTGGGATTCTGAATACGTCATCCACGATATCGCCGTAATACATTCTGACTGTGTGGCTGCGAACGTCAGATCTATCATGTTTTCTTAGCGTTATTTGCTTGTTTTCAAGTGATAGGTTGAAGGCTCCAGAAACTTCAATGCCGAATAAACCCAACCGAATAACTAACGCAAAAGTCTTTTCCTCCACGTCTTTCAAGAATCTTGTTATACGTGTATCTATCTCATCATCAGTCAGGTTCGCACTCGACTTCAAGTAATTTGAAAGCATATCACTGACAAGTCGGTGGCAAAAAACTGTCAGATACATATGATGGGGAAATCTGTTAAAGTCGTCTCGTGCGAAATAGGCAGCAAGCGCAGTAATGCAATCTTTGAACTCGGGAGAATGCGTGAAAACCTCTACAAATCTATCAATGGAATGCTGTTCAAAAACTTCCTTGATTTCGTAACGAAAATCATTCCTGATATTCAAAAGTCCACTTGGCTTTTCTTTCAATGAATAGACCACCACACGTGTGAGCTTGAGCTCGGGATCGTCTACCAGTCCCATTTTGTAGTATATCCCGTCCTTCTTCCTTACCTTGTACGTCTCGTGCGGATTGATTTGAGGGAAATACCAGTCTTTGTAGTATTCATTAAGGAGATTAATTTCATAGTTAACTCGGTTACGTATTCTGAGAGCTAGCTTACGTATGACATCTCTGGGTACGCTATCGTTCCGGCTCAATCCTTTCACTCTAAGTGTATCTTATTTTTAAATATGATAAAAAATAGTGGAAAGGTTTTCACCTCATTCCTCCTCTGCGCACTCTTCCCAATCATCAGGGCGCTCATCGTATCCCCTGCTCTCCCAGTATGCATCGTTATTATGATTGCATTGGTTAGAGTGATTGTCATCCTCTGCTTTACCCAAGTCTACGTTTCACCTCCACTTGGAACGGAATGGCTAACTGTTCCATGCTCTGATTACGTATTGGAAACTATTAATATGATACCTTTTATATTCAAATTCTAGTTTGTAATAATGTCAATACACATTGCCTTGATAGGAAAGACAAGAGAGCCTGTCCTTAAGGGCTATCAACATTATGGTGGAATTGAAAAGTTGTACCTTCTTCACAGCGCAAATAACAAAGAATTTGCCTTCAAAGATCTTGCCTTGGATGTAAAGAAAAGGTTTGAAGAGATAGGCTTCAAAGGTACACTATTGAAGGAAGTTAATGCTTTTGATATGGATAGCATAGTCAATGCCATAGTATCGATTGCTAGAGCTGAAAAGCCGCCTTTCTATGTCAACATAACTGGAGGTACAAACTTAATGGCAGGGGCAGCATGTGCGGCGTCATTCTTTATTGGTGCTAAGGCATATTACGTGCATGGGAAAGTAGGTGATGAGCTTTCAAAATCTAGAGTTATCGAATTGCCAGTACCTAACATCCCTTTTCAGATTCCCGACGAAACTCAGTTGGTGATTCTTAAAATTCTAGGCAAGCAAAACGGATCAGTATCTAACACTTTGATAAGACAGGAATTGGGTTTGTCACCCCAGATATTGAGTTATCACATAAAGGAAATGGTGAAGAAAGGCCTGGTAGAGTACGATCAAAACAAAAACTTTGATCGTAGAAGGGTCTATATTTCAGCAACTAATGCCGGAAGGCTGGTTCTTCGATGGGGAGAAGATAGGTAATGGAGTCGCTTTTTCATGTCAGAATCACAGGATTTAATCCCTTAACATCTGCAAGAGATTTGCCGAAAAGAAAGAGGCAGTTAAGGGATGCTATTCTCAATAAACTTGATGCTCGTGATGTGACACTGCAACGTTGTCATGGCAAACAGCTATTAATCGATGCTCAATTCTTTCTTTATGGCAAGACAACAGAACAAGGCAGGGCGCACAAGGACATGGATAATTTGCTAAAGATTCTTTTCGATGTTCTTCAAATAAATATGGATAACACTTCAGAACCGGATAAAGGGTTAGGCTTGATAGACAACGATACTTCAGTGGTAGAAGTTCATTGCAGAAAGGTGTTGGTAGATGATGCAAGTGAGGAAGGACTAGAACTCCGCATTTATGATGCTAGTCAGGTAAAGTGTAAGCTTGAATAACAGGAATCAATTTCCAATACCTCAATGACAACAATCAGTCCAGCCAGCATAACTATGATAGCAGAATCCACCGCCGCGATATCTGAACATCAACTTAAACGCATTCTCAGGAAGCTGGACATTATCCATAGTGATGAAGATTATGGGGACATTATGCGAGATTATAAGGATGATACATCTGCCAGTAAAATTGCCAAAATAGAAGCATGTTTGAATTACTTGAATGGGACACAGACATTGTTAGGTTTCATTACCGAATTGATGAATGCGAATTCTCTTTCAGAAAATACGATAACTGAGATTAACAGATACCTTGCAAAAGATGGGTTACACTACGATGCAGATACTGGAAGATTTCAGCAAAGCTTGAATCTTGTTGAAGAAGAACAAAAGCAGATGAGCGAGCTTGATAGTATGCTAGAAAAAATAGATCCCAAATTAGTAGAGTTACATCAGGGTGCTTGGGATGCGATCAGCAAAGGTGGTAAAGACAGCTACAGGCAAGCGATATCCTCTGCAAGAGAATTATTAAGACAAACCATTGACAAGAAGGCTAGGGCAGGTTCTACAAGAAAAGAGAAAATCAAAGAAATACTAGGATCAAAAGCTCAAGCACAAGTAGTCGAAGCAGTAGGAAAAGTCGTAGATGAAATTTACGGACTCCAATCTGCACAGGAGCATACTCAATCTGACTACCTTAATGCAGTATTTACGGTGAGATTAACAGAACATACGCTTTATTACATACTCAAGATAGAACTTTGAATAAGATTGGAACTGATGTTTGTTGCATATAGAATTACTCCCGGTCTGACTGCATATTGCTATGCAACAAAATCGAAAACTAATTATCTCATACATACATGAAAAAGACGAGAAGCTGAAACGATAACAGATTCCTTCGCGGGGCATTAATCGAATACAGGAAAACCATAGGGTCGAACCGTCTGCAAACAGAAACGTCGAGCTCAGGTTTGCCGCGGGATACGACGCGGACGGGCCATAGCATTCAGAAAAATATTGCGTGCCAGCCGTAACCCTCCTTCTGTTCTAGGCGGGATTCCGCTGAGCAGCCAACCTGAGCAGGTGCAGGAACCTGTCGCTCTGTTTGGCCTTGCTCCATCCGGGTCGGCAGTTTCATTCCGGTATCGGGAACCTCAGGCTTGACGCCATCACGGTGCGCCCCGACCAGATCTCTTTTCTGTTCCGTTGCCAGCCGTCTCCGGCTAATTGTCGCCAATTCGGATGCCTGCTTCGAGGGAGGAGTTTCCTCTCTTTTCGAGTCGCCCGCCCGCTGGCTCGCAATCATGTATGGCGCGTACTTGCTATTTTAGGTTTGGAAAGTACTCTTGCTGTACCTGCTTGACCTGTTCCGGCGTTTCTGCCTTGGCATAGTCTTCAAGCAGGTTCGCGTTCAGCTCCAAAAACGTGTGGCCCCACTTGAACTTGTTCAGGATCTCTGCTGCTGTCTGCCTGTCGCCAAGGATGTAGAGCGCGCCTGCAAGCGCCTCGGCGCTCGAGAGCTTGCCAAGTTTCGCATAGTTGACCGGGTTTGCCGCAAGCATCGCGGGTAGGCGCCGGCCGATGCCTGACGAAAACACCCTCTGGTGCTTTGCGACCTCGTCGGCGCGCTCCCAGGAGCAGTCGATTGCGCACACGGCGCCTGCAATCTTGGCGTCGTTCCTTGTCAGGAGCGTGTCAGAAAAAGGGCTGAGCACGATCGTGTCTTTCCTTATGAACCGGACAGGCTCGGCTATATGGAACTTGGCCAGCTTGGCCGCGGTGCACTTGGAAGGGTCGTCCTGGCGCATCATGTACACCTGCGGCTTCATGGCATACCGCAGACGTGATGTCCATTAAAGTTTTTAGTGACTGCACGTCCAGCTGAAGCGTGCCTGCCATATCCGCGCTCAGGTTCCCCTTCGAGCTGAAGAAGGATCAGATCGAGGCGGCAGAGGCGTGGATGCAAAATGCCTGCCGCGGGTCCGTGATATTCAGCACGGGGACGGGCAAGACTGAGATCGCCTGGGAGTGCGCCAGGAGGGCGGCAGAAAAGTCCGGCGCAAGACACTACCGCATACTTTTCCTTGTCCCAAGGATTGTGCTCATAGACCAGAACGTGCGCAGGCTCTTGAGCTACGGCATAGACGAAGGCGACATCGGCGTCTACTACGGCATGCGCAAGAACGCGAGGGAGATAACCATCAGCACCTACCAGAGCGTCATAAACAACTTTGACCTGATAAGGCAGGCGGACATGGTGGTGCTCGACGAGGTCCACCTAGTAAGCGAGACTGCAGTCGAGTTTGACAGGATATTTGATGTCATAGTCGAGGACGCTGACAGGGCCATACTGGGCCTCACGGCCACGATAAACGAGCGCGACCCGCGCTACCACACAATCCTGACAGTGGCCCCGGCCGTCAAGAAATATATGATAAAAGACGCCGTGTCAGACGGCAGGCTCGCCAGGCCGGTCATGATAGAAGAGAAGGTAAAGTTCACGGACGAGGAACAGAAAATCTACAACGAGGCCAGCTCGACGATAAAGGACATTTCCCGCAAGCTGCAAGCCTACGAGCCGGACAAGATGACCAAGATACTGATGCGCGGGGGGGCGCGGGGCGCGCTTGCCAAGCAGTGGTTTGCGATGGTGCGCAAGCGTAAGGAGGTGCTAAGTTCCACAAAGCAAAAGCTCCTGAAGGCAGTCGAGATAGTCAGGAAGCACCCCGGCGAGCGGGTCATGATATTCTCCGAGACCATCGACTCCATCCAGCAATTGCGCGACATGCTCGAGTCGGCAGGGATACCTGCAAGGACGATACACAACGGTGTCAGGCGCCAGGAGCGCGAGGAGATTCTGCAGAGCTGGGGCTCCGACTATTTCCCGCTCCTTTCGGTGCACACCCTTGAGATAGGGTACGACGTGCCGCAGGTAGGCATCGCCATCATCATTGCCAGTTCGTCAAACACCAACCAGGTCGCGCAGAGGATTGGAAGGGTGGTGCGAAAGGCAGACGGCAAGGAGCACGCCCACGTCTACATCGTATACGTCGAGGGCACCAAGGACGACAACATGCTCAGGATAGTCAAGGCCTCGATAGACAAGGGTGGTGACGAGCCGAGGCCGAAAACGCGCGGCAGGCGACCGCCGGGCAGCCAGCGCACGATAACGCGGTACTAGATACCGGCCATGCCGCGGACAAGCGCGTCGCCCATGTCGCCAAAGTACGAGTCGACGTCCATCTCGACTACCCGGCCGGCGTCTATGTTGATGATGTAGACGACGTGCAGCCGCGCGTTTAAAATGTCATCCTCTTCCACCGGAGGGTTGCTGTAGTACCTGTCGCAGAATTTCTTGAGCCCCTGAACCTCCTTTTGCGGGCGGTCCCGGGGAGGCTTGCGGAAGACGGAAGGGATGGGCAGAACGCTGACAGGTGGAGTCGCCAAGATGAACTTGTTTGCGTGCGTGCTGTACCTTGCTATCTTGCTTGCTATTCTTGCGGCATAGTATGCGAGAGGGTCAAGCGCGTGCTCTGGTGGGATAAACCCTGTCTCGATTTCCACTATGGCCGAGCCGTCGCCTTTTGTCGCAAACACGTCGCAGACAAGTATGTCTGTCAATTGCTTCTCGACGTCGACCGTGTAGCCGTCGCGTATGAGGTGCCTTGCGCAGACAAGCTCCATGGCAGAGTGGTTTATCTTGACCAGGTTTTTGCGATAAAGATCGATGAGCCGGTTCTTGACAAAGTCTAGGCGCTCGACGTTTTCAGGCGGCTCGCCCTCGGTCATCCTGCCTGCAAGCGCCGTCACGTCTGCCGTGAACTTTTCTAAGTCCAACCTTCGCAGTTGCTAGACCTTGCTGGTTTAAAGAGTGATCGGCAGATTCCGATGAATAATTATCTTTCGATTTTGTTGCACAAGGAGATGCAGTCAGACCGGGAGTAATA
>CAYXFY010000005.1:0-247 GCA_964464395.1 uncultured Nitrososphaera sp.
AGAGCACGAACTAAAGCCCCTGCCATCGGTAGGAACCGATTGTGTTTTATCCGCAACTGTCCTTATAAAGATAATCGAAAGAAATCAATTCTACAGCCTTACCCATCAGCAGGTCAGAACTGGAATGAAACAAGTTAGGAGGGGCATCATTGTAAGCATTCTTTGTGTCCCACACCTTGTTCGCGACAATCGTCCAGCTCGTATTGCAGAAATGTCTCGAAAACTCACAATGTGCCTCATTATTTGC
>CAYXFY010000005.1:289-529 GCA_964464395.1 uncultured Nitrososphaera sp.
GAGTTTTACATCAAAAAGCTAAAGTATTCAATTATAGTTAACAGATCAATGTACTTCCTTTCTGGGGAGGACCGTAGAAAACTGTTCAAAGGCATAGTATCACGCGGGAGAAGCATGACGGTTGACGAAAGCCTGAGGGGATGGAACTGGGACAAGCCTCCCGTCGAGCCACCCTACGATACAATCAAGCTGGGTGTGTATGAAGTGGCCGGCCAGTATTGTGCATCAGGACGGGATGTT
>CAYXFY010000005.1:669-79178 GCA_964464395.1 uncultured Nitrososphaera sp.
GTACGAGCATCTTGTAGCAATAGCTGAAGAGAGGTTTGCTGCGTACATGCTCACTCACGGAATGCTCTTCAAAGAGGCAGCTTTCACCGAAGCGGATATTGAAGAAGTCAAGATGAACCTCCACAAGCTCTGGACCTATGAAGCCTCTCAGATGGCATCATCGGTCAAGAGCATACTGTCAAAGCAACCTAGGATAGGGATCGACGCGCTTGTGCATACTGCAATACCTGTCATAGTTGAGCAGAAAATAGACGGCAACGCCCTTGGACTCAGCACACATCTGAGCGTCGACGCCTTCAGCTTTGATTCGATAATCCTCGATCTGAAGACAGGAGAGGAGAAAGAGTTTCACAAGCTTTCAACGACAGGCTATGCACTTGTATACGAGAGCATCTTTGAATACCCGATAAACGTTGGATGCATAGTGTACGTGAACTTTTACAACAACTCCCCGGTGCCGATAATAAAGAGGGTGCCACACCTCATAGACGAGCCCCTGAGAAGAGAGTTCTTGGAAGCAAGGGATGCCAAGATGAAGATGATATACGACAGGCGCGACCCAGGACTGCCACGCAAATGCTACGCAAACTGCCAGTTTTTGAAGCACTGCGGAGCGGGACCGGAGCAGATTGAAGTTAGTGCTTAGCGAATTTGGGCTGTTCCTTGGAAGGAGGCGGAACAGGTATGTTGTAAGGAACAGCGAGGAGAAAAAGGAGATACTCAGCACCGACGTGGAGCAGATCCACATACTGAACCCCGGCGTATCTGTTTCCATAAGCGCAATGAGGCTGGCGCTGACAAACCAGACTCTGGTAGTGCTTGGAAGCAGGAACGGCTGGCCGCACGGCTTTGTAGTCCCTGCAAAGATATCAGGCACCATCAGGGGCAAGCGCGAGCAGTTTCTGGCCTACCAGGACTTTCGCGGCGCCACTCTGGCAAAAAGGTTCGCTTCAGGAAAAGCGTACAACCAACGGAACCTTTTGAAGTTGTTGTGGAAGAACAGGGTAAGGACGGAGCCGTCGCTTGCAGAAACGCTGTACAAGGCCTCTGAAGAGGTGGAAAAGCTTGCAAGGGAAACAGAAGCGATCAACGGTGACAGCGTGGACAAGATCAGGACCGATGTCATGAACAGGGAGGCGCGGGCGTCAAAAGAGTACTGGACTGCAATAGCAAACCTCTTCCCTGCAGAGCTTGGCTTTCCAGGCAGAAAGACTAGAGGAGCCACAGATCCTGTCAACGCGATGCTGAACTTCGGGTACAAGGCAATGCTCTTTGTAGAATGCTGGAAGGCCATTTACTATGCGGGGCTTGACCCGTATGCCGGGTATCTCCACGCGGACAGGCCCGGCAAGCCTTCCCTAGCTCTGGATTTCATGGAGGAGTTTAGACAGCATACGGTGGACCGCGTGATACTTGCCATATTCAGCAAAAAGATGCTCAAGGCAGAAGAGATAACCGAGTTTGACGAAGCGAAGAAGCAGCAGAGGCTGAGCAAGCAGACGATCCAGGTTTTGACTAAAGAAATCACCGGCCAGCTTGAAAGCGATGTTGCATACCGGGGCGAGCGCTGCCAGCTAAAGGACGCCATACAGAACCAGGCGCGGTCGCTTGTAGCCTACCTGATGAATCCTTCCAAAGCTTACTCCACATTCGAGCTTGCGTGGTGAAGAACATGCGGTACATCATAGTGTACGACATAACAGATGACAACCTCCGTACTTTGACAGCAGAGACGCTGAAGGACTATGGCCTGAAGAGGATCCAGAAAAGCGCGTTTATGGGAAACTTGAAAAAGCACATACTCAACTCCCTTCTGGCAGACCTGCGGCGGATGGTGACTGTCGACAGCGTTCTGGTCTTTCCCCTTTGCGACGCAGACTTTCGCAACATGGTCTCGGTAGGGGTGCAATTTGTAGAAGAGGAAAAGAAGGATGTCGAGTTCTTCTGACTACGACGGGAGCGAATACTCGTTTACCGATGCCGGCGAGAACACTATATCGGTCACAGATATCAAGCATTACTTTTACTGTCCCAAGATAATCTACTTTGACAAAGTCATGCATGCGGATGCGGTCCTCAACTCCCAGCAGGAAGCTGCAAAAAAGACCCACAAAGAAAAGGAGAAGAAGGACAAGCGAAGAAAGACTATGTTCTACGACGAGCAGTTCCCCGGCTGCCAGAAGCTGTTCAGGGTGCACATGTTTTCGGCGTCGCTTGGCCTTGAAGGGATCGCAGATTGCGTAATAGTCAACGGGCGGGAGCGCATCCCGGTGGATTACAAGAGAATGTTTTCAAAGGGCGGAGAAGCGTGGACAGACCACAGGTTCCAGCTCGCCGCGTATGCGCTTTTGCTGGAAGAACAATATTCGACCATCGTCAGGAGAGGTTTTGTCTATTACCTGCCGGAAGACAAGGTAGTAGAAGTAGAGATAACTGAAAGCATGAAGACCTATCTCAAGAAGGTGATAAGGGCTATTCACAATATTGCTGAGAGTGGTGAAGAGCCGCCGGCAAGAATCCCGAAATCCCGGTGCACAGGCGGCTGTGGTTACTTGTGGATATGTGGCGGAATATGGAACAGAAAGAATTAGCATAAGACAATAAGTGTCGCAATTCAGACGTGTTGTTACTTAAATCGAATGGGTAGATCGAGGTAATATTGTATAAGGGCTTCCGCTCCTAATACAAATATACCATGATCGAGTGGATCCCTTATGGTCTGAAAACGCCAATCAACTTTTGATGTTGTGAAGTATCCTATAGTTCCATCCAGCACTTCATTAATCATCTCGTTTACGGTACAATCTCCTGTATCAACTGTGAAATTTACATCGTTATTTCCTCTTGAATTGCTCCGCACAGGCTTTGGGCTTTGAAAATAGTGTGGTTTACATTTACACGATATTTTCCTTCTAGCATCTAAGAAGCCTCTGACAATTAGTATTTGCCTGTTCATCCAAGACTTTGGTTTTATACCGTATTTTTCGTACACTTTATTGCTAGATATTGTATTACCAGTAAAGTCCATCAAAGCAAGTTCTCTGATGCTTATCTGATCGAGAACAGGTATGTCAAATACGCCATCATACAAAACAGTTAGACCTGCAATTCCACCTCTCGCCCCGCTTTCATAGAGAAACCTGAGGTTGGTTGGTATTCTTATATTTCCTTTTACTTTATCGATATCGATAAATGGAGGCAACCACTTTCTGGCATTCTCCCTATTTTCGAGTAGTGTACGTACCTCCCTTACAGCTTCGATGAATTTTTGATTCATATTTATTCTGGCAGCACCCAATATGAAGCCTGTGAACAGTTCAGTTGCCTGATCAGACTTTAGAAAGTCCGCGTAAGAGGAAAGCGAATCCAGTTTTTGATTGACCAATGCATTCAAGGCTGAATAAGTACATACGGGTGGAACGTCAGCATCAACAAGGTCTGGAGGAACATACGCTATTCCTTCACATGGTCTATGCCTGCCCCCTCGACCGAGTCTCTGCATAAAAGCGGAAGAGTCCCACGCTTCGAATACCAAACTTGCGATGTCAAAGTCCACTCCAATCTCTGCAGCACTAGTACATACTGTTATAGCTTTTCTGTCACGTAGTTCGTCAGGAACCATACCATGTATTTCTGCAACATTTTCTCTGCCATATCTTTCCTTCAAGTACGAAGAGAGGTGTAGACAAAAAGCGATCGAATTTACTATTACAAGAACCTTTACTTTAGCGTTGGAGTTCTTGTACTTAATATAGAGTTGATTTATGTCGTCAGCAACTCTCATCACATCTTCTCCGCCCAATATTCGTTCAATCGGTTTTAAGGTTAATTCAACCCTATACCTGACTGTTCTTGCGTTATCAGAAGAGGAATAAGGTGCTTGTATCAACCTTGGTGCATCATACAGTTCACTAAACTGTTTTAGGGTCGAAGAAGGTGTTGCACTAGAGAGGATTATTTGTTTAAAAAACTGCATAGGCCATATCGTAAATACAAGATTCGCAAAGAAAATACCTGAGTACATATGGAATTCATCTATGACCAATATGTTAAAGTCTGTCAATGTCCTCAGGATGTCGCCAGAGTTGCGATAGTATGATTTCATGATAAGATATAGTAGATCCACATTGGTAAGCAATATTCGGCGATTCGATGGCACGTGCAAAAGCCTTCTGAGCACAGTTCCTTTAGGAACTCCGTCTTCCTCCAAAGAGTCGCCAGTTGCTACAATAATGGTATAATCAGCGTCGTGGTTTTGTAGCGACTTTAACGAATCAGCATCAAGAATCCTTGCGTTCCTTTGCAATTTTTCTTGTATCAAATTACGTAGTGCAAACGCCTGATCCTTGATGAGCTCTTTTGTAGGATAGACAATAATAGCGTCCGTCTCTGCATTATTTATCCTCAATAAATTTGCAAGAGTCTTGCCACTTGCTGTCGGCGCAACTAAGACCAAGAGTTTTTCCTGCGCATCCATCATTTCAGATTGATGGACCATGAGTTGCAAGTTTTTTAATCCGGACGATGCAAACGGTATCGATACCGGCTGTAGTATTGTCTTAATCATTTTTAACGCCAACAAATTTTGTAAAATCAGGCTGGGCTACTGTGTACCTTTTTCCCCTTATCGTGCCTGTATAATACTTACCTTTGAGCCTGGAGTTTGAAAGAAGCAAGCCATTCGGTAGAACTGCTATAGTGCCACTTAGAATTTGAGTATCTTTGGGCAAATCCGCCACTTGTACTGGATGGTCTGGGACAAACTCTCCATCTTCAAAAAAATGTATGTTTTCCAGCTTCTCGTATATTACTCGTGCCGGAGGAAGCTTTTTCCCAAGTCTAATTATTGAAGGACCGGTGCCTCCAAGAACAAAAAGACGAATAGTGGAAAGAGGAGGATAATACATGTAGTGGCCCAACTTTGGAAAATTCAATTTTTCTTCTTTTTTATGAAAAACGGTCTGCTGCATAGAAATGAGCTGTGTAGAATCTACGGAGTTGTATGTTATCTTGACGAGGCCTCCTTCATGCCCAAAACGATATGCTGTGCCTTTTAGTGCTACTTCGCTCCTGGTACCCACATGCTCTCCGGCAGTTGCATAGACGCTAAAACGTCCGACATCTTCATCATATAGTGGTCTTGTTTGACTGGCAATCCTATGCAACTTTTCTTGGCCAATATTCAATGCATACAAAAGAGTAGTATTTCCAACAGATGATGAGGGCAAGCCTACCTTGAGTTCTTTTGATATGGTCGTAAAGAAATCGTGTACTGTAACAGTAGCTCTAAATATTTGCAATTACTAAGCGCCTTTCTTTTTGGATTCTTTCTTTCCAGAGTACGACTCCAATTCTCTGCTTATACTCAAAGATTGTTTGTATATTCTCTCCAAAAAGTCCTTATCGTAGCTCAACTTAGAAACGTCAGAAAGAAAACCTTCAGTTTCAGCTTTGTCTAGATACTGAACATCCTTGCTAAATGCTGAATACTCTTTGTATCCTTTTATTATATCGATAGTTCTTTCTACGAAGTTACTCTGTTCCGCTTGATCTGATAATTCTAGGTTGAATTCCAGAGGAGTTATTATTTCATCATAGCTTCCAACCAATCCTACAATATGATTTACTGCGTCGCCTTTCAACCTCGTTTCAGCACCATAGGATTTGCAGGCCATTAGTGTTTTTAGATACGCAATTAATTCTTCTTCTGTTACTGAATTCAAAGTTATTATGGACGGGAAGTTAACAAGAGGTTGAACATTTTCTGTATAGCCGAGGGCTTGTCCAGTAGACTGAGTAACAGAATCAACCGCATTGAAAGTCAAGATTTCATAAACTTGCTCGTATGGTTCAAGAGAATAAGCAGAACTATATTCTATTCTGTGTTTAATGTTCCACCTCTCTTCTCTACCTTTTTCTGTGGATACTGCCCCAAAGAGAAGACAGCGAGGACATTCTTGGCAAAGGTTGTCTTTTAACTCACATTCTTTTTGCTTCTTACTTAGAGTGACATTATTATCTATGGCAGGAGTTCTTAAAAGGTTAAGGTACATTCTTGTTTCGGGGGCTTTCTGTTTTGATGCAAGCATTACGACTTTGACAACGGGTGTCATATCATTGATAGATCTTGGTAATGTTGCAACATTAAGTTCACGAGTTTCTTCTGTTCTGAAGAGTGTATAATCATGAGTTTGTCTTATCACAAAAATCTGGATATTTTTGGATGTCTTATACAGCTGTGGTTTATCTACGAGAAATTTCCTAAGTTTTTCCGGGACTATACTCAATGTCTTTATCACCTAGTCTTTGTAAGGGCCTGACCATAACGATTGACAAATACTCCGTAATCTATTTCTCGCAGTGTTCGAAGCCAATAACGCCTCGGTGTTATTTTGTGTAATTCCTTCAATTCAGAGATTGCTGAACGGAGAATTTGAAGATGTTTCTCTTCTATTTTTGTTTTTGAGGTATTATTGTGTACGCTTATAATAAAACCAACTATTGCACTTTCATTATCGAACTTGCCGCTCGCTACTGCAGAGATTAGTTTCCCTACAGGACCCATAAGCGCACTCTTTGTAAATCCGGATGTCTCAGGTTCGTAACTCTGCATATACTCGGACAATTTAGATATGATCGAGTTTGTGATTCCTCTTGCTTCTTCTTTCTTTTCCTCCGCTTCTTCTCTTAACCAAATAAATGGCCTCATGGAATTCACACTTTTTGCATAGAGACTTCATTCAGGCAAGTATATAAAGTTCTATGAAATTCATGCTTAATTTGGAGGTGTCTGTTCAGCACTTCTCCCGGTTCCTTTTTGAATATCTGAAGCAAGGTGTCCTTGCCATAGTCCGAGCCTGATCCAAAAAGTATAGATTCTATCTTTAGACAGGTTGCTATTTGCCGAAGAACATGATCGATCTGGTCGGTATGAACCCAGCTTTGTACGCCTAGCTTAGTATAAACATCAAACAGACCAAGTTTCATAGGTAATCTCAAATAACCTTTGGGTGTCTCTGAATAATGGCATACTGCAAGTGGAATATCGGGGAATACAACAGATGCTAAAAATAGCCTAGCCGTTAAAAGGCCAATGAAAACCTTTCTAATGATAGAGGATGTCTCGGACTCCTCGTTTCTACCGATAGGATTTCCCAGAGTAATCAACAGGAAATTTGGAGATTCGTAGCTAATGTGAGTATTAGTGGCAGTCACCAATTGAACTTTGATCTGCCGCGAAGTCTCAGTTGATAGCTGTAACCTACCGTCGTAAAGCATTTCTGCAAGCTCTTGAAAGTCTTTGGATTCTACTTTTACTTCTGTAAGCTCTTGGAATGTGGCTATATCTACGTATGTGTCTTCGAAAAATCTTGCATATCTGCGGATCACATCTTTTCTGTTTGATTCCTTTATGATCTTTAGAATAGACGTGGCAGTTCCATTAATCTGCCCGTTCAAGATGGCATCGACCCAGTACCTCTCATCCATAGGGCGTATTCCAAGGGTCTGCAGGCCGTTGAAAAGGTCGTGTAATATCTCCTGCCATTTAGTTCTCATCACATGGGATAAATTTAGTTGCGGAAGCACTAGAATTGCCTCTGCATTATCGCTGACAAAAACAGATCGTATCTTAGCTTCCATTTCACATAATAAGCAGAGTTTTGCTTTATTCTTTCCACCTAGACGGGAGCCGCCTGATATGGCATTCTGAAATGATTCGACCCCCTTTCCAACAAGAGGCTCAGAAGCTTCATTTTGGGGTATACTGCTACAAAAGGGACAAAAAACCGTGCCTTTGCTTTTTCCATGTGAATAATTCCTAACTAACGAAATTGAGACATCTTTAACATCCATCATAAGAGGTCTTTCAATGTCTTCTAGTAATTTGTTTGCATATTGAGCAAGGGTGGATGAATTCCCACTGACTACTTCTTTCCAGAGCTTGAGTGTTATCTTAGTATATAGATCAATTAAACTAGTTTGGATTTCTTCAAGCTTTTCCCCAACAACCACCTTTGACTGTACCAGCATATCGTATAAGCGCACAACCTTTTCAGGTTCTGAGGTACTTGCTATTGTCTTCATATCATTAATTAATTCTGGGCTTTCTCTGTGATGTTGAATTGCCTCTTCGAATATTGACCATGCCTTATCATTATCATAACTAGCAGCTAGTTTCACTATCTCTTTCATGATATGGGAAAGATAAGCAGCAGACCTGACCTTTTTGAATCTAAGCATCAAAATCGCCTCTTCGTCGTCTCTTTTGACTTTAAGTAGCCGACTGTACTTGTCCTTCTTATCGGGCGGAAGCGGAGGGTTCTTAACAAAGTTCGCAATTGCGATGTATTTCCAAAATGCTCTTATGGTATCTTCATTAAAGAAAAGAAATTCGGGAGTCCTGATGACTGTCGTCCTGATATCTCCAAAAACAGCTCTACCCAATAGATTGTAGTCAATGTTATTTATAAAATTCTCAATGTTCTGAGCTATGCTTCTACTCAGATCATCTCTTTTGAAGAGGGGTACCTCGTGATATTTTGATATGTAAACAGTACCGTCCGGATAGTAAAGCACGGCTTTCCATCCGTTTTCTTCATAAACTTTGCTCAGCGAGTTGTGAAGTAACTGAGTGATGACTCCGCGAATTGTTGAAACCTTGTGATAATCTAAGTGTAAACCAAGTCTGTTCAGTGCCATAGTCAAATTTCCCTCTCGTATCGAATCAAAATTCTGGAGCTGTTTTCTGCTTACAAGCTGATCTGCTAGTTGAACTATCAACCGAAGCTTTTCTTTTGTGGTAGCGCCTGAAAGAATGTCTGTTTTATGGGTTATACTCTCTATGGACTCCATACTACGATCTATGGATATTATTTCATCAGCGAACTCGGTCGGAATACCTATTTTGTTCAGTATTCTCTTTTTTTCTTCTGTTGTAGCTACGTCGCTTCCCTTATGAACGAATTTGCCTCTTAGTTCGCCGGACAGCTTTTTCTGAATATCTTCGTTTACTTTCCCTGAATCATGTATCATGCATGCAGCTAAAACTTTAGTCTTGTCATCATCGCTAAATCCGTTCAAGATATTCATGATTGATTCTGCAACAGACATAACATTCAGAACATGTGCTAGTAAAGAGGATGCACCTGTTTTTTCTCCTTTAGCTAAAATTTGATGCCACTTCTCTTCAATCCCAACAGCAACGCAGCGTTCGTAGATGCTCTGCAACGAGTATAGAATTAAGTTATAGAATTATTTAAGCAATCTAATCGGTCATTCTCCGATAGAGGCTTTGAGAATAAGATGTAACCCCGAACCCTGCAGTCCTCTCCATACCCACATTCGAGAATTCTGCAAACTTTGCAAGCTTGTTTGTGATCAGGCTAAACCCGGAATCATCCTGACCTTCGTCTATCTTGTAGGCACACCAACCCACAAAGCCTATCTTCATGCTCTTGCCAGTTACAGTGAGTGTTCGCAGATCATAGCCAGAGACTGTCATGCTCTTTTCTATCCATGCCTTGTACTTTTCATGTGTCTCTTTTCCAAACTTGTCAGGCATGCAGGCGTCCCAAACCCTCATTAGATGTGGGAAAACTACATTCGGCTCCGGAAACAGCTGGTCGAACTTGGAGCCTATCTTTGAAAGGTGCGTTGGCGTGTCAAAAAGTAGCCTGAAGCGCTTGGCATCCTGCACTTTTGAGAAATCCTCGGTCCTGATAGTCAGCGAAGCTACTTTGAAGTGCGTATCGTATATCATCAGGCTTTCGTTGGAGGAAAAGAAGTCAAGTGCGCTTTTGGCTATCCTGTCGTCAAGGAACCTGATCTTCAAGATGCAGGGTGTCGACGGGTCAAGCTGGTAGCCGTCAGCATGTTTTTTTGTAGACCTGAAGTACAGTGGCGTGACGGAGTAAGGCTTGAGCGCATTGGGCTCATGCAAGTCCTGCGAAAGTGCTGGATCGATCCTGTTAAGTATGTTAAGTGCCAAGCCCCTAGCCAAGTAACCTGTGAAGGCAGGCATCTTGACGCTCTTTTCTGCAAAGGTCTTTACTTCAAGCTCCGTAACCAAACACCAGATCATCAAATATGCTTGTATATTAGATGAATCTATTAGTGACATCAGAAATAGCGTATAAAACTATATAATTTGCCTCCCACAATAGAGCAAACATGTCCGAAATCAACCATTTGAGTTCGGACTTGATATCTGGAGAATCAGGGAACCACCGGGCCCGCTAAATGTATAACCCGCGCCGTATGATCATTTCATGCTCAAATGATGACCTGTTATCCAGGGGAGCGCAGCGATGACCACCTTACGACGGTATGATGAGTACTTCGTGCAACTGCTTTAGGATCCGGGCAGTAGCTCCCCAGATGACGTTGCCGTCAAAAGTGAACTTGACGGCAGTCTTTGAAAACCTGAAATGCTCCGTGTCAGGGTCCATGGTGGCAAGCGTATCGATAAGCGGCGCGTCGAGAACGCCGGCGACCTCGTCTTTTGCGACGCGCAGCTGCGACAGTTTATCTTGCACGGTGACAAACGGCACGATAAAGTGGTTCGAAGTCATCGTCCTGACCGGCAGCAGAGCACCTGCGACGTCGCCGGGCCCAAACGCAAGCCCTATTTCTTCTTCAGTCTCTCTTAGCGCCGTGTGCATCAGCGTCAGATCGCTATGGGTGAACCTGCCGCCGGGAAACGAGATCTCGCCCCTGTGCATCTTTAGGTTCTCACGCCTTTTCGTCAGCAACACGTGAGGTTTCTTCTTGTCGTAGTGGATTATCGCAAGCACGGCCGCAGGCGTCGCCGGCGCGGCATCCTGCGCGGCAAATGTCTTTTTCTCAAGCACTCCTTCAAGCGCCTGCAAAAGTTCGGCCTTGCGCACGTTGGGACTTGGGCGGCGCGGTTAAATTCCGTTGCGGCGGACGATTGTATTTAATAATCCCGGCTGGTGCTTGATGCCAAGCGATGAAGATAGCGTACGAGCTGAACCCGCCCCGCATAGCCAACGGCGGCCTGTTCGACCACAAACACCTTGAAAGCAGGATGGAGGTCCTGCGCAAGCGCGCGTCTATGATAAAGAGACACGCTGACGGTGTCCACCTCACCGACTCGGTTCTGGGCGTCCCTCGGGTCTCGGGCATATCTGCTGCAGCGCAAATGGGCAGGGCGACAGGTGACCTCAAAGTGTCGTGCAGCCTCAGGACAAGCGACAGGAACGTGATAACGCTCTCCCAGGCGGCAGTTGACGCGGTGATGGCCGGAGTTGACAGCCTGCTGCTTCTCATGGGCGACGCGCCCACCGACGGCCGCGCGTCCGGTTTGAAGCCGTCGCAGGCGCTTGCCATGCTCCGCGACCAGAGCTTTGACAAGAAGGTCAAGCTGGACCTGTCGTTCCCGGCAAAAATCCCTGACAGGTGGTCGCCTGCAGTACAGGCCAAGCTCGCCGCCAGGCCGCGCGCGTTTGTCACGCAGTCCATTTCATCATTGTCGGACCTTGCGGACATTGTCGACCTTGCAAGGCAGAACAACATCGCCGTCACCGCCTGCATAATGGTGCCGTCGGAAAAGAACGCCCAGTCCGCAAAGATGATAGGGCTTGACTTTTCCGGCTACGCCAAAGAGCCGGTAGAGTTTGTGAAAAAGGCGGGCAGGCTTGCAGGGAGCGTGCTCCTCACGTCGCCGGGCAGTTTCAGTGCCGGCCTCGAACTCTTGAAAGAGCTCTAGCTGACGTCCTCTGTTTTAGTTATCTCGCCTTTCAATTGTTCCAGCACAAGCCGGTGGAACGGGCGCAGGCCGTCGTCTTCGGGCAGGCGGGGCCGCCTGTAGTCTATGGATATCTCTTTTTTCACGGTGCCCGGCCTCTTTGTGAACACGACGACCTTGTCTCCTAGGCACACCGACTCGGTGATGTTGTGCGTGATAAACACGATCGTTTTCTTTGTCCTTGCCCAGATCAATTGTAGTTCGACGAGCAAGAGGTCGCGGGTCTGGCTGTCAAGCGCGGCAAAGGGCTCGTCCATAAGCAAAACCTCGGGGTCGATTGCAAGCGAGCGCGCGATTGCGACGCGCTGCTTCATTCCGCCTGACAGCTGGTACGTGTACGCGTCTGCAAACTTGGTCAGCTGCATCATCTCCAGGTACTGCATCGCTATCTCGGAGCGCTTGTCCTTGCTCAGCCCCTTTATCATCAGGCCGAACTCGACGTTGTCCTGCACCTTGAGCCAGGGAAAGAGCGCGTTTTCCTGGAACACCATTATCCTGTCCGGGCCGGTCTCAGAAACGGGCCTGCCATCGAGTACCACCTCGCCCTCGCTTGGCTTGTCAAGGCCTGCAAGTATGTTGAGGAGCGTCGACTTGCCACAACCCGACGGGCCTACAATCGACACAAACTGCCCGTCTTCGATGGAGAGGCTGATGTTTCTTATCGCGCTTATCTCCTGCACCTGTCCTCCCTGCACTGTGGTGAAGTGCTTGCCGATGTTCCTTGCTTCCAGCTTGGCCATCTTGATCACTTTAGGTCGCTCAGGTCGCCGTAGTGCTTCATCTTTTGTGTCTTGCGCCTGTCGATTACGACGAGCGCGCCGCCCACCACGAGGGCAGCAATGCCTCCGATGACCACAAACGACGCAATGGCGCTGGAGGCTATAGTCGAAGTGCCTACAATCTCCGAGATGCTCTCCGGGTCGCCTATTATCGCCGCTACCTGTATGGTGCTCTCGGAAAGGTTGGATACTGCAAGAGTATAGTTGCCCGCGCTCTGGACGGCAAACTGCTCGCTGTAAAACGGCAGGTTGACCTCCCTTTCCACTATGCTGCCAAGCGGGCCCGTGACTTTGACCGTTACGCTAGCGGGGTTCTCGTCGTAGCCCGGAAAGGCCACAAAGTAGGCGCCCTGGGTGCCGCTTATTGCCTGCACCACCTCGAAGGTTCCCCTGGGGGCGATGCTGTGGACGCCTGTTCTCTCCAGCTCGGTCAAAAACTCGCCGACGTAGTAGACGCTTGCAGCAATGCCTGCCGCGACGATGGCGCCTCCCGCCAAAAGAAGCACGTAGCCCCTCTGCAACTGCAATTTACACTGAATATACTCTACAATGATATATTCTTACGGGCTCACAGCGTGAAATACTCGGCGTCGGGGTGGTGCACGACTATGGCGGCAGTTGACTGGTCAGGTACTATTTGCCCCGACTCTGTCAGCGTCATGCCCGACTTTACAGGCTCTAGTATCTTCCAGACGAGCTGGTGCTGCATCACGTCGGGGCAGCTCGGGTAGCCCCAGCTGTAGCGCAGACCCCTCTTCTCGCCTATGCCCAGTTCCTTTCGTATGCGCGCGTTGACCCATTCGGCCATCGCCTCCGCGGTCTCGACTGCAAGCCCGTGCAGGTAGTAGGCGTCGGTGTAGCGGTCCTCCTTGTTCCACCTGTCGATGATATCAGAAACCTTGTTTCCAACAGTCACTGCCTGGAACGCGACGACGTCGTCCTGGCCGAAATAGTCTGCAAGACAGAGATGTTTTTCCCTTGACGACCTTGGGAACCCGAACACCGCTTGCCCGTCTGGCAGGTCCACTGCAAGCTTGCCAGGGCCTGCCTGTCCCTGCGTCAGGTTGTGGCACCTGAAGTAGCCGTACACCGCGCGTGGCTCAAACAGCTTCTCCTTTACTACGCGGCGCGTCCACTCTTCGAACAGCTTTTCCGGGTCGCTCTCGCTTGCGCCCTTGCCCCTAACCCCCCACTGGAGCACAAAGAGCGACTTTTTGCTGATATACTTCCACACGTCGTGCAGGTCAAAATCATCAAGCCTCACCTGCCTGTTGAGATGAGGAGGCGTCGGCGGTGTGACAGGCTTTATGCCGCTGTGCGGTATGGACGCGGCATCTACTATGGACTCTTTTTCCGTCCACTTCTCTATCTTTTGCCTCCATTCATCTACAAACTGCCCGCGCTCAGGCGACACCAGAGAGTTCATCACCTTCAGCCCGTCAAAGGCCGTCTTGCAGTAAAAGACGCCGGGCCCGTATATCCCGCCGTCCTTGGCTATCCTGTTGATGTAGTTGCTGTTGATGGCAGCGCCCCCGCACAATACCGGAATCGCAACGTCGTTCTGCCTTGCGTGCTCGACAAAGTACTGCATCTGCTTTGACGTCGAGACGAGGAGCGCCGAGAGCCCAAGCGCGTCGGGTTTGACCTCTTCTATCTTTTCCAGTATCTTTTGCATCGGCACCTGCTTGCCCAGATCGTAGACGGTGTAGCCGTTGTTCGCAAATATCGTCTTGACAAGGTTCTTGCCGATGTCGTGCACGTCGCCGTAGACTGTGCACAATACGAGCTTGCCCTTGCTTACCCCTTCCTGCTTTATCAGGTACTTTTCAAGTTCGGCTACTGCTGCCTTCATGCACTCTGCAGACTTTAACACGAATGGCAGTATCAATTCGCCTGCGCCGAACTTGTCACCGACCTCCTTCATGGCAGGCAGCAGCACCTCGTTGAGCGTGCTGACTGCAGCCTGGTGAGCCGCTTCTTTGCCCGCCTCAAGCACAATCCTGCCGTCTCTGCGCGACAGCCTGCCGCCCGCCGTCCTGTCGGCTATTGCCTGGACCACGTCGTCTTCGATGCCGTCCTTCAGGCGATTGACGATGGGAAAGTAGCATCTTTTTTCCGCCGGCCATGACGGGTCGACTTCGACGCGCTTGCTTGTACCAGCGGCGACCTTGGCCTTTTCCCCTTCGAAATGCGCGATGAGCTCTGCAAGCGCGTTCGGATGACTGTTGAATATTAGGTCCTCTGCGAGCTTCTTCTGTTCGTCATCAATTTCCGGGTACGGTATGATGTCCTTTGGGTTTATGATGACGGTGTCAAGCCCCGCCTTGATGGCGTGATACAGAAACACCGAGTTTACCACCTTGCGCGCGCCTGCAGGCAGCCCGAAGCTGACGTTTGAGAGGCCGAGCGTGGTAAAGGAGTCTGGGAACCTCTCCTTTACCAGCCTGATGCCTTCAAGCGTGCTTTTTGCAGAATCTACGAACTCTTGCTCGCCTGTTGCAAGCGTGAACGTCAGGACGTCGAATATGAACTGCCACGGCTCAAGGCCGTACTTTTTGCCGGTGTCAAACAACAGCTGCGCTGTTTCGACTTTTTCCTGCGCGGTCTTGGCCATGCCCCTTGGGCCTATGCACATCGCTATTGCAGGCAGTCCGTATTTTGCCATGATGGGCGCAAGCGCGTGGAACCTAGAGCCGTCGCCTTCGAGGTTTATCGAGTTGATTATCGGCCTGCCGGGTATCTGCTCGACTGCCGCCTCTACGACCTTGGGGTCTGTCGAGTCTATGACCAGGGGAGCCTCTATCTCGAGGCTCAGTCGCTTGGCAAGCTTTCGCATGAACGCAAGCTCGTCGGAGCGCTCCGTGGTCGCGACACAAACGTCAAGGCAGTGCGCGCCGTCCTCTACCTGCGCCCTTGCAAGGTCTACAAGGCCGTCAAAGTCGTCGCTCAGCACGAGCTCCTTGGCCTTCTTTGACCCCTGCGTGTTCAGCCGCTCGCCTATTATGAGCGGCGGGGGCTGCTGCCTGATGTCCACTGCTTTCAGCGCGGAACTGACCCGGGGCACCTTCAAACAATGGCTTATCGCAAAATCAGGTATATTTGCTATTCATCATGTTCTTGCTCGTAGTGAGACACGTATTCCGTGTCGCTGCGAAAGACCGCGTTGCACTTGCTGCATATAACCGGGACGCCGCTTGCGTCCCTGTCGTCCGGCACTCTCATGACGTCTGATCCGCAAAAATACGTAAAAAGAGTTTTCAGTGCACCACTGTCGTCGGGCACGGGGCCTTTTCGAGGACTTCGCGCGAGACGCTTCCCATCTTTAACATCTTGGACAGCCCGGTGTGCCCGACGTTTCCAAGTACTATAAAGTCGCACTTTTCTTCCTTGGCGATTTCTACAATCCTGTCTGCCGGCCTGCCGCCTACCTTGCACAGATATCGTATCACAAGCGGCCTGCTGCGCTTGCCTCCAACCTCTTCGGCTATGGCGGTGGCCTCGCTTTCCATGTGGAGCAGGATCTCTCTTTCATACCTGCCAAGTTCTGTTCCGTCTCTCCTGCGTTTTTCCTCTTCTTCCTTCCACCTGCCTGCGCCGAACGCTTCCTCTAGCGCCATGCGCGTGCTGAGCTCTTCTATGACGTGCAGGAGCAGGATCTCGTTTTCCGCAGTCAGCAGGCCCGACAGCTGCACTGCGTGTTTCAGCGCCTTCTCTGAAGGCTCGGAAAAGTCAAAGGGCACCAGGACCTTCAGGACCACAGCTCAAGTGCGCCTCTGAAGGCTATAAGCGTGATCATCTGCTGTCAAGCACTTTTCGGAGCCGCGCGATGTGCTCAGGAGTCGTCCCGCAGCAGCCGCCTACCACGCGCACGTTGGCATATTCCACGAACTCGGACATTTTTTCCGCTATCTCGTCCGGCGCCATCTTGTAGACGGCCTTTCCGCCCTCGTTGTGGGGCATGCCCGCGTTTGGCATGACAAGGATCGGCAGTTCCTGCTCTGCCAGCCACTTGACGCTTGGCGACATCTCGACCGGACCGGTCGAGCAGTTGAGCCCGAAAAAGTCGATGCCCATCCCGCTCACGGTGGTGTATGCGGCTTGGACGCTGGTTCCAAGGAGCATCTTGCCGTACTGGTCCAGTGTTACATTAGCGATAATGGGTACCTTCTTGCCTGTCTTTTTCATGGCTTCGTGACAGGCCTCTATTGCCAGCTTGACTTCAAGTATGTCCTGGCTTGTCTCTATCAACAGCGCGTCCACGCCTCCGAGGATGAGGCCTTCGGCCTGCAGCGCAAACGCCTCGCGGATTTCAGCAAGAGGCTTTTGGCCAAGATCCGGATCGCTTGAGCTTGGCAAAAACCCCGTGGGCCCCATGGAGCCTATCACGTAGCGGTTCTCAAACTCGTCGGCTGCCTTCCTTGCAAGCTCGGCCACCTTTCTGTTGAACTCGACTGTCCTGTCGCCGTAGCCGTACTCGTCGAGTTTCAGCTTGTTCGAGCCAAACGTGTTGGTCTCGATGCAGTCGGCGCCGGCCTGCAGGTAGCTCTTGTGGATCTTTTCTATCCACTCCGGCCTTGTCAGGACGAGCCCGTCGTTAAAGCCATCCTTGCCGTCGGGAAAGTCCTCTGGCCTCGGGTTTAGCTTCTGTATCTCCGTCCCCATCGCGCCGTCAAAGAGGAGTATCCGCTTCTTTGCGGCCTCTGCAAAGGGCTCTTTTGCAGTCAAGCAAACGACGTATCTCGCAGATTCAATTTAATGCTTGTCCACAATGAAAAGTAGACAAAACCGGCAACATCTCTTGACACTGGTTCTCTAAACTGCGCCGGGAAATCACGTGGGCATGATGACCTCAGTTGTCCAGCAGACGACACAAAAAGAGATACCGCCCCACGTCCTCATCGTGGGCAAAAAGAGCGCACTAGACTACATCGCACCCGCGCTGTTCAGGATAGGCACCTTTGGCGAGCTTGCCATAAAGGCAAAGGGCAGTCTCAGCATCGTGACTGCCGTCAACGTCGCCGAGATGGTCAAGCACGACGTTGCAGGACTCGAGACCCAGTCGATAGCAGTGGGCACCGACGAGTTTGTAGCGGAAGGGGTGACAAGGCGCGCCTCCTTCATAGAGATTCAGCTAGCCAAGAAAAAGCCCGAGCCCGCGCTGCCGAGCGCGCCCGCGCTTGAAGGCCCGCCGGCGCTTGCAGCTCCCAAGAAAAGGGCTGCAAGGAAAAAGGCCGCGACCAAAAAGAGAACCGTCCGCAAAAAGGCGGACGCCTGATTTCTAGCTCACCCTTCCGCCGCCAAACACGGCAAGGATGCTTGACACCATCATGCCGGCGGTGTAGGCAGACCCGAGATCTGCAAACCCGGGGATAAAGTGAAGAGAGAAGAACGCACCGAGCGCTGCAATCCCGCCGTACTGGGACAGCTTTTTCAGAAAAGTCTTTTCCATGTTGACCGGAGCCAGAAGCATCCCGAGTATCCACGTGCCAAAGAGCCAGATCATGGTCTTTAGCGCTACCAAGTCCGGCGCGATGAACGCCACTGCAAAGTACATGACAGTCACCATAAAGTCGGCGCCCATCATCCTGGCGAAAATGTGGTTGAACGACTTGAGCCTGACTATGTAGTGGCCAAAGATAAAGCCCATCAGCGCAACCGCGGCGGCGCTCCCGCCCACGTACGCGGCGTTTTCGCCGCATGCAAAGAGCGTCCTCGGGTCGGCGCTCCCGCACATGACGTGCGTCGCGACTATGACCATGAGCACGGTCTTGATGACGACGCTGGCGACAATGAGCAGGGCCTTGTGCTGCCGCTCAAGCGGCCGCTCCTTCGCTGCGTCTTTGGGCATCCGGGTACGTCAAATGCGCGGCCTACTTAAGGCTTGGTTGGAAAACAGGACCTGCCGAGCACTAAAAAGGCAGATCCTGGCTCTAGAGGCTTCCTCTATGCGGCCGGGAAATACTTTTACTCGATGGATGCCGTTTATTACCGATGACGTGGGTTAATCGATGTTTTGGGAATCCCCGCGCAGCGAGCACCGTTTCTGCAGTACTTTTGGGAGCCATTCTGGTAGCCGCCGCGGGTACAAGCACACTTGGACCGGCCTACGGCGAGATGATGGATAAAAACAAGACAGCAAATACTGCCGTGTCAGCTAGCACTTCAGCAACTACGATCAGCGTGCAGGGCCCGGCGGCAAGCGTGTTCCGTGGCCAGATAGCAAGCGTCCAGCTTGACGACGGAAACCCGTCGTGGATACAGTCAGGAATCTGGGTAATGAGGATCCTGCAGTCAGGAGACGGCACCGAACCGCCCCGGGTGCAGCTGGTGGCGCGCTTTGCGATGGTGATGCCGGACGGCAACGCGATGCACAGCCACAGCGTGTACGGATTCAACGTGGACAGCTACACGTCGGAAGGCGCAAGCCACACGTTCGAAGGGACGGCAACCGTGACGATGAGGGACGGGCCGGTGTCCGGCGTGCCTGTGACTGTCCAGATATTCAACAACGCGGTCCTTGCGATGTGGATGGGCCCGGAGATGATAGACTCGCACTTTGGAGACGGACCAGTCTACGGCGTGCTCTCGTCGGCTTCAAGGGAGCTGATAGAGCGCATAGACGTCAGCGAGCTCCACCGCAACGACACGAGGATGCAGATAGAGGCGGAGATGGTGAACTATTACGGCGACGCGTCGGGCTACCTGGTACAGCCCACGGACAGCGAAGGCCAGATGCCTGCGGTAGTCATGATACACGAAAACCGTGGCCTGAACGACTTTGTCAAGGGCGCGGCCGAAAACCTTGCAAAGGAAGGGTACGTCGTCCTGGCGGCAGACCTTTTCAACGGCCGGGTCGTGACAGACCAAGACGAGGCAAGGGCGATCACCGCCGAGATAAGGGAGAACCCGGAGATAGCCATAGAGAACCTCAACGCTGCCGTTGATTACTTGGCGTCGCTTGAGAACGTGGACGAGTCGCGGATAGCGTCGCTTGGCTGGTGCTTTGGCGGCCAGTTCTCGCTGCAGCTGGCCCTGAACGCAGAAAGGCCCCTTGCGGCGACCGTGATATACTACGGAACGCTGGTCACAGACCAGCAGGAGCTGTCAAGCATAACGTGGCCTGTCCTGGGCATCTTTGGTTCGGAAGACCAGGTGATATCCGTCGAATCGGTCAACCAGTTCGAGGCGGCGCTTGACGCAAACGGCACCACGAACGAGATCTACATCTACGAAGAAGTCGGGCACGCGTTCGCAAACCCGTCAAACGCCGGCCATGCCCCGGAGGAGACTGCAGACGCGTGGGACAAGACCCTGAAATTCTTGAGCGAGCACGTGTAGTGCCGCACCCCTCATTTTCTTAGGGCTCGACTCGCGACATGGTTCTGGGGAACAGGACAGTGTCTTTTATGTCCTCGACGTTTGTTATCCAGCGCACCAGGCGCTCGATGCCAAGCCCAAAACCGCCGTGAGGGACGGAGCCGTACCGGCGCAGGTCGAGGTACCACTCGTATGCGGCCGGGTCAAGGTCCTCCTTTCTCATCCTGTTCGTGATGGAGTCTATGTCGTCCTCCCTCTGTCCGCCGGAGGTTATCTCGCCAAAGCCCTTGGGCGCAAGCATGTCGGCAGTAAGCCCGATGCCGGGGTGGTCGGGGTCTTCCTTGACGTAGAATGGTTTTACAGATATAGGGTAGCCGACGACGAACACAGGCCTTTCTGCGTCCTTTGTCAGCTCGCGCTCTGAGTCAATCGACAGGTCGTCGCCAAACTGTATGTCGCGCCTTGTGCCGTCCTCTTCTGTCACCTGGAAGCCCCTTGAGCGCAGCGTTTCAATCGCCCTGCCGTACGGAAGGCGCTCAAAAGGCGGAACGACCTTTTTCAGGTCCGACGCGTCGCGCTTCAATAAAGCAAGCTCGTCGGCGCGCTCTTGCACCGTGTTCTGTATAATGTAGGAAACGAGCTGCTCCTCTGTCTTCAAGATGTCTTCAAGCGTCGCCCAGGGCGCCTCCGCCTCGAGGTGCGAAAACTCGGCAAGGTGGCGCACAGTCCTAGATTTTTCTGCCCTGAATGATGGCGTCAGGCTCCAGACAGGGCCCAGGGAGAATATCATCGCTTCAAGGTAGAGCTGCGCAGACTGCGACAGGTAGGCGTCCTGGTCAAAGTAACGCAGCTTGAAAAGGGTCGAGCCGCCTTCAACTGCGCCCTTGACTATGGTGGGCGCAGTCACTTCCATCCAGCCGTTTTCCACGAACCACCGCCGGCCAAAGTGCAGGACAGACGCGCGTATCTTGGCAATTGCTATCATCCTGCGCGTCCTGAGCGCAAGGTGCCTCTTGTCAAGCAACAGCTCGTCGCTCTGGTACTCGCCTATAGGGTATTCCGCGGCGACGTTGTAGACCTTTATCTGCGTCCCTCTTATCTCGTAGCCGCCTTCGGGCGCCCGCTCGTCTTTGCTTACCGTGCCCGTTATCTCGACTGACGACTCGATGGTCAGGTCTGCGACCTTTTCTGCAGGGAACACGCACTGGATGACGCCGCCCCTGTCGTCGCGCAAAAGTATGAACGCGCGCTCTTTTTGCTTGCGCAGCCTGTGGACCCAGCCCCGGATCGCCACTTCCTTTCCGGAAAAGCTGTCGGACTTGACGTCGGTTGCGCGCATGGGGGGTTTCTTGCTGCGCGCATTATTATAATTTTAAAAAAAGAGGTCAGGTGGCGTTTGCGCCCCTTCCCCTTACAAAGAACGCCGCCGCCACGCCGCCAAAGATCGCGCCAAGGACTCCTATGAATGCCCAGGTCTGCATTTCGTCGGTGGAGAACATCGACGTACCTGATCCCTTCTCTACGCTTTCCTTTGCATAGATCCACCTTTCCTTTGCCAGGATGGCGTTCTCATTGCATTGCGCCCTCGGAATTTCGTACTCGTCGCATCTCTGGAGCTGTTCTTCTGACGGCGCGGTGGTCGGGTTGCCTCCGACACCGTACTGCGCGTGAGCCTGCTGCGCAGGACCGGCTATTGCCAACAAGAGTCCGGCGGCAGCGAGCAGAGCTATCTGTTCTCTGTTTCCGTCCATGCAATAGTCATCGCGTGCGCTCTGGATAATCCTGCGTTCCGAACGCGTCTTAGTGTCAGCGTTCTGCGACCAGAACAGGCTCGGCAGACCTGTACCTTGCCGCGATGTACACAACAAAGCCTGCGACGGCGGCCCCTGCAAAGATCATCCCTGTCATGACAGACTCTGGTAAGGGAGAACTGCCCGCTGCGACGACTTTCTGGTGCGACATCTCGGCCGACTCTTCAGGCGTCGGCCTCGCCGCTTCCCAGTCGTAGGGGGCGACCGGCGTTGCCTCAAGGTAGTCAATCTGCGAGTACTGGAAGAGAAACGCGCCAGTGCCTGCAAACGCCGCGGCCGCGGCTATTCCAGGCAGGAGCATCTGCAACAGCGTGGCCCCGTCCCCGTGGCCTGCGCTCTGCGCCCTCTCTATGAGACTGAACCTCCACATGCGCCACGCCTCCGCCCATAGCACGGCGGCCGCAGCGGCCGGCACGGCCACGCCGTAAACCGTCAGGCTGGAATAACTGAATACTACGTACAGGATTGCCACGGCGGAGAACACGGAAGCGTAGAACGCAAGCCGTGGAACGGAGAACCTGCCAAAGTTCACGTACGAGTCAAGCGCCTTTACCCTCACCTTTCTTGTGACAAAAACCCTGCCGTGCCTGTCCTTTGCAGCAAGCCCCATCCCGACCAGCTTTTCTATCTGGTAGTCTGCCACGCTGGGGCTTGAAAGCCCGAGATCCCTCTGGACCTCCCTTATCCCGCTTGGCTCCTTCTTGCGCTGCAGATACAGGTAGACCTGCAGGGTCCTGCCAGAGAGCTTGCGCTCGATGTCCGCGTCTTCCATGCAGTTTCTGTGCAGGACGGCGATTTAAGGAGCGCTCACCTGAAGGGGGTGTTCTGCTAGTAGAACGATTATAATCGCTCTAATGCAAGCACTTGCGTTGGCAAAGGGCTGGAAGCGCCTCTCAAGGAAAAAGGTGTTCGAGGCAAGGGACGACAGGACCGTCTACATGGAGCTTTTCCAGGACAGGGTGCGGACGCCAAATGGCAGGACTCTGCGTTATACACATTACAGCTCGTCAGACGTAGTTGTGGTCGTTCCTTTCTTGGACGCCGAGCGCGTCATCATGATAAAGCAATATCGATACCCACTTGACAAGGTAATGCTCGAGTTCCCGGCAGGCCACGTAGAAAAGGGCGAGGGCCGGCTTGCCACCGCAAGGCGCGAGCTCAAGGAAGAGACCGGCTACACGGCGCGAAGGATAGAGCACGTCTACGACTACCACCCGTCAGTCAGCAAGTCCAGGCAGACGGTCCACGTCTTCAGGGCCACCGGGCTTGCAGACGGCACTACAAACCACGACAGCACGGAGGACATTAGCGTCAAGGTGGTGAAGCTCCGCGACCTTGAACGGATGATTGCAGGGCAAAAGGTAGAGAACGCAGGCACGCTTGTCGCATACCTTCTCTGCTGCACCGGAATGAAGATAAACCACAGGCGGCGATGAAGAGGCATGGATACCATGAAGGCCATGGTGCTTGCACGGTGCGCGCCCATTGAAACGTGCCCGCTAAAGCTCAAATCGATACCCGTCCCGCGCACGAAAAAGGGCAACCTCCTGCTGGAGATAGAGGCATGTGGCGTCTGCCGGTCAAACCTGCACATGATAGAGGGAGACTGGAAGGACCACGGCTCGCCGTCGGTCCTGCCGGTCGTCCCGGGCCACGAGGTGGTGGGAGTTGTCAAGAAGGCCGACTCGGCAAGGAAAGTGAGAATAGGCGACAGGGTGGGCATCACGCCACTTGCAAGCTCGTGCCTGAAGTGCGACTACTGCACTGCCGGCAAGGAGCACCTGTGCGAGAGCGCCGAGATAACCGGCGAGACCGTGCAGGGCGGATATGCGGAGTACATCTCGGTAAGCGAGGAGTTTGTCACGCCGATACCCGACAGCATCGACTCTGAACATGCAGCCCCGCTGTTCTGCCCGGGCATAACGGCGTACAAGGCAGTCAAGGCAAGCGAGCCGGCAAGAGGCAGGTCTGTTGGGATATTCGGCGTCGGCGGGGTGGGCCATTTTGCGATACAGCTTGCCAAGATGGAAGGGTCAAGAGTCGTCGGCATATCGCGGACGAAAAAGCACCTTGACCTTGCAAAGAGGCTTGGCGCCGACAACGTCGTCACCTATCAGGACTCGGCAGAGCAGTTTGTCAAGAGCTTGAAGAGGCAGGAGGGGCTGCTTGACAGCGCCATAGTGCTTGCGCCGTCGGAGCAGGCCATAGCCGCCGCTGTCCAGTCGGTCAAAAAGGGTGGGCTGGTCGTGGTCGCAGTCGTGGGCAACATACCCAACTTTTTTGCGTTTGACGAAAAGACCGTCCGTGGAACCGTAATCGGCTCAAGGCAGGACATGGCCGACCTCGTCCAAGTGGCCGCCGGCGAGTCGCTGCGGGTGGTTATAGAGACGCACCCGCTTGCAGAGGCAAACGAGGTCTTGGCGCGCCTGAAACAATCCCAGGTGGAAGCACGGGCAGTCCTTGTGCCCTAGACAAAGACGTAGATGAACGCAAAGTAGATGGCGACGTTTGCAGCGGTTATCGCGCTCCCTATCTTGGCAAACTCGAGGTAGGAGAACGCCCGCACGCCCCGCACCTCTGCCGCCTCTATCACTATGACGTTGCTCGCAGCGCCTAGGATGGTCAGGTTGCCGGCGACGGTGCTGGCAGCTGCCAGCATCAGCCACTGCGCGACGTGCTCCTCTCCAAAGCCTGAGTCTATCATCACAAAGTTGTACAGCGCGACAAAAGGCACGTTGCTGAGCACCTGGCTGAGCGCGATGCTCGCAGCAGTTATCACGCCCAGGCTCTGCGTCCTGTCAGCGGGGCTCGGGTCTGGAAGCCAGCCGGTGATAATCGCAACGGCGCCGGACTCCCACATCGACGACGTCACTATGAACATGGCCGCAAAGAACACCAGCACCGAGTAGTCCACGTTCTTTAGCAGCTGCGTCCGCTCTGACGAGAGGGCGTACAGCGCGGCCGCGCCGAGCATGGCGACGATGCTTATGCTGAACTCGGCTATCTTGTAGACGTGCAGCACCTCGGAGAGCAGGAACCCTGCAAGCGTGGCTATCGTGATGTACACTGCAATCCTGGCCTGCCTCGTGTCCGGTATGCTCTCGTTCATTGCAACCTCGGGGGCGACGGGCGCAAACTGGAGCCTTTGCGGAAGCTCCTTTCTGAAATACAGCCTCAGGATAAAGTACGTCACAAACAGGTTTGCGGCAGTAGGCAGCGCAAGGTAGAACAGAAACGTCCGAAACGGCAGGTCAAAGCCGCTGTCTATTGCAATGAGCAGGTTCTGCGGGTTGCCTATCGGCGTCATGACGCTTCCAACCGTTATGCCAAAAGCAAGGGCAAGCAGCAACACAGTGGGCCTGATGCCGGCGTGCTTTGCAACTATTATCGCAAGCGGTATGCCAAGCAGCGCAATGGTGTCGTTTACCAAGAAAGCCGACAGCACCCCCATTCCAACGACAAACGCCATCAGGAGCTGCGACGGCGTCTTGGCCCACGACAGCATCTTCATTGCTATCAGCCGGAGCACGCCGGCCCTCTCAAGGGCGGATACTATGCTGAACATGCCAAACAAGAACGCTATCACCTCCAGGTTGACGGCGTCGTACGCTCCCTGGACCGACGTGACCTGCAGGCCGACCATCAGCGCCGCGCCTATGAGCATGGCTACCCAGATGGGCACGCCAAAGCGCCTGCGGCCGATGATAAGGACGTACACCGCCGAAAACACCGCCAGGGCGACGTACTCCTGCATAGTCGTGGGGGAAGGGCCCGTGGCTATAACCTTTCCCACCAATCTCCGTAAATACGAGACGCGCACTATCTATGCTGGTGGTTCTTTGACCGACAAGTCGCTCTGGGAGCTGAAGGAACAGGCCAAGTGGTCGAACAACCCGCAGGAGAGAAAGGACGCCGTGACAAAGCTGTCGGCGCGCGGCGCAGAGGCGCTGCCGTCACTTGACGAGATAATGAGCGTCACAGCCTACGAGGACATCAGGGCCGCGTGCATCGAGGCGATAAGATCGCTCAAGAAAGACGGAACAGCGGAGGGCAGCAAGCCCGAGACCAAGCTTGCGGACCTTCCACCCTGAATTTTTTAGCTATCGAGCCTGCGCTGGATAATTTCGTGGCCGGCTGCCCGCCTGTGCTGCGCAGCCCGGTCTGCTTCTATGAACTCCTTGTCGCACGGCCTGCAGTGGTACGACTCTTTCATGGGGTAACCGGGAAATGCATTTTTTAAAAGACTTGCGCGCCGGCAGTTAAGCAGCGCTGCACCTTGTTCAGTGCCCTTTTTATGTTCTCGATGCAAACTATGTGGCATGAACATCGCCGAGACAGAAGTCAGTTCTATAATAATTGCAAAAACCTGCGGGTGCAAGGATACAAGAAAGGTCGCTTACACTTTCACCGACGAATATCACTCGCTCTGCCTTGACAAGAAGGACGTAATCATGGCAGAGATAGACGCCTGCGAGCGGTTGCTCAAGTATGCGCAGGACGAGACTGACAGGCGCGCCATCGAAAAGGAGATTACAGAACTAAAGATGGCCCTTGACCTGATGCCCTGACTAGAAGAACCTACCGAGGACTCTGGTGAAAAGAAAGAACGTGCCGACTGACGGCGGGACCAGCCCGAGCATGAAATAGTTGGGCCCGTCGGCTGGGGGTATGTTCAGCTCCTTTATCATCATGATGACGCCAAAGAACGAGATGAGGAGCGTCGTGGCAAAGAACAGCGCGGCCCCTATCATTATCCCCAGCACGCGGAGGTCGTGGCTCTTTGCAACCTGCACAGCCATGCATACGCTCCACCCTATATTAGCATTGTAGAGCCGGGTTTTGACAGAACCGTCACGCACAAAAAGGCAGCCATCGCAGAACCAAACGTCGATGTCCCCGATCCTTGTCGCTGATCTCTGCACACGCCGGTATGTTCAGCCCTGCCCTTCGACTATTACGAGCGTGTTCGTCGAAAGTATGCCGCTTATCTTCCTTATCGAGTACGTGATGGTCTCCTTCAGCTCTTCGGTGCCCTTCCCTTTGACTTCGGCAATAATGTCGTAGATGCCGTAGACTCCGTGCGCGTCAGAGACTCCCTTGACCTTTCGCAGCTCGCGGATTATCCTGGCCTCCTCTCCGAGCTTGCAATTGATGAGCACGTATGCAGTGGGCATCAGCCGGACACCTCATGATGCGGCCCGGAAAATAATAAACCCGGCGACTCGAGCCACCCATAAACCGTACAGCCGATATCCTGACTTTGAGCTACCCGACGCCCAGACGTCAGGTCAGGCAGCTTCGGCGTGCGAGACGCTACCGCCCCGTACTTCATGAGTATGCCTTATCCGTCGGAACCTCGTCGTGAACAACACCGCAGCCAGGAAGGCCATGATGCCAATCACGATGGCATAGCTCATTGGCGAGTCAGCCATGGTTAAGTTACGCTGATCTTGAAGTTAAGCGTATCTGTACAGGAAAAAAGTCAGTTTCAGCGGATAGCAGCCTCCGGAACCAGACGTTAATCCAAAGATTTCCGTCCACCGACCCGTTGTTAGCGTATCGATGTTTCTTCCTTTGACTGCTATCCAGGGATCTATACGACTTTAAAAGATATAAGGATTCGATCGTCTCATCGGCTTTGATAATCTATTGAAAGAGCCTTAGGTGGGATTCGGACCCACGACCTAGGGTTTACGAAACCCTCGCTCTGCCAGGCTGAGCTACTAAGGCAAAACGTGTTTTCACTCCTAGGACGGCCATTATAATCGTTCTTGGCGCTATGTTAAATACCAGCCAGCAAAAATTCAAAACGATGAAGGTGTCGATATCCGGCATCAGGGGCATATACGGGCAGGATCTGACGCTGAACGAAGTCTCGCGCTTTTCCTCTCTTTTTGCAGGCGTTGCAGGACAAAAGTGCGTGCTTGCACGGGACACCCGGCCTTCCGGCAGGATAATATCGCAGGTGGTCTCGGCGTCGTTGATATCATCAGGCGTTGACGTCTACGACCTTGGCGTTGCCCCAACGCCCGCAGCATTCAGAGAGGCGAAAAAGCACGGCGCCGGCGTCATGGTGACTGCGTCTCACAACCCGTTGGAATGGAACGGCCTGAAGTTCATAGTGCAGGGCAGAGGGTTGTTTGAGGACGAGCTTGACAGGATGCTTGCGTCTGCACCTGCTGCAAAAGGGTTTGGCACCGAATACGCGGAGACCACCACTTACGTCGATGACGTTGCAGCGCTCATCGGTTCTGGCGATTCAAAGGTCGCTGTCGACTGCGGTGGCGGCGCGTCGTGCGGCTACGCCGAGCAACTGTTCAAAAAGCTTGGCATGAAATGCGTCAGCATAAACGGCGTCCAGGGGATATCGTCGCGCGGTCCAGACCCGACTGCCGACGACCTGACAGACTTGCGTGCGGCAGTCACTTCAAACAAGCTCGACTTTGGCTTTGCGCTTGACCCAGACGGCGACAGGCTCGTCGTCGTTAAAGACGGCGAGAAGCTGGGCCCGGACGCCACAATGCTTCTGTGCGTCGCCAAGGCGGCAGAGATGGGCGCCAAAAAGTTCGTCTCAAGCATCGACTCTAGCGTAGCCATCGACAAGTACGTGCTAGGCCGTGGCGGCAAGATAGAGCACTCCAAAGTGGGCGAGGCAAACGTGGTGAAAAAGATGCTCGAGACCGGCGCCGAGGCAGGGGGCGAGGGAAGCAGCGCCGGCTTTATCATGCCCAATTTCAACATGTGCCGCGACGGGCTTTTGGCGGCCGCCACGGTAGCGACGCTTGACAGGAAGACCATGGCAGACTGCCTTGCTCTTGCGTCCAAGTTTTCGCAGGTAAGGTCCAAGGTGCCGGCAGACTCGTCCCTCCACGCAAAGGTGATAGAAAAACTGCCCGAGATGCTCAAAGCCGACTCGGCGCAGCTGATACTGGGCGACGGCGTCAAGGCCGTAATCGACGACGACTCGTGGGCCCTTGTCAGGCCGTCAAACACCGAGCACGCAATCCGCGTCTCGGTCGAGTCGCGCTCAGGCATGGCAGAATCGCTGTTTAAAAAAGTGAGCGAGAAGGTCCAGCGCGCATATGACCAGGCTAAGTGAAAAGGACGTAATAGCAATCTTCTCGTCGGCGCTTGGCATAGCCGACCTCGACGACGTCGCCTCCATCGCGCTTGGCAAAAAGACGCTTGCTTTCAAGAGCGACATGCTGGTCGGCATGACCGACGTGCCGCAGCAGATGACGCCCCGGCAGGCTGCAAGAAAGAGCGTCGTTGCATGCGCAAGCGACCTTGCCGCAAAAGGCGCGCAGCCGCTTGCCGCCCTGATATCACTTGGCCTTCCAAAGACCGTGACAAGAGGCTACGTCGAGGAGCTTGCGCGGGGCTTCCAGATGGCGTCAAACGAGTTTGGAGTGAAAATAGTCGGCGGCGACACGAACGAGGCAAGCGACCTCGTTATCGACTGCAGCATGATAGGGATCGCGGACAGGATACCTCCAAGGTCGGGCGCAAGGTCTGGCGACGCCGTCGTGATATCCGGTCCGTTCGGCTATCCCGCTTCGGGCCTTGCAATCCTGATGGGCGGGGCCAGGGCCACCGGACAGTTCCGCAAAAACGCGGTTGATTCCGTGCTGGAGCCGCGGCCGCGGCAGGACTTTGCGGTATTTGCGCGGTTTTTCTCCTCTTCAATAGACTCTAGCGACGGGCTGGCGGCGTCGCTCTACGAGATAGCGTCTCAGAGCAAAGTGGACATACAGACAGACTATGACAAAGTCAGGGCGCAGGGCGTCGACGAGTTTGCGCATGCAAACGGCCTCGACCCGTGCAATCTGGTGTTTTTCGGTGGAGAGGAGTACGAAATCGTGGCGACGATACCGAAAAAGTGGCTGCCAAAAGCAAGGGCGCTTGCGAAAAAGTCGGGCATTACACTACACGAAGTCGGCATCGTCAAAAAAGGCTCAGGCAAGGTGTACGACGGCAAGTCGCTTTTAGAAAACCGCGGCTACCAGCACCTTCGCTAAGTTTTACTACTTGTACCACAAACTATTGCTGTGTTTGGCAAGGCGCGGTGCAAGATCTGCGGCGACAGCGTGAGGTTCGTGTTAAAGCACCTCAACGACAAGCACCCGGAGGTCATGGCCGGGAACAAGTCGAGGGACAGCATGGACCGGCTGGTCAAAAAATACTTCGAGGACGCCTAGAGCCGGGCGCAAGAGGAATCCTGCACACGTCATTTATCCCTGAAATGCAGATGACCACCGTACGTTGAAGAGGACGCTCATCGCAGTCGCAATAGCAGCGGCAGCTGCAATCGGCCTGGCAGTCGCGTTTGTCCCGGATCCGAACACGGGAAGACCGGTGGTTCAGGGTATGCCGTCTGTGCGCGACGACGCGCTGCGGGTCGAGCTTGTCGCAGAAGGGCTCAACCTGCCTACCAGCATGCGCTTTCTTGACGAAAGCAACATCCTTGTTTTGGAGCAGCGCGGCCAGGTAAGGCTCGTTTCAAACGGGACGCTTGCACAGCCAGTCTTGGAGGTCGATGTGGAAAGTGTCGCAGAGCAGGGCCTGCTGGGCATAGCTATCGATGGCTCCGACGTGTTCATCTACCTCACCGAGAGGGAAGACGACGTCTTGAGGAACAGGGTCTACAAGTTCGCCTACGACGCCGGCACAAGGACGCTGGTAGATGGGGTGTTATTCATGGACCTCCCCGGCGAGCCGGGGCCATTCCACAACGGCGGCAAGATGGCCATCGGGCCAGACGGGCACCTGTACACGGTCATCGGCGACACGAACGCCGGCGGCGGAATGCTTGACAACGAAACCGAAGGCCGCCTGCCGGACGACAAGTCCGTGATATATCGCGTAAACAAGGAAACAGGGGAAGGGATAGACGGCAACCCGTTCCACGCCCATGACGACCAAAAGATGCACAGGTATTTCGCATACGGCATAAGGAACAGCTTTGGGCTTGCCTTCGACCCTGTCACCGGCAGCCTGTGGATGACTGAAAACGGCGAGGACGAGTACGACGAGGTGAACATCGTCAGGCCGGGCTTCAACAGCGGGTGGCACAAGCTGATGGGGCCCATGGCAAGGTCGAACGTGACCGAAAGCGACCTTGTAATGTTTGAAGGCGCGCAGTATCACGACCCCGTGTTCAGCTGGTTCGACTCTATAGGCGTGACTGACATTGAATTCTTGGATTCAGACAGGCTGGGCGAAAGATACGAAAACAACATCTTTGTAGGCGACATCAACAACGGCAACCTCTACTTTTTTCAGGTAAACGAGGCTAGGGACGGATTTGTGCTGGAAGGCGGCCTTTCGGACCTGGTGGCCGACACGGAGAGCGAGCGTGCGGCAGTAACGCTTGGCGCCGGCTTTAAGGGCATAACCGACATCGAGACGGGGCCCGACGGCAACCTCTACGTGCTGTCGTATTTTGAAGGCCGGATATACAGGATAACGACAGCCTGACAACGTTTTTAACCCTCTAAAAAGACGATACTGCCTGCATGTCTGAATCAGACGAGATCACCCAGACCAGGTGGGGTGTAGCCCACATCTTTAGCAGTTACAATAACACGCTTGTCCATATCACCGACACGAGCGGGAGCGAGACAATCTCGTTCAGCTCCGGCGGCCGTCACGTCACCGCAGACAGGTACGAGTCGTCGCCCTATGCCGCGATGAAGTCTGCAGTAGCAGCCGCCGAAGTCGCCAAGACAAAGGGCATAAACGCGCTGCACATCCGCGTAAGGGCAGTCGGCGGGGTCGGCCCGAGGATTCCAGGACCCGGCGCGCAGGCGGCAATCAGGGCTCTTGCAAGGGCCGGTTTCAGGATAGGCAGGATTGACGACGTGACGCCGATACCTCACGACACCACGAGAAAGCCGGGCGGAAGACGCGGAAGAAGAGTCTAGAACTGTTTCATTTCCGGCGCCGCCTTTATCTGGGCGGTGCAACCCTTGTTTTTCAATTCCGAAGCAAGCCACGAGATGAACTTTTCCTCGAACTTTCTTCCCTTCGACCTGTCCACCTCGTACGAGTGTGTCGAATAGACCTTTTCCACAAACTGCCCAGACATGAACAGCTTGGCAAAGGCCCAGCCTGCCCGCTCAAGTGGCGGGTCGAGGGCGTACTGGTCCTTCAGGCCGCACGCCTCCTGCATCTTGGCAATCAGGCCGTTTGCTATCGTGGAATCCTGCTCAAACGACGTAGTCTGGAAGTCGATGATGAAGGTCCCGATGTAGTCACTCATTCTGCTTCAGCTTTTCAGAAAACGAGACCAGCTTGCCATCCTGCTGTATCCTGATGGATGTGTCTATTCTTACTCTCATGCCAATTGAGCGGAAAAGCGAGAGGAGCTCTCCTCCTGAGATTCTCTCCTTCAGCTCGCCCGACTTTATCAACTCGGCTATCTTCATTACTATGGCTTCGGTCTGCGCCGGGTACTGGGAGTATGCAGCGTTCAAGACTTCGTCGCCCCTGTCGTACAGGAACGACATGACCGTCTCTTTTGGCGATTTCTCTTTTTTCTCCGGCGCTGCCTTGGCGCGCTCTATCGCAGCGGCTTTTTCCTTCATCTCCTTGAGCTTGCGCGCCTTGATTATCTCGATGTCCCTGTCTTCGCTCATCCCTTTATCACCCCGATGGGACGAAGCCTTACTACCTTTGTGGCGATGCCAAGCTCGTGCGACACGCTGGCGACGGCGTCCACGTCCTTGTAGGCCTCGGGAGTCTCTTCGACCACCCCTTCACGCGTCAGCGCTTTGACGTATATCCCCCTAGACTCGAGCGTGCCCTTGACTCCTTCCGGCGTGTAGCTCCTCTTTGCGGCAGACCTTGACATCGTCCTGCCGGCGCCGTGCGCAGTCGAGCCGAAGCTCAGGTCCATCGAGTTCTTGCCGCCTAAAAGTATCCAGCTTGCCGTGCCCATCGAGCCGGGTATGATGACCGGCTGCCCAAGGCTGCGGTATTTGGCAGGAACCTGCTCCATGCCTGCCGGGAACGCGCGGGTGGCGCCCTTGCGGTGCACGACCACTTCACGTGTGCCCTCGCCGTCGACTCTGTGGCGCTCTACCTTGGCTATGTTGTGCGCCACGTCGTACACGAGGTCCATCTCCAGGTTGCCGCCAAACACCTTCTCAAAGGTCTTTCTCGTCCAGTGGGTTATCATCTGCCTGTTTGCCCACGCAAAGTTGAGCGCCGAGAACATGGCCTTGCGGTAGTTCTCGCCCTCCTTCGAGTTGTTTGGCACGCACGCAAGCTCGCGGTCGGGAATGGTTATGTTGTACCTGCGCAGCGCCGCTTCTGAAACGCGCAGATAGTCAGTGCATATCTGGTGGCCAAAACCGCGCGAGCCGCAGTGTATCAATACGGTCAATTGATCTTCATTTTCGATGCCCATCGCCTTTGCAGCCCGCTCGTCAAATATCTTGTCAACTTTTTGAACTTCCAGAAAGTGGTTGCCGGAGCCCAGTGACCCTAGCTGCGGCGCGCCGCGCTTTCTTGCGGTGTCTGACACGCTTGCCGGGTCGGCGCCCCTCATGGTCCCGTTTTCCTCGCACACCTCTGCGTCATGAGCAGTGCCGTACCCGCGCTCAACAGCCCATTTGACGCCTTCCACTAAAAGCTCGTCTAGTTCCGATTTTGTCAGCCTGATTGCGCCTTCGCTGCCGACTCCTGAAGGTATCGATCTGAACAATTCATTGACAAGATCCTTGAGCTTTGGCCGCAGGTCTTTTTCCGTCAGGTTCGTGCGCACCAGCCTGACGCCGCAGTTGATGTCGTAGCCTACGCCGCCTGGGCTGATGACCCCCTCCTCTGCGTCTGTGGCGGCCACGCCGCCGACCGGAAAGCCGTAGCCCTCGTGCCCGTCGGGCAACACGACGACGTGCTTTCTGACGCCGGGGAGCGTCGCCACGTTTGCAGCCTGGTCAATGGTCCTGTCAGTTACCATCTTTGAGAGCAGCGACTCGTTAGCGTAAATGGTGACCGGCACCTTCATGCCTCGCGAGGCGTCAGGGTCTATCCGAAACTCCATGTCGGTTACTTTTTTGACCGTGAGGCCCGCTCTCGTAGAAAACCCACTCAATTCTAGACAGAATCACTGCAGAGTCGTTATAAATCTTAATGGAAGATTTATTTCCGCCACTGCTCGCTCTTTATTGTGCCAATACTGCCCATAGACTCGGGACGTTACGGTAGCAAGGAGATGCGCGACATTTTTGGCGACCAGCGCCGGCTGCAATACCAGCTGGACTTTGAGGCCGCAGCCGCAAGGGCGCAGGCAAAGATAGGCATGATACCGCAAGGTGCCGCGCGCCAGATATCTGCGGCCGCCCGGTCAGGCAAAGTCACGCTTGCACGCGTGGCAAAACTTGAAGCGGCAAGCGAGCACGACACCGCGGCAGTCGTGGAGGCACTGAGCGAGCAGGTTGCAAAGAGCGCCAGGCCGTGGGTCCACTACGGGCTTACGAGCAACGACGTAGTCGACACTTCGACGTCGATGCAGATGCGCGACGCGTTTGCAATTATTGAAGAAAAAGTCGCAAGGCTTGCCATACTACTTTCGCAAAAGGCCGCGAAATACAGGAACCTGCCTGCAGTCGGCAGGACACACGGCCAGCACGCAAGCATCATCGCGTTTGGATTAAAGTTCGCCGTCTGGGCTTCCGAAATGGCCCGGCACGTCGAGCGCATAGAGCAGGGAAAAAAGCGGTTCCTTGCATGCAAGACCCGGGGCGTGGTCGGTACGGGATCATTGATGGGCAACAGGGCGCTTGACGTCGAAAGGCTCGTCGCCTCGTCACTTGGCCTCTATCCTGTAGACGCGGCTACGCAGGTCGTGCCTAGGGAACGTTACGCAGAGATGCAGTTTCTGATGGCGCTGATTGGTTCTACGCTTGACAAGATTGCTATCGAAATACGCAACCTGCAGAGAACAGAGATAGCAGAGGTCGCAGAACCCTTCAGGAAGGGCCAGATGGGCTCAAGCGCGGTACCGGTCAAGCGCAACCCGATAAAGAGCGAGCGCGTGTCCGCGCTTGCAAAGATGTTAAAGTCGCTCGTATCGGTGTCCATGGACAACGTTTCATTATGGCACGAGCGCGACCTTTCAAATTCCGCAAACGAGCGGTTCACGCTCCCGATGGCGGCGATACTGCTCGACGAGATGCTCAACGCGATGACAAGGGTCGTCTCCGAACTGAAGGTGGACGAAAGGCGTGTTGCGGCAAACCTCGACATGACGAAAGGGCAGATATTTGCCGAGTTTGTCCTAGAAGCGCTGGTGAAAAAGGACGTCCCGAGGTTTGAAGCGTACAGGGACATCCAGCGCGTCGCCTTTGCCGCGCTCGAATCAGGCGAGCAGTTTTCTGAAGCCGTTTCAAAAGACAAAAACATCGCCAAGCACCTGACAAGAAAAGAAGTGATTGCAATCTTCAAGCCAACAAGCCACCTTGCGGCGTCTGGCAGGATAATCGACAACGTCGCAAAGCTTGTAAGAGAAAAGTGCCGTCGGTGAGATTTGAGCTCACGACAGCTCCGTCTTCAGCGGAGTGCTCTCCCAGGCTGAGCTACGACGGCACCGAAGTTGACTGATTTTTGCATCATATATAATCGTTCGACAGAAAAAGTGCCGGAGGCGGGATTTGAGCCCGCGACCTTACGATTATGAGTCGTACGCTCTAACCAAGCTGAGCTACCCCGGCACGCTCAGCAAGCGTACTGCAATGTCAAACTTCGCGGTAGATTATATATTCTATTCAAACGCGCGCCGCACGTCGCCTTCAAGCACGCCGGCGCCGGTATGCAGTCTGTCGATGTGCTTTGAGAGCGCCTCCTTGCTATCGTACGGCAGTTCGCAATACGGGCACACAACCTTTGCAGAGCTAGTGTCCTTGATGTATGCTATGGCTTTTGGGTTTATGATGCAAGCCGGGCTTCCCGTGACCGCGGTCTCTGCAGTTGCAGTAGACGACATGTGTATCTTTTCAAAGATATCGTCCCTGTATACCATGCCAAGCACCGCCGAGTGCGAGCTGACAATTAGTTGCCTGACGACGTGCTTGTCCATCATGCCCAGAGTTTCTTGCACCGACATCTTGGGGTCGACTGCAAGCACGGGACTTGTCATTATCTCGCGCAGTCGCACCTTGCCGGGGTTCTTGCCCTGCGACATGACCTTGAAAAGTATGTCTGTCTTGCTCAGGATGCCGACGACCTCGCCCTGATGCGAGACAAGGACGCTCCTCACTCCTTTTTCCTGCATCTTCTGCAGCGCCTCGTCGACGAGCCTGTCGCCTTCGAGGATGGCGATGTTCATGTTGATAAAGTTCTCTATCGGCAGGGATAGCAGCGACGATATGTCAGGTCCTGAGCTCATAGCCAATTCTTGCTCTCGCTTTATTTAAGCATGGCGTGGAAAATCTGCAAAACTTATGATACTGTCAGGGCTGCCTGCCCTCGAACCTGAGCTTTATCAGGTTCTGGCCGCCGGCCTTGCGGATCTCGACGAGCTCCTCGCGCTCCAGACGCTTGACGAGCCTCCACACTGTCGTCTTGGGCAGCTGGAACTTGGTGCGAACCTCGCTTTCAAACGCGGCGCCCTCGCTCTGCGCAAGGAACACGAGCACGTCGCGGTCTTCCTGCCTCAGGTGCGGCCGCTCCTCGATTATCCTGTGCACGATTCCTGCCAAGAGGTCGCGGTCCATTTGAGACTCGGGTATGCCTGCCAGTTTTGATGCCGGCTCGGGCGCCGGAACGCTAGGGGGCGGAGCAGGACTGGGCCAGTGAACCGGCTCTGCGGCCGTCGAAGGGTCCGGGTTGACGTACGCGGACTGTTGCCTTGGCTGCCTCTTCTTCATCATGTAAAACGCGCCGGCTATGCCGCCTGCTACGGCGACGCCTATCCCGTAGGGCCAGACGTTCTGCTGGACCCCTCCTATGGCCCTGACGGCGTCCTCCGCCGAGTTTGCAGCGGCGGCATAGTCGCCTGCAGCAAACTGCTGGTTTGACTGCTCAAGAAGTGCCCTTGCACCTGAGGTGTCGCGGTTCTGCGATTCCGCCTCTGTTATCTTGGCATTGGCCTCGGCCCTAGCCTGTACGGCCTCGCCATAGTCTTCAACCGTCGTCTCTACAAGCTCGCTTGCCTGCCTTGCCAGCCTCTCGGCATCGATATATTGACCATCGTTGTATGCCTCCTGCGCACTTGCAAGCAGTTCCTGTGCCCTAGAAAGGATGATGTCAGGGTTGGCGCGCTTCTGATCGTCAAGAAGTGTCCTGGCGGCCTTTATCGCGATGTTTGCCGAGTCGCCAGTTCCGAGGAACCCGACTATGTACGTGACTGTCTGGTTTCCGGCCGGAAACGTCAACAACGTCTGGCTCCCTATCTGGAACTGGTCGGGTATCGCACCATCGTACTGGATGGGCGTGCTGTCCTGCGGCATCTTGACCGAAAAGCTGACTGGGGAGTTGATGGCAAAGGTCCACTCCCTGCCGGACTTGCTCACCAGGTCCGGCGTGAAGTAGCTTATCCTGATGTCCGTCGCGCCGGCCGGGGTTATCACAAGCTCGCCTGGTCTGGAGCCGGCTCGCGAAGACACGAGCCTGTCCTCAAAGTCCGTCACGATGAGCCCGGTAATCGTGTCGCCGAAAAGATCGACCCTGACAGATTCGGCAAGCGGGTTTGCGACCCTGATGTCGTACTCTATCAGCGCATCGCCCACAGAATAAAGCACTATGAAAAGCGAGTCAGGGGTGTACGCCTGCTGCGCGTATGCACTCCTTGTCATGAGGAGCATCAGGAGCAGCGAGAAGATAACGAGTATCCTTGGAACGGCAAAATGTTGTTGGTGTTTCCAAGGCGTCATCCAAAATTATCCAGATTAAAAAGCAAGAAGTAACGATATAAGTCTTCTGACATTATGGGTAGAATTTCGCGTAGTTCTTGTCGCCATAGTCCTCAACCCACTTGAATTTGCGCTGTAAAGTGGCGGTGTAGACCTTGGTCCAGTCCAGCTCGACATGGTTGAGCCACGCCTTCATGACGCGGGGGTCGATGTAGTTGCGAAGCGACGTGCCCAGATTGTAGTCACGCGTCTCCTGCTGCAGTTTCAATTGCATCTTCATTTTCGCAAGCCTCTCCTTCAGTCGCTTTTCTTGGAGCTCTGTCTTCCACTTTTTGGCGGCTATCTCTTTTTCCAGGTTCGCAATCGCCTCTTTTTTCTTGGCGACAGACTCTTCAAACTTTTCCGCGGCCTTTTTGGCCGCCGGGTTCTTGGGGTCGACGCCTTTCTTGTGGTTGCACTCTATGGCCGCCTTGAGGTTGGCAGATTTTGCGACGTATATCTTGTCCGGCTCCTGCGAGCTCTTGTCTACTTTGATTGGCGGGTTGACAAGGGCATGCTGCACCACCTTTGTGGCTATGCAGGTCCTGAACACCTTGGCCGTGAGCCCCGGCATTATCGTCTGGAAGAACGCGTTTACCTTGCGCGAGTTGATGTCGTCAAAGATCGGCTCGTCGGGCTTTTTGCCGTTCATGAACTTTTTGAGGTTGTCGTGCAGCGCCTGGGTGTCGTCGCTTGTAACGTCAAGCGTCTTCTGCCAAGGCACGCTGTCCTTGCCGAGGAAGTTGAACTCTATCTGCTGCCGTCCGTTTGACTGCGGGAACCTGATGTGCTCGACCCTGAGCGTGCTTGCGCCCACCGTGTCGGCCTCGTCGGGGTCCTTTTCGTCGCCGACCCTCATTGCGAGCTTGAATATGAGATACGCTGCCGTTGCGGCCCTGTCGCCGGACGTCTTCATCCTGCGGATTATCTCCTTTTCCACCTTGGGCAGCTGCTCGGCAAGCTTTTTGGCCTTGTCGTATTTTGCCTTGTCGTTGTCCTGCCTTATGGCCGCAGAGTCGTGCAGCCATACGTACTTGCGCTTGTCGGTCAGCCTTTCAATCCACGTGGCTAGCCACGTCGACGTCTGGTCGTGGACTACGTCGGCCCATTCGCCTTCTGGCACCGACGCGTCCTTGCCCAGGTTGAGCGTGACGTCCCGAGGCGTTACCCTTGGCTTCCACCTGCCCCTGAGCGGGTGCTGGCCCCTGCCCATGAAGAGGCCCGGCGGCTCTACCAGCCAGTTGGCGATGTCCACCTCCTGCCCGTCGACTATGGCCTTGCCGTAGAACGCCTTGAGGCGCTCCCTCTCGGCCTTTTTGGCCTCGCGAAGTCTCTTCTTCTCCTCCTTTGGCAGGTTCTTGAGCCTCTCCTTCTCCCGCTCCTTCATCAGCTTCTCCTCGTCTGCAAGCTTGAAAGTCTGGGAAAAGTCGATGTCAGAAATCTTCAAGTCTGCTTTCCTGAACTTTTCAGGCAAGAGCGGCTTTAGGTCTGACAAAAAGTTTGACTGGAAGACTGGGTCCTGGACGTAGTGCGTGTCCTTTTTCTTTGCCCACGCGTAGATTAGCTCCTCCTGGTCGGCGTTCAGCGCGAGCTTTTCCCCCCTGATAGAAATGGTGATGCCCCTTGGCTGGTACGCGGGCGGGAACGCGACGCCCCTGTGCACAAGACTGTGCCACCTTACCTTGGCCTGCTTTGGGGCTGCGGCTGCAACCTCTTCCATGTAGTTTATTGAATTGCGATTTGCACCATCTTTAAACGTTTACCCTACACGAGCGCCCGCTCGCCGGCAATCTCGTCGCCTATCGCGGTCTCCTCGCCGTCGGTTATTCTCCTCATCACCTCGATGGCGCCCGGCTTGTGCAGGTACTCGTTGTTGTTGCCGCACCTGTACGAGTAGGTGCACCGGGGGCAGCCGCTCTCGCTCCTGCATGGGCACTCGGACAGTATGCGCAAGGCCCGGCCAAACGCCTCGTCCAGGCGGTCATACAACGCGCGACTTGCCCCATTGCCGCCGACGCTCCCGTCGTAGACGAATATGAGCCCTGATGAGCCAAGCGATATGCCGCCCAGGTCCTGCGACGCGCCCCCTGTTATCATGGCGCTTCCTTCGATGACGACGTGCTCTGAAGCATGGAAGGCCGACATCTGCACGTACTCCTCGTCTGCTGCCTTTGACGACTCGGCAAGCGGGTGCGGGGCCCTGAACACAAAGCCCTTGGTGGTAAACGCAAATTCAAGCGGCTTTTCAAACTGGACCTTCTTGCCTTGCACGACTTCCTGCCCTATCTCGATGTTGGCGTAGCCCAGCACCTTCTTGTCTATCCTGAGCGAGCAGTAGGCGACTTCTATTCCAAACACCTTCTTTCGCTCGTACACTTCGATGATGGAGGGCCACTCGTCTGTCAGCGCCTTTGTGTAGTACGGGTAGTCGCTTGGCAGTGGGTCAAGCTCTGCAAAAGGCTGCCTGTCCTTTTCAAAGTGGAGCTCCCTTACGCGGTAGCGCCTGCCTGCGAGAAAATACACGGCGTCGTTGTGCAGTTCTTCAAGTGCCTGCGGCAGCGAGCGGTCGCCGGCAATCCTGCCTGCTATCTTACACTCTTTCCCTACACGACGCGCTTCCGATGCCGCGTATGCTGTACTCTTTCAGGTATTCCCTTGCCTTTCTCAGGTCTGCAGAGAACCTGTTGTTTGCCTGCGATATCAGGCCCTTTGAGACGAGCTTTTGCAGCGCCTTCCAGACAGGCTTTGACTCTGCCATGGAGATGGCCATGTCGCAGGCCATGGCAAGCACCTGGTATTCCTTTACAAACGGGTTCTCCGGGTCGGTGTAGGCGTGCTCCTGGTCGGACAAATAGTCGTCCGGATGCGCCTTGTAGTACTGGCTTATCGGGTCGTTGCCAAGCGCCAGAAAAGCATACCCTTGTTGGCCGCGCCTTGCAGCGCGTCCTATCCTCTGGACAAGCCTGTTTACCGGGACGATGTTTGACACTATCGCGTCCACGTCGCCAATGTCTAGCCCGAGCTCAAGCGTCGGTGTCGCGGAAATCGCCGACAGTTTGCCTGACTTGAACATCGACTCGACTTCCGCCCGGGCCTTTGCCGTGAGGCCGGCCCTGTGCACTCTGATGCTGACGCCCTGCCTTGTCGCATAAAAAGCCATCAGTTCTGCCCCCAAGTGAGAGCCGGAGAACGCAATCGTCCTGTGCCTCGACCTTGCCGCCTGTTTGACAAGGTCAAGCGCAAGCGAGCGTCTCGAACGGAGCGACGGAAAGATGATGGCAAGATGTATCTTGCCGCGCCGGCCGCGGCCCTGCACGACTTCCATCTTCCGCCCGAACAGGAGCTGGCAGAACTCGCCGGCGTTTGGCAGCGTCGCCGACGCCGCTACGACCTGCATCCTGCCTGCAAGCCTCTCCAGCCTTTTTATGATGTGGTGCACGTTTGCGCCAAACACGCCGGTGTAGACGTGCGCCTCGTCGACTATCAGGAACTTTGCCGTGTGGAGCGAGCGCGAAAAAGCCGTCCTGTGCATCATGTGGTAGTGCAAGACATCAAAATTTGTAACCAGAATGTCCGGCAGTTGCTCAAGGAACCTCGAACGCTCTGAATCCGGCGTGTCGCCGTCAAGGACTGCCGCTCTGACTCCAAGGGGCTCTGCGAGCTCTTTTATCTTGGGAAGCTGGTCGCGTGAGAGCGCCTTTGTGGGGTAGACAAAGATGGCCCTTATCCTGCCCTCGCCGGTTCTCAACGAGCCAAAGCGCGAGACCTCCTCTCCTATCTTTTGCAGGACGGGTATGCAGAACGCCTCCGTCTTGCCGGATGCCGTCGGCGCCGTCACGACGACGTCGTGACCCTGCAGGATCTTTTTCACCGCGTCTTCTTGGAACTTGTAGAGTTTCTCAATGTCCTTTTTTGCAAGCACCTGCGTTATTGCTTCGTCAACAGGTAGGTCATTGACGCTTCCGCCATACTCTGGCGGCGGCTCCTCGATTGAGCGTAAATCGACGATGAAATCGTGCTCTGAGCGCAGCACGCCTTCAAGCAACGCGTCGCCTTCTGCCTTTGCAGATTTCAAAAACTCGTCGATTTCTTTCTTGGGTCTGAGCATCTTTTCCTGCTCCATCAAAATCCGCAGGTCGTCGGCACTTGCCGCGCCCCCGCTCTCGCACTTGTCAAGAAAATCAAGGTACGCCTCGTCGGTGCTTGCCTGCTGCGCTACAATCGCGCACATCCTGCACTTGGCGCACCTGAAAATCAGCCGGCCATCGAACATCCTGTCTGCAGAAACCGAGTGCTGCGACTGGCAGGCGGGGCACCTATAGCTGCTGGCCACAGCAGCGCCCCGTCTCTGCGGGATAAATTACTTGCGCTGGCTTGCGTCCTTTGGGACTGGCCTTGCTATGCTCCTTGCGACTATTGAAAACAAGATACCGATTCCGGCCGCAGAAGTCGCAAGCCACAGAACATAGTTGCCTGCGTCCACTATGCCGCCCTGCATCATCTCGATGACAAGGGCGACGACTATGGTGATTATGCCCTGGCCGGTGCCTATCATCACCAGCACCTTGCCGCTTGTTATGTGGTTCTTGAGGAACAGCAAGGCGCCGGCAAGGACCGCGAATCCGCCAAGCTGGGCAACTAGCGCAAGCACGTTTATCGGGATTACCGCGACCTGCCACACCTCTTGGGCGGTGTGCTCCTGCAGGCCCGACTCGACTGCGCGGTAGATGCCGAGGTTGACGCTGTAGCCTGATATGATAAAGAGGATGGCAGACGCTATCCCTAGCCCTCCTGCGACCCTGTTTCTGTTAGACGTAACTGTCTTTGTCATGCCTTAAACGCGCAAACGCGGCCGGCAGCGGAAATTTTCCTTTTAACGCTTTTGCCGGCTCTCACTATAAGTTTGCTCTACTGCGTGGCCGAAGGATACAATAATGACTGCGCGCTCCGGTCACCTGTCTTGTCCGGACTCGGCGACAGGTACTGGCCTGAGGTAATCGAGGTGCTACGCACAGTCGTGCCCGTCTACGACAAGGTAAACAGGGTGATCTCGCTTGGCAAGGACGAGGAGTACCGGCGACACGCCATTCACGGGCGCGTCACGGCAGGCAATACCGTGCTTGACGCCGGCTCGGGGTTTGGCAACATGTCACGAGTCGCGCTCGAAGAAGCTGGTGGCGACGCCCGCATAGTCATGTACGACCCGATACCGGAGATGCTTGCTAACGTCAGAAACGTCTGGGGCGACAGGCACCCGGCACTTTCGTCCGGCATTTTTGAACACCTGCCGTTCAAGGAAGGCGCGTTTGACGCAGTCATGTGCGGCTACTCGCTCCGGGACGCCATCGACCTGCGGCAGGCCATATCAGAGATGCACCGGGTGCTCAAAGACGGCGGCCGGCTGATTATCGTGGATTTGGGCAAGCCCGACAACGCGCTTATCCGCTGGGGCGTGTCTGTCTATCTAAAGTATTTTCTCGGCGTCTCTGCGTATTTTGCGGCAGGCAAGGTCGGGCTAAAGTTCAAGACGCTTTACGGCACGTTCTTGCGCTGGCCAAAGAATTCGGAGCTTGAGGCGATGCTCAAGGAAAAGTTCTCAAGGGTAGTGTTTGACAAGGGCATGATGGGCGGCGCCGTGATGGTAGCCGCGTACAAATGATCCTGAATGAAAGCCATAGCCTTTGTAGCAGCCTGCGCGGCCATCGTCGGCTTTGCGTACGGCATGCACTCGCCAATCGTGCCTGTATTTGCAAAGGAGGAGCTTGCCGCAGACTTTTCGCAGGTGGGTGTCATCGGCATGGCAAACTTTCTCCCCTACATGCTTGCACCATTCTTTGTCGGGCTGATGCTTGACCGGACCAACAAGGCGTTCATGCTGTCCGGCGGCATTTCACTCAACATCTTTGCAATCTTTATGCTGTCGCAGGCAAACACTATCCCTGAGACCATCGCCCTGAGGGGGCTTGCCGGCGTGGCGCACGCCATGTTCTGGCCGTCGTCTGAAGTATTAGTCTCGACAAACACCACGCTTGAGAGGCGGGTGAAATGGATCTCGATATTCATAGCGGCGTGGATTGCAGGCTTTATGACAGGACCCCTTCTTGGCAAGCTGATACTGGACTTTTTCGACTATCGCGTGCTTTTCCAGCTCTCTGCTGCCGCCATTTCGCTTGCAATAGTGCCGGCGCTTCTGCTGATACGACACGGAAAACCGGTCAAGGGCGAGCAGCACCAGAAGCAGACAACATCGCTTGGCGACATAAAGAGGGAGTTTTCGTCAAAGCCGGTCCTGAGCGCGTCCATACTCTACTATGCGGTGACATTTGGAGTCACGCTTGCAATCTACCCCGCGTACATGAAGGATGCGTCCATCTCAGATCAGAACATCGAGCTCTTGTTCTTTGCGTTTGGCGCAGCAAGGTTTGCAGTATTGCCGCTGGTGCAAAAGATAGCGCACCACGGAAGGGCGGCGCTTGCGATGGCTGTCGTGATTACCGCTACTGGTATGCTCCTCTCGTTTGCGTTCACGTCCATCGAGTCGTTTGCAGTGGCGCTTATGCTAATAGGGATTGGCACCAGCATATTCTACCCTGTCACGTTCAACTTGGTGACAAAGGACGCGCCAGTGGAAAAGATGGGCTCACGCCTTGGGATATACGGCGCGCTTTTTGGCGCCGGCTGGACGTCCGGGCCGATAGCAGTCGGGATATCGTCAGACGCCTTTGGCGCAAGCAGTCCGTACCTGGCGTTCTTTGTAATAGGGGCCGCGCTTGCAAGTGCAATAGCCATCAAAAAGAGCTCATAGTACGCGCACTCTGCGGCCTTCCACTTTCAGCCTGCCTTGCGCAAACAGCCTGACTGCCTCTGGGTACGCCTCGTGCTCCTTTTCGAGTATCCTTGCTGCAAGCGTATCTTCGGTGTCACCTTCCATAACAGGCACCGTCTTTTGCAGTATGACAGGACCAGAGTCAATGCCCTCATCAACGAAATGGACTGTACAACCCGACACTTTTACGCCGTAATCTACTGCCTGCCTCTGCGCGTGCAGGCCGGGAAACGACGGCAGGAGCGCGGGGTGTATGTTCAGAATGCGCATTTTATAGTGGCGGACAAACTCGGGGCTTATTATGCGCATAAAGCCTGCAAGGCAGACCAAGCCCTCTTCTGGAGTCACGAGCGCGTCTTCCAACGCGGCTACCAGCTTTTTGTCATATTCCCAACCTTTTAGGCCGTCCGGCGGTACGACCTTTGTTGCTACGCCGTACTTTTTTGACGCCGTCTCGAGACCCGCCGCGTCGGGCTTGTTTGAGATGACGACGCATGGCCTGACGTTTGGGATGATGCCCGATTTTACGCCGGCCAAAATAGAGTCCATGTTGCTTCCCCGGCCGGAAATGAGTATACCTAGGTTTACCAAGCAGTATTAACGTTCGTGTGCCCGTTCTTAAACGTCACTAGATATGCACTGTAGCTCAATATTTATCAGTGAGCCCGTCATGCATGACTTGAGGCAAGGTGTCAAAAGACAAACGGAAAACAGAGACCGTCGCCTTCCGGCTCGACGACAATGTCATAACCAAGCTACGCCGCGAAGCGGCGCAGAAGGAGGTTAGCCTTAACATGCTTGTAGGCCAGATCTTCAAGCAACACTTGCCTATCAGCGATCCGGACTTTGTCCTCGGCCTACCTTAACATGCTTGTAGGCCAGATCTTCAAGCAACACCTTGACTGGCACTCCAATGCAGCAAAAGCAGGGTTTCTCACAGTCAGGAAGGGTCTGATACTCAGGCTGCTGGAGCTGGCGTCTGAAGATCAGCTGGGCCAGATTGCCGAATACATCGCAAAGAAGGCTACCAAGAACTTTGTCATGATGCTCAGAAACGAGTACAACATCACGTCCGCACTCGACGTGGTCGAGACTTGGATCAGGATAGCCGGTTACCCTTACAGACACGATGTGCAGTACTCAAAGCATTCTTACACCATCCATCACGAAATGGGCAAAAAGTGGTCCGTCTACCTGTCCAAGCAGTACGAGTTCCTCTTCGAGGACTTTGGACTGAAGCGAGTACATTTTGATATGACTGAAAACTCGCTCTCGTTCGCCGTTGACACCGAGGACACGAGATAAAGTGGCAGGCAGAAATACGGCTGCCAGGCGGCCAAAACGTGATGTCTCATCCGTGCGGTCTGCCCTGCCACTTTAGGGACCGGAGCCTTTGATAGGCATAGACCTATTCTTCGGCCAGAGCGCTCACCGGCGCACCCCCTGGTAGGGGCGCGTTCCTGTCAACCCTGTACTTGAAGATATGACCGTAGTCTATGCCTAGTATGATGTTTTTTCCGACCGCAATTATGCTCGTCTTGGGCACGTCAAACCTGTAGTCGTAGTGCCCAAATATCACGATCATGTCATCAGTCTCCTTCATCACGTGACCGACGTGTTCCTCGTCCTGCGTGCGCACGCCCTTGTTGAACATCAAACCGGGGTACTTCTTGGTCTGGTCGATATCGGCTGCGCCGGACCACTTCCTTGTCCTTTCCGTGGTCGGGAGAGGTTCCTTTCTGCTTCTCCTGTACCTTTTCACTACCTCGTAGAAAGGAAGATCTATGACTACGTTCCTGCCCACTGACCGGATCTCCGTTTTCAGGATGTCGTACCTCTCGTCGCCTTCTCCGAACACCACTATCTTTCCGTCAGTCTCTCTGACAACGTGGCCCACGCGACGGTTGTCTTTGGACATGACCTCCTTGTTAAAATAGCTGCTGCGGGTCATGACATTGCCACCAGCCTTTGCTTGCGCCGCAGCCTGCCTTCCTGCCATGCCACCTCCAACGCCACAAATGTTGCGGCGAAGCCTAGACCTGCCCAAGCAAATCCTTCAATCGGTTCCATGGCTTGAAATATGTGTCTTCAAACATAAACAGCAGGTTTGCAAAGTATTGCAGGGCAAACTGGATATCTAATCTTCACATGCGATTCGGCTCATGGTACAGAAATAGCTCTTAACTGGACGAATAATCTAGAAAAGCCGCGCGTCTACACTTCCTCGATCTTCCACTTATCATTTACATAAAGCCCTATGATCTGGACGGGGAAATTCCAAGAACATACTTCACGCACCGCTTTCTGTATGTGCGCATAATGATGCTCTCTGTCTCCCGGATTGCCTGCACAGTCATAGTGTCCGACCACCGCTATCACTCTTGAGCTGTGCCTTTTAACCGATATAGACACTGCCCGTCTGGCAAGTCCGACCTCTCTGCTGCGTTCCCTGCTGGAAAAAATTCCATCTGCACCAGGAAACGTCACCATGTCCACAGTGTCGACATGATGGTTCTGCTTCATGTAGTGTATGACTGCCTGTTGGGTCCTCACATCGATGCAGTTTATCGCAGTTCCGAACCTAAACTGTGTCATTTGACAGCCCTCAAAGCCTCTGCGGGGTGGTCAGTATCTTGCCAAACAGCTGCGACTCGGCCATCTTGATGTGCCCTTCAACCATGCTGCTGAAGGGCAGGATGGTGTCTACGACTGAACGGATCCTGCCTCTGCTCACCCACCTGATGACCTCCTCCAGACCGGCTTTCGTCCCCTGCGTGGCTCCGAGCAGGTTGATGCCCCGAAAGAAAAGGTATCTCAGATCAATGGTCGAATCGTAGCCCGTGGTGGCACCTGTCGAGACCAGTGTGCCACCCATTTTCAAAAGGCCGACTTCCTGCGGGAACACCGTCTTGCCGATATGCTCGAAGACAATGTCCACGCCGCGTTTGTTTGTAAACTCGCGCACCTTTATGTGCCAGCCGTCTTCACGGTGGTTCACGACATAGTCGGCGCCAAGCTCTATGCATTTGTCCATCTTCTCCTTGTTGCCGGCTGTCGCAATGACGTCGCAGCCAAATAGCTTGGCTATCTGTATTCCGGCTATGCCCATGCCACTTCCACCGCCCATTATCAATACCTTATGGCCAGGCCTTACCCGAGCCCTTGTCACCAACATGTGCCACGCTGTCATACCCACCATCGAGATAGCAGCCGCATCGTTAAACGAGACGTTATCCGGCAGCTTGACTACGTTTACTTCGGGCAGGCGCGTGTACTGCGAAAATCCTCCCCATAGTGGTCCAGTCTGAAATCCCCACACCAGCCTGTCGCCGCAGTCATATTCGCGGCCAGAAGTACATTCATGGCACACCCTGCAGGTAAGGTTAGGATGCGATACGACCTTTTCGCCGACCCTTACCTCCGTCACGTCTTCGCCCACCTCAACCACGGTGCCCGCTACATCGCTTCCGGAGATATGAGGCAAGGGAATCTTGATTGGGTCGCCCCATATTCCCCACAGGTCGTTGTAGTTATAGGCCGCCGCTTCGACCTTTATCAGAACTTCGCTGGATTTTAGCTTCGGCACATCGATATCTTGCGAAAAACGGCGACTTGTCAAGACACATCGACAGGATCCACTATGGTTCGGGTCTGCTTGAAGGAGACACGCGCCGATGGTGAATTCTGTGAAATCCTCTCGGTCGTGTCCGATGTGCGGGAAACTCATGAGCGAACAGTATAGCAGCCCGAAATACCGGTGCGAATGCGGCCATGCGGAAGGGTTCGTCTACCTGTACGAGCCCTGGAGACCCCTCACCGTGAAATAGAAATCAAAATAACGGTATATTCTATGGCATTAGGGCGTCACAAAATCAGGCTCACTGCAAATCCAAGCAGTGCAGCCTGCCAAGATACTGTTCGATTAAGGTACACGACTATCGATAAAAAATCGACTGCCCCAACCGCCCTCGTAGGTCTATATCAAAGAAGTGAAAGACTTCCAATCTCCCGAGCAAAAGCGGCTGGATAGGCTTTTCAGAGAACGCTATTCTAACATCTCGTATATTGTCTAGCCCTACACGCATATTCAACTTGTGCACATAAGCCGAAACAGGAGCGCCGTTAATCGCGCCTAGTTCGACATGTTGCCCATTTTCAAGCTTGTAGCCTAACAGTGCACAATCACCGGCATTCATCAATGTGATTACTGCGCCGCTATCAATCTTGAAAACGAACCTTTGCCAGTTCTTACCATTCTTATTCTGAAGCTCAATTTCGGCGATAGGCTCATATATTGTCCCAAAGTTTTTCGACGGTTTTTGATGCCAAGCAGCTGATTCAATAAGACAGTATCTAGGTTGTTGTCCGAGGCCAATGCCGACCGCTTGGTATCTGTCGCGGCCCTTTATAGGAATTACTGTTTTTTGGAACCTTTATGAAGCTTTTTCTGCACGCGTCGTTCCCACTCCTCGTGATTTAGCTGCCCTTTCTCTTCTAAAATTTCGGCAAGCGAAGATATCATTGTATCATGAATGTCGAGCTCGCTTGCGATTTGATCAGAGGATGCCTGTGTCTTGGGTTGTGCTTTAGGCTTTAGCAGATATCCCTTTTCTGTCAGGTACGCGATAACCACATTACGGATAACCTCAGAATCGCCATCGCCAATAGTGCCTTTCAGCTCCTTGTCAATGACGTTCCAAACGCCGTCAGGTAGGGAAACGAGCGCCCGCCTCATGTTCTGACCTGTATCTCCACTGCGCTTGCTTCTATCTCTTTCTTTGTGTTTTGCTCTATCGCGTTCTCGATGATCTGCTTCCATCCCCTGACTTCAATCCCAGCCGCTTCTGCCGGTGTCTTTTTGATTGACTGGTGCTTTCGGCAGTAGTTGTAATTGACCACATAGCCGTCAAGCAGGCGCGCTGTTGATTTAAAGTTCTTTAACGATCTCATTGGGCGTGTACGGTCTTTCAGGGTTCCATGCAAGCGTTCTACGATATTGTTTGTTTCCCTTGCTCTGATGCCCACTCGCCTGACCCATTCTACGCGGTCAACCTTGTATCGACTGTAAAAGACTTTGATTGCATCGTCATAGGCAAAGCTACCGTCAGTGAAAAAGGCGGTAGGCCTCTGCTTCTTGAGAGCCATTGTAAAGACCTTGCGAGCGTCGGCGCTTGTCCTGCTCTCGCTAAGCAGGCTTGCCACGATAAAACGCGTGTCTTCATCTATCGTTTCCCAGAAGTATTTGCCGTCACCACCAATCTTGATTTCTGTTTCGTCGTGGTGGTACTTGCCTGAAAGCTCTGGCTTGAGCGTTTCCACGTACTCTTTTGCGAGCGTTGCAAAGCGGTGTATCCAGTAGTGGATCGTGGATTGCGATACTGATTCGCAAAAGATATTTTCCAGCTGTTCTGCTGTCTTTCTCATACTCAATCCGCCATAGTAAAGGTCTAACGCGGTTACGATTGCATGAGTATTTACCCTCATTCTTGGAATAGTGTTTTCGTTGTCGTGGAAGTGATGCTTACAGTCCTTGCAGAGATAGCGTGTCATGCCGAAGCGTTTCCCATGACGCACGACCTTGCTTGAATGACAAAACTTGCACTCCATATCTACCATATATCATATCTATATCACTATATAAGTATATCTAATATATATCGATAGTATATCGCTTTTGAGCGTGGCGTGTACCTTAATCGAACAGTATCGCCTGCCAAGAAAGTTAAAATACTAACTCCCTGCTCTACCCGATAGCTCGGGTTGCAGACAAGGGTATCATACGGCAAGTCAGGGATAACCGTCCGCCAGAAGGACGGCTCCACCATCGCGCTTGACCCGTCAAAGCCCGACGGCTGCGACTATGTCTTTGTCTCCCACGCGCACGTCGACCACCTGCACAGAAAGGGCAACAGCAGGTCAAAGCTGATAGCGTCCAAGGAAACATCAACAATAGCATCCGCCCGAGGCTACGAGATTCAGGGAAGCGAGTACAACGGCTTTGATCTTATAGACACAGGCCACATTCTTGGCTCCCGGGGCCTTCTCACCGGCGACGGCGTCTATTACACCGGCGACCTTTCAATCAGAGAGCGCGAATTCTTGAAACCTGCAAAGATGCCCAAGGCAAAGACGCTGATAATCGAGTCGACGTTTGGCAGGCCCGGCTACTCCTTTCCGGCCACCGACGAAATATCCCACAGGGTCAACAGGATAGTGTCAGAGATGTACGGCATGGGCATCCCCGTAGTCCTGATGGGCTACGCTCTTGGAAAAGCGCAACTGTTGACCAAGATGTTTGGCCACTGGGATCCTGTCTTTGTTCATGATTCGGTAGCGAAAATGAACGGCGTCTATTCAGACCTTGGGGTCAACCTGAAACAGGCAACAACGTACAGCGATGCAGAGCAGAACGGTCTGCTGTCAAAGCGCAGGCCGTGGGTGATGATAGCGCCCCTCATGTCGGGCAGGAGCTCCTTTGTCCGGGACATGAAGGAAAAGTACGGCGCAGTCACCATTGGATTTTCCGGCTGGGCAGTCGACCCGCGTTATCCGTACCGCATGGGCCTCGACTATGCGCTCCCGATGAGCGACCACTGCGACTATTCGGAACTTGTGCAGGCAGTAAAAACATGCGCGCCTGACAAGGTCTACACGTTCCACGGCTTTGCAGAAGAGTTTGCAACATCACTGAAAAAGATGGGCTTTGACGCCGAAGCGATAGAAAAGAAGAGCGGCCGGGCCGTCTCGCTCGACGCGTTCAGCTAGCTACTTTTTCTTCTGGTCGCGGAAGTAGGGGATGACCTTCTTACCGAACATCTCGATGTTCTTGAAGTAGCCGTCGCCCCAGAACCTGATGATAAAGTGGTTGGTGCCGGCCTTGATGAAGCGCTCAAGCATCTCTATCACGTCGTCAGGGGATCCGACGCCGATTGCCGTGCGGGCGACGTTGTCGGGTATCTGCAACGCCGCTTTCTTCATCTGCTCCATCAGCTCTGGCTTGTCCATGGTGTACTCGGTAAAGTACTTGCGGAAGTCAAACTCCGAGTCGCCGGCGATGTTGTGGACCTTTAGCAGCTCTGGCTTGTACAGGCTGACTTTGACTGCGTTTTTCATCTTGTTCCAAGCCTCCTCGCCGTCGTCTGAGAAATAGACGTCCACGTCGTTTGCAAACTGGAAATCAGTCAGGTCGCGGCCGAGCCTCTTTGCATGGTCCTTGATGATGTTTGCGTGAGCCTTGAACAATTCGGGGGTATACCCAATCGGGATCCAGCCGTCGCCGTAGGTCGCGCACAGCTCCAGCGTCTTTGGGGCGCCGGCCGCTATATACACTGGCGGCCTCGGCTTTCTTATCGGCCTTGCCTGCAGGCAGGCGTTTATCAGCTTGTAGTACTGGCCGTTGTAGTTCACCTTGTTGTCCGGGTCGGACTCGAACAGCTTTTCGATGACTTCGAGCTGCTCCTTGAACTTTGTCACCGGCTTTGAAAACTCGATCCCAAAGTCGACGACGTTCTGGGCCTCTCCTGCGCCGATGCCGAGTATGCCCCTGCCGTTTGTTATCCTGTCAAGCGTTATGGTGGAAAGTGCTATGGCAGACGGGTGACGCCTGATTGCGTCAGTCACACACGTCCCAAGCTCGACGTTTCTGGTGACTGCGCCAAGCGCGGCGAGCATCAGCCACGCGTCGTTGACGACGGCGTTCTTCCACTGCGGCACGTTCGAGTGGTCCATGGCCCATATCGAGTCATAGTCCAGCCTGTCGGCCATCTGCGCGGCAGTCATTATCTGCTGCTCGTCAAGCCCGAGCCTTGCGACGTTGAGCCCTTGCGTAAAACCAAATTTTATCCTCATGAGAAAAGAGCCCCCAGCAATCCAGTCTCAATCGCACAATTCATTTAGGATAAAAGTCAAAGGAGGGGCTTATTTAAGTATTTGAGAAAAGGCCAGATTTCTCGGCCCGGCCTGCAAATTCCGGACCTCTCGTTACGATTTGCTGGAAAATTCGCCGGAAAACCTTGTCAACATAATATACGCAACAAGTCAAGTGTGCTTGAATCGCGTGGTAAAAACGCCAACCGGCGACTTGCCCGCATGTCCATCACTGAAGCCGACGACGAGCAGTTCATCAAGATGGTTGACGAGATGGTGATGAGCGCAGAGCACGACTCGGAGCTTGCCGAAGGCCTGAAGTGGATAGACATGCAGTCACGAAAGCAGGGGCTCACGTTCTACGAGATGGCCCTCATCATACTGAAAAAGCACGTGGCTGAAAAGCGCGCGAAAGAATGGCTAAAGGCTAGGACTGCCTGACTATTTTGACACCGACTTGACTGCAGCTGTAACCGCAGGCTGTATCCTCTTGTCCATCAGGTCCGGCAGTATGTTAAACGGCGCCAAGTTGTTTCTGGGGACCAAGTCTGCTAGCGCGTTTGCCACTGCGACGAGCAGCCGCTGGTTAATCGTGCGCACCCTGTTGTCCAGGATCGCGCGCATGGTAAACGGAAACACCAGAGCGTTGTTGGCCCTGTTCTCGAACTTGTAACTTCCAGTTGCTATCACCTTTGCGCCCGACCTTGCAGCAAGCCTCGGGTGTATCTCGGGGTCGGGGTTTGTCAGCGGGAGCACTATCGTGTCCCTGCTCATGGACTCGACCATCTCGCCTGTGAGCAGACCCTTTATGCCCGACACGCCGACGAACACGTCCTTGCCCTTTACCGCGTCCGCAAGGCCTGCCAGGCTCCCCTTTGCGCCGTCGCGGTCCGTCAGCTCTGCAAGCTCCAGCTTGTACTTGTTCATCGTTGTCAAGTCACGCGCCTTGGACACCACTCCCTGCGAGTCAGTCACGGTGATGTCCTGCACGCCTACTTCCTTCAGTATCTTGACTATGCCATAGCCGGCAGAGCCTGCGCCTGTCACAACCACGCTCGTCGTCGCCGGCTCCCTGCCTGTCAGCCGCATCGCGTTCAGGAGCGCTGCGAGCGTTACGACGGCTGTGCCGTGCTGGTCGTCATGAAATACTGGGATGTCAAGCTCGGCGTCGAGCCTGTCGACTATCTCTAGCGCCTTTGGCGTCTCTATGTCCTCTATGTTGAGCCCGCCAAACACCGGCGCGATGTTCTTTACGGTCGCGATTATCTCCTCGATGTCGGTGGTTGCAAGGCATATCGGAAAAGCGTCGACGTTTCCAAACTGCTTGTACAAGAGCGCCTTGCCCTCCATGACAGGCAACGCCGCTTCGGCTCCAAGCTTGCCGAGGCCGAGCGTCCTTGTCCCGTCAGTCACGATGGCAATGTTGTTCCACTTTGACGTGTACTCGAACGCCTTCTCCCTGTCTGCGTGGATTGCCCTGCACACCTCCGCAACGCCAGGCGTATAGGCGATGCTGATGTCGTGCATGTCTTTAACGGGAAACTTGCTCCTTACCTCTATCTTGCCCCTGAGTTTTTTGTGGAGCTCGATTGCCTCCTTGCCAAGGTTGGGCTTCTCCTTCTTTTCCCAGCGCCTTCCGGAGCCTTCCCTGAGGGTTTCCATGCTATTGCTGCCCTGCCATAACACCGGCCGTCTTCATATCAGCTTTTCGAATTAGGGCGCCCGGAACGCGTTTCTAGCCGCATTTTATGCTATCGCTTACTTTGTGATCCAGATACAACGATCGAACGGCGGCAAACTCACACGACCCGACCTGGTAAAGCGTGGAGTCGTCCAGACTGGCGTGCATTATTGCGTCAGGTGGAGTTGCATGGCCCAGCCCCAGCGCGTGCCCTATCTCGTGTATCACGACTCTTTCGAGCAGCCCCTGCTCGTACAGCTCGTCGGCGCGGTAAACCGTGACCTTTGCCGAAATTATCTCTCTTGTAGCTTTTTCGACCTGCAGGACGGTCCTTCCAATCTTGTTCTGCGGATGCACGTCATTAGTCAGATGGACAGTGATCACCGCGTCCCTTTCGTCAACTATTATCAAATGCGTGGGCGGCTTTCCCTCCGCCTCCAGTATGGCGTGGAAGAGGATGTGCCACCCAGTAAACTTGTTCTCGCTCGGGACAGAGCCTGTGCCCTGAATGGCGTTGAAAGTGATCTCGTCTGCTTCGCTGGCGTGCTCCAACCCGGCCGTGTCAAAGAAAATGCCGACCAGCTGCCCGCTCCAGTACCCATTCGTCCGCACGGTGGAATCAGAGTCGTCTGCAACTGGGGGAGACGAGAAATCCTCAAGCGACTCTTCTATGAAAATAGTTGTCGATTCTGGCGCCGCCTTGCCTTCGGTCTCGCCTGAAGAAAACAACGCAAGCGCTGTCGCGACAACCAGCACCATGCCTCCAGAGATGCCGGAAAGCAGTACGCCTGTCCTAGAGGCTGCCAATTGCTGGCCTACAAATAGAACATTCTTCTAGATAAGACTTTCTTAAGTAAAGTATCCTTCTCTCGCCATGTTCAGGCAAGCCGGCGGCGGTACTGCCTAGCTGCCCTTCGTGTTCCTTTCTGCCAACGGCACGTACTCGCAGCCCATGGGCCCGCAGTACCTGCCGATGTAGACTGCCTTTGGCCGGTAGAGAGCCGGCTTGGGCGCCGCTTCGGCGAATTTTTCTTCTATGATGTGCGCCGACCAGCCGGCTATCCTGGCCACGGCGAAAATGGGAGTGTTGAGGTCCATGGGTATCCCCATGCTGTAGTATATTGACGCGCTGTAGAGGTCGACGTTGGGATAAATAGTTTGTTTCTTGTTGTCTATCATCCACTTCTTGGTCGCCCGCTCAGCCCTCTCTGTCATCTCGTACCACTTGTTGTTCTTTTCTTTTGATATCGCCCTTGAAAGCCTGGACAGGATGTCGGCCCTAGGATCGGTCGTCCTGTAGACTGCATGACCCATGCCCATTATCCTGCCGCCAGACGACAGCCTGTCTGCGACCCACTTTTCCACGTTTGCCGGGTCACCGATTTCAAGGAGCATCTTCATGACCTGGACGTTCGCGCCGCCGTGCAGCTCGCCTGACAGCGCGCCGACTGCGCCGCTGACTGCCGCGTACATTGACGCCCTTGTAGACGATATCTCCCTTGCAGCAAATGTGGACGCGTTGAAGCTGTGCTCTGCGTGCAAGATGAAGCATATGTCCATCACCTTTGCCTCGTCCGCCGACGGTTCAACGCCGCGCAGCATGTACAGGAAATTCGTGGCGTGCGAGCCTTCCTCCATCGGGTCGACGACGTGCTGGCCGGACCTGATGCGGTTCCATGCAGCAACTATAGCGGGTATCTTTGCTATTAGCGAAATCGCGCGCCTGACGTGCGCCTCCTTGCTCATGTCCTCTATGTTCAGGTCATAGTCTGCAAGCTCCGACACGCACGACTGGAGCACGTCCATCGGCTGCGCCCTCTTGGGCCTGTTCTTCAGGTTCTTTATGATGGGCTCGGGCAGGTTGCGCGCCTCGCGCAGCCTCCGGCCAAAGTCTGCAAGCTGCTCCGCGTTCGGGAGCTCGCCAAACAACAGAAGATAAGACGTCTCTTCAAAAGTGGAATGATTTACAAGGTCGAGTATGTCAAAGCCGCGGTAGATGAGCTTGCCGTTCTCGCCGTCGATGGAGCAGATCCTCGTGTCTGCCACTTCGATGTTGCGGAGGCCGATGTTCCGAGCGTCCATCCGGGCGAGCTTGCGCTAATTATTATATTAAATCTACCGTCGGGCCGGACAAAAAATCAGAGGGGCGTCATAGTGTCGATGAGCCTTGCGTTTGTCACCTGGCCGTCCTTCTCGTTGATGAGGAGGTCGACCGTGTACTGGAGGCCGTTTAGCAGGAACGTGATGTTTGCGTCCCACCCCTCGCGCTTGTGCTCGTTTGGATACGGGAGGAGCACCCTCACCTTCAGGTCAGAGAAACCCTGGCCGTACAGCGTCTCGATCGCCTTCTTTGCGACGGCTTCGACTTCATTCTGGTTGGTTACAGGAGGCATGCCATGTTATCTAATTACTAAATATATAAATATTCAGATTCGGCGGCCGAACTAGAACAGGTTGTACAGCCTCGCAAGCGACAGTTTCGTTGCCGGTTCTGTCGTCGCCACCTTGCCGTCTACCTTGACGACGTAGGTCTCGGGGTCTATCTCTATCTTTGGCGCCAAGTTGTTGTACATCATGCTGCGCTTGCCAATCTTGCGGCAGTTCCTGACAGGTAGCAGTTTCTTCTTCAACCTCAGCTTTTTCGCAAGGCCGCGCCTTATCGCAAGCTTTGACGTGAACGTAAACGACGTCGAGTATTTTGCAGATCCCAAGGCGCCGAACATCGGCCTGTAGTATACCGGCTCCGGCGTAGGTATCGACGCGTTGGGGTCGCCCATGAGCGCGTACGCGATAAAGCCGCCCTTTATCACCAGCTTTGGTTTTATGCCAAAAAACTGTGGCGTCCACACTACAATGTCTGCTATCTTGCCCGGCTCAAGCGACCCGACGTGGTCAGCGATGCCGTGTGTTATCGCGGGGTTTATCGTTAGCTTCGCCAAGTAGCGTTTGGCGCGCAGGTTGTCGTTGTCTCCCTTTTCCTCTTTGAGCCTGCCGGCCATCTTCTTCATCTTGTCTGCCGTCTGCCATGCACGCGTCGTGACCTCTCCTATCCTTCCCATGGCCTGGCTGTCTGAAGAGTACATTGAGAGCGCGCCGATGTCGTGCAGCACGTCTTCTGCGGCTATAGTCTCGGCCCTTATCCTAGACTCGGCAAACGCCACGTCTTCCGGGATTCCCGGGCTAAGATGATGGCAGACCATCATCATGTCAAGGTGTTCCTCAAGCGTGTTTACGGTAAACGGCCTGGTGGGGTTCGTGGACGACGGCAGGATGTTCTTTTCTCCGGCAATCTTCATGATGTCCGGCGCGTGCCCGCCGCCGGCGCCTTCCGTGTGGTACGTGTGTATCGTGCGCCCCTTTATGGCTTCGATGGTGTCGTCTACAAAGCCGCACTCATTCAGGGTATCTGTGTGTATAGCGACCTGAACATCGGTCTTGTCCGCGACTCTTAGCGCGGCGTCTATTGTGGCCGGCGTGGTACCCCAGTCCTCGTGCAGCTTCAGACCGCAGGCGCCTTCTGCTACCTGTTCCATCAGGGCAGGCTCGAGCGAGTCGTTGCCCTTGCCAAGGAGGCCGAAATTCAATGGAAATTCCTCAAGTGCTTCGAGCATCCTGTGTATGTTCCACGGGCCTGGCGTGCACGTCGTCGCGTTGGTGCCGTCCGCCGGCCCCGTACCCCCGCCTATCATGGTGGTCGTGCCGGCGCATATCGCCTCTATTGCCTGCTGGGGCGAGATGAAGTGGATGTGAGTGTCAATGGTGCCGGGCGTGCAGATGGTGTGTTCCCCTGCGATGACCTCGGTGTTTGCAGAGACGACCATGTCGACGTTGTCCATCACGTTGGGGTTGCCAGCCTTTCCAATACCTGCAATCTTGCCGTCCTTGATTCCAATGTCTGCCTTGATTATGCCAAGCACAGGATCGAACACTATGGCGTTTGTGATGACAAGGTCAAGCGCCCCTCTGCTTGGCACGCCGCTTGCCTGCCCCATGCCGTCTCTGGCGCTCTTGCCGCCGCCAAACACAATCTCGTCGCCATATGTAAGCAGGTCCTTTTCTATCTCGATGATGATGTCGGTATCTGCAAGCCTCACCTTGTCGCCTACCGTCGGGCCGTAAAGGTCGACGTACTGCCTGCGCGGGATTGCAAGCGTCATGCGCCTGAGAACCCCCTGGCTTTTGCCTTTGCAAGCGCCTGCTTTTTCTTGACAGCAAGCCTGCCGTTTACGAGGCCGTTAAAGCCGTAGACTATTTTCTTGCCGGCGTATTCCACAAGCTCCACTTCACGCGTGTCGCCGGGCTCAAACCGCAATGACGTTCCGGCCGGTATGTTCAGGTGGAAACCGTACGCCTTTTCCCTTGGAAACGACAGCGCCTTGTTCACTTCAAAAAAGTGGGCGTGCGACCCTACCTGTATGGGCCTGTTGCCCGTGTTGCTCACCCTCACGGTGGCGGTCTTGCGCCCCTTGTTTGCTATCACAGGCTTGTCTGAGATGAAGTATTCGCCCGGTATCAAGTCAATCACGCTATGGGGTTGTGGACGGTCACAAGCTTCGTCCCGTCCTCAAACGTGGCCTCCACCTGCACGTGCTTTATCAGCTCCGGCACGCCTGGCAACACGTCGTTTCTTGTCAGCACCTGCCTGCCGGAGCTCATCAGCTCCGAAACGGACCTGCCGTCCCGGGCTCCTTCGACTATGTGGTCGGAGATGAGCGCTACAGCTTCTGTGTAATTCAGCTTCAAGCCCCTTGCGCGCCTTCTGCGCGCGACTTCGGCCGCCATGAAGACGTACAGCTTGTCTATCTCGCGTGGAGCAAGCATCATGGCGCATACTTGCTGAATGTCGTATTTATTATTGAGTACCGGAATCCGTAATTTACGGCATATATCACAAACCGCCGGGTGCAGTGCACGGCGGGGCATACCCGGTGCATATAAACCGGTTTGACGTATTTTAGTTAATGAAGCTTTTGAGGAAATTCCTCAAAATGGTGCTGTTTGATGAAAATACTAGCGACGATGGTTGGGTCCTTCGCTGCGACAAGTGCGGCGAGCTTTTGGCCACGGACAAGCCCTACCTTATCGAGTCGCACAAGAAATGGTGCAGGGTGTAGCACGGTCGCCGGCCGTTTATAGCGGCAAAAAAATAGCGTTCAAGCCGGTTCCGGTCTGGCCCGGCTCGAACTTTTCGCGCGCAGGTTTTTGATTTAGCCGACGTCGGCTGGAATATCTTGACATGATCAGCTAATAAGGGAAATTCCTTCTCAAATCGATAAGTAAATCACGATATTCTCAAGACGCATGGCAAGGCTGCAGCTGGCAACTCTGTCGCTTCTGGCGATCGTCGCGGTACTGGCCGTAGGCAGTATGCAGGACGCGCACGCCGCAGGGGCAATAACTGGGGAATTCAGGATAGGCGAGGTCCTCGATGAATCGATAGGCTGGTTCATCGTCGTGGGGCTTGGTGCTGTCTTTGCGGTGGTCATATCGCTTGAGATCAAGGTCGAGGAAAAGTACCTCGGCGTGGCGCAGACATCGGAGTGGTTCAACACCGCCGGCAGGGTGATAAAGACAGGACTCACCGCCGCGGCTATAGTATCCGCGTGGACGTGGGCGGCGACTCTTTTGCAGTCGTCTACCGTCGCATACCAGTACGGGGTCAGCGGGCCATTCTGGTATGCAGCCGGCGCGTCGATACAGGTGCTCCTGTTCGGTATCTTGGCAATTGAGCTGAAGAGGAAGGCTCCAAATGCGCACACGTTTCTTGAAATCATACGCGCACGCTTTGGCGACGGGGCGCACAGGGTGTTCCTTGTCTTTGCGCTGATGACAAACATGATTGTTACTGCCATGCTCCTTCTTGGGGGCGCAGCAGTCGTCAACGGCCTGACAGGCATGAATATCTCACTTGCAGCTTTCCTGATACCTATAGGCGTCATGATCTACACGCTGGTGGGCGGCCTCAAGGCGACCTTTGTGGCAGACTATATGCACACAATCATCATATTCGTCGTGATACTGACGTTTGTGGCGACAGTCTACTTCATCAGCCCCGTCACAGGCGGCATACAGGGCATGTACGACAAGCTGGTCGAAGCAGCTGCGCTCCGGCCAGTCGAAGGAAACGCTGCAGGCGCGTACCTGACGATGGCGTCGCTTGGTGGCCTGATATTTGGCATCATCAACATAGTGGGCAACTTTGGCACGGTGTTTGTCGACCAGGCGTACTGGCAGCGCGCAATCGCTGCAAGGCCTAGCTCGACTGTCAAGGGCTTCTTGCTTGGCGGCATGTGCTGGTTCGCAATCCCGTTCACGCTTGCAACTACCATGGGTCTGACCGCGGTGGCGCTGGGCGTCAGCCTGACGCCGGAGCAGGTCCAGCTTGGACTCACGGTGCCGGCGGCCGCGTCTGTTCTCATGGGCGAGGTCGGAGCGATCATGGTCCTGACGATGCTGTTCATGGCCGTGACTTCGGCAGGCTCTGCAGAGCTCATAGCAGTCTCGTCGCTGATAACATACGACGTCTACAGGACCTACCGTAACCCCAATGCGACAGGTAAACAGCTCTTGAAGGTGTCAAGGGCAGTCATAGTCGGGTTCGGGCTTGGCATGGGCGGGCTTGCAGTCATACTGCTCTCAGTCGGCCTCAGCCTCGGGTTCGTGTACCTGGCAATGGGCGTGCTCATAGGCTCTGCGGTCATCCCGATAGCTCTGACGATAACGTGGAAGAGGACAAACAAGTACGCGGCTACTGCCGGCGCAATCGCGGGGCTGTTCATAGCACTTGGTGCGTGGGTCGGAACGGCGGCCTCGCTTCCGGAGTACGGCGGCGTGGTCTCGATAGCAAGCCTTGGCAACAACTACGCCATGCTGTATGGCAACATCGCAGGAATCCTGAGCGGAGGCGCCATAGCGGTCCTTGGAAGCCTCATCAAGCGCACTCCGTTTGAGTGGAGCGAGATACAGAGGAAGATCACCCTGGTGGAGCTGACGCACGCCGAAGTAGACAAGCGCGAGCAGGACGAGGCGACGCTCAGAAAGGCGTTCAAGTTTTCCCTGAAGGGAGGCGGCCTGATGACGCTCGTTCTGATAGTCGGCTGGCCCATGCCGTTGTTCTTCTCGGGATACGTCTTTGACGTCAACTTCTACGGGCTGTGGGTGGGAATAGCAGTTGCCTGGGTGTCGGGCGCGACCTTCTTCATAGTAGGTCTGCCGATAATCGAGGCGCGTCACGGAATAGCCAAAGTCGCGCGCAGGCAGAAGACTGTGCCTGAGCCGGGAGGCCGGTAGAGATGACCGGCTGCTCCGGCTGCGGCAAGGCGCTCGGGTTCAAGAAGTACAAGTTCCACCGCATGTGGAGGATACCCGGGTACTACTGCCGGGACTGCATGCTCAAGATGGGCAAGGACTTTGACGACCACGGAAGGATAACTCTGCCCATGCAGAGATGTGACCTTTGCAAGGTAGAGTTTTACTTCCTGAAATCGGCGTGGCAGGGCAAGAAGCAGGGCCACTACTGCGACGTCTGCCACCAAGCGGTCACAAGCGGCATAATCCCGGACAAGACATTGCCGCAGGTGCCGCAGAGGCTACCAAAAGTGATGACTGTCTTTGCAGGCCTCGGGGTGCTAATGATGGGTCTGGGACTTGTCTTCACGCTGATGGCCGGCGCCAGCGGCGAGTCAAGCCTAGTAAACATCCTGTTCGGGTCGGTGACTACTGGCCTTGGCTTCGTGCTGTTCAAAAAGACCGTACGCTCCCGGAGCCTAATATTGGGAAAAGCAAGGGCCGCGGAGGCGGCGAGGTAAAATGAACTTTGGAAATATCCTCGCCCCGCTGGACGGCTCGGAAAACTCTAGGCGCGCGCTTGACGCCGCGATAGCGCTTGCGCAAAAGTGCGGATCCAGCATACTTGCCGTGTTCGTGCTGCCGTTCCCCGCGGTCCAAGCCTACCAGCCCGACAGGGCCGCAAAGGAGCAGATCTTCAAGGAGGCAAAAGCTTTCCTTGAAGAATCAAAGAAACAGGCAGAGTCAAAGGGGGTCCAGCTGAGGTACGAGATACTGGAGGGAAACCCGGCCTCCGCCATCGTGGACTTTTCACAGAGCCCAAAAAACACCGTCGATCTGATAGTGATGGGCTCCCGGGGCATGAGCGGCCTGAAAGAGGCGTTCCTTGGCAGCGTTTCGCACCACGTGACGCAAAAGTCGGCTGTGCCGGTGCTGGTCGTCAAGTAGTGCTGTCTCGGGCCGTCTAAAATGGCTCACAAATTCATCTTTTTTTTGAATTTCTAGCGTGATTGCCAATATGTTTTGGTTATTTCTGAAATCCGCCGACGTCGGCTAACCGTTTAGAGCAGGACTACCGGCTTAGTAGTGGACTGCAACACCTTTGCCGTAACATGGCCGACGTCGGCCTGGCTGCCGCCAAGTCCCTTCCTTCCCATGACTATCATGTCAACCCTGAGTTTCTCAGCGGTCTCGGCTATCTTGGTTGCGGGATCGCCGAGCTTGACTATCCTCTCGTACTTGCCCATCTTCTTTGGTATCATGACGCTTCTGAGCATCCGCCTGCCTTCCTCTTCCATCTCTGATGCAAGCCTCTCGTCTACCGACCCGTCGCTCTCGTCCGTCCACTCGATGACGTTGAGCAGGAATATCCTGACCTCGGCTTCCTCGTCGAACAGGTAGCTGGCATATGTAAGTGCGCTAAGCGACTCTTTGGACCCGTCAACTGCTACCAGTATCTTGCGTGAGTCATAGAGCGCGCGCCTGTCGTGTTCTGAAATGCTGTCCGCGCCCGGGACCGGCTCGTCCTTTGACATGCGCAGCATCATTATCCTCCGAAGCACGATGGAGATGCCGCGCCTAGCCTCCACCAGCGGGAGCACTATGACGACGCCGGCGGCGCCTGCGGCCCACGCGACAGCAATGCCTATCCAGACATGGTAGACAAACGATGAAAAGACATAGCCGGAGAAGTAAAGCGGGAGCGGCCACACGACTACTAGCACGAGAGTAAGGGCTATCGCGTACTTGTAGCTGAACTGGGCTGACTTTTTCAGGAACTTTTCGTCAGTGTCGTGCTCTATCATCGAGCGTATCCTGTCATCGACTACGAGGATCTTTTGCTTCATCACCTCAAAGTTAAAGTTCTCAGGCCTGACGAGGCTGCCGATTATCGACACCAGCGCGCCCACGGCTATTGCAGTCACATTGCCGGTGAGAAGGGGCACCAGCTGCCCGGTAGACTGGACGGTGATCTCGCCGTACAGCACGCTGGCAGAGCCAAGCCACGCCGCGACACCGCAACCAAGTCCGACGAGCGCGGCAGAAGTGGCTGCAACCTTGTTGGCCTTTTTCCAGACGACCGCAATGGTTATTGGTGCAACGGCAGAGCCGATGAGTATTCCCATTGCCAAGTAGACGTACTGCAGGCTAGCGCCGACTTGCAGAAGCATGGTGGCAAGCAGGCCCATACCTATGCCAAAGCCAAGTATCGCTATGCGGGACACGCGCAAAAGCTCCCTTCCCGTGGAAGAGGGCTTGACGTACGTGCGGTAGACATCGTAGGTGACAAGCGACGAGACTGCCACAAGCTCAGCCGACCCGGCAGACATCACGGCCGTGAAAAGCATGGTGAGAAGCAATATCGCCCCGACGTCGCCGAGCAGTTGCGACGCAGCCGCTGGCGCGACGAGCCCCATGCCTATCTGTTCTGGTGTGAGCGAGACCCCGACTGCGACTGCGCCAAGGCCAAGCGTGGTCGCAAGGGCAAATGGTATGGCAAACCACGCGAGCCCGCCGACCAGAAAGCCGCTTATCGCCGACTTGGGTCTTGCAGCTATTGCGCGCTGCCAGTACGCCTGGTCGACAAACACCGTGCCAAAGTTGCCCACTATGTTGATGATGCCAAATATCAGGCCACCAAGCGACGCCATCGTCAGGTACGCGCCCATCGAGTTTCCTTCCACCGGCCTGAGCGCGCTTGCAGCAGTCAGCTTGTCAAACATGCCGGTTATCCCACCAATGTGCGGGCTGGCAAAGTAGATGGCAGTCACAAAAATGAGTATGACGACAAAAATGAAGGTTGCGTTGAGGTAGTCTGCAAAGAACGTCGCCTTCAGCCCACCAAAAAGCGTGTAGATAATGACTCCCACCGGGATGAGAAACGCCGCGACGTAGATATTGACGCCGGTGAGCGAATTGACCACAGCGGCTCCGCCGAGCACAAGCATCGCAGTTACAATCGTGTTTGTCATCAGCGCAAAAAAGAGAAAGATCTTGTGCGCGTGACGGCCAAACCGCGCGTAAATGACCTCCGGGAAGGTGTGCGATGTCGGGACCTTGCGCTTTAGTTCTATTGCAAGTATTGCAAAAAGCACGACCTGTATGGACGCGCCGGCTGCATACCAGAATGGCCCGCTGATTCCGAACTGGTACGCGACAGTAGACGACTGCAAAAGAGTCGCCGCCCACGTCCATGCTGACACGACGGATGTCGCGATCAGACCGGTCTTGACGTTTCGGCCTGCCGTGTAGAACCATTCAAACGTCTTTCTGGTGCCAAGCCATTTCGTCTCGGCCCTGACAAGCAGGGTGACGATGAGGGCCATCACAAGCCCCACTCCAAGGAGCACAAAGTACCCGATGCCCTCGGAGAGCATGGCCATTTTCTGGAGCTTGCGCTGGCAAATATTTAAGATTATTAAGCAAAATGCACAGCGGCTTCCCGTCTGCGTGACTGATTACACAGAATTGACGGCAAGCATGGCGTAACTTGAAAAATCTATAACCTACCTACCCCTATGCTTGTTGTGGTTGACGACATCGACGAGCTGATACTGTCGGCGCTAAGCAAGAACTCCAAGCAGGACGTAAAGGAGCTCTGGGACTTTCTGCGGGGCTACGGCTACAACCTGACGGAAGACGAAATAGAGTCAAGGATTGCGAAGCTCGAAGGCGACGGCGTCATTACCGGCTACACCATTTCAGTGGACATGAAAAAGCTCCGCCGCCGGACCATGCGCGTCGCGCTCGTCACGTTCAAGACGTCGCAGCACCTGCCAAAGAGGATCGAGGGATTAAAGAAATACCTCGCAGATGCGCCTTTCGTGATATTTTCAGGCAGGACCAGGGGAGGCTACGACTGGATAACAGTCCAGGTGTTTCTGAACGAGGAGATGGCAGACGAGGAGAGCGACATATACCGAAACCTGTTTGGCGACATCATCCAGTCGTACGAAGTGTACGATTTCATCCCCGCAAAGGACCCGTCGTTCCACGCACTGACGCACACGCCAAAAGAATACAAAAAGTTCCTCGACGAGTGGGTGCCGCCGTTCCTCGGCCGATAATTATCTGACAGATTTCTGGCTGGCGTTTTTGAACCTGATGGCCTCGTCTATCATCGAGTGGATCTGAATCCTCATGGCCATCAACATGCTCACAAGCTCGGCGCGCTGCTCGGGCTCGACGGTTGCATGCACTTCCTCTATCAGGTTGTCAATCCTTGCAAGTGTGACTCTGAGCGTCAACGACGCCTTCTTGGCTATCTTTACATGCTTGGATGTGCCGGCCGGCTCGTAGGGGGCGTCGTGTTCCATCTTTGCCATTGCCAGCTTCATCTCGCGGATCTCCCTGACAGTCATGTTCTCGCTCACAATCTGGCTTACGACCTCGGCCTGCCTTGACGAAGAAAGCGTTGTAAGCTCCATGGCCTGGCTGACGTTGAGCCTGTTCTGGGCAATCTGCTCCCTGACACTTTCCGGCAGCTTTAACAATTGCAGGCGGTGCGAAACATACTCTTCGCTCCTTCCAATCTTTTTTGCGAGCTCGCTCACCCCTCCCCAGCCAAAGTCCATAACGTATCGCCTGAACGCCTCTGCCTCCTCGATGGGGTCCATGGACTTGCGCTGTATGTTCTCTGTAAGCTGAATCTCGTAGGCCTGCTTGTCTGTCATTTCGCGTATCTTGCAGGGGATGAACCTCCACCTGAGCGACTTGCACGCTTGGAACCTCCGGTGGCCGGCCACGATTTCAAAGCCGTGATCAAGAGGCCTGATGAGTATGGGCTGCAACAGCCCGTGCTCCCTGATACTCGAGGCAAGGGTCTCCATCTCGGAATTGGCCTTCTGGACCTTGTCCCTTACGGCAAACTGGGACGGGCGTATCATCTTCATCTCTATCTGCTCGACGATACTTGTGTCCGGAAATTCCATGCCAGTAAAATTCATTGAGAACTACTTATGATTTTAAGATCCGTCATTTTTTGCGTGCGTTTTATGATAATAACCTAGTTGCGGGCTTTTCGGCCTTTCAGGAATTCGTCCAGAGTCATGGTCAGGTACCCGACGAGCCTGCACTTTTTGTCGTGCCTGTCCGCGCTTTCCTTGGACGAGAACACTTCAAGACAGCCGAGGCACCTGTAAAGGTAGATCACGCATGTCCTGTGAGCGCGTCAGGACAAGAACTTTGTTTCCACGTCCGCTGTTAAATACGCGATACGTAAACTACTGCAAGCAGGCGCTTTCTGAAAAGATGCCGGTTCGTATTCTACATACGGCAGGACACTGCATAAATACAGAGCAACCGCACCGTAGTTATGGCCTTGCGCGAAAGCCCCGGTCTGGAGCTTTTCAAGGAGGGGACTGCCCGCGCAAGCGGCGGCCAGGCTAGGCGCTACAACATGCTTGCTGCAAAACTGATGTCAGAAATGGTCAAGAGCCTGCTTGGGCCCCGGGGCATGGACAAGGTTTTCGTCGACGTGATGGGAGAGATCACGATCACGAAGGACGGCGCGACGCTCTTGAGAAAGATAGATGTCGAGCACCCTGCAGCCAAAGTCCTGATAGAGGCGTCAAACGCAGTCGACAACGCGGTGGGCGACGGCACGACATCAGTCGTTGTTCTCGCAGGCGCCCTCGTCGCAAAGGCCGAGGAACTGCTGGACATGGGAATATCGCCGGCGACGATTACCGATGGGTACCAAAAAGGACTTGACATAGCCATCGACAAGCTGGGCAAGATCGCCACAGCGTATGATCCTTCGGACAGATGGGTTATGGAAAAACTTGCGGCTACCTGCCTTGGCTCAAAAGCTATATCGTCTTGCGCCGAGGCCGGCGACATCGCAAGGATTGTCGTGGACGCGGCGTTTGCGGTCGCAGACTTTGATTCTGGCAAGGCAGAGATAGACAACATCAAGATAGAGCAAAAGCCCGGCGGCGTGTCAGACACGCGACTTGTCTCCGGCGTAGTGATAGATAAGACTGCGGACAACTCGGCGATGCCAAAGGAGATCAAAGACGCCCGCATACTCCTGCTCGACGATGACCTTGAGGGCAAGAGGACGAGGACCGACGCGGAGATCAGGATATCGCTCCCGTCGGAAGTCAAGTCCTACATCGACTGGCAGACCCTTGACGTCCGGCGCAAGGTACAGGCAGTCATCGACTCGGGAGCAAACGTCGTAATCTGCAGGGGCGGGATAAACATGCAGGCGCAGACGATGCTTGCGCGCGCCGGCGTGATGTCCGTGCGCAGGGTGAAGGAAAACGACTTATGGTGGCTCGAAAAGGCTACGGGCGCGCGCATGACCCGCGATCCTGAAAAGGTGTCTGCAGGCGACCTTGGGCATGCGGGAGTGGTCTACGAAAAGTTCGTGGGCGACGACAGGATGGTGTTTGTGGAAGGATGCAAGAACCCCAAATCGATGACTATACTCTTGCGCGCCGGCTCTAGCAAAGTCTTGGACGAGTTCCACAGATCGATGCTGGACGCTCTCAACGTTCTCAGGGACTTTGTCGCAAACCCTGCAGTCGTGGCAGGCGGGGGATCCGCAGAGGCCGCCATGGCAAGGGCCATCAGGGACAAGGCCATGTCTGTCGAAGGCAGGGAGCAGCTTGCAGTATTGAAGTTTGCAGAGGCGCTCGAAGAGATCCCGCTGACAATAGCGGCCAACGCCGGTATGGACGCAATTGACACGCTTGCCCGGCTTCGCGCCGCGGCGGGCCGGCACGGCGTCAATGCAACAGAACGCAGGGTCCAGGAAATGGAATCACTGAACATCATCGAGCCGGTGGCAGTAAAAGAGCAGGTGCTCGGGACGGCAGTGGAGGTGGCAAACCTCCTGATGCGCGTCGACGACGTGCTGGTTGCCAAGCCCCAGTACTACACACACACGCACGCCGACGGCACCACCCACTCTCACCGCGGCGGCAGGCAGGAGCATGACCACTTTGACAAGCTGGGCAAGGCCCAGCGACCGTCGCACCACTACTACTGACTGAACACCTGGTCTACAAACCCAAGCTCGTACACCAGACCCGCGCCTATGACAAACGCGACTATGGCCGACGCGTAGCGCAGGGCAAGCGTCACCTTGGCAAAGTTGTGCATCTTTGCAAAGGGCAGGCCGATGAGCGTGCTCACGCCCGCCATGCTTGCTATCGAGCCGGCGCCAAAGATGGCGACGTATGCAAGGCCCAGCGGAACAGACTGGATGGTCGACAGGACGACTAGCATCAACGCGCCGCTTCCTGCCATGCCGTGTATCATGCCGACTATGATGGACTTGTGGCCGTGGTGGTGCTCTGCCTCGTGGCCGTGCTCGTGGGTGTGTACTATGCCGTGTTCGGGGTGGGCGTGCGGGTGCGAGTGGCTTTGCTTTTTGAAAAGCCCGCGGAAGAACCTTTCGGCGCTAAAGCCTGTAAAAGTCGTGACTGCAAGGAACAGGAGCATTATCCCAACGCCGAATTCCAGCCTGCCGCTCACACTTTCGGGTATGTTCACGGCAAGCAGGAGCACCAGAAGCCCGGCCACAAACAAAGTCGCGGTGTGCCCTAGGCCCCAGAGCGTCCCGAGCACCGGAGCGCTGCGGAGCTTTTTGCCTCCGCCTGTGACCATTGTTGATACCGCAGCTACATGGTCGGCCTCTATCGAGTGGCGAAGACCTGTCAGGAACCCGAGGAGCAGTATGCCTGCCGGCGCGGCCGTATCGATGGACGACTCGGCTGCGTGGAACAGCGAGAATATCGGCTCCAGCATGACGTCGAATATCTCTAGCACCATCTTACTCTGCCGCCATTATGTATCCCGAGGCTGGTATGGGCTCCTTTAGGACGACCCACTCGCGCCTTCCGTCTACTACCGCGTCAAACGAAATGAACCTGAACGTCTCCGGCACCCCGACCAGCACCTGGTTTGCAGACAACAACGATCTGGCATTCTTTTCAATTACACCGGCGCGCTTTTTGGCCCGCACTCCCAGCGCGACATGATTTGCGTACAGCAACAACGCTTCGTTGACGTTCAGCTTCATATTCTTTTCAAGCTTTTCCTCCGCTATCCCGATGGAATGGCGCAGTATCAGCTCGTCGGTCTCGTCGGAATACTGGAATACCCTGGTGAGGGGCGGCGCGTCGGGCTCGCCCTTCACAGTCGCCTTGATGTATATCATGCCCTTTCTACTTCTTGCCGTAGTTCAGGGGCGGCCTCTTTGGCACCTTTGCCTTGGGACCATTGCCAAAGTCGTACGTATGGCCGGTTCCCCTGTACAGGTGGGGCCTGACCGGCTTGCCCTCAGTCTGCCCCTTCTTTGTTAGCGAAAGGCCCGCGAGAAGCTCTACTATGAGGCGGTTTGCGAGACCCGACGTGATGCCGCCGTTGTAGGAACTTCCGTCGCTCACGTCGTAGTTCGGCGCCACCTCGACCAGGTCGAACGCAAACCTGTCAGGGTCAAACGACGTTGACAGCAACCGCATCAGACGCATGCCCTCCCTAGAGGTCAGGCCGTTTGGCTCCGGCTCGCCTGTGCCGGGCGCGTAGGCCGGGTCAAACGTGTCGATGTCCCAGCTTATGTAGACGGCGTCTACGTTGTCGTTTGCCCTGTCTGCTGCTTCTTTTGCAATCTTGTCGATGCCCAGTTCTTCAACATCGAGCATCGTGAACCACTGAAAGTCCTGGTCTGCCATCCACTTGTAGAGGTCCGGGCCGGGCCAGTAGCCTCTGGGGCCGATGAGCGTGTAGTTCTTGCCTTTCAGGCAGCCAAGCTCCATTATCCTGCGTATGTGCGCGCCATGGTCGTACTTGAAACCTGTCAGCCCCTGCGGCGCGCAGTCGGCGTGGGTGTCGATGTGGATCATGCCGATGTTCTTGTACTTTTTCGCAAACGCTCTCACGTTTGCAAACGTGATCGAGTGGTCGCCGCCTAGCATGACGGGTATCCCGTCAATGTCAAGTACTTCCTTGACCTTGTCTGTCATGCGCCTGTGCGACTCGACGACGTCACCCGGCGAGATGTTAACGTCGCCGTAGTCGACGGTCCTGAAAACTCCAAACGGGTCAACGCCTGTTTCTATGTTAAAGTGCTCGTAGGGCGGCGACGGAACGGTCGAAGCAGCGCGGATGGCCCTGGGCCCATACCTTGCGCCGGGGCGGATGGTGGTCCCAAAGTCGAACGGCTCGCCTATGATGGCGACGTCCGGCCTGACTTTGTCCAGCTCAGCCTTGCTCCTTACCCACGGCAGCTTCAAAAACGTGGGTATTCCAACAAAGATTGGTTCGTCATTTCCCTTGTACGAGTCGCCGTAAAATTCCATGCCCATTGGCTATCAGAGTTTATATTTAGTAAGTATATTAAAAATATTTCTAGGTAAATTACGTCAACCCGTAGTCTCTATTCCATGGTTGTTCCGGCCCATTCACGCAGGATAACGTAATCTACGATTGCTCTGCGTGCCTTGCAAGAAGGCGCCATGCGTACTGCGTCACGTCCAGGCCTTCGCGCGATGCCATCTTTTCGAGCTTTTCCCAGAGCTCCTTGTCCTGCCTTTTGCGCGGGTCAAACACCAGTCTTACCGTCAAAAGTCCCCTTGGCGCGCCACGCTTTACGCCTACCTCGGACATGGCCTCCTGCAGGGAGCCACTGCCTGCGGCTTCTGCTAACCTCTCCTGGACCGCCTTGGGCTTTCTTGCTATCATTATGGCCTCGTACGTGGTGATCTTGCCGGCCTCTATGCCGTCCTGCAGCGGCTGCGGCAAAGACAGGATGCTGAGCCACTCGCTCACCGTGCTCTTTGGAAGGCCGTACCTAGCAGATACGCCGGTGATGCCAGACTTGGTCGACACGACCAGCCTCTTGACCATCTTGGCCTTTTCAAGCGGCGACAGGTCTTTCCTTATGAGGTTCTCAAAGAGCGACGCGGCCTCGGCCTCGGCACCTTCAAGTTCCGTTACGACTGCAGGGATCCTAGTCTCGCCCTTGGCGCTCAGGGCGAAAAACCTCCTGCGCCCTATCAGGAGTTTGTAGCGCTTGCTCTTTGCGTCAAAGCGCACGACGACGGGCTGAAGGAGGTCGAACTTTGACAAATGTTCTTTGATGAGCCTGTCCTTGCCGTCGTCCCCAAATGAATGATCTTTCCTGACATTTTCCTCTGCTATGTCTATCCTGCTGACCGGGATGTTTTTGACCCGCATTCGCGCATGGTATTAGTAATCTACGTATTTATAATTTCTGTCTGGAAATTCTGCAAAAAAACGCGGATATCGTACTTTTCGTACAACAGAAGGCCATACAGCTGTAGTATACGCATCACCGGGCGCTCTCAAATACGTAGTTTACATTTTTTGCACCAACCCTTATATCGCACGCGGGCACCAAGCAATCATGAAAGGAAGTACGTCCAGGGTCTTCCGCGCAACAGCCGACATGGAAAAGACCTTGATGAAGACCAGCTTCCTGAGTTATTACATCTCCATGTATAACACAGTCAACGAAAACCTTGGCTACAAGGACGCGCGGGTTAGCGTAGACGAAATCTACGACTTTCTGCAGGATCTGAAGCACGAAGCCGGCGAGCGCGTACCTGACATCGAAAAAGAGGACATCGCCTTTTCCTTCCACATTCTGAACCTGCTTGGCGTGTGCAAGAGCGCGTAAGGGCGTATGTTCGACAGTCGAACTTTTCACGCGAGCAAGTTTTATATATTTACTAAATATATAGGAATGGGACATGGCTGAAATCGACGGGTATGGAATAGCTATCATTGCCTTCCTGGCGCTCACCGTCATCGTCGGAGTGTTTACGGGAAAATTTGTCAAAAGCAGCAGTAAAAGACTCATGGTTGCTGGAAAGAGCCTGCCACTCATGTTTGTGGGAACAATGCTCGCGGCTCAGGCTATTGACGGTAACTCGTCGCTTGGCAACGTCGCGCTCGTGTTTGAGTTTGGGTTCTGGGCAGGTGCGGCTATTCCTATAGGCCTCGGCGCCTGTCTGCTCCTCACTGGAATTTTCTACGGGTCGAGACTAAACAAGATGGCGATGCTCACCCTTCCTGACTTTTACTTCCGTCGTTTCGGCAGCGCCGCGGAAGGCATATCCGGTGTGCTCATGATGATAAGCTTCACCGTGCTCGTTGCAGGCAACTTTGCAGCATGTGGATTCATTCTTGAAGCGGTGTTTGGAATCGACTTTTTCTGGGGAATGATGGCAATTTCACTACTAGTCCTCGTTTACACGTTTGCCGGCGGACTCTTTGCGTCTGCCTACACTAACATTTTCCAGGTCTATCTTGCAATAGGTGCATTCTGGGCAGCGTTCATCTTTGTTGCGGCCGGCTACACCGGCGTCGACTTTGGCGAAGTGCTCGCAGCCACACCTCCAGAGTACCTGGACCTCTCAGGTCTGTTCGATATGGCCAACGGCGCGTTGATCAACTGGGCAGGCATAATGGCCCTTGCCATAGGTGACATCGTCGCGCTGGACTTTATGGAACGCGTCTTTGCAGCAAAAGACCCCAAGACTGCGCGGAAGGGTGCGTTCATGGGCGCGGGCCTGACGTTCCTCACCGTCATACCTACGAGCATGATAGGCATATTCGTATTGTTCATGATACCGGATCTCGAAAACCCGTTCATGGCCTACCCGACGTTTGCGCTCAACCATGTTCCATTTGCCATAGGCGCCGCCCTGCTCATGGGCGTGCTCGGCGCATCGATGTCCACTGCAAGCGGCGGTTTGCTTGCCATATCGTCGGTCATGTCTAGAAACATCATCCAGCGGAACATATTGAAGAGGATAATGAAGCGGCAGGGGATGAACGATCGCAAACTGCTCGTCACGACACGTCTATTAATGCTTCCCATGATGGCTTCTGCATTCATCCTAGGTTATTTCATCCCGCAACCCGGCATCTATCTGATACTTGCATTCGACATAGTCTTTGCAGGAGCGTGGGGACCGCTGACCTTTGGTCTGTTCTGGAGAAAGTCCAACATGCCGGCTGCAGTTACGTCGCTCATAGTAGGATCCGCGCTGAGGCTGCTGATGTTCTTCATAATACCTGTAGAGTTGGCAGGACTCGACACCTTCATACCGCCTCTGATATCGGTCCCGCTATTCGTTGTGGTAGCGCTTGCAACGCAGAAGAGGTATCCCGGAGAGCAGAGGCACGGAGTGGTCGACTATGTGCCGCCAGAAGAAGACATCATCAACGGCGAGGACCTGAAAGGCTACGTCGAACCCAAGGCCAAGTAGCCTCCCTCCTCACTTTTATTAAAAAGGTTAATTATCGGAGGGGGCGCTTCAAAATCCTGTGCCAAGCCAAGGCTACGCCACCATTGGCCTCAAGCCGGCGATACTAGCAAAACTGCAAAAGATCACTGATGAATACTACCCCGGCATGTTCGTGCCAAGCGCGCTCATCATCATGATGAACGAGGTAAAGCGTGGCTATTACACGGTGGACGCCTGCACGATAAAGGAGGATTTTGCCGGCCGCTACACGTCGCTTACCATACGCTCTGACGTCAAGGCGTGGCTTGACGAGAACTACGAAAAATACAAGGACGAGTACGGCAGGAAATACAAGGCAAACAGCTTCACCCAGTTTGCAAGCTACTTCATGCTCAACATGTTCGAGTCAAAGGCCAAGTCACAGAACTTTATCCTAAAGCTGAAGGAGGCCGATTTTGCGTGGCTTGAAGCCGAGTATCAGAAACGCAAGCAGGAATACAGGACCAAGTATTCCGTCTACACCTTTGAGCAGTTTGCAGATGTATTTCTGAAAGAGCTGCTCGACCGGGTCAACGAAGCAAAGAGAGTGCTAACCGTCTAGCGTGCGTAGTTTACATATTTGACAAGCATGCCAGAAAAACAAAAAATATGCTGACTGAAGGGCAGTATGCAGATAATTATGTGAGAAAATCGCTCCCTTCGAGCGTCCAATGCACCAAAAGCGTTGCATAACTCGTTGCACAAACGCGAAAGTTCAAGCTAGTCCCGAAAATTCACAGATGCTAAACTTCTGCTTCAGCATTCATCAAGTAACACTAACAAATTTTCCGACTTTATTATTTAATATCTGGTATATCTATCCCCCCACCACGTCACTGCTTCTGTTGGTTCTAAGTGTTGCAACCAAAGAAGAGGTAGATGGATAGTGGCTCAAACGCTTGTACGCAAGAGCCGTTTACGGGTCAAGGGATTAAAGGTCAAGGACAGAGAAAAGATCAAGGAAGCTATCGCAATTAGCATCCAGAATGGCAACTACACCACAAGAGAGATAGGCGTAGACATAGGCAAGGACCACAGTACTGTCTCACGTTATCTCTCAGAGATGGAACAGGAAGAAAAGTGGAGTATTGAGCGCGATGCTAATGGGAATATTGTCATCTCGCCACAAAAGCAGTTGGCGCAAGAATACAGGCAACTAGAAAATAAACCGTTCAACCAGCTGCCATCGGTACAGAAATGGATAACATTTCTAAAGTCAGGCTGGATTCCACCGAGAAGGATTCAGTATCTCATCAACGTGATACATGGAATCTCAGACCAGTTGAAAGTAATGCCTGAAACTATCATAAGCTTCGGTGTACCATAGACTCTGGAAAGCGCAAAGAAATTGCCATAGAGTACTGGCGGAACTTTCTTGCATGGTTCAACACCGCTTACCCACAGATGCAAAAGACAAACACCATCAACGCTTACCGCAGCTTTCTGTCAGCCCACAACATCAATTTTGCTCACGGGGAAGGCAGAAGGTATGGGCTATCGACTACGCCGGAAAGATTGGGCGAGTACAAGGACATCATGCTGACGCCTGATCAGATAGACAAGATAAACAAACGGCTTGAGAATGGAAATGATTGGGAAACGTGGTCTTTTATGAACATCGACTTGCACACTGGAGCTAGGGCATTTGCTATGGCGTCCATGAGCTGGGACAGAGTTGCATTCTCACCACTGTTCAGAGTGGAACAATTTGAATCGAAGATAAAAAGAGGAGATTGGTATTTGACTAGAGAAGGCAAGTGGTGGGTGAAGTACCCAACTGAAGAGTGCAGAGCTGTTGTAGAGACTGCTCAGGATAGGCTGCCTAAGGAGAGGAAATTTTTGTTCTTTGAAAATGCAAAAAGCGACAAGGCAAACGCTCTGCAAGCATCTTACCTTATGCATAAAATGGCTGTTAGGTTCAAAAAGATACTTGCAGAGCTTGACAGAAGCAGCTGGCTCAATGAAAAGACCAGAATCTATGCATTGGGCGACGGATTGTACTTTGGTGGACATCCCTTGCATCTTTTCCGGCATACGATGGCTCAGTACTATCTGGCAGCTACAAACTGGTCACTTGCCTACGTGGCAAGCTTGGGTGGATGGGAAAATACAGAGATATTGAACAAGTGCTATGGCGGAATTCCAGAACACATCAAGGCGCAGATAGCAAAATCAATTCATGTCAGATTTGATACTTAGAACCTTAACCATTCACTAGCTGTAATCGGTAACATCCAAAATTCTCAATTGGCGAACGATTGATAACAATTGTCAAGATCCGCAATATCTAATTACTAATATCACGTATAGGGTAATAGTATAATTCTAACAAACTGTACAAGCTGCAAGTCAAAGATTAACAGGAAATATGTGTTAAATTTCAATTTAATCAAACCTTATCTTCAACAGGTCTCCATTCGAATTGATGGTAAAATCCACTAGAAGTATCATCATGGTGAGTGGAGCGACAGTAGCAATACTTGCGCTCGTGCTTTCATCATTTCAGAGCACATTTTTTATGCAGTCCCAAATTGCGGCTGCAGCTCAGGATACTAGCATACCACTAGAAACCCTCGGGGTTTATCCGAGCCCTAAACTTACACAGGTACAAGAAACAGCAATCATTACGGCAGCAATGAATGTTCCAGAACTTAGAGAATGGTCAGCCGCAGGGTGGAAGTTTGTAAGTATGGATTTTGTCGGCGTGACAGAGCCCGAACTTCAATGGCAGACAGCCATAGTTCATCTGCAACTTCCACCGGGAGTAGGAAATACTCCAGTGGATTGTGACCAAGGATGGTGGGCAACAATCGATGTTGACATGCAGACATATGCTGTAAAAGAAGTAGGAGTTCCTACAGTAGAGAACAATCAATGTCACAGCAGTATAATACTAGCAGACCCTGACGATGTTAGATCAGAAGAACAATTTCCGTGGTTCGTACCCACCGCTTCAGCAGTACCTACAAACCCCGGATTCCTGTTGATGGAAGAGGACGATGTGACCAGCTATGACATTTACGGAAATCTTGCATACTTCAAGACACCTGCATTCAATTCCGCAATCTACAGCCATATGGACTATTACATCGGAGAATTGATCAACTGGAAATCTTCCACCGGCTACCTAGAACAAGAAGGCTGGTTGATAACTACAATTGCAGGGTGCACTAGCTGTGGATCAGAATCGATTCCAGCAGATAGTGCAGTGCTGGTATATGCTGACGAATCAGTCTTTGGCAACTTGGAAGCTCGCAAGATTCCGGGTTCAGGATTCACATGGGTCAACGATAGACAAATGTTAGGCGAAACACTTTGCAATGGCGGAACAAAGTACATACAGGCAGTAGGCTATGGCTCAAGCATCTGGAACCACAATACAAACATTAACTGCACGGTAAAGGACAACAACAATAAAGTCTCGAACTCTGGCTTCTTTGAGAACTGGAATACCGTCCCCTCGTCAGACTGGGCAGGAGACGTAACTGGTACAGTGAGTATGTACTCTGCTTATGAAGGCAGGGGAGCAACCAACACATGGTACACTTGGATTAACTCCACAAATGAGAAGCAGACCTGCTCAGGCAGCAGAAGTTCGACCACGGCTATAAGCGGAAGCTTGGCTGGAGGAAACACTGCCACACTTGCGCTAAGCGGCGTACCCGTTGCTTGCTAAAAACAAGCTACGCCGCAACCTTTTTCTTTTTTATGATTTTACTGGCCACATGCGCTGAAACAGCTATGGCAGTCCCACCAATCATCGCTACAATACTTATCTCCAAATTGCTTGGGACATATGCGCCCGGATCCGCTATCACGATACCTCCGGAGTTGCTCAAGGCATAATTCGTCCAGTATATTGCAAGCGTTCCTGAAACAAAAGATACAATGCCAGTAATGTTACTTGTAACTCTTTTCACGATTCTTCTAAGTCGAACGTGGGTTCCGTCAACATTTTGATCCGGCGGCACTATTACGAGCACGGTCTTTGTCGGTCCATAATAATTCATTTTCTTATTCTTTGAACTCGTGCCTGTTTTCTCAACCTGAATAAGGCCGGCACCAAGCAGCCTGTTGATATGCCAGTTAACTAGAGGCAAAGAGATATCCAATGATTTTGAAAGATCCACGGGGCTTGTGTTTCCTTGGCAAATCTTTGTAAAAATCCCTCTGCCTGTGTCGTTTGCCAATTCCTCTCCAATGATCTTTATCCTCTTATCATCGGTACTTATGATTTCGATATATTCTTCCAACTTTAGAGAAGCGTCTTCGCCCAGATTAATGACCAGTTCTTCCTCGGTCTCGACATGAGAATTATTGTAACTATCCTCACTTGGAGGCATAATGCAGATAATTGTTTGCTTTTGCCATTATAAAAAGAGTTGCAAGTTAGGTACTATCAAGTCTTTGGTTATTTGGGGTTCTAGCCCGGTCTGTCAAAAATCGGTTGCTGCATTTGGATAAAAGCTCAATAGATGGGTGGCACACACCTCATTAAGATTGGCTAGAGTCAGTGGCATACAAAAGGTAGTATTCGTAATGATATTCGCTATTGGCATGGTCATAGTTTTGTACGGCAATTCAACTGGCATAGTGTGTAACTGTCCTGAAGGCGTGCCTTGCGATTGTATTGACTATGTTGCATTGGCAGCAAAGATAGTTGGAACAATACTTCATGGTCTGCAGGCTCTGTTTCTGGTGTGCATCAGTTTTTTCTGTCAATTCTGTTGACAGGTGTCATGCATGTGGCAACATGATAACAGAGAATACACCAATTTCTTCTGATGAACGTTTGAGCGCGGTCTACCAGGCACGGTACTGCGATTTTCCACCCTGACATGATGTGCAAGAACATCTGTGAAAAGTACAGGGCTACAAAAAGCGGGAGAACCAGCTACTACGCCGAAGGGTCAAAGAGGTGCCAGGTGTGATGTTTTCATAAGGTGGAATGAAAGCAGGTGCCCATGCTGCAAGGCCGTCCTCAGAACAAAGCCACGCAACCAGCGATGATTGCTT
>CAYXFY010000006.1:0-70850 GCA_964464395.1 uncultured Nitrososphaera sp.
GTACAAGATCGGCGAACAAGAAGTCTACTTCATGCCGGTCTACACGGCCGCTACAAGCGGAGGCGTCGTTTCCCAGCTGGGCACGGTCGCAGCGGTCGGCGCGTCGGTGACTGGCACGTTCTACGTCGGGCTTGGCGACGACTCTGCAGAGGCGTTTGAAAACTATTTGCTGCAAGCAGCGGGCAGGCAGCCGTCGCAGCCAACGCCGGGAGGCACCCCAGAGCCGCCAGAGCCGGACCTTAGCGTGCAGGACAGGGTGGCGGCGCTTGAGAGGATATTTGCTGATGCAGGCATACAGGTCCTCAGGCCCACTTCGATATCTGCTCCGATAGAGTTCCAGCAGGCGCGTGCAGTCTACATTGACGAGCAGGACTATGAGGCAGCAGAGCAGGCCGTCCTGCGGTTCATCGCAAGCTTTGAGACGGACAGAGTCTACGAATGGACTTCAGAGAAGAGGGTCAACTTTGGCGTGCTTCGCGCAGAAAACGGCATAGTGGAGAACCACTACATATCCATAGAGGTAAGTTGATGCGCCCGGTACTGGTGGTGGACAACCTTTCACCATTCACACCCGACATTGTCGCGTGTCTGGTCAAGCTTGGGGTTCACCATGAATGCATAATGTATTCACAGGTGGCTCCGACAGACCTTGTCAAGTACGACAGGGTAATTTTGTCTGGCAGGCGCAGGAACGATCCTGTCATAAACGCGGCCAACTCGCGCATAATAAGGTCGTGCCACGACACCGGCCAGCCGCTGCTTGGCATATGCTACGGGTCGGAGATAATCGCGCTGACGCTTGGAGGCTCGCTTCGCAGGATGCCCCGTCACGTCCAGGGCCCCATAACGATAGAGCCAAAGCGCAACCCGCTCACGCTTGACAAAAAGCAGGTAACAGTCTACGAGAGCCACGGCTACTGTGTCGCCAGGCTGCCGCCCAACTTTGAGGCGCTAGCAGGCTCGCAGGATTGCCAGCACGAGATCTTCGCGCATGGGACGAAAAAGATCTTTGGCACCCAGTTCCACCCGGAAAAAAGCGGCTCAGACGGGCTTGAGATAATAGCCAACTTTATCCGACTGTAGAATGATTTATTTGCCCTGCACGCAAACGCGCAAGGCGTCTTGGAATCGCAGCCAGAGCACTTTATCTCGCTCCCGCTTGTCAGCAAGGAAGAGGAAAACCCGTACCTTCCGCTTGCCATAAACGTCGTTGCAAAGTACTGGGGCGAAGATCTGGCAGCTCCTGAAAGCCCAGCGCAATCAAGGGGCGCCGTCATGATAGACGGCATCGAGCTTGCAGAAAAAGCGAGCCTTGCCGTTTACATCTACAAGGGTTCCATGAAGGATCTGAAAAGAAGGATCGACCAAGGCATCCCGGTCATCGCAATAATGCCGGGCATACAGGATGTTGCGCAGCACGCCACTGTCGTTTCCGGCTACAGCATCGACGAGCGCAGGATATTGACCTACGTGCCAGAGCCGGACACAGTCGGCGCGATTCCCGAGTCCAAGTTCGAGGGCGACTGGGAGCAGGACGACTCGACTGCCATAGTCATCGTGCCGGCAGACATGAAAGACATGGTCAAAAAGGATGTGCAGTTTTCCAGGTCAAACAGGCTCTGCTTTGAGGCAGAGAGGCTGCGCCAGCAGGGCAACGCCGGCAAGGCCGAAGAGATGCTCAGGCAGGCCACCAAGGAAGAGCCGGAGAACGCGCAGGCCTGGTCGCAGCTTGGCGGCGTGTACAACGACCATGGCTCTGAGCAAGCAGTGGCGTGCTACGAGCGCGCAGTAAAACTGAATCCCAGGTACTACCTTGCATATAGGGGCCTTGGAAACTATTACCTGAAAAAGCAGGACTATTCGCTTGCGGAAAGCTACTATTCCAAGGCCATAAGCGTAAACCCGGCGCGCTACGGCCCAATATACAAGAACAGGGCCATTGCAAGGATGCAGCTTGGAAACAACGCCGGCGCAAAGCAGGACCTTGCAGAATACTTGAAGCAGACCCCGGGCGCGCAGGACAGAAAGTCCATAGAGGACGCGATTTCGCAGCTCTAGTCAGACTTCGCTGTAGATCTCTATTTTCGGCGGGGCGTCCACCAGATGCGCTATGTTGTCATGCAGCGATACGAGGTAGGGCTTTTTCATGTGCTCGTCGAGCGCCTCCCTGTCAGTCCAGATCTCATCAAACAGCAGAAAGTCAGGATCGTCCGCCTTTCGGTGGAGGACGTAGGATATGTTCCCCTCCTCGCTGCGTGTGGGCCCGACAAGTGCAAGCAGGGCTTTTTCCAGTTCTACCCCCTTGCCTTTTTTTGCGCGAAAGAACGCAAGCACCCTGATGGAGCTGCGCGTCCTTTTTCGGAATTTGTCAATGTCTGTTGTTTCCAACGGCAATCTGCACCACCGCTGCTCCTTTAACCTTATCCAGACATCGGCCTTTGCATCAGAGTCTTTACCGCCTGCTCGAATTCCTCTTTTGTAAGCGGCGGCACGTTTGCCACCTTCAGGTTTTCACGCACGTGTTCGGGCTTCTTTTGCCCCACAAGCGGCGCGATGACAGAGGGGCTTGAGCGCACCAGTTGCAGGAGCTTTGAGACGCCGTCTTTTGCCCCGGGGTAGTCCGGTATCTGGGCGCGCAAGAGCCTTCCCTGGAAGAGAGGTATGCTGGTAAAGACGCCGATGCCGAGTCTGTCTGCGGCTTCAAGTATAGTCAAGTTGCCTTCGCTTCCGACCTGCTGGTTTTTCATCAAAAGAGCCTCACTGTAAGCAAGGTTGTACGGCAGCTGTATGAAGCGAAAGCCGTGATCCTTGCCACCAACGCTTTCCGCAACCTTGACTGCATCCTGCAGCGATAGGTACTCGCGGCTGTCAGGCATGACCCTAAAACACGTCCAGGTGGCCATGCCGTAGAAGCGCAGCTTGCCCTGCTTTCTGTACTGTTCATAGACTTCAAACGCCCGGGCTAGCATCTCCATGAACTTTTCCCTGCTCACGTCCCCGTGCCAGCTCTCAAAGGCGTTGTGTATGTAAACCAAGTCTATAGTAGAAAGGTGCATGTTTGCAAGCGACCTGTCTATGCATTTGGCAAGGTAGTCCGGATGCATGACGTTGTAGCCGGAACTGATGTCGTCGGCAGTGATGACACCTGTTGCGATGTACATCCTGTGCATGTACTCCATCACGTCGACGCCGGGAAAGTCGCCGTCGTTTGTGATGTAGCCGTTCTTTGTGGATACGAACACCTGGTCGCGTGATATCCATTCCTTTGCAAGCCGCAAGAGCGCCCTGCCGATGCTTTTTTCAGACTTCATCGCCCGGTAGTTTATCGCCGTGTCGATGACATTTACCGCGCCCGACTTGACTGAATCGTAGACGGCGTTTTCCACTGCCTCGTCGTCTTGCTGCGAGATGTCGCCCAGGTACGTGCCCATGCCGATGCTTGAGAGGTGCAGGCCGGAAAACTCTTTGAAATGTTCCCTGGGCCTGCCGGCGGCAATCGCGCTTTGCATGTATTTTTCTGTCCCTTGTGGTGTAGCAGAGCCGCTGAGCACTTCAAAACTTGACACGCGCGCTCAAGCGAGTCCGGCGATAATAAACGGATCGCACGCTAGAACAGCAGGCTTGCGGCAAGCACAAAGCCGGTTATCCTAGAATAGGTTACGGTTGCGCCCATCGCAGGCATAAGGCCCTGCGTGCTTTCGTGGTCGCGGCGAAGCGCAGACATCGCTTTTACTGCAAGGGGGATTGACGTCAGGCTTGCAAGCGAGTACACTTTCGTGTATCCAAGGGGTATTCCGATTGCAATCAAGGCGTACGCCGCTATCACAAACGCAGGGAACAAGACGGATGCCTTCTGCCTCCCAAGCACTATGACAAGCGTGCGCCTGCCCTTGGACCTGTCCGCCTCAAAGTCGGGAAAGGCGTTTACAAAGAGCACGGTCGCAGACAAGAGCCCCACTATGGCCCCGACGTAGATGGCGGCAGGCTCTATGAGAGCGGCCTGCACGTAGAACGTGCCGAGCACTATCATGGCGCCCTTTATCGCCACGAAGAGCTCACCCAGCCCCGAGTTGACTATGGACGTCGAGTAAAAGTAGATGGCTACCACCGCAAAGCCCAGTATCATTGCAATCGTCACGCCGCGTATCGCGACAAAGTAGGCCCCGACAGCGATTCCAAGTATCAGAAACACCACGCCGGCAGCATACACTGCTTTTGGCGTCAGGACCTTTTCAGGCAGCACCCCCGTCCCGCCTGAGAACTTGGTCCTAGTCGTCGCCGAGTCGATTCCGCGCTTGTGATCCCAATAGTCGTTGAGCAGGTCGACGCTTGCGTGCAGAAAGACCACGCCGGCGTACGTCAGCGCCGCGTAGAGCGGGTCAAACAGGCCGTATTTCCAGTAGGCTATCGCAAGCCCGTTGCTGACGGCGATGACTGAGGCTAGAAGGAACCTTATCCTTATGGCCCGAAGCCATGCGGAAATCAACGCGATAATGCCATCAAGGTGGCATCTATGTCTTTTGAAACAAAAAACTTCATTAATGTTCGCCCCGTTAGCCTCGGTAATGGCAGAGGCATACATTCTCATAAACTGCGAGCTTGGCTCTGAGGACAACGTCATAAAGGAACTCAAGGTAATCCCGGGGGTGGCCGAGGTAAAGGGCGTGTTCGGAGTCTACGACATCATCGCAAGGGTAAGTTCTTCAAACGACGAGGAGCTGAAAAAGGCCGTGGCCAAGATACGCTCCCACCAAGGCATCAAGTCCAGCCTGACCATGATGGTCATCGAAGGGCAGGGGAACTGACACCCCCTCCCCCCAAGGTGCTACACCTGTTATAACTACAGCACGACAATGAATTCCTGCCTGTAGAACGTTTCTAAACGTTCTTCCCCGAAGAGTTCTGCAGGCATCCCCCGTTTAAGGCTCTATGACGCCGGTCGTCTCAAGCGGCTTGCGACCCATGAACCCTTCGTCTTTTCCGTGCCAGAACTTTATCTCGTCCTCGCCGGCCTTCCAGCACAGCCAGACCTCCTCGTCAAAGCGCTTTGCGGGAAAGTCGAGCAGCCCTTCGTCCACGCTCTTTATGGCCACGCCCGTTGCTTCGAGGGTTTCGATAGCCTTGTACAGCGCGGTCACGGCAACATTTAGATCCTGCTTTTTCTTGATGAACCGCTCAAAGTCGCTGCCAGAGTCGACTATGGCCTGCAGCTCCTGCTGTATGACCAGCACCCTGTTCTTCTTGGCGACAATGTCTGCAAACATGCGCTTTACCTCCGGGAGCGCCTTGTTGGCCGTCTGGGGCGTGTAGAGCGTGAACATCACAATCTCAAGCCCCTCTGGAACAATTTATGCCTACCGGAATCACCGGGGAATGTAGCAGAACGCGTCACGGCGCACTGGTAATCCTCAAGATTTGGCGGGTTTTTCCCTGTCAGGAGAGGACCTTGTAGGCGCTGCTTGTCACCTGAAAGTCGCCGGGAAACTTGGCCTGTATGGTGCCGGACGCAGGATCGACCGCGGCTGAAAAGCGCAGATGGCGCCGGCCGTTTCCGACAGGACCTTCAAACTCTAATTTTCCGCAGCCGGCCTTGAGCGACTCGGGCAGCTTGGGATCGATTGAAATGCTCTTACTCACCGCGACTGCCTTCATCCCAAGCACCATCTCCAGAAACGCATGTACATACATCCCGACGGACCACGCCTGGAGTATGCACGAGTTGAACGGCTCGGGCCTGTCACCCCTATACGTCTCGGCAAACATGCCGTTTTCTGCAAGTATCCTGTCGGCCATCGACTTCAGGTAGCGCAGCGCCTGCTCGGTCCGGCCAAGCCTGAGCTCTGCAAGGGCGGCCCAGCCGGTGACAAGCGGCCAGACTGCCCCGTCATGGTAGAACGCCGGCCTGTACTTTGGGTCCTGACTTGACAGCGTCCTTACCCCCCAGCCGGTGGTCATGTCCTCTTTTTCTATCCTGTCAAGGACCACTGCCTCCTTGGCGCTGTCGCCTGCCGCGCCTGCCATGAGAATGACCAGAGCGTTGGGCCTTATGCTTGGGTCCTTGGAGCCGTCCTTTCTGATGGTGTCAAAGTAATATCCGGTCTCCGGGTTCCAGTACTCGGCGTTTAGCCTTTCCTTCAGATCCGCGGCCCTTGCGCTCCAGCGCCTTTCGCTCTCGGCGTCGCCCACAAGCAGGGCAAGCTCGCTTCCAACGGCCAGGCTTTCGTAGAACAGCGCCTGCACGTCGTTTGCGCTCTTGCGCCGGTCTATGTGGTCCATCCACGTGGAATCCTGTATAGGCAGCTTTGCGGCAATACCCGAGAAGCCGTGCTCGATGAATCCGTCGCCGTCAAGATCCTTCTGAAGCCCCCAGTCCACAAGGCGGACTATGGCAGGCCACCTCCTTCGCAGGTACTGAACGTCGCCGGTCGACATGACGTACTGTCTTATCGCCCACGGAAATAGAAAAGTCGAGTCCGCCGAGCCGTAGGTCGTGGAATGCAGGAAAGCCTTGCCGCTTATTATCATCGGAAGCTCGCCCTTTGTGATGCCCTTTGAGCCGTCCGACTGGTGGCGCAAAAAGTTGTCGATGGCTTCCCGGGCAAAGGAGTAGTCCCCCATTGCAAGGTACCCGCGAAGCGACCAGCCAGTGTCGCGGGCCCAGTAGTTTGGAAACCTCGGAAGGCCGGCGCACACGCCCAAGCCAAGCCCGTCGTATTCGCCCTTGAGGTACCTGAGCGCGGCCTTGGCCTTCTCGTACGCCTTGATGAGCCTGTTCACCTCGGGATTCTGCTTCTCGCCTGTCTGCCTCACGGTCAGCGTCGACGACGAGTAGCCTGCAAACCCGCTGCGTGTCTCTTCAAGGAGGCGCGGGTAGTTGTCGCGCATTTCCACAAATTCCTTCAGGGACTCTTTTGCGCTGGCAAAGCTGCCGGTGCCCACGAAGGCCATCTCCGTCGGTTCGCTTCCGACCTCCACGTCGTACGATAGCTCCAAGTCGTTGTCAAACGCGTCGGTCAGCACCTTCTCAGGTTTCAGGTTTCTTGGCGCTATGCCTATCGTGCCAAAGTACTGCGCCTGCTTGTGTCGCTGGGTGCTCAGGTGCAGGCAGTTGTTCTTCCTGTCATACCTTGACGCGTTGCTCTGGGAAACCGCCGCAAGGCCGTAACTTGTGATGTTGCCATCTATGAGAAAGTGTATCCTGATGCGCCTCTTTTTCCCCTTTTGCTTCTTGGCAAGGCCTTCGAGCAGGCGCAGGCCGATTATCATGACAAACCCCTTGTTTTCTGCAGGGACAAACAGGGTCCTTGTCACCCCGAGGCCGGCGAGCTCGTGCCTTGTCTGGAGCACCCCGTTTTCATGCTTTGACCACACGACAAAATTGGGAAGCCTTTTCCTGACTCCTTCTTCCATCGATATCTCCATTATGGTCCTCCCAAAGACGCGCGCAGGCGGCACGTACAGCCCGCCATTGTCGTACCTCACGCCCATCCACGTCCACGGCGCCGAGAGCGCGCCGGAAGACGAGCAGACGATGTACGCCTTCTTGCCCGACAGCGCAAGCGGCGTCGCAAAGTCCCGGAAGACGTCCTCCGTGGACTCGCTCTCAGACATTGGATCCACAGGCAAAACGACTTTTTCCTTTTGCGATGGCACGCTGTCTGAAAACGTGAACGGTATAGTTATCAGCTCAAACCCCTCCATCCTGCTCATGATTGCAAGCTTGTGCCTGCCCTTTGACAGCGTGCCGTTTATCACCAGAAAGCGCGCGCTCTGGAAGGGCTTGAAGCCAAGCGGCCGGTCTTCTGAAACTGTGGCGGCATTTACTAGCAGGTCCCCGGTGACGACGTAGACGCTCTTTTTCTGGACCGGTATGTCGTCGACGTAAAGGTCAAGCGACACGATGTTGCCGCCAAGTGGCACCGGCGGATTCAATAGAGAAAACACGAAACCCTCCTGCTTGTCTGAACCTGCGACCACGGTTGCGTTCTTCAGGCTCCCCCTGACGTAGGAAAGCGATGTGTGTATCGCGTCAAGGGTGCCGGTCAATACTGCCTAGTGGTTCATTTTTCCCCTATTTTTCTGTTGAATATCGACAGGTGCCGTATTTTTAGCATGTAGAATGCCACGAAAACGGTTAATAACTGTCCTATCTGCTTCATGAGTGCTCCGTATGGAGAATGCTCTGGACCGTCCCGTCACGTCGTTTGTCAGCAGGCAGTTTGTCTTGATTGATGGCGAAACCGATGTCGCAAAGGCAGTGGAGACTATGCAGGCAAGGAGCGGCGACACCATCATAGTCACCAAGAGGGGGGCGCCAATAGGCATAGTGACTGACAGCGACATACTGGACAAGGTGGTGCAGACAGGTGGCGACTCTGACAGGATACTACTAAAAACTATAATGACTAGTCCTGTCATCACCGCGAGCCCCAAGGCTACTGCGCGTGAAGTGCTCGGGCTGATGCGGTTTTACAAGATAAAGCGCATACCCATAGTCGAGGACGACAAGGTAGTCGGCATCGTGACGCAGAAGGTTCTTGCAGATTCCATCAGGACGTCGGTGCTTGAGCGCACGTTCCGCAAGTACCGGTCTGCAGTGCGTGACCAGCTGAAAACACTCCTTGGCAACATGGGGCTTGTGATCCAGTTCGCAGGCATGTTGCTTGTGTTCCCGGCGCTGCTTGGCGCCTTCACCGGCGAGACTGAGGCCGCGGCCGGCGTGTTCATCGCAGTCGTGGGTCTGTTTGCCACCGGTTTTGTCCTGAACACGTATGGCGAGCGCGGCCCCATCAACCTGAAGCAGTCGTCAATACTTGTGGTGAGCAGCTTCTTGCTGTTGGGCCTTTTCGGTAGCATACCTTACATGTACGTCAACCCGTTTGGCGACGTGCCGGTCGACGCGCTGTTCGTGAACAGCTTTTTTGAGAGCATCTCAGGCTTTACCACCACCGGCCTGACCATGATAGCGTTTCCGGAAAACATGTCAGACAGCATGGTCTTTTACCGGGCATACACCCAGTGGACAGGTGGTCTTTCTTTCATCTACCTAATCATGACGCTGTTTTATCCGGAGCAAAAGCTGCAGTCCATGCGCGGCTTTATCTCCGGAAGCTCGCTCAGGTTCAAGCAGCTGCTGATAACCATCAGCATCATATTTTCGATATACACCGTCGTCCTTGCGCTGCTTTTCTATTCTACGGGAGGAACGAACCCATACCACACGCTTGCGCTCGTCTTTGACTCGGTGACCGGAGGAGGATTCGTGCCCTCTTCGACTGCTGTGACCTCAGAAAACATCCCGCACCTTCTCCTGCTTGGCGTTGGGATGATAATATCGGCGCTCCCGTTTGCGTTTCACTACTCCATATTCTTCAAGGAGCTTCGCAGGAAAAAGCTCGGCCTCGAAGTTCTTGTATATGCCATAGCCATGACATCAGCGGTGCCCATCTTTCTGGTGCTTTCCGGCACGGACGCGCTCACGTCTGCGTTCCACGTGGTTAGCGCTGCAACTAACTCGGGATTCCAGTACCTTGACGTGCAGGGGTCACCGCTGGCTGCAAAAGTGGCCCTCATGGTGCTCATGATGGCAGGCGGGGCGACGTTTTCCACCGCAGGCGGCATCAAGATAGGCAGGTTCCTTCTCATCTACCAGAAGCTTGCCAAGAAGGACCTGACGGACATCTACACATCGGTCTCGCCCCAGTCGATGGAAAAGGCGTTCAGGCAGGCAGTCATTGTCATCGGGCTTTTCGTCGGCGTCGCGCTAGTCACAGGCACGGCTCTGAGTGTTCTTGAAGAAGCGCCGTTTGAAGATGCCCTGTTTGAAGCCATATCCGCACTCACGACTACCGGCCTTTCCACCGGCATAATTGCAGTGGACGCCGACCTTGTGCCAAAGCTGATACTTATGGCAAACATGGTTGCCGGCAGGTTCGAGATCGTTGCGATACTGTTCATCTTCTTTGCGTGGTTCAGGCGCTAGGCGCAAAAGCGTTTTATACGATCGATTTAAACGACTTGCATGAAGCTGGACTTTCCCCGCTACACCGAGCGGCTCGGCGCGGTCAGCATCCACGCCGTGCAGAGAATATACGAGCTTGACTCGGGCAAGTCCAAGGGATTCCTCTCCTCCCATCAGACGATAAAAAAATTCGACTACGACGAAATCTCAAACCTTCTCCACGACATGGCAATAGTGATACCGCTCAAGGAGGAGAGGCTAAAGCTGCTCGAAGGAGTCCTGTCGGGCATACCGAACGAGTGCATGGTCATCATTGTGTCAAACAGCCAGAGGACCCCGGTCGACAGGTACGCGATGGAAGTCGAGACTGTAAGGCAGCTTGGCAGGTTCATGGACAAGCGCATAGTGATTGTGCATCAGCGCGACCAGGTGGTAGGCGAGGTGCTCAAGAAGCTGAAATACAACTCCATACTCGACTCCACCGGCAAGGTCAGGGCGGGCAAGGCAGAGGGCATGGTGCTTGGCCTGCTAATAGCCAAGATGTACCACAAGGACTACGTCGGCTTTATCGACGCCGACAACTATGTGCCCGGCGCCGTGAACGAGTACGTCAAGATATTTGCGGCCGGGTTTGGCATGGCGTCGTCGCCCTACTGCAACGTCAGGATATCGTGGGTGTTCAAGCCCAAGGTGAGGAACAACTCGCTCCAGTTCTCAAAGTGGGGAAGGGTCTCGGAGATAACCAACAAGAACCTGAACTCGCTTCTGTCAAGCGTCACCGGATTTGAAACTGACATCATCAAGACGGGCAACTCTGGCGAGCACGCCCTTTCGATGCCGCTTGCAGAGTGCCTGCACTATTCGAGCGGGTACTCGATAGAGCCGTACGAGTTTGTAGATGTGTTTGAAAAGTTCGGAGGCGTCTTCCCCTCAAAGTACCCCAAGGTTGTTGAAAAGGGCGTTGAGGTATTCCAAATAGAGACGCGCAACCCCCACTTCCACGAAGACAAGGGAAAGATGCACCTAACCCACATGCTCGAAGGCTCGCTTGCGATAATAGCGGCGAGTCGCATCTGCCCGCCGGACCTCAAGAGATCGCTGAAGGAACAGATAGCGCAGATAACCGGCAGCAGGCAGAAAAAGATCGACCACAAGACAAAGTACCCGCTGATTGCGCCCATCAGCAGCGTGCCCATAGCCGAATTTGCAAAGGGAATAAGAGACGCCGAGACGCTGTACAGGCTCGGCGGCCTGAAGTGACACCCCCTCCCCCCAAGGTGCTCCCAAGCTTAAAAGAATTAACTGTCATACAAGAGCCGTGGTAGAACAGACGCTCAAGGTCGAAAGCGCGAAAGTTCAGGAAGAAGGAAAGGTCGAGCAGGTTGCAATCATAGAGAACGAGATCGAGTGCCCCCGGTGCCACGACTCTATGACTCTCTGCTCAGATTTTGACCGGCTTTTCTATTCCTGCGACGGGTGTGACTTTTGCCTGTACACCATAAAGCGCTAGCTCATCGCACGCCTATTTGCGCCCATTAGCCCATAGATTTCTTATATAGGAGACTTCTATTTGGATATGTCACGCAGATGCTCACCTACGAGTGTGTAGAATGCCATCTCAGGTTTAACTCGCGCTTGGATTTTCAGGATCATGCCGGCAAGACGGGTCACAAGGCCGTTGAAGTCTACGACGCCTCGAAGCAACGAGACAAGGCAGATGGCGCGTAGATATTGCAAGACGCCGTACATGACCGGTCGCCGCGAGGTCTCGTGCACAATAAAGAAATAGCAAGCCATTCATTCAGACATGCTTGATAAGAAACCGCGCGGCGCTTGTAAAGTTCCACGGCAAGCAGTCGTCTCTTGTCCTTTCAGCCCTCGAAGCTGCCATCAAAAGCGTCGATCCCGGCGAGTTGGTAAGAAAGTCGCTTTCGTTCAAGAACGGGATGCTCGTAGTCCATGATATGGCGGGCAATAGCTTCAGGATACGAAAGTTTGACAATGCATACATCGTCGGAGCAGGCAAGGCGTCGGCAGCTATGGCCGCAGCAGTTGTATCCACATTCAAAGGCAGGATATCAGGCGGCGCCATAAACGTGCCCCGCGGCATCAAGGTACCAGTTAACCACATCCCCATCACGCGCGCGTCGCACCCCGTGCCTGACGACTCGGGGGTAGCAGGAACGAAAAAGATCATCCGTGTCCTTGAAAAAGCTGGACCTGACGACCTTGTCATGGTCGTTATCTCTGGCGGAGGATCTGCTCTAATGCCACTGCCTGCAGAAGGCCTTTCCCTGAAAGACAAGCAGGAAGCCACCTCAGCCCTGCTAGCCTCCGGTGCGACGATAAACGAGATAAACATCGTGCGCAAGCACCTCTCTGCGATCAAAGGTGGCCAGCTCCTAAGGCACACAAGAGCCCGCGTGTTGTCGCTTGTCCTGTCAGACGTCGTGGGCGACGACGTGTCAGTAATAGCATCTGGACCGACAGTCCCGGACCCGACAACATTTGCAGACGCGTGGCACGTGATGGAAAAATACGGGATCACTAAAACGAGGGCCGCGCTGCACATCGCAAAAGGCAGCCAGGGTCTGGCTGAAGAGACCCCTAAACCGGACGACCTTGTTTTTTCACGTGTCACAAACGTACTCGTCGGAAATAACGCGTTTGCCTGCAAGACCGCCGCAGATTACTTGCGCCGGAAAAATGTGCGCACTGAATACCTTGGATCGGGATTTGATGGGCCGGCCCGGGATTTTGGCGCGTTCATGGCAAGGCTTGCTGGCGACATCAAGTCCAAGGCGCCATTTGCCCTCGTAGCGGGAGGTGAGACAACAGTGAGGCTTGGGAAGAAATCTGGCAGGGGCGGCAGGAACCAGGAGGCTGCCCTTGCGTTTGCTCTAGAAAATGCGAATGCCACCGCGGCCTTTATCGGGACAGACGGCATAGACGGCAACTCTGACGCGGCCGGCGCTCTGGTCTCTGAAAAGTCAAGAGGGCTTGCGAGAAAAACCAACGCAAAAAAGTTCCTTGACCGGCATGACAGCTACCACGCGCTCAGAAAGATGAATTCGCTTGTCTTCACAGGCTATACCGGTACAAACGTGAACGACATAGCCATAATCTACAAGTCAGTAGCTCACGGTCACGTCACCTGACACAACGCTGATGTCGCCGGCTGCGGTAGATACAACCAGCGAGCCGTCGTCTCCCACGTCCTTGGCCGTTCCAAAGACGACCTTGTCCTGCTGCGCCACCAAGACTTTTCTCCCAAGCATGTCCGTCCTATTGCGCCACATGGCGACAATCGGTGAGGACCCCTTTTCTTCCAAAAACATGAAATGCTTTTCCAGCTTTTCAAGCAGGAGCGCCGTCAGGCGCAGGCGGTTAATGCCGTGCCCTAGCTCGTCTGAAAGAGAGGTCGCCGCCGGTCTGCCCTCCCTGTCAAGATGCAGTTTCTTGGCATCGACGTTGGCATTTATTCCGATGCCGATGACCGCGTAGTTGACGGTCTCTGCTTCTGCGCTCAGGTCAAGCAATATGCCTGCCACCTTCCTGCCGCGGACCATCACGTCGTTTGGCCACTTTAGCGTGGCTTCAAGCCCCGTGGCATCCCTCACCGCGTCGCAGACTGCCAAAGCTGCCACAAACGGCAGCATCGTGCTTGTGGCCGTGGGGATAGTCGGCCGCAGTATTATCGATATCCATATGCCACCTTTGGGCGACAGCCACTTTCTCTTGAGCCGCCCCCGCCCGCCGGTCTGCTGCTCGGAAATGACGGTGGTGCCGTGCGCGCCCTGTTTTTCTGCAAGCGCTATTGCGATGCTCTGTGTCGACTGCGTGCTTTCCCTGTATATGACGGTCTTGCCAACAAACGACGTCTTGAGCTCCCTCGCAAGCTCCCACGGGACGGGGCGTTCCGTGTCGCCGGCAAGCCTGTAGCCCTTGCCGTGCAGCGACTCTATGCTGTAGCCCAACCGGCGCAGCCTGCGTATGTGCTTCCAGACTGCACTCCTAGAAATCCCGGCCTTTTTGGCAAGCGACTGGCCGGATGCATAGTCGGTGTTTTGCTTGAGCAGGCCGAGAAACTCGACCATCCTGCCGTCTTCGGTTCGAGCCATCACCTGTTCCACTTGTAGTAGACGGTCCCGCCCCTGCACGTAGCATAGATGTCCGACTTGGCCTCCTTCAGGGAGCTTGACACCTCTAGCTCGGCAAGCAGGCCCTCAATGGCAGCGTCGTTTCTCTTGTGCCCTAGCAGGTTCAGTATCTCCTCCCGTGAGTACATCCTGTCAGGCTCCTTCTTGAGTATCCTGTGGATCTCTTGCAGCAGCTCTTGTCTTGTCATTTCTTTTTCTTGGCCGATACTATCGAAAGCACGTCCCTGTCCTTCAGGTGGTAGTCAGCAGGCAGATGCAGCCCGTCGCGGATGTCGATTGCATACAGCAGCCCTTTTGCAAGCTCGCTGTGCACCTCCCGCGCAAGGTCTGCGACTGTAGACCCGGAGCGCATCAGGTAGACGTCCGGCAGCACGTTTCCGTGCTTGTCTGCCATCTTTTTTGCATCGGCGACAGGGTAGACTGCATTCATCTTTAATAGCTTGAAGACGGCGACGTTGATTGCAAACTGGACGCCTGTGCGCATGTACTCGCCCAGAATGTCCTTACGTATCAGGTTGAGCGCCCACTTTTGCTTGTCGTTGAGAGAGGCAGGGTCGTTTATCTCAAAGCGCTCGTCGCCGGGGACGTACTTTATCAGTCCCTTGTGCTCGGCGCGCCGGAGAGTCAGCTCGGCGTCGGCGCTTGACGGCACGACTATCATGTCCTTGTATTCCTCGCGAAGGCGTTTGAAGTTTTCAGTCGATGTCGGTAGGTCGACCTTGTTAGCAACAATGAGCGTTGGTTTTGAAATGTCGCGCAGGCTCCAGCAAAAGTCCTTGCTCTGCTCCGGCCCAAAGTCTTCCAGCGGGACGCCGGCCAGATTGTTCTGTGCAAGAGCCAACTTGACGTGGTCCTCCCGCACGCCGATTCCGCGGAATACCTCCGTTATCGCCGCAACGTGGTCGGACGCCCTTGCCATCTTGTCCCTGTTTGCCTCAAATAGTTTCAGGTACCACATAACAAGCTCCTCCTCTATGTCGCCTACGTCTGCGACAGGATCCCCGGAGCCGGGCTCGGCTATCTTGCCCGACGCGTCAATGCTCCCTGACGCGTCGACTATGTGCAAGAGCGCGTCAGACTGCGCGGCAATTGAGAGGAACTGGTTGCCCAGGCCCTTGCCCTCCCAAGCCCCCTTTATCAGGCCCGGCAGGTCCACGAGCTCGACGGGTATGAAGCGCCAGCCGTCTATGCAGCGCGAGTTATTGGGCTGGTCCTGAACCCCGAACTCTTTGTGCACGCACAGAGTTATTGCGTGCGCGTTGCCTACCGACGGCTGCTTTGTAGTGAACGGATAGTTGGATATCTCGGCCGAAGCAAGCGTGGCAGAGTTGAAGAACGTGGTCTTGCCGGTGTTGGTCTTGCCGATAAGGCCAATCTTGATCATGTGAAAACCCCCGCTGTTTTATTATTTATAGGATGTGGATCAGTGGACATGGCTGCATACCGAGGCCACAAAGCCCACCAGCCCGACAAAGCCTGCAAGAAGCGACGTATGGACAGCAAACGACACCCTGTTTATTGTTGGTTTTGTAGATAAGGTCGTTAACGCCTGTGCCATTGCGTCATCTACGCAGAACTTGCGGATAAACTAGTCGGAGTGGTTGTGGCCCGCTCGCTCCTGCGCCATCTTTATCTCGTCACACCGCCAAGCGATCTCTGACAGGTTGTCTGCCGACAGGTCCGAGTCCCATTTTTCAAGCAAGATCTTTGATATCTCTGTTGCATGGTACAGCATGCCCCAGTACGGGTGGTGCTCTGCGGTTGTGTATGCAAGCTCCAGCACCTCGGTAAGGCCCGAGGACGCCTTTTTGAGAGCATCCGACTTTTCCGTATAGACTTTGACTATACCGGCCTCACCATCAACTCCGACTTTAGCGGCTATCCCCTCGCTTGCAAGCTCGTCTACTGCTTGCCTGACCTTGTGCGCCACCTTGTCTGTGCTGTCTGCCATGACATGAATCTGTAAACCGGGATAATTGAGTCTACCGTCAGGAGCCGAAAAGCCGTTGGTGCTCCTCAAGCATGCACCGGTTGTAGACTACTTTGATTCCTTTCTCTTTTGCTATTTTTTCTGCCTGCTCGTTGTAGATGCCAAGCTGCATCCAGATCAGTTTTATCCCAGGCTTTTTCACGGCATCTTGCACCACTGGTAGCACGTCGTCAGAAGGCCTGAACACGTCTACGATGTCCACCGGCTCCTGTACGCTCGAGACCACGGGGTACGACTTTTTCCCCATTATCTCCGGCGCAGTCGGGTTGACAGGTATAACGTTGTAGCCCTGCTCCATCAAATACTTGGGCACATAGTTTGCGGGCTTGCCGTCTGTCTTGGACATGCCCACGACGGCGATGTTTTTCATCTTGTAAAACTCCCTCAGCTCGGCGTCGGAGAACGAGTCAGTGTCCATGACATTTTTTGGAGGTTTTGTTATTTAAACGCAGTCAGGAGCCTATCATGCCGGGGAGTTTTATCGGCGTTCTGTAGGTCTGCACTATCCTGATGTCAGGCTCGGCGGTCACCGTGACGGTGTCAAGCTGCGCGCCCTCCGGGGGCGATACTGTTCGTTTGTCGCCGACACCCAGAGTGCCGACCGTCTCCGTCTGACCCCCGCCAAAGTCGACCATGACATCTGTCAGCGGGAGCCTGCCGGTGTTTGAGAGCACTACCCGGGCGTTTGTGAAAAGTGACTGCTCGTCCTTGAGGGCGTCGACCGTAAGAGAATAGTCCTGCGTCGGGACAGACGACAGAAGTATTGCAGCCACAGTGGCGGCTATTATGCCCCCCGCAATTGCAACCACTATTCCAAGGCGCATGAAAGGAAAAAGGCCTTATCTAGAATTTAAGTCCTCATTCGCCCTTTATCTGGGCCCGGGTCTTGAACACCGGCTTGATGCCAAGGGGCGCATAGTTGCCAGTCGAGCAGGTAAAGCACAGCTCCTGTTCTGGCATGCCTATTGCCTGCGCCAGGTTTGCCGTGTCGTTGTATGCCACATAGTCGGCGCCTATGACATTGGCGACTTTTGATGCAATCTTTTCGTTGGCTTGCTCCTCTGCGCCGTGCTGATAAGCGATGAGCTCTTCCTGCGACGGAAAGTCGATGCCGGCGTAGCACGGGTAGCGTATGGGCGGGTAGGTCACGACAAGGCTTATGCGCCTTGCACCCGCCGCCCTGAGTGTTCCTATTATCGAGGCAGAACTGGTCCCGCGGACGATGCTGTCGTCTACCACGACGACGTTCTTGCCCTCGACTATTTCGCGGATAGGGATTATGCCCTTGTTTATCTCGACCCTGTCATGCTGGTACGGCTCGATGAAACTTCGCATCGAGCCCTTCTTGCTGTACCTGTCCTTTAGCAGGCCCTCCTCAAACGGCAGGCCAGCTTCGAGCGCGTAGCCAAGTGCCGCCGGTCTTGCAGAATCAGGGACTGGAACTACCACGTCGGCGTCTCTTATCAGGAACTTTTTGGCGAGAAACTGTCCTATGCGCTTGCGAGCGGCGTAAACGTTGATGCCTTCCATTATGGAAGACGGGTGGGCAAAGTATGTGTATTCAAAGGCGCAGTGGGCGTGCGGACTCTCCGTCGCAAACTGCTGGGTCTCAAGGCCTGCCTTGCCCATCTTTACAAGCTCGCCCGGCTCGACATCGCGCACGAGCTGCGCGCCGACGGCTGAAAGAGCGCACGATTCTGACGCGACCATGTATGTAGAAGTCTCCTTGTGGAATCCAAGCACCAACGGGCGGAAACCCCGCGTGTCACGTGCAGCGTATACGGAGCCGGCGTCTGTTAGAAACGTAAAGCAGAACGAGCCTACCATCTCGCTTTTCAGTATAGACATGGCGTCTGCCATGTCGTCCTTTTCGGCAATGTGCATGACAAGCCTCTGCGCCGCGACAAGCGTGTCGCTCATGGTCTGCGGCGTGAACGTGCAGCCGCCGACCATGCCCGAGAGCTCTTCGACGTTTGCTATCGTGCCGTTGTGGGCTATGCACAGGTCCTTTACCTTGAGCGGCTGGGCGTTTTCGAGGTTGCTCTTGCCAAAAGTCGAGTACCTGACGTGCCCGATGGCGGCGCTTGACTTGTACTTCTTGACGATGGACTGAAAGTCAGATGCAGAAGCAGACACCAGGCCGAGCCTCTTGAAAGGCGCCTTGCCCGGGACTGCAATGCCCCAGGCCTCCTGCCCCCTGTGCTGGAGGGCGCGCAGCATGTCTATGGCAAAGGGGATGACGTTGTGACCTGCAAGCGAGAAGATTCCTACGACGCCGCAGTTTTCATGGACCAAGGGCGATTACCTCCAAGCATACGCTGGCCATGACTGGTGCTAGCTTGTCCGATTGATTTAAAAAACGTATCTTCACTGCATTATCCTGCCAAGCGCGCCAAAGGCGTGGTCAAGTTTTGCAAGCGAAAGCGACATCTTTACTTTCTTGCCCTGTGTAAACTCGACCTTGCCCCGGGCAGACCTGCCCACCCGGGCAAATTTCACCCCTTCTGACTTTAGCAACTGTTCTACTTCTGCAGGCTTGTCAGTTCCAATCACGTAGCGCGAATGCGACTCGGAAAACAGCACTTCGTCAGGCCTCTTGCATGAATGTGGGACTTTGCCCATGTCTACTTTAAAGCCCGTCTTCCCGGCGACCGCCATCTCTGCGAGCGCCACCGCAAGGCCGCCCTTTGAGCAATCGTGCGCGCACCGCACAAGGCCGTTTCTTATCAGCTTCATGACGGCAGCCCCGTTTGCCCTGTCCGTGGCAAAGTCCACCTGCGGCACGGTGCCGCCTGTTATTCCGTGCACGTATTCATAGTACTCGGAGCCTCCCATCTCGGGGCGCGTCTCTCCTATCACAAAGATGGCTTCACCCCGTCCAAGCGCCGGCCGGGTTATCCACCGCGCGTCGTCTACGAGCCCTAGCGTCCCCATGACCGGCGACGGCTTTATTGCGCCCTTGGCAGTCTCGTTGTAAAAGCTGACCTTGCCGCCGACGACAGGTATCTCCATAAAGTTGCAATAGTCCACGATTGCGTTTACCGCCTGGGTAAAAGTCCAGAATATCTCTGGGTCTTCCGGGCTTCCAAACTGCAGATGGTCAACTACCCCTACCGGCTCGGCTCCGGTGCATACCACGTTGCGCACTCCTTCTGACAGGCAACCAAGAGTGCCCTGGTACGGGTCAAGGTAGCAGTGCTTCGAGTTGCCGTCAAGTTTTGCTGCCACAAACTTGCCGTTGTCGAGCCTCATCACCGCCGCGTCGCCGGCCCCCGGCTTGACTACCGTTCGCACGCCCACTTCGTGATCGTACTGCTGGTAGACCCAGTTCTTGCCGGCTATTGTCGGGTTTGCCAAGAGCGCAAGGAGCGCCTTGCCAAGGTTCATTGCCTTTGGCTGGCGCGCCTTTTTCAGCCTGTCTATGTAAGCCGGCTTTTTGCTTGCCCTGTCTGCAAGCGGCGCGTGTGCGACGAGGCTGGACGGCATGTCTGCCACCATTTTGCCGTCATGGCGGACCGTCAGGTTCTCGTGGCCTTCCACCCTGCCAAGTATCGAGTATCCTATCTCGTACTTGTCAAGTATCGACTGGAGCGCCTGCATCTTTTGCGCGTCGGTGACAAACAACATGCGTTCCTGCGACTCGGATATCATGAGTTCGTTTGCAGTCATCCCTGTCTCCCTTGCGCGCACCTTTGAAAGCTCGACTTCAAAGCCTTTACCAAGGCTGTCTGACGTCTCTGACAGACAGCAAGAAAGCCCGCCGCCTCCGAGGTCCTTTATCGCCTTGACGCAGCCCTGCCTGACTGCCTCCATGGTCGCTTCAAGCAAGAGTTTTTCAAGGAATGGATCAGGGATCTGCACCGCCGAGCGGTTTTCTGCTTCAAGGGCCTTTGATGCAAATGAAGCGCCGTGTATGCCATCTCGGCCCGTCGAGCCGCCTGCAAGCACCAGGTAGTCTCCGGCTTCTGCGCGGTTTGAGATGACCTCTTCCTTCTTGCCGGCACCGATGGACGCGACATCAACTAGGCAATAGTCCTCAAACGACGGGTCGAACTCTATCTCGCCTCCGACGGTAGGTATGCCGATGCAGTTGCCATAGTCGGCTATGCCCTTGACGACGTTTTTGAAAAGCCACCTTGACTTTTGCGCCTGCTTGCTCTTGTCCTCGATGGGCGCGAACCGCAGAGCGTCAAAGACCGCAATCGGCCTTGTCCCCATGGACATGATGTCGCGGATGACGCCGCCGACGCCTGTTGCTGCGCCACCAAATGGCTCGACTGCAGATGGGTGGTTGTGGCTTTCTATGTGGACGGTTATAACGTAGCCGTCGCCCACGTCAAGCACGCCCGCGTCGTAGCCGGGCCCCACAAGCACGCGCTTGCCCTTTGTAGGCAGCAGCCGCAGGAACCTTTTAGACGACTTGTACGAGCAGTGCTCCGACCACTCGGCTCCCACAATGTCCTGCTCTACCTCGTTTGCTTGCCTGCCGAGCTTTTCCTCAAGGTGGCGAAGTTCTGTCGGTGTGAGGACTCCCATGGTCACGCGACCGCCCTTTGCTCAAGAAAAGATGCAAGCGACCGAAATATCCCGATAGCCTCGCCGGAGCCGCTTGCAGACACTATGGCCTCGCTGGCCCTCTCCGGGTGCGGCATCATGCCCATGACGTTTCCCCGCTCGTTGCATATGGCAGCTATAAGGTCGATGGAGCCGTTGGGGTCGTCGTTTGAATACTGAAGGACCACTTGGTTCTTTTTTCTGAGCTCTTTTGCTATCTCTGGCGTAGCGACGTAGCGGCCCTCGCCGTGCGCGACAGGTATGTCAAACTCTTGTTTCTTTGAAAACGCGTGTGTAAAAGGCGTGTCGTTGTTTTGCACCTTGACCTTTGTCCACCTGCAGACAAACTTGAGCGAGTCGTTCATGAGAAGCGCGCCCGGCAATAATCCTGATTCGACCAGTATCTGAAAGCCGTTGCATATTCCAAGCACCGGCATGCCGTCTTTTGCAAGCCGCTTGACTTCCTGCACTATCGGGCTGTGCGCGGCTATTATGCCTGCGCGAAGCCTGTCGCCAAAGGCAAAGCCGCCGGGGATTATCATGGCGTCGTAGCCTGAAATCCTGTCTTTTGTGTGCCAGATAAAGTCGGCCTGGACGCCTACAACATTGTTCAAAACGTGGTGCACGTCGCGGTCGCAGTTGCTCCCGGGGAAAACGGCAATCCCTATCTTCATTATTTTGAATCTGACTTCTCGCTGCTCGTATTAATATCTTGAGGGGATTTCCGTGGTTCTGCGACGGCAAGGATTAAATCGTTACGTGTCCAAGTCTAGGGCGTGGTGGCAAGTGTCGTCGGAGACATGAGGACGAAAGAGACAGTTACAATAGACGGCGACAAGAGCGCGCTTGAAGCCGCCAAGATTATGACTGAAAAAGGCATAAGCTCGCTTTTCGTGCTAAAGGACGGCGCTACCGTCGGAATCGTGAGCGAGCGGGACTTCATCAAAAAGATCTGCGCAAAAGAGCTTGCAGTCTCGCAGGTAAAGGTTGCAGACATCATGTCCAAGATCCTGACGACTGCCACTCCTGACACGCCCATAGAGGTGGCGGTGCAGCGCATGGTCAACCACAAGGTGCGCAGGTTACCCATAATGGAAGGTGGTAAAGTTGTAGGCATTATCACCGTCACAGACCTTGCCAAGCACCTGAGAACCACACTGCTCTTAGAAGGGACACTTGGCGACACTGGTAGCATAGACGACGTCATAGCGACCATGAGCCACGACAAGCACTAGGCCTTTGACGCCTTTATCGTGCAATTGCTGACCACAGGGTTGAATATGCGCAGCTCCTCGCATAGCTTTTGCACGGTTTTCTCAGCGTCTTTTTCAGAGCTTGCGTTTACCATCATCTTCAACATCTTGGCGGCGCGGACAGACTTGACCTGCGCGTACCCGCCCTTGACGACCAGATCGCGGTGGATGGTCTCGCCCTCTGGGTCGTTGATGTAGGGCTTGTTCTCTATGATGACCTGCACCAGAAATTTCTGCGTCATCACGTGTTTTGGACGCGCGCTGTAATTTAAAGACATCAGGCGCTTGTCGCCGAAAGTATTAATTATGTACAGCCAAAACTGCCAGAACGAGGTCATGTAGCTCAGCCTGGCAGAGCGGCTGACTTGTAATCAGCAGGTCGTGGGTCCAAATCCCACCATGACCTCTACTTTTTGCTCTCAATGCTTCTTCTCAACCAAAAGACTTATCTCTCACGTACCCAATAGCTTAATGTGGCGCCGAAAAAAGCCAAAAAATCTGATGCGGATGAAATTTTACGCAAATATTATGAACAATATGACGACGACACGCTAGAATCTCTGAAAAGATACTTCAACCTCGGCGACTCTGACCAGGACAAGTTCCTGCGGTATCTCAAGAGCAACCGTTCGCTTCCGAACGACGACTAGGTCTCGCGCCAGATGGCCTTTGTCTTGGCAAGTGCTACGAATCCCACCAAATATGCAATCTGCACCGCAAACCCAAAACCAAGCGACCAGTCTGCCGGTGCCGGCAGACCCATCGTCTGCTGGAACATGATTGACGCGTGTGTTGTCGGGACCGCGTAAGAAAGGTACCGCAGCCAATCCGGCAATGTAGTTACAGAATAGAACACCGGTGGCAGGACCGCAAGTATGACGTTTACAAACGATATCACCTGCGTGGCGTTTCTCATGTGAAGCATGTGTGACGATATGAAAAATCCCATCGCAGACATCGAGCCCCACAAGAGCAGGATGGTCGAAAGCAGCAACGGAATTGTCAGTAGCGACCCGCCAAAGTACACGATAAGTATCGCAAGAACAGTCAGCGCAGGGAGGCCGAACAGGAGCTCCGAAAGCGCCAAGCCCATCATGTATGTTAAAGGAGAGACCGGCGACGCGACGAATACGTCCTGTATCTTGTACTCTGTCTTGTAAAACGAGATGTCCTGCCCGAGCGCGAGGCCGTATCCTACAAGTGCCATGACAAGCGAGCCGGCGACGGCAAGGTGTACGTACTGTCCACCGCTCACTACGAAAAGCACGAACAGGAGCGAGAACGGGCTAATTGCAGTGAAGACAAGCGACATCGGGTTGCGCTGGAGCCACAGGATGCCTGTAGAATACGCGATGAGCATGGCCTGCCTTACGGGGAGCATCAACTGTCGTTTCCCTCCATCCTGCCTACTAGGTAGACAAAGACGTCGTCAAGGGTCACGGGCGAAACGGTAAATGGCAGATTGCGACGTATCGCAAGTTCCGAAAGCTCGCGCACCGCTGATTCAAAGACAAACACGCGCAGCATGCCGGCGCCGGTGTCAGTCACAGAGCCGTAGGACCGGAGCGTTTCTTCGTCCAGCCCGTCCTTGGCAATGTCAATCCGCGTGTTGTGCGGTATTATCTTGCGCAGGTCGGCGATGGTCCCCTGCGCCACGACTGTGCCCTTGTCGATTATGACCAGGTGATCGGAGAGCATCTCTGCCTCATCCATGTAGTGCGTGGTGAGCAGTATGGAGCGCCCTTCCGCCTTCCAGTCCTTTATTGCAGACCAAACCTGCCTCCTTGAAACTGGGTCAAGTCCTATCGTCGGCTCGTCCAGAAACAGCAATTGTGCGTCGACTGCCATTGCCATTGCGACTAGAACCTTCTGCTTCATGCCCCCTGACAGGTTCATGGCCGGCCTGCTTCTGGCCTCCCACAGCTCGAGCCTCCGAAGCATAGCCTCTGTTTTTTGTCGTGCCGTGTCCTTGTCTTCGCCCCTTATCCGCAGCCAGTTGTAGACGTGGTCCCACGGCGTCAAGGCCCTCAGTGGTCGGCCTTCTTGCGGCACCACCGATATGAGGTCTCGGACCTGTCTTGCCTGCCTCACGGCGTCAAACCCGAGAACCTTTATCGTTCCAGAAGTGGGCATCAGCTGCGTCGCGCACATGCGCACAAAGGTGGTCTTGCCGGCGCCGTTTCGACCAAGCAGAGTGAACACCTGCCCCGACTCTACCTCCAGCGAGACGTCAGAGAGCGCTGGGCTGGAGGAGCCCCTGTACACCTTGGTGACGTGCCCCGCCTGAATAGCAAGCACGCAGGTGCTACGGCAAGCCCAAATTTGAGCATAGAGGCTGGAGGTAGACGAATCATCGACGAGCCTTTTATCCGTCGGTCTGCAAAACTAGCATGTCAGCAACGCTGACAAAAGCATCTGCCCTTCCGAAAGCCAGATCATATCCCCCGGGAAGGCCCTGCCGTTGCGTGCAGGGTCGTTCCGGTACGATATGCAAATAAGGCCCGCCTGAGAAGAGCTTTTTGATGAAACGAGAGTTCATAGTGGCCCGCATTGAAGCTTCTCAGGACGGCAGTCCCTACGTCTACGTAACCTTCAACGACCCAAAAGAGTACAAGCCGGACAACAGGCCCATGAGCCCCTTTGGCCCAAACACCATGGCGTTTTCGTCCATTGAGGACATGATGAAGAACATGCCAAAGGTGATGGCAGGCATGCCGGGCATGTTCGGCGGGCTGACAGAGACGCCCACCATGAAGCTGAGCATGCGCGAGTACCAGGACCTGGGCATCAAGGTGGGCGACAAGGTCTCGATAGAGATACAGAAGGCAGAAGCTTCCGGCGTCTAGCTGTTATGCTTTAAATAATCAAATAGTGTAGAACTCGCGATTGGAACAGCAGAGAAAAGTCCGCGCCGAGGTAAAGCTCCCGCTCATTCTCATCCACACGCCCTTCGGGCTGGACTTCTTTGACAGGGTTGCAAAATGGCCCGGCGCAAAGGCGTGGGCGGAATTTAACACGTACCTCATGCCACTCATCACGGCTCTTGCGGTATTTCTCATTGTAGGCTCGCTTGCAATACTGATTGCAAACGCCGAAGCCCGCCAGAACGTCGGCAGCATAGAGCCTACTGCAAACCTGCTTATCCCGGGCCTCAACCCCTACCTGCCCATCACCTACGGCTGGATTGCGCTCATCGTGACCATAGTCATACACGAGGCGGGCCACGGCATCATTGCCAGAATATACAACGTGCGGGTCGACTCTACGGGCCTCGTGCTGTTCCTTGGGCTGCCCATCGGGGCTTTTGTCAACATCGAGCGGGACGAGCTGAACAAGGTGACGCTCAAGAAAAAGAGCGCGATACTTACAGCCGGACCATTGAACAACATGATACTTGCAGGCCTGTCGCTTGCAGCGCTCTACTTCATAATAACGACGCTCACGCCGCTACCTCCAGACCCCAACTCGCCCCAGTTCGGCATTGTAGTGGTGGCAGTCAACTCCGGCTCGCTTGCAGAGTCCATAGGGATGACTCAGGGATCTGTGATACAGACAGTAAACGGCCAGGAGATAAGGGAGATAAGCAGCTTGGGCGAGATACTGCGGGCCAACCTTGGCAACACCGTGCAGATTACATGGATAGACAGCAGCAACCAGCTGATAACCCGGCAGGCCACGCTGCCCGACGCGGTGCCGCTAAACCAAGGAATCCTGGGCATACAGGTCACGCCGCTTCTGCCTGATTCTGGCGCCGTGCTTGAACGCTACAAGAGCGCCTTTAGCACAAATCCGATTGCGATACTGCTGCCGCCCACCATGCAACAGGGTGCGGTCCCGTACTCTGACCTGATGGCGCCGAGGTACGAATCGACGCTAGGCCCCATGTGGGTGCTTGCGGCCAACATGCTGTTCTGGCTCTGGTTTGTCAACTTTAACGTCGGCATATTCAACGCGCTGCCCATAGGCCCGCTTGACGGCGGCCAGCTGTATGGCTCGGTCATAGAAAAGAAGGTCAGATCCGCGGCGCTTGCGAAAAACGCCGCAAACTTTCTGACAGCCGTGACAGTCGCGGTGGTCGCTGCGGCCATACTGCTGCCGTACGTGCTGCGCGGCCTGTAGCGTCCTGCCCGGCACTAGGCTTTTATAGCAGAAAAAGTCATGTACAGTTGCTTATTGCCGGTTTATGCCCTGGCATTTTATCGACTGTGACCACGAGGCATACGACAATACGGAGACCAAGTAGAGTTGGAAAAGCGCGAAGAGTTTGAGAGGCGGGGGCAGTACAGGAGGAGCCACGACTTTAGAGGGAGGAGGCCGCCTGCAGAAAGCCCCGTGGCCAAGGTGACAACCGAAAGCGAGGAAGAGGTTGCCAAGACCATACTGCAGTCAATACCGAAAGACTCGCAGATAACAACTGTCAGGTTCGAGGGGCCCAACATCGCGCTTTACACGAAGAACCCGCGCTTTGCGCTCACTGAACTGACGTACTACCTGTCGTCGCTTTCAAAGACGCTGAAAAAGCGCTTCATAATCAGGACCGACCCGTCCGTGCGCCTTGAAGAAGATGCCACCAGACAGGCGGTGGCAAAGCTCCTGCCAAAGGACGTGTCGGTATCAGCAGTGTTTTGCGACGACGCAACGGGCGAAGTCGTGCTAGAGGTGAGCAGGCCGGAGGCTATTGACCCGGCGATGATAGTAGAAATAGCGCAGTCAACCGGCTGGATAGCGCACACTAGGCGCTCGCCCCACATACCCTCTACCAGCATCAACACGATACACTCTACTCTGAAAGGCTCTGCAAAAGAGCGGAGCGACTTTCTGCAAAAGCTGGGCAGGAGGTTGTTCCGCGGGCCGCTCGTGGTCGGAGGCTTTGAAAACGGCAACGGCAAGCAGGAATCCGAACCGCAGCCCCGGCCGCAGGGCTGGTCGACCAACAAGGAGGAAGTGATGCTGTTCTGCCTTGGCGGCGTAAAGCAGGTCGGAAGATCGTGTTTTATCGTTGTGACTCCAGAAAGCAAGGTTATGCTTGACTGCGGCATTAATCCCGGCGAGATGTCAGGGCTTGACGCATACCCGAGGCTTGACTGGCTCAATTTTGACCTTGACGAGCTTGACGCCGTCGTGATAAGCCACGCCCACATCGACCACCAGGGCTTTTTGCCGGCGCTCTTCAAGTACGGCTACCGCGGGCCGGTCTACTGCACCGAGCCGACGTTGCCTTTGATGACGCTTTTGCAGATGGACTCGGTCAAGATTGCAAACGCAAACGGCACCTACCTGCCCTACGAGGCAAGAGACGTGCACGAAGTAATCAAGAGGACGATAACGCTCCCATACGGCAAGCCGACTGATATTTCGCCCGATATCACAGTAACGCTGAACAATGCCGGCCACATCATGGGAAGCGCCACTGTCCATCTCAACATCTCCGGTGCGCACAACATACTGTACAGCGGCGACTACAAGTATGCCCGGACGCAGCTGCTCGATAGCGCCGTTGCGACCTACCCGAGGGTGGAGACGCTGATAACGGAGAGCACCTACGGCAACTCGGCCGACGTGATGCCCGACCAACAGTTTGTCTACAGGACGTTTGCGGAATCAATAAACAAAGTATTGAAAGAAGGAGGCAAAGTGTTGATACCGGTGCCCGCAGTAGGCAGGGCGCAGGAGATAATGCTTGTCATGGCAAAGGAGATGAGCGAAGGCCGGCTCGTCGAATCGCCGATTTACATTGAAGGCATGATTTCTGAGGCAAGCGCCATACACATGTCTTACGCGCATTACCTGGGCGCGGACGTGAGGCGCTCGGTATCTCAGGGCATAAACCCGTTCCTGTCAGAATACTTTACAGTCATCTCCGGCTACGGCAAGCGCGATGAGATCCTAAACGACGAAAACCCGGCGATAATCATGGCCACGTCCGGCATGCTCGAAGGCGGCCCGTCAGTCGAATACTTCAAAGAGCTTGCGCCAAACCCAAAGAACAAGATAATCTTTGTGTCGTACCAGATAAACGGCACCCTTGGCAGACGCGTCTTGGACGGCAACGTGTCTGACGTCAGCATGATGGACAAGTCAGGAAAAGTGAAAGTCGTGCCCATCAGGTGCCAGACACAAAAGATAGACGGCTTTTCCGGCCACAGCGACTTTAACCAGATAATGAACTTTGTAACAAAAGTCAAGCCAAAGCGCGTGCTTGTAAACCACGGCGAACGCTCCAAGTCTGAAAACGTCGCAAGCGCCGTCTATTCTAGGTTGAAGATCCGCTCAAGCGTCCCCGACAACAGAGAAATTCTGCGCCTGAGATAGGGCAGAGTTTTTTACCCCGTCTACACAATACAAGGGTGCAAGGCTTTATGGCTATACGGTACAAGTGCGTCCACTGCAACATCGTGCTCTCAGGGGAGGGCGCGTCGCGCCACTACTTGGCAAACCCGACGCACAAGCTGGAAAAACTCCCGCCCCCGCCAAAGCCGGTGAAAAACCCCACGCGATAATTATTCTCTGATGCTTTCCAAAGTAGACACGACCTGCCACAGCATCGTGCGTATGTGGGACTGCATCTGCGGGCTCTGGGTCGCGCTGTCCAAGAGGCTGATTGCGTTTGCAGCCCTTACAGACGGGCTGCCAGACTTGTCGTCTTTGAGCGCCATCAGGACTTCCTTTATCATGTTCCTGACGCTTTTCTGGACGTCGTTGTTCTTGGTTATCGCGTCAAGTGTTTCAATCGCCCGTGCAAGGCGCTCGTTGTTCTCCCTTTCCTTCTGTTCCTTCTTGGCTGATGTCAAACCCGCTCTCTCCCGTCGTCGAGCGTTCATTAGATGTGGGCTTGCTTTTGAATGTTTTTGTCGCCTCAGTAACCCTGCTCGATCTCGTCTGCCGCTGCAAGCTCTTGCAGGTACTTTGTGCCCTTTTCGGTAAGCGAGAAGTGTCTGACGTCGCCGTCGTCGACACCATCAGGAAGCAGCGACGCCACGTAGCCGTTTTCCACAAGGCCGCGCAAAGCCTCGGAGAGCATCATCTCAAAATAGCCTTTGTTGATGCTGTAGTCGTTTTCGTTCTCGGCATTTTGCGGGACAAGCCACATCCTTATCTGCCCCAAGCTGGCACCTTCCTGGCCGGCCACGTGCATAAGGTTGTCAAGTATGATCTTGGCTGCAGGGCCTGCGTCCATGGCCCTAGTGTCATGAGCATGCAATAAATGGCTTGCTGCAGTTGTTTTATAGCGCGAATTCCATAATTCGGCTGTGCCCGAGACGCTGCGGTGCAACATCTGTGACAGCGAGGTCGACATGGCGCAGGCCAAAGATCACGCGACTACAAAACAGCATGCAGAGCTCAAGTCCAAGCTCGAGCAGAGCTTGAGCAAGACAAAGAAAAAAGAGTACGCCAACGACGTTTCAATAGTATCAAAGTGGTCGGAATCTGCGAGATGAACTATTTCACTATCAGCACGGGGCACTTGGCGTTCTGCAGGACCTTCCTCGACGTGCTTCCAAGCACCATCCCCGTGAACTTGCCCAGACCCCTGCTCCCCATCACTATCATGTCAAACCCGCCCTTTTCGCCGTAGGCGACGATGTTCGTGGCAGGGTCGCCTTCCATGACGGCAGTTTCCACCTTCATCCCCTGTTTTTCTGCGGCGTCTTCATACCTGTCCAGCACCTTTGCGGACTCTTCGCGAAAATTCTTTAGGAGCTGGTCGAGCAGCTTTTGCGACTCGACGTAGACTGTCGGAGGCGACTCTATTACCAATACCGCTGTCACCTGCGCGCCCGTGCTTCTTGCTATCGAAAGCGCCCGCTCATATGCGCGGAACGAGTTTTCAGACCCATCGACTGGCACGAGGATTTTCAAGGGCACGGTTGTCATACCTATCCCGCTCTATTTAATGTAAAGTGAGATCCTGAGGCAACAGGAACTGGATGAACAGCGAGACGGCATACATCACGGCGAGGATTATTCCTATCTTGAGCCCAATAGACTTTCTGAACATCATTGCGACGGCCATCATCGTCACGGCTGTCACGAGTATTATCTGGTACCGCAGGATCTCAGTCGGCTCTATGACGGCGCCAAAGCCGCTGTGGTACACTGCACCAAACACCGCGACTGCAAGCAGGAGTGTGTTGTTCAAGATCTTTGAGCCAAGAACGTTTGCGACAGCTATTGACGCGCCAGCCGCGCCCTTTCTTGCGAGCAGTATCATGGATATCTTTTCCGGCATCTCTCCGGCTATCGGGCTGATGATTACTGCAAGAACTATCACCGAGACGCCGACTTCAAGCGAATACCCTTGAAGCGAGTTGATGAACGGGCCGGCGCCAAAGAATATGCCGGCAGTACCTACCGCAAACGCAACAGCGGCTTTGAGCATCTGGCCGTTTCTGGGCGCGCCGTCCTTTTCGACCTCAACCAGCTTGTGGCCTTCCACCGAATGGCCGTTTGCTATCAGTTCTTTCTTTTTCTCCCGGCGCATCTCCTCAAACGCCATGAACAGATAGGCGCCAAACATCCCGGCAAAGATAATGCCGTCGATAAAGTCATAGCCGTCTATGAACAAGAGCGCGCTGACGCCAGCAGTTGCTATGAGGAATATCTTGTCCAGCTTGAAGGTCGACACCTCGATTCCCTTCAATGGTGACCGGGACAGGCGCGTGGTGGCTACAAGCAGCATCACCGCAAGCCCGAGCGTCATCATGAGCAGGTTGCTTCCAAGCCCGGCACCTATTGCGGTGCCATAAAAACCGCCGGCCGCGGCGTATACCACGATGGCAATTTCGGGCAGAGTTGTGGCCACGCTTAGGAGTGTGCGCCCGACAAACTTGGCGCCGTACCTCTTGGACAGGTGCTCCGCCCCGTACGACAGAACCCAGCTTGCAAGCGTCAGCTCCCCTAGCCAAAGGAGCATCTCAAGCAGGTTCTCGGCCAATTATACGTCTGTACTGGACATGTCCGGTATAAATTACAAGACCCGGCGCGCTTGAGGTACCGCGAATATGTACGGGGTGTCAAGCGGCTGCTCGGCGGTCCAGTGTGTCGGGAGGGTGACTACCTGCCTCACGTCGAGCGCAAACCTGTCAATTACCTCCCCCCAGCCCCACCGAGAGTGGTCCCTTGCAAACTTGCGCCTGACGTGGCTCCCCATGAGGACAAATCCCGCAGCGTCTTTCAGCCCGGATGACAGTATCTTTTCAAGCACGCTGTTTGCAAGCATCTCGCCCATTTCCGGCAGGCCCGAGATGTAGAACAGCGGCCTTGTGAGCCCAAGCGAAAAGTAGTCAAACTGCGTCGCGTCGGCGCACCGCGCTTCAAAGCCTATGCCAGTTGCAGACGCTATCTTTTTCTGCAGTTCTACCAGGTCGGGGTCTATCTCTACGCCGTGGCCGGCAAGCCCCGCCGCGTGCGCGCAGTACGCTATCCGGCCGTCGCCGGAGCCGATATCGACCACCTGCTCAAAGCCCATCTCCTTTGACGCAAGAGCAAGCGCATAGGCCGACAGTATCCACGTCGGGTAGAAGGGCTGGTATCCCGAGTCGTGCTTGATGCTTGATAACCAATATTCGTTAATGTCGCCCTCGTAAACAGCGCATGGGATGCCGAGGAGCTCCATCTCTTTTGAGCCAAAGTAGATCGGGTTGTTTTTTGCAAACGCGTGCATGGCAGCAAGGCCGTTTTCGTCTATCGGCAGCTTGGGCGATGACGCGGAAGGCACCGGCTCGTGCATGTGGCTTGAGCCCCTGTAGTTTTTCGCAAACTCGGCCTTGAGCCGGACTATTGTTTCTGCATTCATCAGTAAACAGACTCCGCGCTTGGGCGCAGGCCGCGCTTGACACTCGTCTTGCCGCACTCCCTGCATTTGTACCGGCGACGGCGCTTGTACGTGTATATCGCGTCAGGCTCTTCCAGGATGTCGTGGACTGTACGTGCCATGCACCTATCGCAGAAACGTTTTTCCTCCGGCAACATCTGTCATCGGCGCTGCTGTAATTTTAATATGTTCGGCAAAAGATAACCCGAAGGATGGCCATAAAATACACAAAGCTTTTCCGCCGAGAGTGTGAAGGCAAGCTTGGGATAACGCGCTCTCTGGTAAAAGACGCCGTGGAAAACCCCGATAACGAGCAGCGCCTCGCGTCGCAAGGGCTCACCATCGTCATGTACAGCAAAAAGACAAGAAAGGGCGACTACTTGCTTGTCAACACTCATGTCGAAGGCGATGACACGATGGTCGACCTTGCGTTCCGCGCAAAGGCCGCGCTTGCAAAACAAACCAAGACAGACCTCCCCTTTCCGCTGATGCGCGCCTTTGCGTACAAGCTGGGCCGGCCCATCAGAGTGGGCGAGCATGAGAGCAAGTTCATCTACAACGAGGTGGTGCCGGTGTCAAACGGCGATGTCAGAAAGGCAGTCAGGATACCCAACCCGGAGAGGCACCCGCTGATATCCATCATCTGGGTCAGGATGATAAGAAACAGCATGGGGTCTCTTGCCCAGTGCGCGCTCGTATTCTGCATAGACGCAAGGAAGTACAGGGCCTGGCTAAGGGGCTGACCCACATGTCTATCCTTTTATACCTGCCACGCATACGGCAATTGTGCAAGATCCCCAGATTGTGCAGATGCACTGGGATATCATGAAGCTCCTCTCTATGGGCGTTGATGAAAAGTTCTTGGAGGAGAGCAAGCTGACGCCTGCACAGGCACGCGACCTAGTCAAGGGACTGCTCTACCTGCGCGAGCGCTACAAGGACGAGTTTTCCTAGCTACTTTCGCATCTTTTGCGCAAGAAGTTCTGGCACTTCAGCAGGCCTCTTTGCGACAGGAACGCCTGCCTTGGCATAGTTTTCCACCTTGGACTCGGCAGAACCATAGTTGCCATACACGATGGCACCTGCGTGTCCCATCCTCTTCTCCTTTGGCGCGGCCCTGCCTGCGATGTAGGCCACCACCGGCTTTGAAAACGACGTGTCGATTATGTACTGTGCGAGCTGCTCCTCCGCGTCGCCGCCTATCTCGCCGACAACCACGACGGAGTCCACGTCCGGCCTGTCGCGCACAAGGTCAAACGCCTCTATGAGGTTGGTGCCGTTTATCGGGTCGCCGCCGATTCCAAGGCACAGCCTCTGGCCGTATCCTCTGTTTGACAGGTTGAACGACACCTCGTACATGAGCGTGCCGCTCCTCGAAAACACGACCGTATTGCCGCGCTTGAACGGCTGGGCCGGCATTATTCCTACCTTCATGACTTCTGGCACTATGATGCCGGCGGTGTTGGGGCCGACCATCCTTGCGCCCTTGCTCTTGGCGTGCTCTACTACTTTAATCGAGTCGCGTATGGGAACGTGCTCTGGGATTGCGACCAAAAGTTTGATGCCTGCGTCGAGTGCGTCCATGGCGGCTCCCAGGAAAAACTGCGCAGGGACAAATATGCCGGAGACCTGCGCGCCCGTCGCCTTTACCGCTTCTGCCATGCCGTTGTAGACGGGGATCCCTTCAAAACTCTGCCCGCCCTTGCCCGGCGTGACTCCGGCCGCGATGTTTGTGCCGTACGCCTTCATGAGACGGGTGTGCGTCGAGCCGTAGCTCCCGGTTATGCCCTGCACTATCACCGGCTTTTTCTCGTCGCCCCTGCCGACCAGTAGGTCAAATATATCAAAGCCAGTCATCTCTATTTCTCCCTCACTTCTGCCACCGCGGCCTGTATTGCCTCTTCGACCGTGTTATAGAGCTTCGCCCTGCTGCCTTGCAGCATCTGGCGAGCCCGCTCCGACTCGGCGCCGGAAATCCTCGCAAAGACCGGGACTGTTATCACGTTGTTGTTGTAGGCGTTAAGCAGGCCCTGCGCCACCAGATCCGTGCGCACAATCCCGCCAAATAGGTTGACGAGGATTGCCTTTACGTTCTTTATCTGGCTCACCACCTTGAGCGCCTCGTAGATTGTTTCAGTGGTTGCCCTGCCGCCAAAGTCCAGGAACGCCCCAGCCCTGCCGCCGGCATCTGCCACCAGGTCGAGCGTCGACATGACGAGGCCGGCTCCGTTGCCGATTATCGCGATGTTGCCATCAAGCTCTACCAGCGAAAACCCAGAGACCTCGGCCTGCCTTTCAAGCTCGGAAACGTGCTCGTACTTTTTCAATTCGGGATGACGGAACATGGCGTTGTCGTCGATTATCACCTTGGCGTCAAGGGCAAGCATCGAGCCGTCGCCCAAGATGGCGACCGGGTTTATCTCTGCAAGCTCGGCCTCCTTCTCGCTTGCCAGTTTCGACAATTTCGTCGTCAGATCCACAAATGCTACAGCTGCGTTGCCGGTCAACCCCAGTTTCGCGGCCGTGTCTTCAGCCACCTGCGGCGTGAGGCCGTCCACGGGGATGTCGACTACGACCTTGTTGCCTGCGCTCTCTATCTCGACCCCGCCTTCTGCAGACGATATGAGCGAGTAGCAGCGCTTGCTCCTGTTCAAAAAGAGCGAGAGATACAGCTCCTGCTTGATGTCGGCCATCTCCTCAAGCAGTATGCCACGCGGAAGTTCGCCCTTCACTTCCTTGTGCACCAGTTCGCCGAACTTGGGCTCTAGCTCAGAGTCAGACTTGACCTTCAAGATAGCGCCGGCCTTGCCCCTTCCGCCGACTGTAAGCTGAGACTTTAGTACGAGCGGAATCCCTATCTTTTTTGCCCCCTCCCTTGCTTCTTCAATGGTGTTTGCAAGGTGCGAACGGGGTATCCTTATCCCGTACTGATCGAAAAGTTCCTTACCTTGGTATTCAAGTAACCGCATTTGCATTGAGGGCAGCGAGTCACGTTATTTATAGAATTTGACAGCAGCAGACTCTGTGGAGTATCAATATCGACTCGTGAATATACACCCCCTCCCCTCAGGGTGCTCCGGGGGTTAAATAGTACGGCGTGATGCCCCTTCCAGTGTCAGAGCTAGGCGAAGGCGGTCGCAGCACAGACATGGACGTGTACCATTTGCTATGTAAAGCCGAGAATGGATTTGCGTCCAGACACACTACCGGTGGAACGCCGGGAATTCACGCTTGGGGAGATCAAAAGCTCGGTCGCTGAACCAAGAAAAGCTTGCCTGAACCATGTAACAGTGGAGGGCGAGGCTATCGGACTTGTCCGTTAGTAGTTCACAATTCTACTTTGCCGCCGCAGACCTAGACAAGCTAGCTAGCGTGTCTAAATTAGCTTGCTTGGTGTATTAAGCAGCGCTTCCGGCATGACATGGCATGCAGGCAGCCCAAGAAGCCGACTCGGAGCGGTTCGTGTTCTGCGAGACCCACGGGAGGCGCTGCAGCGTGGGGCAGGCAGGAGAGAAATGCCCGTGCTGTGGCAAGCGCGTCTGCCTGTGCAATTATGTCCTCTAGCTTGTCTGTGCAGGGGCTTCTTCCTTCTGCTCTTTTGGCTGCCTCTGTTGCGGGAGCATGATGTAGACGCACGCCGCGCCGCACATGGTGCAGGGCACGTTGTTTCCGTCGTGCTGCCCTTCCCTGTAGTGAATCCTTGCAGCTTCTTCGGGGTTTATCGCAAGTTTTATCTGCTGCTCCCAGTTGAGCGTGCGCCTTGCCTCCGTTATCGCCCTGTCCCACTTTATCGCCTTGTCACGGATCTTTACAAGGTCGCCGGCGTGAGCCGCTATGCGGTAGGCGATGAGCCCGTCTTTTACCTCCTCTGCAGTCGGCAGTGCAAGATGCTCTGCAGGCGTGAGGTAGCACAGCAGGTCGACGCCTTCTGCTGCCGACACTGCCGCCCCTATCGCGCTTGCAATGTGGTCATAGCCGGCCGCAACGTCAGTCACAAGCGGCCCGAGCACGTAGTACGGCACGTCGCCGATGAGCGACTTGGCAAGCCTCACATTTGCGGCCACCTCGTTCAGGGGGACGTGTCCTGGGCCTTCTATCATCACCTGCACGTCCTTTTCGTGCGCCCTCTTGGCGAGCCTTGACACGTTTATCATCTCTGCCACCTGCAGCTCATCGTGCGAGTCAAGTATCGATCCGGGTCTTAGCGCGTCGCCGAGGCTGAACGTGACGTCGTACTTGCGCGCAATCTCGCACAGGTAGTCAAAGTGCTGGAAGTATGGGTTCTCCTTCTCGTATTTGAGCATCCACGCCGCGGTTATGGTGCCACCTTTTGACACAATGCCGCCGTGCCTCCTCACTTCAAGCACGCGCTTGGCCAGCTCGTTTGTGATGCCCGAGTGGATAGTAGTATAGTCGACGCCGTCTTTGCAGTTCTTTTCAAACGCGTTGAGGTAGTCGTCCTCTGTGATGTTGAGCGGATTCTTGTACTTCTCGACGCCGTGCCAGTACGCCTGGTATACTGGCACCGTTCCAAACGTGATGGGCGCGGCTTCAAGCAGCGTCCGGCGTATGTGGTCAATGTCGCCCCCGTCGGAAAGGTCCATTATCGTGTCGGCGCCGTATTTGACGGCGACTTTGGCCTTTGATATTTCCTCGTCTAGGTCCTGGTGCAGCGTCGATGTCCCGATGTTCACGTTGACCTTTGTCTTGAGCCCGTTGCCTATTCCAACTATCTTGCGGTCGCGCTGCGGCCTGGCAACGTTTTTCGGGATGATTATCGAGCCGCTTGCGACGGCGCGGACAATGAAATCAAGCGAAACGTCTTCCTCCTTTGCCACCAGCTTCATCTCCTCTGTAGCTATTCCCCTTCTTGCGCTGGACATTTGAGTGACCATAGTATCGGTACGTAATGCAACGATGCGATATAAAGGATTGATGTTGAGAGCGTCCGATAGACTGATTAGGTCATGGAGAGCACAAGCCTGCGTTGAAGGTGGCGCTTTCCATTGCAGGGAGCGACTCGGGCGCAGGAGCAGGAGTGCAGGCGGACCTGAAGACGTTTTCCGCGCTTGGAGTCTACGGCTGCACGGCGATTACCGCAATCACGGCGCAGAATACCAGGAAAGTGGCAAAGGTGTTCGGCGTTCCTGCAGATGTCGTAAAGGTTCAGGTCGGCGCGGTCATGTCAGATTCGCCGCCTGACGCGATAAAGGTGGGCATGGTATACAGCACAGAGATAATCGCAGCTGTCTCGGGTTTGCTCTCAAAGACAAAGGCCCCGATAGTGCTTGACCCCATACTCGCCGCAGGCACCGGCTACAGCCTCTTGCAAAAAGGTGCGCTATCACCTTTCATCAAGAGTCTGGTCCCGCTGGCGACACTTGTCACGCCAAACAGGATGGAGGCAGAAAAGCTATCAGGAATCAAGATAGGCAACGGCACCGACGCAGTCAGGGCGGCAAAAAAGATCCGCGCCCTTGGCGCGCACAACGTCATCGTAAAGGGCGGCCACGTCGCCGGCGACGTCGTCACCGACGTACTGCTTGAAAAGAGCGGCAAGATAACCAGGATGTCAAACCCTAGAATAAAGATAAGAGAGACGCACGGCTCGGGCTGCAACTTTTCAGCCGCTGTAACCGCGTATCTTGCCCGCGGGTTTTCCGTTGCCGAGGCTTGTACCCGGGCAAACGAGTACGTGCACAACGCCATCAGGGGCGCGGTCAGAGTCGGCAGTGGTTTGCATGTCACGAACCCGCTCTCGCAGATGTACAAAGACGCGCAGCGCTATGCCACACTTGCAGAGCTGCAAGTGGCAGTCGACAGGCTGGTCTTATTGCCGGGTTTTGCGAATCTGATACCAGAGACTTCATCCAACTTTGCCTACGCGCTGTCCGACGCGGCAGACCCTGACGACGTGGCCGCAGTCAGGGGCAGGATAGTCAGGGCAGGCGATTCGGCAGCCGCTGTATCGCGTATCGAATTCGGCGCGTCGCGCCACATGGCTAACGCAATCCTTGCCTGCATGAAAGTCAGGCCGGCGACGCGCTCTGTCATCAACATCAGGTATCACGCAAGGATTGTTAGCGCATGCAAGTCCCTTTTTTCAGTGGCAAGCTACGACAGGAGCAGAGAGCCTGAAGGAATCAGCCGCAAGGAAGGCTCGTCTGTATCGTGGGGCACAGGAGCGGCGCTTGCCAAAAACCCGTCTGCAGACGTCATATACCACAAAGGCGCGCTCGGCAAGGAACCCATGATAACCGTGTTTGGAAAAAACCCTGCAGATGTGCTTGCCAAGGTCGAGAAGATACTGAAAAAAGTGTGAAGTTTTCCTCTGTAAAGACACGTTTTATCTTATATATACCAGAATGGTATTTGTGGTTCAGAAATGAAGGCAGTCATACTCGCAGGAGGCCTCGGCACACGCCTCCAGCCCTACACATTTTTCATCCCCAAGCCGATGCTCCCGCTCGGCAACAAACCGCTTTTGGAATACACGATAGAGTGGTTGAGAAACGCCGGCGGAATTAAGGAGATAGTGCTTTGCGTAAGCTACCTGCACAGGACCATTGAGGATTATTTCGAGGACGGCGCGCGCTTTGGAGTCAAGATAGAATACGCAAGGTCTGACAGGCCGCTTGCAACTGCAGGTCAGTTAAAGACTGCCGAGAAATACCTTACCGGTCCGTTTGTGTGCGTATATGGCGACTCGGTCTACGAGTTCAACCTGCGCAAGATGCTAAAGGCGCACAAAGAGTCAGGCGCGTTTGTCACCATGGCGCTCTTGTCTTACACGACGAAGCTAAAGTACGGCTTTATCGACACGGACAACAGCGACGTGACCGGCTGGCGCGAAAAGCCCGAGATATCAGGCCTCATCAACATAGGGTGTTACGCCATGGAACCGGCGCTATTGAAGATGATACCTGCTGCCGGCGCGTTCGGGATGGACGACGCGGTGAGAAAGGCCCTTTCAGAGAAAAAGAAGGTCAAGGCGTTCAAGGTGGATACTGGCTTTATCGACATCGGCGATAAGAAATCCTACCTGGATGCCTACAAGCAGTACGCGAGCAGGCTGGGCAAGATATAATGCCGGTCGCCCTTTTCGAGGACCACCACTGGAAGAACCTCAGCCCGCTTACTCTCACGAGGGCGACGTTTGACGTCAAGGTAGGTGCAAGGACTGTTTTCGAAGAATACGAGCATGCAGGCACGCTGCTGCAGTCGCTACTGACAAGGAAGCACCTCGAAAACGTGACGAAAGAGAGGCACGGCTGCGAGGTGAACCCTGGTTCCCACGACGGCGACACGGTGTTTGTAAACGGCCTCGTGCACCCGTCTGCGCTTGACATCGACAGGCTTGAAAAAATAAGCCACACATTTGCGATAACTTCAGGTACAAGGCTTCTGGTCGCGCGCCTTTCAAGAAAAGACGCGGACTATGTGTCCAAGTGCGCCAGGGCAGGGACTGTCGTGAACGCGAAAAAGCTGGATGTCGACAAGGCGACAGACGCAGGCGAAGGCGGCGTGATATCTGACCTGTGGGACATTATCAGGGTGCTTGAAAACTCGCTTGTCATGCAGACCGCGTCTCCAGAGAGTTCCGACCCGCTTGGCGCAAGGGTAATCGGCGCGGCCGGCGTCGTAACAGAGGGCGCGGAGGTTGAGGAAGGCACCGTGCTTGACGCAAGAAAGGGAGGTATCTACATAGGCCCGGGCGCGCAGGTGGCCCCCTGCAGGATAACGGGACCGGCGTACATCGGAGCAGGCGCGCAGGTAAAGCAGTTCTCTGTCATCGAGTCAAGCTACATAGGCGTCAGCTGCAGGGTCGCAGGCGAGATAGAGCATTCCATAATTTCCGACTATACCAACAAGGCCCACGCGGGCTTTGTGGGCCACTCGTACATAGGCGAGTGGGTCAACCTCGGCGCGATGACTACCACGTCTGACCTAAAGATGACGTATGGCAATGTAAAAGTGGCCGGCGCCGACACGGGCCTGAACAAGGTCGGGGTATTCATGGCAGACATGGCAAAGACGTCTATTGGGACTCTGACGTACAGCGGCAGAAAGGTCGGAGTGTCGTCGCACCTGCACGTGCTTGTCGCCAAGGATGTCCCGTCGTTTTCCATCTGGGGCGCAGGAATAGGCGCGAAAAACGCCGAACTTGAATTGTCGTCTGCGATAGAGACGCAGAAAAAAATGATGACCCGGCGCGGCCAGTCGATGAGCAAGGCGTACGAGAAGATGATGAGAGACGTATTTTTGATGACTGCAGGCGACAGGAAAAAGTCGGGCGTGCGCAAGGCCCGGTTTTCTGTCTAGTCACATGTAGCTTATGCCCTGCTTTTCCTTCCAGAGTCCGAGCCTCTGGTGGAGCCACGGGTAAAAGTTGGCGTCGCCGTTTTCAAACTCTTTTTTTATTATGCGAACTATTTTCTTGGACACCTGCCCTGGCGCGCCGTAGAGCGGCTTTTTCTTGCGCAGCTTCAGGCCAAGCGCCTCTCCCTTTTCGCTGGCGGTGTTGACCATCAGCGAGACCCACGACGGGCTGAGCGGCGGGACCAGGACGTTGCTCTTTGCGTCAAACACCGTCTCTGGCCTGTCCGTGTTTAGCCTCACCGTGAGCGATGCTACTTTTGGGAAATACAAGAGCTCTTCTTGCATCGAGCCAGAATCTGTCATCTCGGCCCAGCAGCGGCCGCTGTCAAGAAACTCGACAACGTGTCCGTACTCCTTCCACAGGGGCGTCATCAAGAATTTATCTGGATAGTCGCTTGCAAGCGCCTGCAACCTTGATTCAAGGTCGTAGTGTCTGAGCGCCGACAGAGTCGCGTTGAGCATGACAAGCACTATCTTTTTGTCCGAGCGCTTTACGAGTTCTACAAGGCCGCCTATTATCGACTTGAACCGGCGCTCTGTCAGGTTCTCCCGCCTGTGTATGTCCATCCTTATCCACTCTCCCTTCTCAAGCTGCGGGTATGAGTCAAATACGCTTTTCTCCGGCTTTTGGCCGCGCTTTTGGTGTATGGCGTCAACCACCGAGTTGCCTGTTACGTACACGAATTCTTCGGGATAGCCTTCGCGCACAAGGTTGTCCTTGTTAAGCTGTGTAGGCGCGAAAAAGAACTGCGTACCGGCAGAACATATCCAGGTGTCTATCTGCTCAGGAAACGGTTCTTCGCGGGCCAAAAACCATTTTCCTTCAAGCTGGCTATGTACCAGGCTTTCTGCCTGCCTGCGGGTCGGTTCCTTTGCGGCCTTGACCTTCTTCATGGCCTCGGGGCTCATGGAGCGCAGGCCTGCCTCGTTCTGGGCGACTTTTTGACCCATGCCAAACACCCAGGCAAGAGGGGCTATGCCTGCGACTATGGTGTCGCCGTGCACCACAGGGAGCACCGGCATTTCGGGAAAGTTCTTGCGGCAGTATCGTCCGAAGTAGCCGAACTTGAGTATCATCTCGCTTGCTTTTTCCATCAGGTCTCCGCGTATCTGCAGGTTGCAGCCCACAAACTCGTCGAGGCCAAACTCCTTCATGCCGAACCCTAGCACGTCGTCAAAGTGTTGTCCCGTGTTTATCACAAACGCCGGCACGCCCTGCCTTGCGGCCTCGGCCATGAGTGGTGCCTGCTTGTAAAAGTCGGGCTTGGTTCCTGTCACTATGGAAAGAACTGGGCTTGAGGCCCTGCGGGCCTGCTCAAAGACCGACGGGAGGCTGCAGGAGACCTGTATCGGCAGGAGTTCTCTTGACACCGGGATCTCGCTTGCAGAGCTCAACGGAGATCATCCAGATGCGTTGTCCGGGGCCTCTTCGACGCAAGGTAGCCGCCAAGGGCCGTCACGCCTGCTCCGGCTGCCATGAACGGGTACGGCACAAACCCGACGCCGCCCACGACAAACTCGCTCTTTATCAGTGGCACAAGCGTTGTGCTGTAGTACATCCCTGCAGCCATTATTACGCCGCCGGCTATCAGGAGCATTCCCACCTGCTTGCTTCCAGAGCTTCTGGTCAGGACAAACGAGACCACTGCAAGGATAATGGAAGGCGCTGCAGATATCGAGACCTGCTGTATCAATAGACCTGGCGGGTCGACCACCCTGTCGGGGCCCTGCCCTTCGGGACCTATGAGAAAATTGTAAAACGAGAGGATGAGCGCGACGAACATCACTGACATCCCGAGCGACGCCAGCGCGATCCAGCCCTCCAGCTTCATGTCGCTCATTTACAGAAGTTGGTAATTAAACCATTATGTTATGCCGACAAGCCCCGCCAGCTCCTTCCTGCAGGCAGAGCCCAGTATTTCAGCCGCCTTTTCCGGCCTGATGTTGTTCAAAAAGACGCCGAACCCGCGCTCAAGCCCCGACCACGTCGACATCTGCGGATAAACCTCAATATGCCAGTGGATCTGCCGGCTGTTCTTCTTCTCCGGTGATAGGTGGAAGACTAGGTTGAAGGGCACGTCCTTTAGCGCCTTGGCCATTCCGCCCAGCGTCGCCCTCAGCATGAGCGCGAGGTCGTTTATCTCCTTCTGAGTTATCTTTGAAAACGAAGTGATGTGCCTTTTTGGGTATATCCAGAACTCGTAAGGATACGTCGGGGCCCAAGGGCACAGGGCAAGAAAGCTGTCAGTCGCCAAGATCTGCCGGGGGCCGCTTGACTCTACAGATATCATGTTACATGCAGGGCAGGAGCCGTTTTCGTTCATATACCTGTGCGAGCCTTCGGCTTCAAGCTCTATGGCAGGAGGAATCTGCGAGAACGTGACCATGTTCAGGTGCGGGTGCGGCACTTGGGCGCCGGCCGCAGTGCCGGAATTGACGTATATCGAGACGTATGTGACGCTCTTTTGTGTATAGAGCCACCTCACGCGGTCCTGTATTACCACAAGCACGTTTCCCCACTGGTCAACGGACATCTTGGTCAGGCTCTGCTTGTGGTCCGGCGTTGCAACCACCACCTGGTGGTAGCCGTACGCCGGCTCACTGTACAGCGGCTTGTCGCTGTAGCTTGCAGCAGAAGTCGGCGTCACGACGGGCGCCTTGCTTTCAAAGACGCGCACGGACCAGTCATCGACGACCGCGTCTTCGCTGTCTGACAGGCGCTGGAGCATGCCTTCCTTGACAACTAGCGCAAGCAGCGCCGGCGGCGTCATGGACTCGTTTCCGGGGCAGTACGGACATTTTTCAGTCGTCTTGCCGGCTTCGGGCGCGCCCGCGGAGTCTGGGACCAGCACGAATTTGTCAAGCACATAGTCTTTGCGAAGCTCCCTCAAGCGCGTTCTCACAAAAACGTGTGATCGCTTTTAATTAAAGGTTCTGCACCGTCACATTCCGAGCGAAAACTCAAACGCGCGCATGCACCGGCCGCAGACGTAACGGTTGTTGCGCACGGCACCGAAATCTTCTGTCTTGTTGCCGGCGTCGTCTACCACCACCCTGCCGCAGAACCTGCAGCTTTCCATTGGTAGTGAAACAAGGAGATTCTATTAAAGCGTGCCAGCAAGGTTTTTTCAGACCGGTGCGGGTATCAATGGTGTGCCACTTGACAGTGACATCAGAGACGCGATACAGAAAGTCATCGAAAGCGACCTTGCGGCCCCAAGGGTGCCCAAAGAGCGCGTGCCAAGGCTGAAAAAGACATGGAAGTGTGAGAGCGCCCACGACTTCCTTTACGGCCACAGGGCCGGCTACTACAAGGGTCTTGCGGAAGGCATGGTGATAGAGAGGTACGGGCGCCTGCTCCTGCCGGACGAGGACAATGAACTGTTTGAACTGACAGACAAGTATGCGGCAAGATTGAGGAGGTACTTTGCCTACTACAAGAGGCACACGAAAAAATAAATTGACGCGTCTTGCTCTCGCCGGTATGAGAAAAGACGGCGCAAAGATTGTCTACGTGCTCCTTGACGGGGTCGGAGACCTCCCCCATCCCTCCCTCAACGGCCTGACGCCGCTTGAAGCAGCCTACACGCCAAACCTTGATTCGCTTGCAAGAAATGGCGCTATGGGTCAGGTGATAAGCGTCGGCAAGGGGATAGCGCCGCAGTCAGACATTGCAGTCTTTAACATGCTCGGATACAGCTTTCGAGACGGCGGCTACGTCGGCAGGGGCGTCATAGAGTCGATAGGCTGCAACATCGACTTCAAGGACGGCGACCTGGCGCTTCGTGGCAACTTTGCGACAGTCGACGACAGCAACCGAATAACGGACAGGCGCGCAGGCAGGGTGATATCTGCAGACGAAGCAAAGGCAGTATGCAAGACGCTTGGCGAGAACATAAGGTTCAGCGACCCCGACGCGTCTTTGGCGCTTGAGCCGACAGTCGCGCACCGCGTCGTCATCCGCCTACGTCACAGCAAGATGAAACTTTCAGACAAGATAACGAACACCGATCCTGCGTACGACAAGGTGGAAGGCATGGGAATAGCCAAGGCGACCACCGGCGACATTTTCGTGCAAAAGTCAGAGGCGCAGGAAGACACCGTCGAAGCGAAAAAGGCTGCGCAATTGCTCAACGAGTTCACAGAGCAGGTCATAAAACTGCTAAGAGATCATCCTGTCAACAAGGCCAGGATAGCTGCTGGCAGGAGCCCCATGAACTGCATACTTGCCCGCGACTCGGGCAACAGGTTCCCGTCTGTCCAGCCGATAGGCGACAAGTACGGCATGAAGATAGGCTGCATAGTCGAGATGCCTGTCGAAGTGGGCATTTCAAAGGTCCTTGGCATGAAGATGTTTGAGGCCGGCTCGCTTGACGACTATGAGCTCAAGGCAAGGGTCGCGGCAAAGAGCCTGTCAAAGGTTGACGCAGTATATGTCCACATCAAGGGCCCCGACGAGTTCGGCCACGATGGCGACGCGCGAGGCAAGAAGAAGAACCTAGAGGACATCGACAGGCGGTTCTTCGGGACGCTTGCAAAAGACCTCGCGGGCGTCAAAAACCCGGTCATAGTCGTGTCAGGTGACCACTCGACTCCGTGCGTCAAAAAGTCCCACAGCGACGACCCGGTCCCGCTGCTTGTGTCAGGTAAGAATGTGAGGCAGGACGGCAGCGCAAGGTTCACAGAAAAGTACGGCAAGAAAGGTAGCCTAGGGCTACTCATGGGCGCCGACGTGCTTGCGACTGCGATAAAGCTTGCAGGCTAACGCATAAAAGGTCTGCAGTGCACGCTATCTCCATGAACTGGCTGCCGGCCCTGCAGATATTGCCTGAAGGCAGCGTCAGAAACGAAGGGGTGTTTTTCGTGCTCGTCGCCGGGCTTGCCGTCTTGGTCGGGATAGCAATGTACCTGAGGCACAAGAGGAACAAGCAGCCGGACTGGCCTACAGAATGACAAACGCGTAGGCGCTTGACATCATGCTGCATGCGGCCCAGAACAGCGACGCGGCCCACGAAGACCGCGCGTGGTATGTGTGTATGGATTTGTCGTTTTCCTTTTCGCACGACGGGCACTTCCAGAGCACCGCCTCGTTGCAAGCCGGGCAGGTCTCTGTAGGCTCCATCTCGGTCCCGCATGCCCTGCAGAGCATTGCTAGACTAGCAAGCAACTTGCTTTTAAACAATTACGAAAAATGTTCTAGGCAAATCCGGGTCTTCCGGGCTTGACTGTTACTGTCAGCTTGAACAGCCCCAGTATGTCCTTGCACCTGTTCCTTATCGTCACCTCTGTGACGCCCGATAAACTAGAAACGTCGCGCTGGAGTATGTTTATGCCAAGAAGTATCGACGCGACATAAATGTAGGCTGCAGCAAGCCCGTTTGGTGCTTTTCCGTCTGCAAGCATGTGGTCATTTGTCTTGTGCGCGATGTCTATTGCGAGCCTCTCCACTTTGGTGTCTATCTTGGCCATGTTGGAGAGCTTTGATATGTACTGGTCGATTGCTGTAGCCGACTGGGCCGGGACTGCCTCCGCAGGCTTTTCTGCTACCGAGAAGCTGCCCATCTCCATCACCATCATTCTGTAGTATTTTGACGCCAACTTGGCACTGGACCTATCATGCTCTGTCACACCGGTCGCAAGCACTATCTCCTCAAGCGACCTCACCACGTTGCATTTTTTGCACGCAAGGTAGATTGTGGCGGCAGCCATGCAGGCTATCGATTTGCCCTTTGCCTCCTGCATGCTCTCGTAGTTCCTGTAGACAAGGGCCGCAGTCTCGGGTATGAGCTTTGGAAGCGACATCGCTGCGCACGTCTCGTTTATCTTTGTCAGCACGTTTGAGAGCCTGCGCTCCTGCGGTGATACTATCCTTGACCTAACGTGCCACTTGCGTATGCTATTCATCTGCTCGGCCATTTCCGAGCCTATGGACTTGCCGGCATAATCCTTTGAGCCAAATGCTATCTCGGTCCTGAGGCCGTAGTCGTGGAGCGCAAAACTGGTGGAGCCGCTTGCCCGGGTCGTCCGGGCCTTTTCCTCAAAGTCTGTCGCGTTTGACTCGCGCCCATAGTCGCACATCTCGTCGACCACGACGCAGCCGCAGCGCTCGCAGATGAACTCGCCTTTAGAATAGTCCTGGATGAGGTTTGCTCCACACTCGGTGCACTGCGTCGCATACTCTACAGACGTCAACGCCTCTGCCTCCTCACAGGTTTTGCCATGCCTGCCGAGAACACTTTGGCACCTGCAAGCCTTGCAGTCCTGTCAGTCATGGGAATGACTGACGCGTACGGCGCCTTCACCGGCCCGATAAGTTCTGCAATCTTGCCCACGCGTCTGCCGGCGGCGTCGACCAGGATCTCGCCAGGCCTTGCCTCGGCCGTAAGTTTCACGATTAGCCTACCGCTTCTTGCTAAATGCATAACCTCCCCGATCTCCCCCACGTACTCGACAGACATGCTGATGTTGCTATCATAAGCTTCTGTCAAAATTGTTAAGTTTGTTGATAAACAATATTCCTGCGGTCGTGGTTAAATTGGCGGATGCGTAGCTATGCTACTTCTTGCCCGATTTCTGCCTCGCGCGCTTTTGCAACAGCTTTTCAGCTACGCTGTCCAGGACCTTGGACTTTTTCACTCCCTCCTTTTTGGCTATCATGACGTAGCCGGACTTGACAAACGACCTTCGCGGAAAGCGCGCCTGATCGTTGACCTCGTCGTCGGCCACCTCAAAGCCCGCGGTCTTGACTGCCTCGGTCAGCTCTGCAACCGTCGGGTCGAACACTGCCCTGTCGCGCTTGACTTTGCGCCCCTGCCGGCGCTTCAGGTTCTTGTTAAAATAGTCAAGCCACAGTATGACGTGGTCGTAGTCCTTCACGGCAAAAACTAATGAAGCCTCATTAATAAATTGAGGCGGGCTTTACTGCTTTTTCACAAGAACGGCGTTGACGACGCCCGTCTGGCCCGGCCTTGAGGTGACAAGCGCCGTGCCGACCTCAGTCTCTATGACTGCGCCCTTGCTTATTACGCCACGCCTCTCATAGTCCCTGTTTGCCGGGTTCTTGACGACCTTGGTTATCTTTGACTTGGTCGCCTTGTGCGTCGCAGGGTCGATGACGTTTGCAAACTCGGCGAACTTGAACGCGGCCTTGACGTTTCCGCCCCGGGTCCTGCGGGTGACCAGGTCGGTAGGGCCTGCAATGGCCTCGTTGGGATACCTGTCAATCTCGAACTTTCTCCTGCCCCTGTTGGCAATCCTGCGACCGCCGGTGAACTTGCGGCCTGCAAGGTTCTCTATGGACTTGCGCATTTGCCTTCAGGTGTTTTGCACCCCCATTAAGACTTTTCTGGGTTTTGAGGCTTGGGGTTCTGCTTGTTGGTCTGGGCCACCAGCTTGCTCTTCATGGAATTGAGGTCGGTGATGCCGAAATACTCTTTGAACTTGTCGGTGGTCCGGTAGACCTTCAGCCGCCCAAGTGACTCGTGCTCTACAAACTGCATCTGCTCAAGCTCCTTGACGTGATGATAGACCTGGCTCCCCCTTATCTGCACAAGGCGCTTCGAGGTGACCGGCTGTTCGTAGGCTATGTAGGTGAGCGTTTTTTGCGTGGCGCCTGAGATGACCGGGCGCTGCGCAAACCTTCGGATAAGCGGAGTGAAGGACGGCTTTAGCTGGAACACGTATGAGCCGTCCTCGAGTGGAGTTATCTCGATGGCCTTGAACGTGGACTTGATTTTTTTCACTAAATCGTTTACTATGCGCAGGGTCTTTTCCTTCGAATTGGTGCCAGACGCTTTCACAAGCTCGTCGACTGTGAGGGGTCGGCCTGCAGAGTACAGTGCGGCCTCTATCCTGGCAGTCACCTCGTCGTCCGGGAGGGTGTTGCGCACCATGTTTAGTGAAAGCTGGAATTACTTTATTGTTTCTGCTTGAGCGTTATCCTGACGTCATCAGAGTCGTCGGGCTGCTCAAGGTCCACCTTGTCCTTCTGGGCAAGGTAAAGCATGGCTATGAAGCATCTGGCCATCTCGACTGCATCCATGTTGGCGACAAGCGCCTTGAACATGGCCGAGCCGTCGGCGCTTACAATGTCAAATATCATGTCCTCGTACTTTTGGATTATCTGTTCGAACTTTACCAGGTACTGGTCAAAGTCAAATGTCTGGACGGGTTCGAGTTCGACCTGCCTCTTGCGCGGCTTGGGGTGCGCTAGCTCCATTATCATGTTCTCGAGCACCTTCATCAGATCCTTGACGGAAACGGGATAGGTGGACTCGATCCTGAACGGCAGTTCTATCGTGTTCAGGTCAGGTATAGGCAGTTGTTCCTGATCCTGCAGGCCCCTTTTCTGCATGGCTATCTTTTCAAGCAGAAATATGCTCTCAACCTTAAGCCTGTATATCATCGATGAAGAGACTGCGGCAATCCCGCATATGCGCAGGTCCTTGTTGCCCGTCGCGTTGAGAAGGTTGAGGAACAGCTGAAGTATGCCGACGATGTCGACGTTCCAGACATCCTTTTTGGCAAGTATGGAGGGGTTGAACAGCAGGTTGAGCGGGGGCTGAGCTATCGACTTTTTGGTGTCAGGTACTCCCTCGGCTTCCGACAATTCTCCCAGCATGAGGTCGGTTTTTGCATATAATACGCTATCGCGCAAGAAAACCTGACATGTTGCTCCAATGACGCTTAGTTTATTTTGTTCTCTTGCAGAGTACTGCCGTTGCGCAAAAACCAGAAGCAGGCTATACTGACCGGCTCTGTCATTGCTGCAGTTGCCGCTTTTGCCGTGCTGCTAGTCTACCCGCAGATAGCGATCGCAAGCGACATCGCGTTTAAGCAGTCATGGAATGTGATAAAGTATGAAATAAACGAGCTCACGCAAGAGTACCAGGGACACGAAGCCAAGTGGAAAGACGGCGAATACACCAACTACGAGATGGCAGGAATCGTCGACAGTTACAGTCCACGTTACCAGTCACTCGTAGACAGGACAGAGGCCATTGAAACGCCGGACAAGTACAAAGAGCCCCGCGATCTTTTGGTCAACTCCATCGAGGCAGAGAAGATGAGCAATGACCATTTCAGGAACTATCTTTTGACGGGCGACGAGAGCGAGCTGCGCAAGTCTGAAGAGCTTCTATCGCTTTCGCTCAGGTACGAGTCAGAGGCAGCTGCGGCCATGTCCGCAGCCGGCTAGGTTTTAATTAAGGTCTCAAGACTTGACCCCTACTGGGCCCATAGTTCAGCTTGGATAGAATGGCTGCCTGCGGAGCAGTTGGTCGAGGGTTCGAGTCCCTCTGGGCCCGTACTTTGTTCTGAATAATGTTCGCAAACATCGTCAAGACCAACTATAGCACCATTAAGAAATGCAATCCCAATTCCGTCCCAATCTACGAGTTTTCTTTCAGAATTGTGCTAGAGCGGCTTTGCAGACTCCCATAACGATTTGTACCCTTCGGAAAGCTCTTTTGCTAAACCTCTTTCAATTATGTGAATTGATGCTATGCGCCCGTCCTTGAAAAGAGGATTGTCAACAACTACGATTGCGCTGTTTCCATCTATGATATGAAAGGGAGCATGTATCTGATTAGTAATCCTAAGTTCTATGTTTGGAGAATCTGGCAATCCTTTCAGGAATCCATGGATTAACTTCTTGTCGTCTGTCCCGAATAGCACCTTTGAGGAGATATTGTTCCGAATGATATTACCGACTATGCCTTGCTTCACTTCACGGCCGTAAATTCTTGCACCTTTCAGGCATGTATTTTCAAAGTACGAGAAGATCTGTCTCCGTGCGTTCCCTAAGTGAGGAAGATGCTTTTGAATATGGTCTTTCATCCCAAACTGCAGGTTGAAGAAAGGACTATTCGATGCACTCATATTTTGTTTGGAAAAGATCGACTCGAGCTCCGATTCCAGAAGTGGCAACGTATCTTTTATCGAAAGTATTTCCTTCTCTTTGATCTTGACGAGTCGGTTTATCCCGATAGAAGGCTGCAACGCCTTGAATCGTGCTGGCTTTGACTGCTGAATTTCGACAAGACCCAAAAGGTCGAACTTTTCCATTATGGCATAAATCTTGCTCGAAGGTACATTGGAATGACTGCAAAGCTGCCGGGCATCGCACGTCCCAAGAGCAAGTAACGATAGGTATGCCTTTGATTCATATCCCGTCAGGCCAAGGCTTTGGATTGATTGCAAAAGCGTGTCCGACCCGTTATCAACCATCTACTACCATTAGTAGTAGCTGGTAGCAATGACATAAATACTTTGAGTAGTTTGTTTTTCCGATGCATTGTAGCAATTGCAGCATAGATTACAAGCGTCTTGCGCTGACTATTGGCATCGTAGCACCTGCAAACATGTTTCTACTTTTTGGACTCTTCTTAAATCCAGTCTCGCAGCAGATTATTTTCAGCGATGCTATGGGCCAAAGTTCCAAATTGGTGGCGGTATGGACAGAGATAGAACCAGTCCCTTCACTTCAGTCGCTTGCGCCTGCTCTGATAAGCATGCCGTCAATCGCCGCGGTGGTGTTTGCGCGGTTCTATGATCAACTCCCAACCACAGACAGAAGACTAAAGGGGCTATCTTTTGGGATCATGCTGTGGGCTTTAGTAGCCGTCTTCTTTGAACTCTTTACACCGTTTGGGTTATTCGGCGAACCACCAATTCTTCTTGCATACGAGCTGACCCTGTGGTTCATAGGTTTGAGTGCCATAGGAACCTTGATGGGCATACTGTATGGGCGTAATGAGAAGACAGCTTTCATTAGGCACGAGGATATTGCATGAACATGAATCCTGACATGGCTCGCATCATAAAGATGGTCGAAACTTTGCCGGATACAACTACTCGGCCAATGTTTGGCTACCAGTGCTATTCGGTGGGAGGCAAGTTCTTTGCAGGTTTTGGAAAGAAGAACGAATTGATAATACGGCTCTCAAAAGAAGATCAGCTTGAAGCCCTCAAAGACAGGCGCCTGAAAATCAAGCCTTTCAGTCATGGAGCAAAAATGGGTTGGGTTCAGCTTGATGGAAAGGGCATCGCTAATGATAAAGCAGTTTTTGATTGGATCAAAAAGGGATACATGCACGCGCAGCTTCTATCAAATACCAGTTAAAATCGGAATATGACCCCCAGACCCTGTCTTTGCGGTAACTTGACATTATAGCTCCATCCATAAGTCATCTGACTCGAACCCTCATTTTTCAAAGGTCTAGTCACTCTGGGCCCGCTATCGATTTTATCAAAAAGAAAAAGGAGGTTCGTTCAGCCTGCCTTACATCTTTGGCGGGAAACTGAACTTGCCGAACCTTGCCGTTACAACTATCGTCCCGACTATGGCCGCTGCAAGCACGACTGCCGCTAGCGTGAACTCTGGAACGACGTTTGTACCGGTGATGGTTATGCCTTCGATGCCATGTTCGTACGTCAGCCTGATGACATCGCCTGACTCCGACACTTCAAAGTCGGTCGTCTCCTCTCCGTCTATGGTTACGGTGTACGGTCCTTCAAGTATCTTGCCTATGGCGATCTCAGTCACGCCCTCTGTACCTTCCTCGCCTTCGATTGCAAGAGACAGCGTCTTGGCCTCTTCATCCAGACTGAACTCGGTTATCGTCGAGGAGCTTCTCACAGTGACTTCGATGTCCTGTCCTGCCACGGCCACCGTGTGGGTAGTCGATGGAAGGCCGGGCTCAAAGGCCGGCGGGCTTGCGCTGACTATGTCTATCAGTTCGCTACCTTCCGAAAACGGTATTGTCAGAGTCCTGACATCGGCACCAAAGTCGTCCTCGGCTGACTCGAGCATCTCGTCGACAAAGACCATGTAGTCAAGATCGTGGTCGCCTGACACGGAATCAATCATCTCCCTTGAAAGCTGGATTGTCAGCTCACCGTCCTGTTCAGCAGTGATGGCCGCGGTTATCATCTGGCTGTCCGCGTCGCCTGTCAGTTCATTCAGCGTGGCGTTTACTATCATGTACTGGATTTCGAACTCGTCCCCGCCGTATGCAAGTGTCATCGTCTGCCACTCGGCAGGTTCTTCTGGAGGCGACTCTGTTTCGCATGATACCTGGCCTCTGATCTCTCCGTTGGGGTTGGCCTCAGTGTGGATGTTTATGTACAGTTCTCCGTCAAGAAGGTAGGCCGCCTGTTCCTCAGTCAGCACTGCCGAGCCTGCCATCGGCGACGACAATCCGGAAACCTCTCCGATGTTCACCTGGACTCCGGCGTTGGTGTCTGAAGCAGCAGGACCGTGAAAGTGCGCTGCAGTCGTGTCCCCGGACAACCCGGAGAACTCTATTTCCCATGATAGCTCGCTTGTCTCTGAATCAAACGTCACAGATGCCGTTCCGGTGGCATCGGTTTCTACAGGCGGTACTTCCTGCGCGCCGTCTAGCGTTGCTGCGCAGGCAAAAGCCTCGGCGTGCACGGGCCTCGCGCTGCTGGAGACGATCCCGACCAGCAAGACAAGGCCTAGCACCGTCGCCAGTCCTCTAGCCTTCATGTTCAGCTACTTGGGTTGAGAATTAAAAAGAGTTATGCAGCTACCTCCTGTATGCAGGCTCTGGTAAAGAGGTACTTGCAGGCGGCTTGACATCTCGTACAGAACCGGGCATCAGATCACTTTTTTATTTTTGTTGTGAAAAGTCGGCATGGCAAAGGATGTCGAGATAGTGGCTAACGACCTCCTGATCTACTTCAGGGGTCTGGAAGTCGCGCTTGGCAGGGGCGACGTGGACGACGCCATCAGGTACATCAACAACATCAAGGCCGAGCTTGACGACAGCCTGAACTACCTGCAGTCAAAAAGGAAAGCGCTGGACTCTGGAGGCAGCCCTGTTGCTTCTGAAGCGGCCTGACAGGTCGGTTTATACTGCCAATGCGCGCGACTTTGCTCCGTGCTCATAGACGCGGTCATGTCACAGACCAGGTGCAGGAAGTTCCTTGCGGGTGACGGCATAACGACCGCCGAGTTTGCGATCAGCGCGCTCCCGGGCGCCTTTGAGAGCCTCGCAATAGATGCAAGGGCGGCAAGAAAGAGCCAGCTGGCATTCGGGGACGCGTTCAGCGTCGCAAAGAACCTTGACGAGTACCAGTACCGGATATGCGCGCTTGTGCCGTCGCTTCCTGATTCGCCTGCAAAAACCGCGCTGCAGAAATACAGGATTGCAATAGCCGCTGCTTTTGCAAGTCTTGCCGCAATCATAAGAAAGAATCAAGACAGTCTGCAGGCATGGACTGGTCACGCACGCTCGCTTCTCGTCGAGGCGTCTGACGCCTACGTGGCCGCAGCTGCAAACAACCCACGCGCGCAAAAGCCGGCGATAGGGCCGGTCCTTGTGTTTTTCGGCCTGCAGGAAAGCGACGTGGACAGGGCGCTTGCATCGGCGTACGGCCAGTAGAAACATGAAATAGCGCCGGCGCGCATTTGAAGCCGTGACCAGATGCGCGACGTGTGGTCAGGAATGCAGCGAGCCGATAACAGTTATGGAAGGCAAGAAGACGCGCCACTTTTGCTCCGGCGATTGCGAGCTGATGTTCAGGTCGCGCAAGTGATCTATACGCAGCTAGCTTGCCTCTTGGATCTAAGTAGAGATGTCTTTTATCGGTGCAGAACAACCGGCCCCCATGAGAGCAACCGAGCCCCCAAGAAGGTGCAAGTGCGACGAGTGTGCCGGCACGTACAGCGTCCTGCGCGAGTTGGACCTCTTTTCTACTAGAAGGTAGGACGATGAAGAAAAGGACGAGATGGCCGTCGTGCAATGAAAATTTGTCAGGCCCTACTTGCCTTGCGGCTTTCGGGCCCGAATGCACGTGACGTACAGTAGGGGTTGGCTGTAGGGTTGTAATAGGGGTGTTTCTATAAAAAGTTTCTTGTTATGGATACTATTGATACCAGTATCCTACACCAGTTACACTGTTTTCATTCTCCGGCCTGTGTTTATGGAAACGAACTCTGTACCGCCCCACCAATCGACTTTTTAGGTCCGTACTCAAAATTTCGTGCGGCAGATGAGTGGCATCAAGTATCGACTGAACCACAATCCCGTAAGATACAACGCGCTGACAAGGATGTACCAGGTGGGGAGGATGGCGTTTGACACTTACCGGGACGCCAGAGCCAACAAGTGGCAGTGCGACAAGTGCGGCAGCCCGTTTTCATCTTTCAAGCAGCTCAGGACGCACAAGGCAGAAGAACACTCGTATTGAGCACACAGCAGAAAACAAGCGGCTTATTTCGTCGACCCTGAAATAGGCTCGGCCAGCGTTTGGTTAACTATCCTTATCAACTGCCGGTGGCTCTTGCCTGACTTCCACGCGGAAAGTTGAGCGTACAGGAGAAACTCATAGAGCTTCCGGAGGTACTGTACTGACGGGTCCCTCTTGTCAAGCTCCCTCATGTTGATGCCTATGTTGCCGAGGGCCGCGTACATCGTATCGGCATTGCAGTTCTTTATCAGCTGCATGTCTGGCTTATCGAGGCCGTTTTTGGTATTTTAGGAATAGGAGTACTGTGCACGATAATGCAATACAAGGAAGCGAAAACAGTGCAGGTGCACCCTATGGTACAAGAGATATAATGGGGTTGGCGGGCTCTGGTTTTCTAGGGGCCGTTGTCTAGCTTGGCAGGATGCCAGCCTCGGGCGCTGGAGGTCGCTGGTTCGAATCCGGCCGGCCCCATTTACCGATTTTCTTCCTGCCAGACCTTTGTCGCAGCGTTCTTGTTGTAGATGAAGAACTTGTTGTGCCAGAAAAGCGTGGCCGCCATGATGATATAGTCTGCATTGAACAGCAAATCCCAAACCCAGTCTTGTTCCTCCATGCCTGCAGCAGAATAGTAGGCAAATCCAACGTCACCGGCTGCGGCCAACAGTAATGAAAGCGACAGCAAGAACCAGGGCACCGCGGTGAAAGTGCCTCCTTTTAACCTGCTCAGCACAAGTATCGCCGGGACTATGACCACGCCGTCCGCGGCCACGTATGCGAGTGATACTGCTATCGGGAACGCATCCTCTTCAGGGTCAATCGAGACCAGCACAACCGCCACTGTAGTGTACGCTACGAAAACTGCAACCGCGGCTGAAACTGCCAATGTAAGTACGGGTTGGCCCCTTCCAAAGAATCCGTAAATTTTGAAAAGATAGTATGCCGCAGAAGCATAGCCTGCAAGCCAAGCGGCATCAGCGATCGACGGAAAGGGAGTCTCTATGCCAAGACCCAATTCATAGTACGTCCACAGCAGTTCCCCGGTGAGCCAGAGCGCGAGGGCCAGTGCAAGTGCCGCTTGCGCCTTGCCGTAAAGGCCGGACCTTCCCTGCCTGATTGCCACGATGACTGCCATGACGAATGCCGCAGCCGAAGTTGCGTTAAGTATCCAGTTATCATAAAACGGTCTGCTCTCCTCGTCGGCGAGCACGATTGGCAGGTTCAGGCCGACTATTGCGACTGCGAGCGTGAGAAAGAGCCATCGCCGGACTATTTTCGGGTCAAACGCGCTTGCCTGCACTATCTTTTCACCTTCTCAGCGATCTCGAGGATCTTTAGCACCCTCTCGATGCTGGTCAGGTTCCCGTCAAGGTCATCTGCTAGTTTCAGCTCGTCTGCCATCTTCTTGGCCACAAGATCCATGATGATGTCAGCTCCAGAGCCCATCAGCTCAAAGAGCGCCGCGTGGAATTTCTTGATGTCAAAGTCATCAGGGACCATCGACGCGCCGGACCGGCTTACGTGCCATTCAAGCGATTCCATGGTCGGCCCTCCCAGAGGTGCAAGCGCTTCTTGGGTGCACTTCCATGCGAGCCTTTGCAGGTTCAATACAGGAAAATACGATGGGATGTTCTATAAAAGCGATGTGTGTACTTTGCCATTGTATAAATAAAGTCGGTGACATAGTGCCCGCATCTCATGTCCGGCGTCTCTGAGGCGGTAAGGACCGTGGCAATCGATGTCGACTCTGTGCTTGCCGACGTGATGCTTGTCTGGGTCGACGAGTACAACAGGCGCAGGGGCACAAGGATAACCAAGGAAGACATCACCCGGTGGGACATACCCACAGTCCTGCCGATAACGCCTGATCAGGTGTACGAGTATTTCACGCACGTCTGGAAAGAGCGGTGGAAGGAGATACCCCCGACAGAGGACAGGATAGGCGAGATAACAAGGCGCCTGCACAAGAGGGGATACAGGGTCTCGGTGATAACTAAAAGGGAGCGGCCCACCGTCGCGTACGTGGCAAGGTGGCTAGACCACAATGACGTGTATCTCGACGATCTGCTGTTCGTGTTCGACGCGGTGCCAAAGGCCGAGTACCCGTTTGACGTGCTCATCGACGACGCGCCGAAGAACCTGGTAGACATACCGGCGCCCAAGACGGCGATACTCTTCAACCAACCCTGGAACCGTGACTTTACATGGCCGGCAAGGGTAAACACGCTGTCTGAAGCGGAGCGCCTACTGTGACAGCTCTATTTGCGCCCTGTTGACAAGAGCTGCAAGGCCGGCGTACTGCAGGAGCATCTTTTTGGCAGACTCGAGCGCGTCAGGGCCTCGGAACCCCTCGTCGTACTTCATCTCGAGCGCGCCCTTGTCTGTTTCGACTACTACTGTCAAAAGCGAGTAATCGCCGAGACGCTCGTCTGTGCGTTCGACGTACTGCCGCATCTCCATCCTTGTTATCAAGAGCCCCTGCGCCTGCATTGGATCCCCCAAAAGAACAGCTGACTTTGCCGGGGGTTCCTTTATTCTGCCAGGTTCCACATCGCTTTTCATTTGTAGTCCAGGAACCTCACCCACTCGGGGAACCAGAGGCTGTGCTCGGGTACGCCTATGCCCTTTGCCAGCACCGAAGGCGAGTTGTAGTAGACGCCGTCGGCACCGAGCTCCTTTGCGACGTTCTGGTTCAGCTCGTTTATCGACGAGACCTCGCCAACGTACTTGTTGGCGATGAGGTCTCGGTTGTGTGTGTAGAGACCCACCTGCCGGCCGTCGACTGTTGGCACGTAGCTTACCACCACATCTATGCGCTTTGCGCCGGCGTTGCGCAGGTAGTATATCGTCTCCCGCGCAGTTGCGCTTGTCTGTATAGTGCCCTGCACGGTAGCTATCTTCTTGCCCTGCACCAGCGGCTGCATGACAAACTTGAGCGACCTGCCGGTCGTCAAGAGCTTGTTCTTGCTGTCAAGCTCGGAAAAGTCTATCATGTTATCCGAGTCATCGTACCTGTCTTTGATGACGCCTTCCCCCACCTCGAAGGAATGAAAGTGAGACCGGTAAGCAAGGCTGAAGCCAAGCGTCATGGGCCGGGTGTAGTCCGGCTCTGCATACGCCGAGTCAAGGTCGCTCACTCCCAGATCGAGCGAAAGAAAGTCTGCCTGAGCCCTGCCGATGCCCTTGCGTATAGAGTATACGCTCTTGCCGCCAAGCGTGGCCACGACGTTTGACTCGCGGATGAACTCGAACGGGTCCATCATCATCTTTGCGCCCGGGCTCGTTGCTATTACCTGGAGGCCCTCCTTCTTGCTGGCCCTGACAAGCTGTCCCGGTTTTACGTCTGCAAAGTTCATGTCAAGCGACATTCGGAGTGAGTTTTCCGACGCGATTATCGAAAGCGTCCCGTCGCGCCTCACAGCAGTCACAAGCGGCTTGAAGCCGGTGCTGTCACGGTAGGCGTAGATCTCGTCGCCCAACTTTATCACCAGGTTCCCCCTCAGGTGCCTGTCGAGAAATTCGGCGGCCCTTTCAGGGTTCTTGGCAAGAAGCGTGGTAAAGATGTAATAGATCTTGTAAAGCGAGTCAGAGTCCCTTGCGGACCCGACGTACGGATGCAAGTGCAATCGCTCGGTGTCGACAAAAAAGCCGTCAAACGCCGCCTGGATCGTGCTCATGCTTGGAAACGGCGGCGACCTCTTGGACAGGTAGCCTATGCCGCATATGCCGTGCAGCTTTTCACGGTGCGCCACCTTCAGTATAACGTCGTCTGCAGGGAGCGAGCCGTCTGCGCCGGCGGAGCCGTTTCCGACCATCATCTTCCAGTGCGCCTTGCCCCTGTGCTGGAGCATCCTCATGGCGTGCGCAAGGAGGTACAGGACGGCCTTGTTTGACTCTGCGCCGTGGCTGTATATGGCGACGATTCCGGCCATGCACCGGACACTCGGTTGCTGTATGGATAAAAATCTTGTCAGGCAGACGGCGCAAAGGTCTGCCTTTCGCGCTCAAACTTGGCGATGTCTGCTTCGAGCTGCAGCGTGAGCCCGATGCTGTCTAGGCCCTCTAACAGCAGTTTCTTGCGGAACTCGTCTACCTCAAAGCGCATCACCCTGTCGCCGGCGCACACCGACTGGCGCGCAAGGTCGACCTCTATTTCTACGTCGTTTTTGAACAAATAGTCAACCTCGTCTGGCGCAAGCCTCACCGGGAGCACGCCGTTTTTGAAGCAGTTGTTGTAGAAAATGTCCGCAAACGACGGCGCGATTACCGCGCGAAACCCGTAGTCAAGAAGCGCCCACGCCGCGTGCTCCCTTGAACTGCCGCTGCCAAAGTTGTCCCGGGCAAGCAGTATCTGCCTGCCGGCGTACCTGGGATCGTTTAGCACGAAATCCTTTTTCGGGCTGCCGTCCTTGTCAATGCGCCAGTCGTAGAAGAGGTACTTGCCAAACCCTGTCCTGCTGACAAGTTTCAAGAACTGCTTTGGCACTATCTGGTCCGTATCGACGTTGACCCTGTCAAGCGGGGTCGCCTTGCTCTTCAGCACGGTGAACGGCTCCATTAGAGCCACTCCCTCACGTCTACGAAACGGCCCTCGATTGCGGCTGCGGCTGCCATGACGGGGCTGACAAGGTGGGTCCTGCCGCCCATGCCCTGCCTTCCTTCAAAGTTGCGGTTGGACGTGCTTGCGCACCGTTCGCCCGGCGAAAGAATGTCAGGGTTCATGCCAAGGCACATGCTGCATCCCGACTCGCGCCATTCAAAGCCGGCGTCCCTGAACACTGCGTCAAGGCCCATCTTTTCTGCCGCGGCCTTGACCTGCTGCGATCCCGGGACCACCATGGCTCTGACCGACGTTGCAACCTTGCGGCCCTTTACGATTATCGATGCTTCTACCAGGTCCTCTAGCCGCGAGTTGGTGCACGAGCCTATGAAGACCCTGTCAAGCTTGATGTCAGTCATGGGCGTGCCCGGCTTGAGGGCCATGTACTCTAGCGCCCTGGCTGCCGCCTTTCTCTCGTTCTCGTTGCCCTTGGCAAACTCGTCTGGATGCGGGACAGCCTCGTTGACGCTTGCCACCATGCCAGGGTTTGTGCCCCAGCTCACCTGTGGCGCAAGCGAGGCGACGTCAAAAGTCATGTACATGTCAAACTTTGCGCCGGCGTCTGTCGCAAGCCCCTTCCACTGCCCTACCGCGCGCTCAAACTGCTCCTTCTTTGGCGCAAACCGGCGCCCCCTGATGTAGTCAAACGTCTTGTCGTCGGGCGCTACAAGCCCTGCGCGGGCGCCACCTTCTATTGACATGTTGCAGACAGTCATCCTGTTTTCCATCGACATCTCCTGCACCGCGCTCCCGCGGTACTCAAACACGCATCCTGTGCCGCCTGCCGTCCCGATTGTCCTTATCACGTATAGTATCATGTCCTTTGCGGTCACGGCATGCTTGTTTTTTGGCCTGCCTTCGAGGTTTATCGCAAAGGTCCTGGGCTTTTCCATCCACATCGTCTGCGTGGCCAGGACGTGCTCGACCTCGCTTGTGCCTATGCCAAGCGCGAGAGCGCCGAACGCGCCATGCGTCGACGTGTGGCTGTCGCCGCACACAATAGTGGTTCCCGGCAGCGTGAGCCCAAGCTCCGGCCCTATGACGTGCACTATGCCCTGGTCCGGGCTGTGCATGTCGTAAAGCGTGATGCCAAACTCCTTGCAGTTGTCAGCAAGCGTCCTTATCTGGGTAGCAGAGATCTGGTCGACAATTGGCAATGAACGTGCAGTCGTGGGCACGTTGTGGTCCATCGTGGCAAACGTGAGGTCGGGCCTCCTTATCCTGCGTTTGTTCATCCGCAGGCCGTCAAACGCCTGGGGCGACGTCACCTCGTGCACCAGGTGCCTGTCGATGTAGAGAAGAGCGGGGCCCCCGTCCTTCTGGTGGACAACGTGGCTGTCCCAGATCTTCTCAAATATCGTCCTTGGCAAAACAGGTAGAGTTGGCGGCAGGGAAATTTGAACTTAGCACTCACAAACCTTAAATCAGGTTTTCTGCTGCAAGATGCTGTAAAATGCACCCTCAGGACAACCGTTACCCCGAGTATATCACTGACCAGATAAAGAAGGGCACGACCACGTGCGCCCTGACCTGCAAGGACGGCGTCGTCCTAGCCGCCGACACGAGGGCAAGCGCAGGGCTTTTCATAGCCGACAGGCATGTCATGAAGATTCAGAAGGTAGACAACCACCTTGGCATGACCATTGCCGGCGGGGTCGCTGACGCGCAGAACTTAGTCGACCTTATGCGCTACAACGCCAACATCTTCCGCCTGCAGAACAGGGAGCCGATGCCGATAAAGTCTGCAGCAAGGCTGATATCAAACGTGCTTTTCAACCAGCGCTACTTCCCCTACTATGTGCAACTCATAATGGCAGGCTATACTGCCAAAGAGGGCGCGCAGATATACAACATAGACCTCTTTGGCTCGCTCTCGACGGAGAAGTTCATCTCTACAGGCTCTGGCTCGCCGGTTGCCTACGGCTACCTCGAGTCTGAATACAAGGAAGGCCTGAGCGTGAACGAAGCCTACAAGATGGCCATGCATGCAATCGCCGCCGCGATACGCAGGAACGCAGGCACTGGTGACAACATCAACGTCGTCATTATCGACAAGGACGGCTGGCGCGAGCTGTCAAAAGAGCAGAAAGCAGCAGTCGGCGTAGTGTACTAAGCACGACAGTGCATTCACAGCCGTTATTTACTTCCGGTTCGAAAGTGTCAGCGTGAGCGAAAAACATGGCGTCAGCGCAGAGTCGCTGATGGAAGTGATGAAGGACGGCGCGCTTGTCAGGCTCGTGTCCATAATAGACGTTTCAAGCATGTCCGTCCTGGAGCTCCTAGAGTCCGGGTTTACTAGGCAGGAGGTGGGCAGGGCCCTTTCCAAGGGAGTGATAACATACGAGACAGGGACGCCCCACATGGAGACAGTAGGGGAGGCGTTTGAGTCCGGCGACTATTTCTTCCATATGCTCAACACAAAAGTCAGGCTGACCGAGCTCGGGCTTTACGTGCTTGACTGCGTCAAGTCGGCAGAGCAGCGGGGGCTTGGAGAGCTGAAGGGGCACTTTGACACCTCGGTGTTCCACCCTCCCGGCGGCCCTACTGCCTAGGCCGTTATCTCTTTCATGAACACGCTAGCGTCCATCTTTGAGAATTCCTGCAGCCTTATGGAGGCGCCAGGTCCCATGATATCGCGCAGGTGTTTGCCTGCCTCCTGCTGCGCCCACCACTCGTCGCCGAACCTGTCCTGCAGGTGGCGCTCAAGCTCCGCCGCCCTCACGGCAGCCAGCATGTAGCTTGGGACGTACATGATGGCGTCTGGCAGTATGTGGTGGAGCATCCAGTACTCGCCGGGGACTTCAAGCCCGACGTATTCCTTCAGGAGCTTGGCGTAAAGGTCGCTTGCCTGCTCCATCGAAAGGCCCTTGCGCCAGAACTCGGCCTTCATCAGCGAGTTTGCGGCGTAGAACGTGACAAAGAACAGCTCCATGAAGTTGTTTCGTTGCTCAAGGTCGTCGAGCACCTTTTCGTCCGTGACACCAAGCGACTTTAAGTAGCTGCGGTTTTTCGTCAGGCGCTCGAGGAATATAGAGAATATCTCCGCCACGCCCATCGATATCCCGTAGCGATCCCAGTACGTGGCGTTTGTGTCGACAGACGAGGCGTGCATGGCGTGGCCCATCTCGTGGTAGCACCCCTGCAGGTCGAAATATGGGCTCTCGGCCTTGTAAAGCACGCGGATGTCTGCAGGCACCTGCACGAAGAAGCAGATGGGCGACGGGTACTTGTTCTTGCGGTCTTTTGTGTCGATTGCAATGCGGGACATGTCAAACTGCAGGCGCGTCAGCAGATCCGTTACCTGCGCCGGCGGCCTGACCTTTGCGAAATGCCGCTCTATGTCAGAATAGACGCGGTTTCTGAAAAAGTAAAAGTCGTCATAGTATTCTGCCGGCTGGCCAAGCACCCTTTGGGACATGTCAGCGAGGTATTCCTGGAACGGCTTTTTCGCCTGCCTGCCCATGGACTTGACAAAACCTATCAGCTTTGAATGGCCGATGCGCTCGTTTTCCAGGTAGCCGTCAAGCGGGCTTGGCACCTTGTTGGCCGTGCCGTATTTTGCGTAGACCTTGCCTATCTCTGCAAACCGCCTCCTTACGATTGGGGAGATAAACCGCGTCTTTGTGATGAACTCGTCAAACACCTTCTTTCGCGCCGCGTCGTCCTTTGCGCTGCTGTTGAACTGACGCCACGAGCTCCAGTTGACCGGCGCGCCTGCGAACCTGAACGACTTTGAGACGACCTTCTTGTTCCTTGCATCGTATAGTTCGAGCTCCAGCTTCTTGGTCGACGAGTCCGCGATGTTTTCGATTGCAGCGAGCACCAGCTCCCGGGGCTTGGAAAAGTTGTCAAGAAACGAATGGGCGTTTGCGTTCTTTATCTCTGCAAGGCTCTTGATGGCTTTTTCGCTGTACGGCAAGCCGGCGTACTGCTTGTATCGCTCGTCTGATTCGGCTATGTAGATGCGCTCGTCAAGCTCGCACCACTGCTCCAAGTTCATGCCAGTTAGCGACACGGATGGCGTTAAAAACGTTATAACTTTTCACCGCCAATACGATGCGTGGTTTCAGTCACAGTCCACGTTTCAAAAGACAGCCTCGTCATAGAACCAAAAGGCGGCGTGGCCAAGTTTGCAGCCCTCAAGAGAAAGATGAGGATCCCGCTTTCGTGTGTCAGGTCCGTAAGCACTGCCATCGTGCCCCGCGCCAGCATATACAGGAGCATCAGGGTAGGCGGGACAGCCATCCCGCCTCACTTTGCAGGCAGGTTCTACAGGTTCGGGCACGGCCTTGTCTTTCTGGCACTGGGCGACCGGCAAAAGTGCGTGACTATCAAGCTGCACGACTTTACTTATAGGGAGGTCATAGTGCAGGTCGACGACAAGGAAAAGGTCGCAGAAATGATCAAAAGCGCGATTGGACAGGAAGGATAAAAGACTTTGTCCGAACGTTTGGACCAAGCGTTAAATCGACTTTTCTTGAAAAATCCATGTGGAGCCGGGTGTTGCAGTAGCGTCGCGCAGAGTGTCAAGAAGGGATTTCATGAAGCTAATGGCAGCCTCAGGCATCGTCATGACCTTTGCGCCGTTCGTAGAGTGGGGCAGGTATCTTCCAAACCCGGCAGGCAACGAGATGACGAGCAAGACCAAGGTAGTGCTGTCAAACGGCGAAGCGGCAAACTTGTCCACCTTTCCGGTTGACCATGCAGAAGTAGTAGTCTACCCCAAGACTGATGATCCTGTCCTGAACAAGGAAGCGTTCAGGACGTGGCAGCTCATAAGGCTGCCTGTAGAGCTTGGAGGCAGCGCCAACGACGTCTCCGCTTTCCGGCTCTATAGCATGGTCTGCTTGCATCTGTGGTGCCTGTGGAGGTACTATCCAAGAAAGCCACACCCTGAAGACCCTTCAAAGATGACGGGTGGCAACGGCGCGTGCCCGTGTCATGCGAGCACCTACGACGTCCTGACGGGCAAGGCCTACGGCGGTCCGGCGGCCCTGCAGGGCCCTCCTTCAAACGTCCTGCCGAGGCTCGACCTTGAAGCAGACGCTTCAGGCGACCTGTGGATACTGCCTCCCAACTGGAACGTGAACGGGAACGGGATAGTCGGGTATGGAAGATACCTCTAAACGCTTTTATCCAAAAAACACGGTAATTAGTACAGGCGCAAAGCACATGAACGCGGCAAAGACGGCGAGCATTGTCGTTGCGCTTTTTACAGCCCTTACGCTCACGCATGCAGCATTTGTCGACTACAGGTCGGGGACGTCAGATGCAAGAGCCGAAGTCAAGCAGCTGAACCAGATGCAGTATCTGCAGACGCGCAAGTTCGGCATCGAGTGGCATTCCTTTCTGGGTGAGTGCTTCCGTGGAAAGACCAAGCACAGGTGGACTGAAAGCGGCATGTGTGCAGGCGTCTACGAATTGCTGGTGCAGATGAGGGGCGGCCCGACGCGCATCAGGCTCCTGGGCCTGCTTGCAGAGCCGAAAAACAAGCTCCAGCTTGCAAACGAGCTTGGCTTGGACTGGAAGGCCGTTGACAGGCACGTCGGAAAATTGCTAGAGTTCAACCTTGTGCAGGTTGCAGCAGTCGCAGGGACATGCACGGTCTATGTCGCAACAGAAAAGGGAAAGCGCGCATTGGCGCTAGCTTGTCAAAAAGAGTAAGGAGAGAAAAAGCGCGCTTTTTAGGCGCCGGCCATGCTGTTGCGCAGTTCGACGCCGCGGTGGTCGGCGTTTGCCATTGCGGCCTCTCTGTGCATCTCTGACAGCGCGCAGCCCATCTGTGCCTCTGGCTTGCCGCGCCTCATGAGTCCGCGGTAAAGGCCTGCCTCGAGCGTCTGGCCGTGTGCCTTCTCCCACTCCTCGACAGGGATGCTGTATTTCTTCTGGATGCGGTCCCTGTACCATTCTGGAATGACGTTGAAGGCGCAGAAGGGTATGATCCTCAGGTCCGGGGTCAGGTAGTGTATGTCGCACCTCTGCAGACGTTCCAAGTCTTCATTGTACTTGTCCTGGAAGTGCATCATGCCGAGGAACAGCGACCTTACGTGCCAGTTGCCGACCGAGTCAAAGTTGCGCTTCAGCAGTATGCTGGAGAACATCTTGGCCAGGTCGAGGCCGTGCGGTTGCTTGTCCTTGTCGACAAACGTCTTTAGTTTCCTGACCACCTCAAGCATGGTCCAGTAGCGGTTTGCGCCAGACTTGATCTCGTCGGCCTTCTCCTCAAAGTATTCAAGGACGCCCTTGATGTCGACAAACGAGGTCAGCGGTGTCAGCTTCTTTGTCTGTGTGTCTTCGAACACATACGTGCCTGCGCCGCAGGCAAAGTGTATCGATAGTTCATACTTAGGCTTCTTACTGAACGCCTCGATGATGTTTGTCATGGGCATGCAAGAGGGCACAGGGAACCAGGCATCCGTAGTTATCTCGCCGTTAGTCTGCTCCTCGATGCGCTCGATGCAGTCTGGAATCGTGATTCTGTATTTCTCACGCTCTTTCTTGCCCATTCTGCCCGTCAGAGACACTGGCTGGAAGTTCACCGCGTGCACGACGTCCATGTGCTTCTGCGCGTAGCGGATGATGCCTCCAAGCTCGTGGTCGTTGATGGACTTGATGACTGTCGGAACGAATACTACCGTCATGCCGCACTTGCGGGCAGATTCAAGCGTGTATGGGATTTCCCAGTGGTTCTTGGGGTTGGTCCTTGGCGTAACGCCGTCAAAAGACAGGTAGAGGTTGCTGACGCCGGAGTTTCTCACCTGGCGCATAGTCTCTGGCGACATTGCCAGCTTGATGCCGTTGGTGTTCAACTGGACGTGGTCGACGCCCTCTTCCTTCATTATCTTGATGAGCTCTGGAAGGTCGTCACGGAGCATCGGCTCGCCGCCGGTAATCTGGATAGAGTTGCCGGCGATTGGCTTTTCCGCCTTCAGGGTCTTCATCATGGCCCTCACCTGCTCATGGTTTGGCTCGTAGAGGTACGCGCCCTCGAGGCCCTTCTTGACATAGAAGAAGCAGTACCAGCAGGTCAGGTCGCAGCGGTTGGTGACTATCATGTTGGAAAGCCCAGAGTGTGAAAGGTGGTTGGTGCAAAGCCCACAGTTGTTGGGGCACGCGCACTTGTCAATCATGACGTTTGGTGCTTGGGCACCCTTGCCGTCCATCCAGTAGGTGCTGAACTTCTTGTACATTTCGTACGAACCAAAGTAGAGCTCCTCCGTTTCGCCGTGGGTCGGGCAGGTCTTGCTCATGAAAACCTTGCCATCGCGTTCAAAAACTTCAGCGTCAAGTATCATGTTGCAGTCAGGGCAGATGCTCTGCGTAAAGCGTATAGTCTTCCTTGCGGCAACATTCTTGCTCGATACATTCGAGATCTGTATTAGCTCCATGCTACTTTCTATACAAAACGTTCCAGATTTTATATATAAAGATAACCTACCAAATACTAGGGTGAATGGGTGACAGCTTTTCTGTCCGTTTTTTGGGCTTTTCTTCTCTCATAGAGCCGTTGATGATAGGTATTATATAACGGCGTAATAAAACCTGTCTAGTTTGAGCATCAGCGACAGGTCGCGCAAAGCGATGGAGGACCTAGGCCTGACTGGCTACGAGATACGGGTCTACATTTCGCTCCTCGAGTCTGGTGCCATGACGGCCTCGAACATATCAAAGCAGTCCGGCGTGCCTTATTCAAAGATCTATGAAGTGCTAAACGGGCTTGAGGAAAAGGGGTGGCTTGAGTCTGACAGTTCGCGCCCGCAGCAGTTCTTCCCACGGTCGCCTTCTACTGCGCTTGAAGCCATGAGGATGCGGAGCGAGAACAACTTTCGCGACAGCCAGGCGGCCATAGTGAACGAGCTTATGCCGATGTATACTAAAAGCGGAATCAAAGAGCGGCCCGAGATATGGGTCGTCCGGGGGATATACAACATCGCCGCCAAGGTCGGGGAGATAGTTCAGAACTGTCAGCAGGAACTGCTGGTCGCCCTGCCGGGCGTAGCAGAAGGAATCGCCAAGCAGATGCAGCCGGTCTTACGAACTCTGCACGAGCGCGGCGTCAGGATAAGCGTCCTTGCGTCAGACGAGACCAACCCCGACGTGATAAAGGCGATATCAAGGGTGGCAGACGTGCGCCTGAAAAAAGTCATGTTCGGCGGAGGCGTTATCGGCGACGGCAAGCATGTCGTGATACTGTTGGGAGAAAGCATCGGCGAGCGGGGCATGGTAGAACCAATCGCAATCTGGGCGGACCACGCGGCGCTTGCGGGATTTGCCAAGGACTACTTCCAGTACCTCTGGGAGGACGCAAAGGCAAAGAAAAGAACCTAGAGATAAGGTTAAAAGGTATTTGCAATAACGTACGCCGGAGCCATTGGAGTCTTTCAAGTCCGCGCCCGACGAGGAACTTTTCGTAGGCACCGCCGAGTCGGAGCACGTCGAGATGTACCTCAAGGCCATCTGGTACATACGCGAGCGAGGCGACGAGGTCAAGATAAGTTCCATCGCAAAGATGTTGAACGTCACGCAGCCTTCAGTCGTGCAGATGCTGCGCAAGCTGAACGGCTCCAACCTCGTGCGCTACGGCAAGGGTTCTGTCGAATTGACGGCGGAAGGCGACAGGATAGGCAAGCAGATGATCCGAAACACGAGACTTTTAGAAGTCCTGATGAAGGACGCGCTCAAGATAGAGATTGACGAAGAGATGGTCTGCGGGATAGAGCACCACATGAAGAACATCTTTACCGACGCGCTGTGCACGCTCTTGAAGCACCCAAGAAAGTGCCCGCACAACCACGACATACCAAAGGGCCGCTGCTGCCCATAGTTTTTTAGTGCCGGCGCCAATCTTCAGGCGGATGGGCAACCAATGACAGGACTAGCCCTACTGACGAGGTGAGGAGGATCTTGAGTAAGGAGTTTGTCCATCCAATCAAAATTTCTCACAAGCTTGATAAATGACTACGTATCTTTCATAGACGATTTGGTTCCTATAGAAACTACGTGTTCTCTAGAAAGTTTCAGGAAATTCATCATAGTAAGCACGTGCAGGTCGTTCATCCCAGAAAGCTACCTCCGAGACTATGAAGTGTTCCCGGAGAGGGAGGAAGGGCCCGGAGCCATATACATAGAGGCGGCAGACAAGGTCACGCTGAAAAAGATCCGCGAGATGACGTTTGTGAACGCCAAGGAGATACTTGGGATAATCTACTCTTCAAAGTCGGGCAACACGCAGCTGAAGTGGAGGCAGACGCGCAGGCGCTCAGGCAAGGTCCAAGGCACGGCATCGCCCAACGCGCTTGTCAACCTGGTCGAAGCAGGCGTGCTGACGCAAGAGTGGGTCGACCAGTACCTTGCGTCAACCAAGGACGCGGCGCCCGAAGGCCAGGAAAACGCTGCCCAGCAAGCATGATAGTAAAGCCAACTCAGGCGTCAAACACCGCATTCTTTGTGATACCCGAAGACGCAGACGACCTTTTCACGCTCAGACGCGTGGTAGAGCAGGGCGACAGCGTGATTGCCGACACCACGAGAGTGGTCAAGCAGGAAAGCGAGTACGGCCGGCCCGACAAGGGCGAGCGCGTCAAAGTCAGGCTCACCATCAGGGTCGACATGATAGAGCTTGACTCGTCAGTAGACAGGCTGCGCATTGCCGGCACAATAACTGCGACAAGCAACGAGCTTGTATCAAAGGGCGTCCACCACGCGCTTTCGGTCCAAGCAGGCGACTCGCTCACCATAGACAAGGAGCGCAGGTGGCAGGACGTGGAGCTGAAACTGTTAAGGCGTTCTGGCGACGGCTCGTCGTTCATACTCGTTGCAATAGACACGCAGGAATCAGCAGTGGCAAAGGTGTCCGGCACGCACGTCAAGGTGATACCAAACATCTATTCCGGCCAGAGCGGCAAGCGCTACCAGACAAAGAACGTCAGCCTCGAGACTTTTTTTGCAGACACCGCCAAGCTGGTGGCGTCTGTTCTGGGCGAGTCTGACAGGGTGATAATATTTGGCCCCGGCGAGACCCGACGGCGATTCTACAACGTCATCGACAAGTACGGCGTGCCAAAGGAGAGGGCGCAGGTGGCCGACGGCGTGGACGTGGCAGGAGAAGACGGCATATTCGTGTTCTTGCGCTCGCCGGCGATGAAAGAGGCGATGGGCGCAAGCAAGCTTGCGATGGTGTCTGCGATGCTTGACAGGGTCATGCTCATGGTCAACAGGGGAGAGAACAAGTTTGCGATGGGCGCAAAGGAAGTGGAAGACGCGGTGAGGATAAAGGCAGTCGAGTCTATAATATTTTCAGACTCGATATTCAAGAACTCTGACGAAAACGCAACGGTAAAGATGCTCAACGCGGCCGAAAGCTACGGTGCAAAGACGTACGCCGTCGACTCGTCGACTGACATCGGCCTGCGAGTGTCATCGCTTGGCGGAATCGTTGCGCTTCTTAGGTTTGCGATCCGTTGAACCGACGAGCCACTCCATGTATGGCTTGGAGACATCTGCCATCTTTAGCTCGACAATCTCGGGCACGTCGTAGGGGTGGACCTTGGCTATCTCTTTTTTCAGCGCCTTTGCCGAGCTGCGCGTCGTTTTGAAGAACACGAGGCACTCGCCTTGGTCTTCGACTCTACCCCTCCAAGTGTATATCGACCTGACAGGAGCAAGGTTTGCACATGCCGCAAGTCCTGACTCGACCAGCTTTTTTGAAATTCCGTGCGCCACTTGCTCGTTTGCAAAAGTCGAGATGATGATTACGCCCTTTTGCTTGCCCATCTCTTTTGTAGAAACTGTCCGGGCGTATTTAACCCTGCACGGTCTCGCACATCGGGTTTGCCTTTATCACTATCAGGTCGTCGCTCTGTGCGTTCTTGGACGACACCTTTTCAAAGTCTGTCTTTGAGCACGCGATGGCAACTGTCGTCTTGTCAGTGTGGTACAGGTCGAATGTCGGTCCTTGGTGGCGCTCGACGTCGCCGATGTAGTCGCGCACCTTGGTCTCCAGCGCCGACAAGAGCTCCATCTTGTCGCCGCGCATCTCGTGTGGGTCCATGGTCCACGCTATTGCGACCTTGGTCCTGCTGGCCTTGAGGTCGCGCTTTTTTAGAGTGGCCCTCACTTGGTCTATCAGGTGCTTGACGTAGCCTTCTATGCCGCGTATGCTGCCGTTTACGAGGTACATGAGAGGGCCGGCGCCGTCAAGCGACGACCCTATGACCCGAAGGTCGTAGAGCCCCGACGTGACGTCGTCTATGAAAAGCTCCGAAAAAGTGCCGTGCGCAAGCTCGTCTGCAGGAACGCCTCCGTCGGCGGCCTTTTTGCAGACTTCAAGTATGCTTGCCATGCCCGAGTAGTGCGAAAGCGTGCGTATCACGTGCGAAAGTTCCGCCGAGGTTGTATCAACAAAGCCCACCCTGCGCTTGCCGTCATAGTCTGCAAGCATCTTGGCAAGCATGGTGTCCTGCTTTGACCTGACCGAGCCTACCTGGAGCTCGCTTCCCGTTGCGACCTTGCCTGCAGGCATGTAGTAATACGAAATATCCTTGTCTACTTCCATGCCGGTGACGTGTTCAACAAGCGCAATGTTCTCGCTGTTGCCGCCAACGCCGACTGGGAGCATGTACACAAGAGAGGAGCCCTTCTTCATCGCCTTGACAGCGTCCTTGAACTTGGCAGAGACGTCGGCCTTGACCTCCGTGCCTACCTTGCGTATGCGCGGCGCAAAGAACACGTACGACGCGGCGCTCACCGCAACGTCCATCGGCTCAAGGCCCAGAAGCGGCTCGTCCTCCACAAGCGAGCCCACGTCAGGGTATGTTCTAGCGATGTCGGCCTTGAGCGTAATCGCGTTTCTGAGCGACTCCATCTTGGCTTGGGCCGCCTTGACCGAGGCGTCGCGCGCGCGCGGCGAATCCTGGGAGGTCTGCT
>CAYXFY010000007.1:0-16761 GCA_964464395.1 uncultured Nitrososphaera sp.
TCAACCGAGCTAAGGGCCAGTTAACGCCGGGAGTAACTCTGACTCTCTTAAGGTAGCCAAATGCCTTGTCGGGTAAGTTCCGACGTGCATGAATGGAACAACGAGGGCCCTACTGTCCCCGCCTGCAGCCCGGTGAAGCCACTTGACGTGGACGAACAGTCCACGAACCTCTGTCGGGGAGAGAAGACCCTGTGGAGCTTTACTGCAGCCTGTTGTTGCGGTATGGTTGTGTATGCAGAGCGTAGCTGGGAGCCTTCGAAGCCAGTCCTCCGGGGCTGGTGGAGGCGCCGTTGTAACACCAGCCATTCATTACCGTATCGCTAACCCGTTCTTACGGGGACATCTGCAGGTGGGCAGTTCGGCTGGGGCGGCACCCCCTTGAAAAAGTATCGAGGGGGCCCAAAGATCGGCTCAGGCGGGACAGAACTCCGCCGGTGAGGGCAAAGCCAAAAGCCGGTCTGACTGCATTCCCAATGATACGGAATACAGAGGCGAAAGCCGGGCTTAGCGATCCATCGTGTCCCCACTATTGGGGGCCGGTGGTGACAGAAAAGTTACCCTAGGGATAACAGGCTCGTCGCGGGCGAGAGCTCCCATCGACCCCGCGGTTTGGTACCTCGATGTCGGCTCTTCCCATCCTGGTTCTGCAGCAGGAGCCAAGGGTGGGGCTGCTCGCCCATTAAAGGGGAACGTGAGCTGGGTTTAGACCGTCGTGAGACAGGTCGGTCTCTGCCTGACAGGGGCGTGGTTGTCTGAGGGGAAGTCGCCCCTAGTACGAGAGGAACAGGGCGGCGAAGCCTCTGGTTTATCAGTTGTCCGACAGGGCAAGCTGAGCAGCTAAGCTTCTTAGGATAAGTCCTGAAAGCATCTAAGGACGAAGCCTTTCCCGAGAAAAGACAGCCTTCCGTAAGGAGAAGGGCGGCCATAGAAGATGGCGTTGATGGAATGGAGGTGTAAGCACCAAGCTTCGGCGAGGTGTTCAGCCTGCCATCACCAACAGCCCAACGCACTTGAACCGGATTGTTCAAAGCAGCCGGTTCTGGTGGATAGCCATCGGCACCGTTGCCATTGGACGCATCTATTCAGCCTCGGAACACGCAAAGAACGCGTGAAGCCACCGTTGCGACGTGTTTTCTGCTTCGTATGCACGGCGGTCGCGTTTTCCTTTTTCTCAAACTATTAATCCCGGCTAGCGGGCGCTACTCTGTTTTGGAAACAGTATGCATGTCCCACAAGGAGGACGTCGACGGCATAGCGTCGGCCGCGCTCGTCAAGGCGGCCTTTAACGTAGACACGATAATACTGTCCGACTACCCGTCGCTCATACCCCGGCTTGAAAAACTCGCAGACAGAAAGATAGACAGGCTGTTTGTCTGCGACCTGGGGCTGTCAAAGAAAAATGAAGAAAGATTTGCAGAAATTCTGGGCAAGATAGCCGAAAACGCCGATGTCACCTACATAGACCATCACGACATCTCGCCGGCGACCAAGAAAGCCCTCAAAAAGGCTGACGTGAGGCTTGTCCACACGATAAAAGAGTGTACTAGTGTGCAGGTGTACAGCAAGTACAAGAGCAAGCTGCCGGCGCACGCCGCGTTCTTGGCAGCTATGGGCGCGCTCACTGACTATATGGAGACCAAGCCCAAGGCACGTCGCATAGTCCCGCGGTACGACAGGCAGTTTCTGATGCTCGAGTCCACTGCCACATCATACATGATATCGGCAAGCCAGAAGGATGATGAGTTCTTGCTCAGAATAGTAGACGCTCTTTCAAAGATGAAGTACCCGCACGATGTCAAAGAAGGGTTTGAGCGCGCAGAAAAGTATGCCAGAAAAGTTGCAAACGCGGTCGACACGATAAATGGAAACATCGTAATGCTGCAGAACCTGGCACACGCGCCCAGCACCGTCGACCTGTCGTCGAGCATGGTCGTCAATTTCGTTCTGGGCTCGTCTGGCAAGCCGGCTGCCATGGTCTACAAGCTCAAAGAGGACATCGGCTCATACGTTGTTTCTATCCGCGGGTCGAAAAAGTGCAAGGTGCACCTGGGCAGGCTTGTAAACGAGATAACCACCGGACTTGGCGGGAGCGGCGGCGGGCACGACAAGGCGTGCGGCGCAGTCGTGCCAAAGGCCAGGCTGGATGAGTTCATCAAGACGCTTGACAGCAAGATATCCTAGATTTCCACTATGAACTCGACTTCGACCGCACTTCCAAGGGGCAGGCTGCCGACACCGACCGCCGCCCTTGCGTGCCTGCCCTTTTCGGCAAACACCTGCACCAGAAGGTCCGACGCCCCGTTTATGACCTTGGGCTGGTCTGCAAACGACTGCTCGCAGTTGACAAACCCTGTTACTTTTACGACTTGTTTTATCCTGTCAAGGCTGCCAAGCGCGGCCTTCAGTTGCGCAAGTGCGTTTATGGTACACAGCCTCGCCGCTTCCTGACCCGCTTCGATCGGGAGGTCCTTGCCCACCTTGCCTTTGAATTTCACCTGCCCTGCCTCTAGCGGGATCTGGCCGGCCACAAACACTAGGTTGCCGGTTATGACGACAGGCACGTACGAGCCAGCAGGGGCCGGGGGCGACGGCAGTGCTATGCCAAGCGACGACAGCTTTTCTTCTATCATTGCGCCTTACATCAAGCGACTGTTATTTTACTTTTATAAAAGCGAATACTTTTAAAAAGCCTCATTTCCATCTAGTGATGGCAATGTGCGCTCACCACGACAAATCATCGGGCGGGTACCAGATGACAGGAGTCGCATGGTCTATTCTTGTGATGGGTATGTCCCTTGCCATCATTTTCCTGCTCTGGATGTGGTTCGGCTACATCGGCCCCAAGTTCTCAGACGAGGTCCTACTCGACCAGCAGGCGGCCTTGAGAGAGCAATACGGCTTTGAGCCTCTGCCGGACATCACCCCTGAAGAGGCGCAGATACCGCCTTCTCTGAGAAACCTACAGTAGATCTTCGTCTATAGTCTCTATCTTGTCCGCGTACTGCTGGCAGTCGCAGCCGGGCACCGAGCACTTGCCCACCCGAAGTATGGAATCAGAGGTCGTCGAGTCCGTGTGCGCCTGGTGGGTGTGGTGGCACCTTACGCAGTTCATCGCAATATCAGAAAGTGTCTGGACAAATAAACGCAGCGAAACAAAGGCTTATACGTAATTTCCATACGCACCTTGCCGTGGACTATAGCGACTATTTGAGGCGCTATCAGGACAGGACTGCAAAGTCAAGGCGCCTCTTTTCACGCGCGCAAAAGCTCTTCCCCGGCGGAGTCAGCCACAACATCCGCTACTTTGAGCCCTACCCGTTCTTTGCGACGGGCGCAAAGGGCAAGCAGCTGCGCGACGCAGACGGTAATGCGTATACCGACTACTGGATGGGTCATTGGGCCCTGATACTTGGACATTCTCCCGCGCCAGTCGCGTCGGTGCTTGCAAGGCAGGTGAAAAACGGGACGCTGTACGGCGTCGCAAACGACGCAAGCGTAGAACTGGCTGAAGCAATACAAAAGATAATGCCCGCAGCGGAGAGCATGCGCTTTTGCAGCACCGGCTCGGAAGCCACGATGTACGCCGTCAGGCTCGCAAGGGCAAAGACTGGCAGGCGCGTCATTGCAAAGGCCATTGGCGGTTGGCACGGCTTTAACACGACTCTCATGCAGACTGTCAACTACCCGTTCGAAGCGGAGGAAGGGCCGGGTCTTGTGCAGGATGAGGGCCAGCATGTCGAGTCGATACCGTTCAACGACCTGGAAGGCTCGCTCAAGGTGCTTGAGAACATCAAGGACGACCTTGCCTGCATCATAATAGAACCGTTCCTTGGAGGCGCGGGGGGCATACCTCCTGCAGACGGCTACCTGAAGGGCCTGCAAGAGTTTGCCAGAAAGAACGGCGCGCTCTTTATTCTGGACGAGATAGTGACCGGCTTCAGGCTGTCGCTCAGAGGAGCAGCGAGCAAGTACGGCCTTGAGCCGGATCTATTTACGCTTGGCAAGATATGCGGAGGAGGTATGCCAATTGGCGTCGTGTGCGGGGACAAGGACATAATGTCGCTTGCAGACCCCATTGCAAGACGCGAAAAGGAGGCAAGGTGCGCTATAGGCGGAGGCACGTTCTCTGCAAACCCGGTCACGATGGTTGCTGGCAAGGCCACGCTGGACTTTCTTGTCAAGAACAAGCAGGTCTACGCCAAGATAGACAGGCTGGGCGAGATGGCAAGGAAGGGCCTAGCAAAGATATTTGCAGACGCCAAGATACAGTGCCAGGTCACCGGAACCAACTCGCTGTTTCTGACGCACTTTACGAAAGGCAGCGTGAAAGACGCGACTGATGTGGCAACATCTGACAGGGCGGTTCTTGCAAAATACCACCTTGCACTGATGGCAGAGCACGGCATATTCTTTTTGCCGACCAAGATGGGCGCAATGTCATATGCGCACAGCGAGCAAGATGTCAAGAAACTTCTTGCCGCGACAGATTCGCTTGTAGAGTCTGGATTTTTCAGATAGCACTGCATTGCAGTGCAATCGCAAACCTTCTTAGGGCATGCCGTGAAATACCACCGTTGGAAGACAGGCGCGACGATCTCATCAGGGACTACGGCACGGTGCTCAGAGAGAGCTCCATCCTGATTGTTATTTCAGGTATACTATTTGGATTCCTTCTCAACATCACCGTAAACGTGCCTGAAGAGCACAGCATCGTCACAATGGTCTCCCTGCTTGCGGCCATGTTCTCGATCACGGTGGCGATATCGCTCTTTGCCATGCCTGTCATCTACCACCATCTGCAGTACCCCTACGCGGACATCGAAAAGTTCAAGCTCAGGAGCCACAGGTTCATACTCTTCGGGCTCGTTCCCATGGGAATTACTCTGTACCTTGGCTTGGCGATTGCGCTCTCGTCGCTTCTGGGCGAGTTTGCCTTCATCCCGGCGGCGTTTCCGTTTGTAATAGTATACGCGCTGTTCCGCATGAGGAAATAGCCCAACACTTAAAAGGCGGATAAAAATCATTCATGAAACGTACATGGCCGCGCGCAAGAACACGTCGCGCAAGAAGCGACTGATGAAAAAGACCAAGCAGAACCAGCCGGTTCCGGCGTGGATAATCATCAGGACCAAGAGGAAGGTCAGGACCAACCCCAAGCGCAGGACGTGGCGCAGGTCTGACGTGAACGTCGGCTAGGTGATAGTATGTCTATAGAAGAGAACCTTACACGCGTTTACACCATCAACCTCGGCAGGGCATGGATTACGCCTGAGCACAAGAGGACAGACAGAGTAGTCAACATCATCCGCGAGTTTGCAGAGAAGCACATGAAGTCAAGCGAAGTCAAGCTCGACCAGGACCTCAACAGACAGGTTTGGGCAAGGGGCAAGACCAACCCGCCGAGAAAAGTCAGGGTAAAGATGGTAAAAGACGAGGACGACGTGGTGACAGTCTCGCTTTACGAGGAGCCCGTCGAGTCTGCGCCGGCCCCGGCACCGGAAGCGCCTGCAGCAGAAGAAAAGCCTGCGGAGGTAAAAGCAGAGGATGCGCCGGCAGAAACAAAGGCAGAAGAAGTAAAAGTCGAAGCCAAAACTGAAGAGCCGGCAAAGACAGAAGAACCCGCAAAGACGCAGTAAATGATAGACGTCTGTACCGTGTGCTACAGGTTTTTTCAAAGCATCTACGACAAGAAAAAGATGAAGGAAGTAAGGCTCGACGAGAGCAAACCATGCATGAGCAGCTACCACAAGAAACTTACTGATTCATTCAAGTCTTGAAGTGGCAGATCTCGCACTTTTCAAACACTGTGCCGTCTAAATGATCAAAGTGTGTGCCACAGTCCCTGCAGGTGTGGTGTATGTCGGTGTAGCCGTCTGCTGCAGTGAAACTGTTGCCTGTCAGCCTCTGGCTCTTGCAGACGATGCACCGGCAGCCGCAAGTTATCTCCAACGCCGCTTGCTTGAAGGTTTTGTTATAATAACCTATTCGATTACCGGGATCGCCAGCTGGATCTCTGGTGCCGAGTCGGGCTCGTCCCAGTCAAGATGACTTTCCATCGGGATTATGTCGCCAAGGGGGTCGTATGCGTCAAAGCGCGTCTTTTGCGGCGCGGACGCCACGAGGCTGACCCTCACGCCGTCTCCGGCCGAAAGCGACGACATCGCGACTTCGGTCGTGCCTTCCTCCTTGAAAATGCCCCTTGCGAACGAAACGAGCTGGTTGAGCGCAGATATCGGCATCTTGTCGCCACCCATGACGTAGAGAATCGTGCGCTTTATCGCGTCCGTTCCGGCCACGTCCTGGTAGAGCATCGAGACAGAGTCCCTGAGCGACGTTTCTGAATCGCCCGGCTTGCTGGTACACAGGATGTTCATGTCAGGCCTCGGCCCTTGAGAAGAGAACGATGATACGACGCCCAGAATGGCGCTGTTTGTTAGAGAGTAGCACTCCTCCTTTGAAAGGTCGGGATTGTTGTCCAGGAAAGCGTCGTTGTCAAGGACTATAGTAGAGTGGGAATACTCGCGCACGCGCCTGAGAGCCACGCCTGCGCTGAAAACCCTGTCCTTCTCAAAGCCAAACGGCATTATTGCAAATGTTATAACCGTGCCTGCAGATTTTGCAAGATTGCACACGATTGGCGCCATCGCCGCCCCTGCCTTCCCCGCCAGGTTGGCCATGACTACTACGGTCCCAAAGCCTTCCATCTTGGCACTCAGCTGGTCGGCCTTGACCTGCGCAAACGACCTTAGCTTGAGTGCAGACGGGTTGACGTACTTGCCAGTGTTCACCAGCACCGAGTTCTCGTCGCCGAGGTCTCGCTTGTCGCTGCTCACAATGAGGCATTCACAATCGATCGCTTTCTTTGCTTCCCGCGCAAGCTTTGCGCCGGCGCCGCCTATGCCCACGACTAGAACCGGACCTGAAATTTGAAGATCAGACACGCTACCCGTACTCCCCCGTCGTCAGTAGCTGGCGAAAGTTAAAAAGCTTTGGAGGTAGCCCGCAAGCCGCCGGTGGTTTAACTATTTTGAGCTCTTACAAGATAGCGCGGGCCTTCAATGAAAAGCTGGAAAAATCATGAACCCTGACGCGGATTTTTGATCCCAGCTCCGCCGGCGCGTCCAGCATGACTGACTTGTAGGCGTAGTTCCTGCCCTGCGCGACCTCGCCTACCTCGTCGACTAGTATCTCTCCTTCCCAGCCCTGCCATGCAGAGTTGCGCTTTTTCGCAATCCTTCGCGCAAGGGCGGTGGCGCGCCTAGATCTGTCCTTTGCAACCTCGGTCTTGACCCTGCCCTTTGAGCGCGCCGCCTCGGTGCCGGGGCGGGCGCTGTAGCGAGAGATGTTGACCACGTCAGGCTCCGTCTCCCTCAGCAGGTCAAGCGTCTTTTCAAAGTCCTCCTCCGTCTCGCCTGGAAAGCCCACGATGATGTCCGTCGATACCGTAAAGTCGGGCATCCTCTCACGGAACGCCCTTACTGAATCTGCAAACACCCTTGCCGTGTGGCCCCGCTTCATCTTTCTCAATACTGATTCACTCCCGCTCTGGACAGGCATGTGCACGAACCTGAACATCTTGTCGTTTTTCGCAAAGACGTCGACCATGCGCCCAAGCATGCCTGGCATGTACTGCGGGTTGAGCATGCCTATTCGGACCTTGAAGTCGCCTTCTATCTGGCAGCATGCCTGCAAGAGCTCCCCAAGGTCCGAGTCCATGTCCCGGCCGTAGCATCCGCTGTCAGTCGACGTCAGCCAAACCTCCCTGCACCCGTCTGCCACGTCCTGCCTCACCTGCCTCACTATGTCGCCTATCCTGTAGCTGTAAAGCTCGCCCTTGGCAAGCTTTGTCTGGCAGAACGTGCACTCGCTCAGGCAGCCGCTTGCTATCTCGATGATGCTGACTGCAGGGTTTATCCTAACTCGGGGTACGTTGACCTTGGTCGTCCTTGAATCCGAAAGCGCGACGAGCCGGCCGCCCGAAAGCGCGGATGCAACGACATCTGCAGACCTGTAGATTGAATCAGGCCCCATGAGCGACGCGCGGGAGTTGAGCGATTCTACAAGCGCCCTGTCGGCCTTGGGCAGGCAGCCTGCGACGACAAGCGGCTTGCCTGTCTTTGACAATTGTTTTATGCGGTGCACCATCTTGTGCTCGGTCGTGTCCTTGACAGAACAAGTGACAATCAGGTTGAGCGACCCTTCCTTCCTGCTCTGCGCGATCTCGTAGCCGGCGCTCTTTAGAAGGCCGGCAATCATCTCCGAGTCGGCCATACTTGCCGAGCATCCGTACGCCTCAAGCCACACCTTGCCTTTAGGTTCTCTGCGAATGACCCTTATCGACTCTATCAGCTTGGGCTTGAGCGAGCGGACATACATCGCATCGTGCAGTTAGCTTTTGATGGTTTAAAAATCATGTCGTTTAGGAGACTATGCGTCTACGACGTTTCGTATTCGTGCACGATGCCCTCAGTCAAACGCATATGAAACCTGTAGGCATTGTCCTTCGCGAGCGCAGGAGCCATTTCCAGTGGAAATTGTGCTTCATGAAATTGAGCGTGGAAAATTGTGCATTTTTTGTGAATAGCTATTTCTTGCCCTGCGACCAGATCTCCGACAGCACGGCGACGTACCTTGTAACAAGCGTGCCTGACTCCATGTTCTCGCGATGGCTCTCCATGTCGTTTCCAAACGCCATAGTCAATGCTTTTGGCATCTTCAGGCAGTCGTTCATGTATATCAGCAGCGAATAGTACATCAGCTTCATCACGTCGTTCTTGTCATCGGCTTTCAGCTTCATGCTCTCGCTGACGTTTGCAGCAACGTGCGCAAACTGAGGCGACAGCGACACCTCGTCTCCATCAAGCCTTATCGCGCCCATGTACAGCAGGTCCTCTATCGCAGACGCCGCCTCTTCTATCCGGCGCTCGTCAGACACCGCTTACCACCGCCTTGTAGCTTGTGACAAAGTCGGGGTCGACTATTCCCTGCACCACGTAGGGCGTGCCGTCTGAAAGCGTGATGTCCATTGCAACTGCACTGTAGGGTATGTCAAACATCTCTACTTTCTGTTGATCGTCTGTCTCAAACACCTTGCTGCACACAGTGTCGCAGTAAAACCCGTAGACCTTGCTTATCTTTCTGTGACCCGAGCCTGCGGCCCTCCCGCCTGCAGATCCGCGCGACTCTTCTACCATCAGTATGAAGATCTCGTTCTTGGATTTTTTGTCAAGCGCAACGTCGCTCTGCGCGACAACCAGCTTGCGCTGCGGCAGTTTTATTATTTCGTCTATCGACACCAAGTACGTCACGCACCTGTGTTATAATACGTTTTAGCGAAGATCCTCGACGTTCCACCTGCGCTGGTTTTCCCTGAGCTTTTTCACCGACCATGGAAGTCCGAAGGCAAGCGGTATGAAGAAAAAGAAAAAGTAGAACCCGCTGAGGAGTAGCACAGCTGTTGCTGCAATGGACGCCAGAGAGACTGCCAGCAAAATGAGCGCAAGTGTGCTGCTCTTTCTTGCGGCCATGCAGGTACTTGCGCGCCTTTCTCTATTAACCCTAACCCTGTGCTGCCGCTATTCCCTTCTTCAGGTCGTCAAGCGTCATTGCCGGGTGGAACTCGACCTTTGCACCTAGCATGAACAGTGGCTCTGCTATTGCAGGTATCCTGTCCACGCTTGGCATGTCCATCACGAACACTGCAGTCCTGTCGCCGTTTAGCTCTAGAAAGTACGCCTGCTCGACCTTGTTTGCCTTGACATAGTTTTCCATGTTCGCAAGAAAGTTTGGGTCTTTGACCATCTTGTTGCCGGCCTCGGTAGGTATGATTGCCCTTACGACAAATCTCATTACATGTGAACAGGGCCTCTTTCATTTAAGATCTTCCTACCGCGTCGCAATAGATATAACGGATTGCCATTGATCGAATTACATGGCAAGAACACTATCATCCCCGCAGGTCCTAAAGACGGGAACGCAGGCGCCGGCGTTCACGCTCAAGGGCGTCGACGGCAAGATGCACTCGCTTTCCGATTACAAGAGCAAGGCGACGCTTGTAGTCTTTATGTGCAACCACTGCCCGTTTGTAAAAGCCAGGATAGGCGAAATTATCGAGCTCCAATCCAAGTTCAATCCTTCAGAACTGCAGGTAATAGGAATAAACAGCAACGACCCCAATTACGAGGACGAGGGCTTTGACAACATGGTCAAGTTCGCCAAACAATACAATGTCAATTTCCCGTACCTCATAGACGAGAGCCAGGACGTAGCCCGCGCCTACGGCGCCGTGTGTACACCCGACCCATTCCTTCTCGATGCTGAAGGCAAGTTGGTGTTCCATGGCAGGATAAACGACGCGATGGAGCCGGAGGCCAAGCCGACGGTCCCGGTGATGGAAAACAACGTCAGGACACTGCTGTCTGGGAAAGAGATAGAGAAGGACTTTGACCCGTCCATCGGCTGCTCGATAAAGTGGAAGAGCTAGCCGTACTGGTAGATTACGCCTTTTTCTCCGCGCGGGTGGCGCCATTCTGTTTCGATGGCGCATGTCCCGCACTCGATGCAAGGCTCGTGCTGCAGCATCACCTTGCCGTTTTCCAAGCTGTAGCATTTTGTAGGGCACAGAGTGACGAGCTTTTTCATGAACTCCGACTCTGGTTTTAGCACCTTGATGTGCGCCTGCCTGTCGTCGTCGTATTTCAGCCGGGCGACGCGCTCTGCAACCGTCGGTATCGAAGGCTCGTATGCTTTTTGCACTTTATGTCCCAGCCTCTCTGCTATCTCTATTGGAACCTGAACGTAGGTTTCTTCCGACTCGACTAGGGGTAGCAGTTTATCGTAGCCGAGGATGTTTGCAAGCCCGACTGCAAGGCCCCTAAAGGCGCTTGACGACATCAGCCGGAACACCACACCATAGCGCTGGCCCACAATGTCCTTTGGCACGTCTTTCGCAGCGTCAAGAAACGTCTTCAAGTAGTCCTTGTCTATCTCGCGCATATCACGTGTGTATGGGCTCTTTTCTACCTCCTGCGCATATTGCTCGCCCAGGTATTCTGGTGCAAAGTTGTTCCTGTCGATTGCTTTTGCCACGGCGTCGGCGGCGCGCACTGCGTCGTCGATGCCGACGTTGAGGCCTTCAATGCGGGGCCCGATAAAGACGCCACGTCCTGCCGCGTCGCCTATGAAAAGTATGTTTTTGTGATAAGGCTTTTTCATCGCGCAGCGCTTGCCGTCAGGCACCAGCTTTGTCGCGTATTCAAGCTCGACATAGTCTGTCACGAACTTGGTTCCGTACTTGGACTCAAGCTCGGCCTTTATGGAGTCAAGGCGTGATTTTATCTCGTCTTCTGACTTGTACTTGCCGATCTCCACCAGCTTGGCCCTTGCCGCAGGAGAGTGATAGGCGTCGCGAAGCTCGTTCCACGTCTTTATCAGCTTGCTCACGGCAAACTTGGCGCGCAGCTGCTCCTCCTTTGGAAGGTCCCGGTCTATCTCCTGCTTGACTGCCACTTCGTCGCTCATCATGCCGGCAACGAGCGGGTTCTGCAAGAGCACGTTTACAAGCGCGGACGGCTCCGCGGGTTTCTCTACAAGCGAGTCAAAGTGGTAGACGGCGCCGACTGAAAGCGTGTCGCGGTTTGTATACAAGAACCCGCCGCCTATGTGCCCGAGTGTGACGTCGCCGGCGAAAAGGTGTGCGGCGCCTTCGGCCGGCCCTATTCCAAAGCGCTCCTCGAGTATCTGCTCTGGAAGTTTCACTATAACCTTGACCCCCTGGTACAGCTGCTCGGGCGTAAACTTGGGTCTGGCGCCTGTCATCTCGGCTATCTCAGAGTTGACGCCGTCAGCCGCTATCACCGCCTTTACTTCAAACGGTTCTAGCTCGTCTGTTTCGATGACTGCCCGGCCGTCGCTCCAGCCAATAGATCGGACGTGTACGCCTGAGACTATGCCGCCGCCGTGCTTTTCCGCTGCTTCGCGGGCCCGGCCTGCAAACCACGAATTGAGCTTGCCCAAAAGGACAGAATAGCCAAAGTTGGCCTGATACTCGTGCGCCTTTGTAAGGTCCATTGCATAGTCCTTATCCTTTGACTCGGCGTGCAGGACGTATTTTGTAATCTTGCGTTCAAGTGGGGCTTCTTTTTCAAAGTTCTCGTAAATGTCCTCGACGTTGTGGGTCTTGCCCTGCTTGGGCTTTTTTGAGTACAGTATTCCGCCAGAGACATTCTTTGTGCCGACCTGCCTACCCGCCTCGATGAGGACTGCCTGCTTGCCTAGGTCGGCAAGCCTCTTGAGCGCGGCCAGTCCTGCAGAACCGCCGCCTATAACTGCGACATCGTAGCGCTCTGTCATCTTGCCTCCACCCTTGGCCTTAGCGCCCGCAGCTCTTGCAGCAGCGCAGGGATTACGTCTTCCATCCTGCCCTTGATGAACATGTCGCACTCACCTCTTATCGGCGCTTCTTCATCAGGGTTTATCGCTATGACAAACTCGGATTCCTTCATGCCTGCCAGGTGGTGCATCGCGCCGCTAATGCCGGCTGCAACATACAGCAGTGGCAGGACCTTGCGGCCGCTAGTGCCCACAACCCTGTCAGGTATCATGTATGCAGAACTTGTCGCTTCGCTTACGGCATACGGCTTTTTTGATATCGGGAGCGAGACTCCCACCTCTGCGTCAAGCTCGTTTGCAAGCTCTTCCACGAGCCTGATGTTTTCTTCTGGCGCGTCCTTTATCCCGCGGCCAAGGCTGACTATTGCCTTCTTGCTGTCAAAGTCGACCGCGCTTTTGACTATCTTTCTGCTGATTACTTTTACCCGCAGGTCCTTTGGATCAAACGACGGCGCGTACTCTACCACCGTTCCCTTTCTTGATTCATCGCGCTCGACCGGTGCAAAGACGCCCGGTATTATGCTGCACGCCTGCGGGTGGTAGTCCCTTGCGATGTCGGAGTTGCGGTTGTCAAGGCACAGGATGGTGGTCCAGAGGAACCCGGAAAAGTCCGGCCTGTACATTTCAAGTGTGCGCTCGTACGTCTCTTCCTTTCCCTTTGTCTTGTGCTGGTGAACTATCTTGAGATCGCTTATGACCAGCTTGTTGATGTCAGACGCAAGGCCCGAGTCAAGCTCGGCCATGACAGTAGATGAGAGCTGCCTGCCGATGTTGTCTGCAGAGAAGAACATGTAGCGCGGTTTCACAAAGTCAGTCGACTTGGGCGAAAACTGCAGGACGGTATCTCTGCTTGTAGCTATCTGGCTCACCACCTTGGTGTCCACCAGGTTGCGCGTATGCTCCAGCTCGGGGCTGTCGGCGTAGATGACTGCGTCTGCGCCACAAAATATCAGTTCGTCGCACAGCTTGCGCACGTTGTGGCCCAGCACGACTGCCACAACCTTTTCGTCGGTATTGTACTTCTTGTTGTAGCCGTCCATGAGCCGGCGCGCCTCTCCGAGCATCTCGAGGCTTACCGGGACCGGCTTGCCAGCGTCGTGCTCGACGACTACGTAAAGGTGCTCGTACTTCACTTTATGACCATGCCTCCAAGAACTTCGTGTATCTTTGCCGCGACTTTGCGCAGCTCGTCCCTGCTTGCGCCGTTTATGACTTCGGCCTTTCTGCTCGCCTTTGCTTTCGGTATCTTTTCAACCCTGTAGACTATGGTGGGCGAGCCGGGCAGTCCGACAAGCTTGGGGTCGACTCCAAGCTCCTGAGAGTTGAACGTCTTGAGATACTGTTTGTAGTTTGCGACGCGCGTCTGCGCCTCCTGCCGGTACTTTTCGTACGCGAGCCTCTGCGAGACGGTGCCAAAATGTGGTTTGTAAGACGGATCTATTGCAATGAACACTGGAAGCGGGGCCTCGACTTCCTCGATAATGTCGTAAAAGCCCTGCAGCGTTATCAGACGCCTTGCGCGCACGACCTTGCGCTGCATGTCGATGTCGTAGTCTATTACGTGCCCAAGAAACGTGTAGCCAAGCTTCCACGCAGTCTGCGGGCCGGTCTGCCCCGTCTCACCGTCAGACGCCCTGTGGCCGGAAAAGACGATGTCCATCTTGCCGTCCATCTTTGATATGCCTGCGCGGAGTGTCTCCGCGGTTGCAAGCGTGTCCGCGCCTGCAAACGTCCTGTCGCTGTACAGGTGCAATTCGTCGGCGTCGCAGATGGCCTGCGCCTGGGCTAGCGCCGAGTCGGCGTTTGGCGGCCCCATGGTCCCAACGCTTACCTTTGCACCGAACTTGACCCTAGCGTAGAACGCGGCCTGGCAGGCAATCGCGCTGTGGGGCCCAAGTATGCTCTTTGTCTCGGCCCTGTTGAGGGTGCCGTCGGCGTTGTAGCTTACGTTGCCTTCAGAAAAGTCCGGCTCGAGTTTGATGATGATAGCGACGTTCAGGCCCGCCATTTGGTTGCGCCCTTTACTTCCATTTGATGGCTTTAAATGGTTTTGGAATGAATTATACGGTAACTACCTTGACGGGGGACCTCAATTCTTCGTAGCAGGAGCGCATCCTCCTGTAAAATTCGGGCATTTTAGGCGGGATCATTGCGTATGCCAGGTAAAAGTCCTCGGCCTCGCGCACATAGCGCTTCCACTTGGGGTGGGCCGGCACTTTTGATATGAAATCCATGTTGTTGAGCCTGTCTGCAAGTTTTATAGCCTTGACATCATAGTCGGCCTTCCACAGCAGGTCGCTATAGTCCCAAAAGCGCGTGCGGATCCTCTCTTCGTCAGTATTTCCGGGAAAGTTGTCAAGCGGCTTTATCTTCAGCTCGCTTGCAATCGTGTAGACGCGGTTTCCAAACCTGTAGCGCATGTACGCGTCAAAGCCGTATGATTTTGCTTCGTACAGGTTCAGTATGCGATCGTCATCTTCCATCACGTCGTGCAGTATCGCCGACGCGATCTCGACGCCTGTGATATTCCGGCCGCTGGTCTTGTAATGCCGGACCACGTCCATCGTCACCGGCCACGTGTGCGTTTCAAGAAACGACGACTTGCCGTCTTCGCGCAATAGGCCGGAGTGGACCTCTTCGGCCATCTCGATTGCGCCTTCAACCAGACTGTCCACCCTCACGTCCTGGTTTTCCAGAAACGAGAGGAACTGACCCTTGCTTGCCTGCTCGACCATGCAATACAATGGCAGAGGTCAGAGAAAAGAGTTACGGGTCAAAAAAACGGTGTTAAAAAAATAACGAGCCGTCAGGCTCGGTTACTTCTTCTTTTTACTTGACTTTTTTGCCTTCTTTTTTGCGGCCATTTTGTCGTTTGTAGAATAATCTACAAGAACTTAAGTTTATCTACTTTGACGCGTCATCACGGTATGACCCAATGATGCCGAAAAAGATGCGCCGGCGCGCACAACACTTTAAAATTATTCCTGCAGATATAGATCAAAATCGCGCGGCGCAAGAAATCAACCGCGGGTTTTTCATTTGTGGTGAAAGTTGATGGAATCAAAGAAAGTGGAGCACAGGCCCTGGGGAAGGTTCGAGCAGTTTGTTCACAACGAGACTTGCTCCGTGAAACTCTTGTACATCAAGGCCTCAAGCAGGCTCAGCCTCCAGTACCACAAAGAGCGAAAGGAGGTCTGGAAAGTCGTACGCGGCCCTGTCGGCGTCCAGATAGGAGACAGGATGCTGACAGGAAACGAAGGCGACGAGTTTGAGATACCTGCCGGCACAAAGCACAGGCTGCAGGGGCTCGGCTCCGAGGGCATCATACTGGAGATATCTTTTGGAGATTTCGACGAGGACGATATCGTAAGGCTGGAAGACGACTTTGGTCGAGCAAAAAGCTAGCTGAGCGCCCTGGACAGGTGCTCAAAGAATATGGCACGCCTGAGCTTGCCAAACTTGTTGCTTGTGGCATAAAGCTTTATCGACGTGTTGCAGTGGGTGCACACCTTTTTCTTGCGCGCAATGACAAGGTCGGTGAGCGGGTGCGTGCACGAGCATGTGGAGCACCAGTAGTAGAGAAGGCCCCTGGTCTGGTGGAGCGTGAGCGACTCAAAGTCGAGGCCTTCCTTTAAGCAGACTTCCCGCGCTATCTGCACAAGAGAGGGGTCACACCTCTCCCTGACCTGTCCTGTCATGGGGGAATGATGCGCTCAACAGTTAGATAAATCTAATGGATATGCATGCTCTGCCTCATTTTGCAGACACTAAGGTTATATCCTCACCTCAAACACCCCAGATTGTCCCATGAAGGCCGCCTACATAGTCAACGACCCCGAAGTTGCACGAGTGCTCATAGACCCGATGCGAAGGGCAGTACTCGGGTTTCTGCGCGAAAAGCCCATGACACAGGCGCAGCTTGCAGACAAGCTGGGGCTTTCAGACGCGTCGCTCAACTACCACATGAAGATACTCATGAAGGTCGGCCTGGTAGAGATAGCAAGGCGCGAAGTAGAGGAGCACGGCATCATGCAAAAGTTCTTTGCGCCGGTGGCCTACACGTTTGTCTACGACCTTGACGCCATGCCAAAGGACGTGTCTCGGTATTTCTATCCGCTGAGCCTCGAGCGCGCAAGGGCTGCGCTGGCGATTGTGGGCAAAAAAGAAGGAATCGTAGGGCGCGATTCCAAGTCGATAAATGAGTTAACCGCAGGTCTCTCGCGGGCTCTGGTCATAGTGGCAAGGCAGTACACGAAAAAAGACGTCGCATACGACAGCGAGGCAGTGGCCTATGAGATCTACAGTAAGGCAGTTGCGACGTGGATAGCGCAAAACACCAAGGCGCCACTCACAAAGCCGGGTTAGGTCTTC
>CAYXFY010000007.1:16798-68128 GCA_964464395.1 uncultured Nitrososphaera sp.
GCTCGGCTATCCACATCTTTTGCTCCTTTTCAAACATGTAGCCGTACCTCTGCGAGCTTCCGACTCGCTCGTGCGACTCTAACAGCTTGAGGTAACTGGAAGTCACGGCGCTTTCGTCAAAGCCGTGCTTTCTTGCGATTGCGTCTATGGCAGAGTGCACGCCTGAGCCGTGCTGCGCGGCCTCCTTTACGCGGAACGCGATGTCTTTGGATATTCCAAGCTTTTGCGCAAGCCTGCGGTGCACCCGTTTTCCGAACTTGTCGTTTCTGCGCACGTTGAGCCGCATGTCGATGTCCATTGACGTTTCAATGACGTCGACGTCCAGAAAAGGCTCGCGCATCTCGACGCTGTGGGCCATCGTTATCTTGTCCTCCCTCTCAAGCGTCTCCTTGTAAAGAAGCATCAGGTCCTCGCGCATGTGCTCCCGCAGCCTGCGGTACCCCTGCTTTTCTGCCACGTTAGAGTACCACGAGTAGCCGCCAAAGAGTTCGTCTGCTGCCTGGCCTGTAAGCATTATCCTCATTCCCTGCCTGCTTGCAAGCTGTACCGCGCAGTACACGGGCAGCGCCACTTCCACTTGGCCGGCGTTATGGTTCTCTATGACGTCGATCATCTCCGGTATCAGCCGCTCAACATCGTCTTGCGTCAGCTCTTTGACATGCAGTTCCAGGCCAAGCTCTTTTGCAATCGTGCGGGCATATTCTATGTCGTGCGATCCTTCCATGCCTGCAGTGTAGCACACGACTTCTGGCACCATCTTGCTTGCGGCGTGCGCGACAAGCACGCTGTCGATTCCACCGGAAAATATTATTCCAATACGCTCGACGTCCTCGGTCCTCTTTTGCATCGACTCCAAAAACGCCTTCTCGTACGCGGCTACTGCGGATCCCATCGACCGGTATTTCGGCTTTCTGAGAGCAGGTATGTCTGCGACTTTGACCTGCGATGTCTCACCTTCAGGCGATATCAGGACTGCGCGGCCCGGCATCACCCGCATGGTCGGCTCACGGATCCCGACTTCCCAGAGGCCCTTTCTCTCTGATGCAAACCCCACGAACCTGTCGTTTTCGCCGTAGTAAAGCGGTCTGACTCCAAGCCTGTCCCTGACAAGTGCTATCGTTCCTGTCTTTTCGTCGCGTATTGCAAGCGCGTATATCCCGTCAAGCTCTGAGACGACGTCTTTGATGGCGTCTACAAACCCCGCGCCGGCGTGCAGGCTCTCCTCTAGCATGTGGACTATGACCTCGCTGTCAGTCTGCGTCGAAAAGTGGTGCGCTCCAAGCTCGCGTTTCAGCTTTTTGTAGTTGTAGATCTCACCGTTGTGCTCTAGCGTTATCCTGCCGTCGCAGCTTCTGAACGGCTGCGATCCGCAGGTCCCGCCCACTATGGCAAGCCTTGCGTGCCCTAGGACCCTCTTACCGCTCACGTTTCCAAGGTCAAGGCCCTTGACTGTTGACGACCTTACAATCGACTTTTCGGTGGCAACGCCGGCGCCGTCAGGCCCGCGCTTTGCCATGCGTGAGAGCATCATGCCAACCAAGGGCACGACGTCTTCCCCACTCTTGCTCACTATTCCTCCAATTCCACACACTTTTTCTATGTCACCGATTCGTAAATTCTAAAACCCGACTAGTCGGGCCTTACGTGCTACCTACCCGCTCATAATTTTAAAGAGTTTTCATTGCAGGAACATGAAAATCGTAGAGATGCCACGTTTTTGAGCATGAGAATCTGTCACTAACAATATATGCGCGTTTTTGCAGATTAGATTTCCCCTTGCTCTCGGCCCCGAGAAGCTTCTCCATCTCCGATACATTCAGGCCCTCAGGCGACCAGCCGGACGCAATAGAAAAGCTTGTGCAAGGCGTAAGAAAGGGCGGAAGGCAGACGCTTCTAGGCGTTACGGGCAGCGGCAAGACGTTTACAATTGCAAACCTGATTGCACGAACCGGCAAGAACACCCTTGTGATATCGCACAACAAGACCCTTGCGGCGCAGCTGTACGCCGAGTTCAAAGAGTTTTTCCCAAAAAACAATGTCGGATACTTTGTTAGCTTTTACGACTATTACCAGCCTGAAAGTTATTTGCCGCAAACTGACACTTACATCGAAAAGGACACCGAGATAAACGAAAAGATAGAGAAGATGCGCCTTGAGGCAACCGCCATGCTGATGTCAGGCGAGCCCACAATAATAGTCGCCACCGTGTCGTGCATCTACTCACTTGGCTCTCCAAAAGAGTGGGAGGAGACTGCAATCATGCTGAGAAAAGGCGACATCATGGAGCGCAAGGCGCTCGTGCACAACCTGATCGAAGCCCGCTACGAGAGAAACGACGTGGCACTTGTCCCGGGCACTTTTCGCGTAAAGGGCGACACGGTAGACATCATCCCGGGATATTCTGACGACGTCGTCAGGGTCGAGATGTTCGGCGACGAGATAGAGCGCATAAGCATACACGACCACGTCAGCATGAAAAAGCTGCGCGAGGTAAACGCGGTCAGGATATTCCCTGCAAAGCACTACATCACAGCCGACGAGTCGCGGCTGCGCGCAATCGAGTCGATAAAAAGCGAGCTTGAAAGCTGGCTGCCAAGCCTGCCGTCAGAGCTTGAAAGGCAGAGGCTTGCGTCAAGGACGAAATATGATCTGGAAATGATAGAGGAGCTAGGCTACTGCTCCGGGATAGAGAACTACTCGCGCCACCTGGACGGCAGGGCGCCGGGCCAGCCACCGTTCTGCCTCCTTGACTTTTTCGGCGACGACTTTTTGCTTGTAATAGACGAGTCTCATGTCACGCTGCCACAGCTGCACGGCATGTACAACGGTGACAGGACGCGCAAAAAGTCGCTCATCGACTTTGGATTCAGGCTTCCAAGCGCCTACGACAACCGTCCGCTGAAATTTGACGAGTTTGAGAAATACCTGAAAAACGTCGTGTTCGTGTCAGCCACGCCCGGCGGATACGAGCTAAGGACTAGCTGGCAGGTTGTGGAACAATTAGTGAGGCCTACCGGGCTTGTCGACCCAGAGATCGAAGTGAGGCCGACCAAGGACCAGATGGAAGATCTTATTTCAGAGATAAAGAAGCGCGCAAAGAAGGACCAGCGCACGCTTGTCACGACGCTCACGAAGAGGATGGCAGAGGATCTGGCGGAGTTTCTCGCAAAGAATGGGGTGCGCGTGCGCTACCTTCATTCAGAGATAGAGGGTCTTGAGCGCACCGAGCTGATACGTCAGCTGCGCCTGGGCGAATTCGACGTCATCGTTGGAATCAACCTGCTGCGCGAAGGCCTCGACATACCCGAAGTCTCGCTTGTCGCGATACTTGATGCAGACAAGGAAGGCTTTCTGCGCAACACGACGAGTTTGATCCAGACCTTTGGCAGGGCCGCGCGCAACATAGACGGCCAGGTGATAATGTACTCTGACACAATCACGCAGTCGATGAAAGAAGCTATGGAAGAGACCGCGCGCAGGCGTGCGCGCCAGCTTGCATACAACAAGCGCCACAGGATAACTCCAAAGAGCATCGTAAAGCCGGTGCCCGAAGGCGCGTCGGCAGAGATAGCCGAGGCTGTCGAGACAAAGTCGATGCCACGGCGCGACCTCTTGAAGCTTGCGATAGAGACGGAGGCAACAATGAAAAAATACGCCGAGCAGCTAGAGTTTGAAAAGGCGATAATGTACAGGGAAAAACTTGCCAAGATAAAGAAGGCGCTGGGCGATCCCAACCCGGTAGCAGAGGTGTCATGATGCACGACAGGATAATCATCAGGGGCGCGAGGCAGCACAACCTCAAAAACGTCAGCCTGGAGATACCAAAGAACAAGCTTGTAGTCATCACAGGGCTGTCAGGCTCGGGCAAGTCGACGCTTGCGTTTGACACCATCTACGCGGAGGGCCAGCGCAGGTACGTCGAATCGCTGTCTGCGTATGCGAGGCAGTTTCTCGAGCTTATGGACAAGCCCGACGTCGACTCGATAGACGGGCTCTCGCCGGCGATATCCATTCAGCAGAAAACGACGAGCAAAAACCCGCGCTCAACAGTCGGCACTGTCACTGAGATCTATGACTACTTGCGCCTGCTCTATGCAAGGATAGGGATACCGCACTGCCCCCGGTGCGGCCGCAGGATTGCAAGCCAGTCTGTTGATTCCATCACAGAATCGGTGCTCAAGATGGCAGAAGGCAGGAACGTTATGGTGATGGGGCCCGTCGTGCAGGCAAAGAAGGGCACGTACGAAAAGCTGTTCGAAGAGCTGAAGCAGCAGGGGTTTTCCAGGATACGGCTTGACGGCGAGATTACAAACCTCGAAGACGAAGAAAAGCCGAGGCTGCCAAGGCTTGACAAGCAGAAAAAGCACACCATCGAAGTCATTGTCGACAGGCTAAGGCCGTCTGCGGAGGAAAAGAGTAGGCTCTTTGAGTCGATACAGTCGGCGCTCAAGGCCGGAAACGGCACCGTGGTGGTGTCAGTGGACGGCAAGGACTCGATGTTCTCGCAGAAAAACGCCTGCCCCCACTGCGAGCTTTCGATAGGCGAGATAGAGCCCCGCACGTTCTCGTTCAACTCGCCCTTTGGAGCTTGTCCGCAGTGCAACGGGCTTGGGATAAAGATAGAGTTTGACCCCGACCTGATCGTTCCCGATAAACAAAGGAGCATACTTGAAGGCGCCATCAGGCCTTGGACTGGACACTTTGCGACGTTCCGCGCGTCGATGCTAAAGGACGTGGGCCGCAAGTTCGGCTTTGACCTTTCGACGCCAATTGCCAAGATGACTGACAGGCAGCTTGCAGTAATACTGTACGGCACCGATGAAGACATACACTTCAAGTACGAGTCGAAATACTCAGACAGCAGGTGGGAGTACCGCGGGACGTTTGAAGGCGTGATCCCCAACCTCGAGCGCACGTACAGAGAAACAGAATCGGAGAGCAAGCGCGAGGACCTGATGCAGTTCATGCGCGAGCGCCCCTGCGAGCGCTGCGGCGGAAGGCGCCTGCGCGAAGAGGCCCTAGCAGTGAAAATCGGCAGCAGGTCGATAATGGAGGTGTGCGACCTGTCGATTGACGCGTGCTATGACTTTTTCCACTCGGTGAGCCTGACAGACACGGAGCGCTTTATCGCCCGGACCATTCTCAAGGAGATAGTATCGAGGCTCGAGTTTCTGCGCAACGTCGGGCTCAACTATTTGACGCTTAACAGGATGAGCGCGACCCTTTCAGGCGGCGAGTCGCAGAGGATAAGGCTGGCGACGCAGATAGGCTCAAACCTCACCGGAGTGCTGTATGTGCTTGACGAGCCCACGATAGGCCTGCACCAGCGCGACAACAGCCGGCTTATTGACACGCTGAAAAAGCTACGCGACTTGGACAACACGCTCATCGTCGTCGAGCACGACGAGGAGGTGATACGGAACTCCGACTGGGTAATCGACATCGGTCCAGGCGCAGGCATCCACGGGGGCCAGATAGTCGCAAGCGGGACGCTGCAGGACATCATGTCAAACCACGATTCTGTCACCGGCGCGTTTTTGCGCGGAGACCAGGTCGTAATCCATGAGAGGGAGCGTATCAAACCTGCGAAATGGCTCACGGTGCACGGCGCGGCCGAGAACAACCTGAAATCAATAGACGCCAAGTTCCCTCTTGGCTGCATGACTGTCGTAACAGGCGTTTCAGGGTCTGGCAAGTCGACTCTTGTAAACGACATACTGTTCAACGCCCTGGCTGCACACTTTTACAGCGCAAAAGAGCGCCCCGGCAAGCACAACAAGCTTTCCGGCTTAGAGCACGTCGACAAGGTGATAGGAATCGACCAGTCTCCAATAGGCAGGACCCCCAGGTCGAATGCGGCGACGTACGTCAACGCCTTTACGCCGATTCGCGAGTTGTTTGCAAGGACGCCAAAGGCAAGGGAGATGGGGTATTCGGCAGGCAGGTTCTCGTTCAACGTGTCGGAAGGCAGGTGTGACGCCTGCGAGGGAGGGGGCGTCAAAAAGATAGAGATGCAGTTTCTGCCGGACGTCTACGTGACGTGTGACGAGTGCAAGGGCAGGCGCTACAACTCGGAGACACTTGCGATAAAGTACAGGAACAAGACGATTTCAGACGTGCTTGACATGACGATAGAAGAGGCTCTCGAGTTCTTCTTCAACATACCTGCGATAACGAAGAAACTGCAGACGCTAAACGATGTCGGCCTTGGTTATTTGCGGCTGGGCCAGCCTGCCACCACGATGTCTGGAGGCGAGGCCCAAAGGATAAAACTTGCAGCCGAACTTTCAAAGCGCGACACCGGCAGGACCGTCTATATCTTGGACGAGCCGACGACCGGCCTGCACTTTGCCGACGTGAGCAAGCTGTTGCATGTCTTCAAGAGGCTGGTTGAGCTTGGAAACACAATCATTGTCATAGAGCACAACCTCGACGTGATTGCGTCGGCTGACTGGATAGTCGACCTCGGACCCGAGGGCGGCGAGGCAGGCGGCAGGATAGTCGCCGAAGGCCCGCCGGAAAAGATAAGCGAGCAGCCGGCAAGCTACACGGGCAGGTACCTGAAGCCCAAGCTGGCAGTCGACCAAAAGCTGGTGCGGCGCAAGCAATGACGCTTTCGACCGCAAGTATTCGCGAAAAGAGGATCCCCCGTGAGCCCGGCGTGTACCTGATGAAAGACAGCGCTGGAAGAATAATCTACATTGGAAAAGCAAAGGACCTGAGCAAGCGCGTCAGCTCGTACTTTGTAAAGCGCGACTTGGACTCCAAGACTGCAAGGCTTGTCGAAAAGATAGCCGACATCGAGTTTGTCGTCACGGACAACGAGACTGAGGCTTTTTTGCTCGAGTCCAACCTGATAAAGCGCTACAGGCCGGCGTTTAACATAGAGCTCAAGGACAACAGCAGATACACGTACCTAAAGATAACAGACGAGCCGTTTCCGCGGCTTCTGGTCGCGCGCAGGAACAGGAACGGCGAGTTCCAGGGTCCAAAGGGCAGGATATACGGGCCGTTTGTGCGCGGAAGTTCAAAATACCTCACTGCCGGCCTTTTGCGCAAGCTGTTCAAGATAAGGATATGCAACCGCCTTCCCAAGTTGCCGTGCCTGCAGTACTTCATCAAGAACTGCGATGCGCCGTGCATAGCAAACGTGACGCGTGAAAAGTACATGGAAGGAGTCGACGCGTTGCAGGAGATACTTGAAGGGAGGAGCAGCGTCGAGCGTTTTACAAAGGAGATGGAGGCAGAGATGAGGCAGGCATCTGACATCGGCGACTACGAACAGGCAAAGGAGATCCGCGACACGCTATATCGTCTCAACAACCTGCGTGTGCGGCAAAAGATGGAAAAGGCCACAAAGAGCCCCGACGAGGAATACGTCGGCATACTGCGCGACGAAAGAAAGGGCGTGGCTCACGTTATGGCGCTCAAGAGAAGCAGAGGCGTGATTTCTGACAGGAAAAAGTTCGAGTTTGAAACGGTTGCGGACAACTCGTTTTCGGCGTTTCTTCTGCAATACTATTCGTCGTCGCCGGCAATCCCGCACGTGATATATGCAAGCGAAGAACCCGATTCAAAACACGTCCTAGAAGAGTCGCTTGAAAGGCTGGCAAGCCACAGGGTGCGCATAGCAGGTGCAGAGTCAGGAGAGCGCAAAAAGCTGATGGAGCTTGTGATGCGCAACCTCTCGATGTACGCAGAGCGTGGCTACGCCCCCGCCGTGGTGGAGCTTCGCAAGGCACTTTTGCTCTCGTCGATGCCAGAAGTCATCGATTGCTTTGACGTGTCAAACCTAGGCACCGACATCGCAGTCGGCGCAAGCGTCAGGTTTGCAAATGCAAAACCCGACAAGGACGGCTACCGCAGGTTCAGGATAAAGACGGTCAAGGGCCAGGACGACTTTGCGATGATAAATGAAATCGTGCGGCGCCGGTATTCAAAAAGCGACCTGCCGGATCTCGTGGTCATAGACGGCGGCAAGGGCCAGCTTGCAGCGGCTGCGGGCGCGCTTGCCAGCATCGGGCTTGCAAACCTGCCGTGCATAGGCCTTGCCAAGGAAAACGAGGAGATATACATGCAGGGGCAGAAAGAGCCGCTTGTGCTTCCGAGGAGGAGCGCAGCTCTCAGGATGCTGCAGCACGCAAGGGATGAGGCGCACAGGTTCGGGCTTGCCTACAACAAAACCCTGCGAAGAGTCACTCGACCTTGACGCTCTCGCGCTTTTGCGAGCGCCTTATCTCCTGCTCCGTAAGCTCGATGTACTTGGCGACCGCGCTGTCTGCAGATTCCAGTCCTATCTGGAGCATCCTTGCCGCAAAGAGCGACGCGGACATGGCCATGTCGCCGGCTATCTTGCCGGCCACAAGGGGCCAGAGCATAAAGTCGGCCGGCACAGACGTCTTGTCTGTCATGGGCCTATTCCGGCGTCCGGGCGTCTTAAACTTTATAGCAGAAACTATGTGATCATGGGTATGAAGATTCTAAAGGGCATACTTTGACACAGGCAAGGAGGCAAGAAAACTGGCCAACAAACGCAGAAAACCAAAGGTCTACTTCTCTGTTGACACCGAGGAGTACCCTTACAAGTGCGTCAAGGGCAAGGCAGACGCTTCCGTTTCCGAAAGCGCAGACAGGAACGTCCCCATAGTCGAGAAGATATGCCAAAAATATCTCGGGTCGCTTGACCACCCGCTTGCAAAAGATCTAGTAGGCATGGCGAAAAACGGCACGTCGGTCGTGCTCGAGCTGACGCCCAAGTTCTACTCCACTTGGGATTTCACGGAAAACTAGCTGGAAAACTAAAATGCACCCTGCTCCATATACTACGTAGGGAAAGGCCGATGTCAGCTTTTGACGAGAACCCCTACTCGGTCCACTTTGCCCACTTTGCGGCAAAACTGGAGCAGCACCTGAGAAAGAACGGTGTCTCGTGCAACGACGCGGATATGATAATAGAGGAGAGCTCGGCGCTGTATTTTGAAAAGCTCGGACCTTCCAACAAGCTTTTCAAGTTCTTGAAAAAGGACGACCCGCAAGGCGTCTTCGTAGACGCGGCGCGAAAGGCCATAGCCACGCGCCTGCCAGAAGCTTTGGAGACGTTTGGCTCAAAAGTCGAAATAGCCAGGGCAGTGCGCTGAAGAGAAAATCATAATAGACATCCCGTCGTAGTGCGTGCGTTGATAGTAGGGATACCGAGGGAGCTCAAGGAGTACGAGAACAGGGTCGCGCTCACCCCCCGCTCGGTCGCCTCTATAGTCTCGCACGGAAACAAAGCAATAGTAGAGTCTGGCGCTGGCGCAATGTGCGGCTTTTCCGACAACGAATATGTGTCTGCAGGCGCGTCGATAGCGCAGAATGCAGACGAGCTGTATTCAGATGCAGGCCTCATAGTCAAGGTAAAGGAAATCCAAGTTAGCAGGGGGGAGCACCTGCGCCTGAAGCCCAAGCACACGGTGTTTTGCTTCAACCACTTTGAATCAAACAGGGAGCTCGCAGAGGCCGCGACTAGGTCGGGCGCGACGTTCATCTCGTTTGAGAAGGTGGTCGATACGGACGGCAACATGCCCATTTTGATGCCGATGAGCAGGATTGCCGGCGCACTTGCAGGGATATGGGCGGGCTGCTTCTCAAACCACGTGCTCAGGCATGGCAGCTCGCTTCGCATGAAGGCCGGCTTTGACCAGATAAAGGCCAGGATAGCAGGCGACTTTGAAGAGATATCGTCAACGCAGAAATTCTCCGGCGAGCTTGCGCTAAACCTGTCGCTTCAGGACAAGCTTGCAGTGATATTTGGCGGAGGAACCGTCGGCGAGGCCGCTGCCAAGATCTGCAGCGCGCTTGGCGCAAAGCTCCTGATAGGTGAAAAGCGCGATGCACGCAGGAGGCAGCTGCAACAACTGGGCCTCAACAAATGCACGGTGTCTTCAAGCATCGACAGCGACCTGTTAAAGGGCGCAAGCGTCATCATCGGAGCAACCTACGACAGGGAAAAGGCAGACCGCGTCGTCGACGAGGACACGCTGAAGAAGGCGTCTGAGACGCGCAAGAAGGTGATAATCGACGTCTCCGTCGACCAGGGAGGCAACTTTCCGTACATCGACCAGAACGGCAGGTACTCGCCAGAGAGCATGGGCACCATCATGAACCCGGCGCAGCTCGATTGCTTTGGAAACGTGTTTGTGCGCGTGCCAAACATGCCGTCGGTCGTCCCTCGCTTTGCGGCAGGCGCGCTTTCTTCGGCAGTCACGCCGTACGTGCAGGCGCTTGCGTCAGGCTCGATAGAAAGCGGGCTTGCCGGCGCTGTCAGCATAAGGGAAGGCAGGATACTCGACGAGGCAGTGTCGAGGGCGCACGGCATGCCGCTTGCGCAGGTCTAGGCATCGACCTTTCTTGCGACGTGCGACTTTCTCGCAAAATAAAGCATGAAGCCAAGCCACGATGTCACCTGCAGGGCGGTGATGTAGGCGTCTATTGCGCCGGAATTGTATACGGACGAGTACATGCCCTCTAGGAGTATCTTTGCTCCCTGGTCCACAGCGTACGCAAGGCCCACTGCAAGGAAAGCGTAACGCCTTGTCGCGAAAAACACTATCACAAGAGCCGCGCTTCCCGCAAGCCCGAACAGCCCACCCATCGCGTTATAGACAAAATTGTCGTCAAGCCGGCCAAAGCACTGCAGGTGGCCGCCTGTAAAGTCGACCCAGATGCGGTAGTCGTACCCGTTTGAGGCGCAGACGTAGGCATGGCCCGTCTCGTGCAGCAGGCTGATGGGGATTCCAAGGCCGATGTAAAGGACGACGGAGAGGAGTATCATCCGCCTGTCAAGGTGCAACAATTGTCATTCTCGTTATGGTGCTTTATGCGCATCGTTTTTTTAGTGCGCACACTTGTGATGAGGTGTTGCCGGACTCGCACGACCTGTGCCCGCTGTGCGGGCATGAATACGGCTATCACGGCAAGAGCGGCTGCCAGAAGGAGTGCTGCAGCTGCGGGTCTGGTTGTGGAATTTGAAAAAGTGGGGCCGAAGGGATTTGTCCTGACGCGGCGAACACCGCAATCATTTGAACCCTTGACCCACGGGTTTCTTGCTCTAACTAGCCCATGCGTTAGATCTGGAGCCCGTTGCGATGCCTGGCTTCGCTACGACCCCACAAAGTGGCACCGTGTTTCTGATAGCATGAATATGTCTGTATAAGTTTATTGTTTGACAAAGAAGAAAAAATCATAAACTTCGCGTCTCGTTCTTATAGACCCCCTCTCCCCCGGGTGCTTCTGCAGTTAAATAACATACCACTCATGGATCAGTGTCAGAGATAGACGAAATAGCACAAGGTCGTGGCACCGATATGAACCTGTACCTGTTGCCATGTAAAGTCGAAGCAGGACTGGGTTCAGACACACTACCCGTGGAGCGCGGGGAATGCACGCCTGCAGAGATCAAAAGCTCGGTCGCTGAAGCAGGAACTCTGTGCAGCGATGTACAGATCACCCGGGAGCTGATGACAACATCGGTCGGGGAAGCCAGTCGCCTTTGAGGCGTTGGTAGTTCACTGTTTCTTGGAGTCCTTGAATCTGAACTTGTCCAGCTTTATCAGCTGCTGGTAGGAGCCAAACTGCGAGGTGTCGGCGCTGTCCAATGCTGATTCATCATCGTCGCCCTCGTCTTTGTAGACCTTCAAGAGCTTGTAAGACGTAGACCGCTGCGCGGGAACCCGCCCTGCAGACCTTATCAATTGACGTATTTCTTTTGGCCTCATCAGCTGCCCGTGCTGCGCGCCTGCGGCAGTAGATATCGACTCGTTTATCAGCGTACCACCAAAGTCGTTTGCGCCGGCAGCCAACAATAATTGCGACATCCTTGCGCCTTCCTTGACCCACGACACCTGGATGTTCGGGATGTGGTTGTTGAGCATTATCCTTGCCACTGCGTGCATCTTTACAACTTCAAAGCCGTCGGCGCCGGCGCGGATGTTGTCTACAGTATGATGGCTGTACATCGGCGCCTCGGTGTGGACAAAGCTGAGCGGTACGAATTCTGTAAAGCCGTGAGTTTCTTTCTGTATGTCACGCAAGAGCGCAATGTGCTCTGCCTTGTGCCGCGAGTTCTCGATGTGGCCGTACATAATAGTCGACGTCGTGGGTATGCCAAGCGAGTGTGCCTGCCTTACTATCGACACCCACTCGTCCACCTTTATCCTGCCAGGAGAAATGATGTCGCGCAACGATTGGTCCAGTATTTCTGCGGCAGTGCCGGGAAGGCTTCCGACCCCGGCCTCCTTTAGCATCTTTAGGTATTCGTTAGTCGAAGTTTCCGACCTGACTGCGCCGTACAACACTTCTTCGGGGGAAAAGGCGTGTATGTGCATGTCAGGCAATTCTTTTTTCACCGCCTTGCATATGTCGACGTACAGGTGCCCGTCCATTTTCGGCGGAAGGCCGGCCTGTATGCAGACCTCAGTCGCGCCGAGTGACGCCGCCTCCTTTGCGCGCCTCACTATCTCGTCGTTTGGGAGAAAGTAGCCCTCCTCTTCGCGAAAGTCCCGGGAAAACGCGCAAAAGCCGCACTGCTTGATGCAGACGTTGGTGAAGTTGATGTTGCGGTTCACGACGTACGTGACGACATCGCCGACTGCGCGCTTGCGCAGCTCGTCTGCCACTGCTACCGTCAGGCTCATTTCAAGGCCGGTGCTGTCAAAGAGCGCGACTGCCTCGTCTACTGAAACGTCCTTGCCGTCAAGCGTCCTGCCAAGCGCCGCCGCTACAATCGGGTCGGCGTTTTTCAAAAGGGAGTCAAGTGTCATTTACATAATCCTCCTTGACAAGGCCCGAGCCGTCAGAAAGCAAGTTGACGTATTCTTGCAACCGTTCTGATATAAATCCACCTTTGAGGAATTCTGGATATACAGGCAACCTTGCGCGCAGCCTCTTGTTTCGGGCTTCTGTCACCTGCCTCACCTCGTCGATGGAGGGCCACGGAAACTCAGGGTTCACATAGTCTATCGTGACAGGCGAAATGCCGCCCCAGTCGTTTATCCCGGCGTCGACGTACCGGCCGTAGATTATAGGGTTGAGGTTTGGCGGCACCTGTATGTTCATGCCCGGCATTATCAAACGTGCAAGCGCGACAGAGCGCAGGAAATACTCTTTTGGAGTGGAGGGAAAGCCTGCCATGCCGGTCTCCGGCTTGGGCTCGAAATTCTGCAGTATGACTTCCTGAATGTGGCCGTGCTTTTCATGCAATTCCTTGATTACAAAAAGCGAGTCGATCATCTCCTCCGGCGTCTCGCCAATCCCGGCAAGGACGCCGGTCGTCATTGCGACCTTCAGCTCGCCGGCCGACTCGAGCGTCTTTATCCTCACCTTCGGGTTCTTGCTTGGCGCATCCTCGTGCGCAAGCCCCTTCCCCATAAGGCGCTCGCTTGAAGACTCTAGCATCACGCCCATGCTGACGTTGGTGTCTTTCAGGCGCGCCATCTCGTTTTTTGTCAGGCTGCCGGCGTTTGTGTGAGGCAACAGGCCTATCTTTTGCAGGACCTGTTCGCCAATGTCGCAGATATAATCGACAGTAGAGCGGTAGCCCATCGACTGCAGCCAGTCACGAGCCTGAGGGTATTTCTGTTCGGGCCGCTCGCCTGTGACAAAGAGCGCTTCGGTGCACCGGGCTTTCCTGCCGGCCTCGGCTATGGCAAGCACTTGCTCCGGCGAGAGCATCGACAGCATCGGGTCGCCGGGCTCCTTCTTGTAGGTGCAGTACGAGCACGTGTCCCGGCAAAGGTTGACTAGGTTGATGAAGACCTTGCGCGAGTACGTCACGATGCCGGGTCTGTTCGAGTCTCGGACTCTGCCTGCCGCTGCCACCAGCTGGTCGGTAGGGCACGACAACAGAAGGTCGTGTGCGTCCTGCCGCGTAAGTGAGCCGGGCCTGTCAAGCGCCGAGTTGGCAAGCATCTGGGTTTGTTACGGCCGGTTGGCTAATAAACACATCACTGTTGAGTATCCTGTCGGCACACCACTCCCTCTCCCCAAGGTGCTTCTCAAGTTAAGTAGCAGCCATCAATACAACACACCACAAGCCATCAGTCGATGAGGACTGCGCAAGGCAGATGAAGAAGAGATTGGATGCCAAGTAGTCTGATGTGGGCGAGCAACAGGTCTGGGATCGCAACCCGTAAAGCTCGATGTCCATGTGGAACTCAAGGGGTGAATTGCTCTGAAGGGCGGCACCGCGTCTTGCCGTTCAAAAGGCTGTCCAAATGAAGCGATGAGTCGGAATGTCTGACTGAGGCTAATCCGGCAAGTAGATGGACAGAAGCGATCCCAAACTGGGATTCGACGTGACCATAAACACTAAGGCGAGTCCTGAGCGCTGGGTCTAGCTTCGAGTAACAGCTCGATGTGCGCCACGTTTCCGTCCCTAAGCACGGTAACGACCATGGTGTCGCCCACGGCCTTTTCGCGCTGCAGGTAGACCAGTATGTCGTCGAGCTTGCGTATCTGGTTGCCGTCAAGCTCCAAGATGATGTCGCCGCCAAGAGGCACCGTCTGGCCCTCTATCCTTGTCGGGTTGTCGCCTCCCCGCAGGCCTGCCTTCTCTGCAGGTCCGCCGGGCACCACCTCGACCACAAGCACGCCCCTTGGCTCGTCAAGGTCAAGGGCGCTTGCAAGGCCGGGCGTCATGTCCCTGCCGGATATTCCCACCCAAGGATGCTGGAAGGCGCCCGTCTCTATGAGGGCAGGGATTATCTTGGCTATCGTGTTTGAGGGCACCGCAAACCCTATGCCGGCAAACTCGCCCGTGCTTGAGCGAATAGCGGTGTTTATGCCGACGACCTGGCCCCGCGTGTTGAGGAGCGGGCCTCCCGAGTTGCCGGGGTTTATCGGCGCGTCGGTCTGGATGATGTCGGGGATAAAGAATTGGAGCGGGCCCGAGTTTTGCGCAGGTATGGTCCTGCCGACCCCGCTGACGATTCCAGACGTCATGGAACTTGACAATCCAAAGGGGTTGCCTATTGCTGCGACCTGCTCGCCCACTCTAATCTTTGTCGAGTCGGCAAGCGGCAATGGTATGAGTTTTTCTTCCGGCACGTCGCCCACGTAAAGGACTGCAAGGTCGGTGAACGGGTCCGCGCCCAGAAGATTCGCCCTGTAGACCGTGCCGTCGGAGAACGTAACGGCAAGGTTCCTGACGCCGACTATGACGTGGTTGTTCGTGACGATGTGGCCGTTGTCGTCAAACACAAAGCCGGTCCCGAGCCTCCCCTGCTCGGTCGGGTCGTCCGTCGCAGACACCTGGACTACTGACCTCTCTGTTCTCTCAAACAAGTCAGGGAGCGTCAGCTCTTGGTCTGCTGCCTCAACTGTGCTTACCCGGCCGACCCTGAACGCGTCTCGGTCAAGCGAGTCGCGCTGGCTGCCTGTCCCGGTGTTGATTATGCTTGAAAAGTCTGGAAGCTGCGCCCTGTCAAAGTCAAGGCCGTTGAATTGCGAGTAGGCGAAAAATATTGCGGCCGCAGCGACTGCTATTGCCGCTGCGAGTATGGCCCTGTTCAACCCGGGTGAACTCCGCGTTTTGTGCTAATAATCCTTTCCCGGGTCAGCGGCTGATGTATTGGACTTCAAGCCCGGCTGGCACCGGCATGTCCAGCAACTCTACAAGCCTGCCGTAGTAGTGCAGAAATGCCCTGCCCTTCTCCGTCGCCCTGTAGATGGTGCCGTCGTCGCCAGAAGTCTGCTCAAGCATACCCCTTTCTATCAGCTCCGCGATATAGGCGTGCACCTGCTCGTAGCTCAGGTTGGCCCTGTACATTATGTGGGTCTTCTTTATCCCAGCGGTGGCAAGGCCAAGCACGTCGCCCATTATCTGGATCCTTCCTCTGTTGTTCTTGCGTTCTGTAGCCATGCCCTAGTCTACAGAACAATCATAGATTAGGAGAATGGCGGAATTTTGAATTGGAACGCGCGTTCCAGCTCGATTCTAGCGCATGAAGCTCTGCTTTTCGCTCACCGTGTACTGCCTGTCGCGCCATTTCACAGCGTCTTTCTTGGTGGCATCGACGATAGCCGATGCAAACCCGAGAAAGATCACCGCACCTCCCACCGGCGCTCCCAGGGCGTAGGCTGGGCTCTGGAACACGCCGAACCTGCTCTGGAGGGCAGTCGTGAGGACAAGTATGGTTATTGTCGAGGCCTGCACCGCGCCTAGCGCTATCGCTGTCGGAACAGAAAAGTCCCCGTCTGCAAGCGCCAGAACAGGAATAGAGTAGCCGAGGAACAGGAACGGGGCGAACATGATGAAAAACACCGCTGCCGCTATCAGGTGCGCGCCGCGCCTGTCCTGGTGGTACAGCGGTATCACAAGCCGGCGCAGGCCGTGCCAGAGGGTAGACATGTCCCGGGCCCACACCGCGTCGACGTATTTTTCGCCCCTGACCATCTTCATCCTGTGGCCGCCGGCCTTTACCCGGGCGCCAAGCGCCCCGTCTTCGACGAGCTCCTCCTTGACTGCGACGTGCGTGCCGACATCCTCGTACGTCCTTCTGGTGATTACGAAAAAGCTGCCGAAAAAGTATCCGGTCTTTTGCTTCGGGTCGTTTACGCGCAGAGGCGAGAACCGGGTGTGCAGAAAGGTCGAAAGGCCGGGGAGTGTTATCCGCGTCCAGATGTCCTTGCACAAAAGCCTCGGAATCGCTGTCAGCGCGTCCAGATTCTCTGCAAGCATGTGTCCGACTGCCAGCGATATGGCGGTTTGCGCGTGCTCGGTGTCAGCGTCAGTGAAAAAGAGGTAGTCGCCTGACGCCACTTGGTAGCCCTGTATGCAGGCCCAGTTCTTGCCGGCCCACCCCTCTGGCTTGGGTGGCGTGTCGACGTGCACGACGCGCCTGTCCTTTCTTGCGTAAAGCTCGATTATGTCGCCCGTCCTGTCGGTGGAACCGTCGTTTATAGCTATGACTTCAAAGTTTGGATAGTCCTGTGCAAGAAGCGAGTCAAGGCACTTGGCGATGTACTTTTCCTCGTTTCTTGCAGGGAGTATCACGCTCACTTTCGGGTGGCCCGCGCCTGCCCTTCTATCAAACGACTCGAGCCTTGGCGCCTTCCTGAACGACCGGGCCATGTACCCGAGAAAATATGCCCATACCCCGAATATCCCGGCAAGAATCACCACCAGAACGACGTTGACGGCAGCTATGCCTAGGTCGAGGGCGGGCTCCATGTCGAATTATTCTACTGCCTTGGCTATGCGCTCAAGCGCCTGCTCGGTCCCTTCGTTGATGTGCTTTTTCACCATGCCGGAGAACATGCCCAGAAACCCGCCCAGCTTGAAGTCCCATGTGACGTCCACTCTGGTCCTGCCGCCGGACGCGCTCAGCTTCACCAGCCTAGTGCCGGTTATCGGGCCCTCGGTTATCCTTGTCTCGATGGACGTCTGCGGGTTGAGCGTGACTATCTGCATGGTCTTCGAGTCCTTGAATGCGATTACCACCTCTCGCTTTATCACGTTGCCCTCCTTGCTGATGTTTCTGACAGACTTGGTGCCGTGCCAGTACTGGGCCTCGTTGTCCACGTCTGAAATCACTGCCCAAACCTTGTCTATCGGGGCAGCCATCTCGCGGCTTGCGTTTACAGTAGCCATGCCAATTGTTCTCCCCCGCCGCTATATTTGCCTAGAGTGCCTTTATCCTGGCAGTCTCGTGGGGCTTCGTCCTGTCCCACAGCGCGCCAAGTATAGCACCAAGAAGCACCCAGAACACGGTCATGGTGGCACCTGACGCCAGCCTGAACGCGTTGACAAGGTCCATCGGCGCCGTTATTTCATCGGGGTTTGCAGGCAGGACTAAAAACGCGGCTGCCACGATTGCGATGTATGCGGCCGGCGCGATTGCCCTGCGCGACTTTTCCGGCATCTTCCTGTATGTCGCTCCAATGCCAAGGGCGGCAAAGCCGGAGATGGCTATCATGGCAAGGTAGAGCCCCTGCCTCAGGTAGATCGTCTCAGGGTCGCCGACTGCCGGCGGGTTTGCAGGGTACTTTACCGCAGGAACGAAATACAGAGCAAGCCACATGACGCCGGCAAGCACGAGCGCCTTTTTCAGGTTGGTTGAGCCCGGAAGCAGGTTGCGCCCGTACGCAAACACGACGCCAAACAGCGCGCCAATCGACATGCCAAGCACCGCGCCGGCGGCAACGCTCCCGCCCCTCTGCCACAGCCTGTAGGCGGCAAGCTCTGCAGGGTCGATTATCTCGCCTTCTGCGGCTGCAGCCTGGTTTTCAATCTCTATCGCGGCGTTGATGTACGGCTCGACGACGCCCTGGTTTATCAGGCCAAGGACGGTGCCGGCAAGCGCGCCGGACAAAAGCGTGATAGCGACAAAAGTGAGTGCCTTCATGCCTCGTCAGCCTAGTGGCATGCAAAGCCAGCAGCGTGCCTCATGTCGTGGTAGAACTCGTGCATCCACATGTCTTCGTACGCCTGCTCTCCCTGGGCCACGCTGAAAAGCTGTCCCTGGTCAAAGCCCATCACGAAGACGCCGAGGACCAGTATGCCGAGTAGGACGCCGACAGCTATCTTGGGGACGCCCGCAGCAGCTCTTACAATCTGATCGGTAAATGACATTCAGTTCGTGATAATCCCGCTGTTATATAAATAATGAGATGGTTTGTCCAACTGGACGGTTTATCCAACCTGCATGCAATGAATAAATCGCAGTCCATACCAACGCATGCCGTGCACATGTACGTCAGGGCGCTTGAAAAGGCGGCAACAAGGTACGCGCCGAGCAGGCTGCTTTCGTTTGGAGTCGTCCACGTGTTCGTGGCAATGCAGTTGATGCAACACGACGGCAGGGCGAGCCGCGACGCGCTGTGCAAAAGGCTCGGGCTGGGAGGAGGCGCCGCAAAGACGCTTGTAAAGCACATGAAGATGCGCGGCCTGGTCGAGACCTCAAACGGCGGGACGCGCATGACTGCAAAGGGCAGGGCCATTTGCCTTGGAATCTCGTCTGCCATGCCGGCCGAGATGGCGCTTCCAAAATCGTCTGTTGCGCTTGGCAGGCACAACTATGCGGTCCTCCTAAGAGAGTTCGGGTTTGCAGTCAGGTCTGGGATAGAGCAACGGGACGCGGCCATCAGGATGGGCGCGACAGGCGCGACCACGCTCCTGTACAGGGACGGGGGGTTTGTCATGCCGGACAGCGGCCACGACCCTCTGAAAAAAGAGCAGGCCCTCCGAAAAGAACTACTTGAAAAACTAAGGCCGGAGGAAGGCGACGCGGTCATCATCGGCAGCGCGGAAAGCGGCAGGGTGGCTGAGCTTGCCGCCAAGGACGCGGCTCTTGCCACTATCATGGCGCACGAAAAGCACGCCTAGGCTTCCGTGCGGGTGCCGTCTTTGTGGTAGACGTAGACCTTGTCTTCCAGCTCGTCTGCCGTCTTCTTGTGCGAGCCGTCGCAAAACGGCTGGTTTGCTGAAAGCCCGCACATGCATATCCACCTCGATTCGCTTCCGACCTTGACTTCCAGGGGGCCTCTGTCCTCTTTTCTCACTAGTCTTGCCATGCGTTTTCCATACCTGATGCGACAAATAAACCTGATAGTAATATGCTACTAACTTGCTACTCTGGAGCTAACCTTGCTCAATTTAATATACTTGCTTTGGAAAATCAGGTCATGGGCTTTCTCAAGAAACTGAAGGACGTCGCCGGGCAGGGCGTCGAAAAGGGCGCGGAGCTTGGCAAGAAAGGAATAGAAAAGGGGGCAGAGGTAGGCACCAAGGCGTACGACGGCGCCAAGGACGCGGCGCAGAAAGGCTACGACAAGGCAAAAGAAAAGGGCGACAAAAAATAGTCGCGGGTTACAGCTAGAACCTGGACCTGAGTACTATGCCGTAGATTGGCGACTCGCCAAAGTGGTCGATTACGTCAGTGTCGACGGAGATCTCGACTACGTTGTCGTTCAGGATCTTGACGGTCACGGCCACGTCTTCAACCGGCCCGTCCCTCATGGTTATGGTGGCCGTGCCTTCAAACGTCACCGAAGTCTCGTCTGAAGTCCACTCGCTCAGGTTAAAGTCGTAGATCTGGTGCCGGTGCTTTGCGTTTCCGTCCTTCATCACCATCGTAAACCCTGCAGAGAACAGCAGGTCGGGGCTTGATGATTGCTCGGCCGAGGGTATGAGGACCATCCTCCAGGGGCCGTATACGAGCCACTCGTTTCCGCTTGGGTCGGTCTGGACTCCTGATATCACTCCGACCGCGCCGCCGCGCCTGCCTTCTGACACGGACGTTGCAACCCGGTCGCTCATGTTGAGCCTTTCGCGCTGCTCGGACTGGGCCTGGGCGTAGCTGCCCGAAAGGGCCGCCGAAAAAACCGCTCCTGTGACGAGCACGATGCTTAGGCCTAGGATCGCTGCCAGTTTGGCGTTTTTCATTGCGCAGTACGCGTCCGGGACAGAGATATGTCTTATGGAAAAAGGTTGCATGCATGTGGCCGGCCAAACCCTTTTACCTGCGCAGGCACCCCATCTGCTTGGACGCTCAATTGATCTCGCCGACGCTTGACATGAAGCAGATCCACGCAAGGGCGGTGCAGACTATCGAGAAGGGCGTCCAGATAGACCTGTCGACCATTGCGTGCAAGCGCTACCTCAGAAGGCGCGCAAACAGCAGGACCACAGTCGCAGTCCTGTACGTTGACATCGACGGCTCGACCAGGCTGACGCTGTCGCTTCCGCCTGACAAGCTCGCTCTTGTGCTGCAGCTGTTCTCCCAGGAGATGAGCATGGTAGTCGCAAACTTTGGCGGCTACGTGCTGAAATACGTGGGCGACGCGGTAATTGCAATCTTTCCTGCCGAGCACGACAGCAGGCAGGCCTGCCAACACGCGCTTGAATGCGGCAGGATGATGCTAGAGGTAGTGCACGACGCCATTGCGCCGGCGCTCTTTTCACACGGCATGCCGGAGCTGAGGATAAAAGTCTCGATAGACTTTGGCGAGGTGCTTGTGGTGCTGTACGGCAAGAGCCTCGAGAACTCGCACATCGACATAATAGGCTCGAGCATAAGCATGGCCGCAAAGATGCTAGCAGTCGTGCCGGTCGACAGGATAATAATGGGCCAGGCAGTCCGCGACAACCTTCCCGAAGAAGTGACGAAAGCGTTTGTTCAATACGACGTCGACGAGTCGATGTGGTCATATGTCGACCAGAACAAGAAGCGCTACAGGCTCTACCTGACTCTTCCTTAGAAACTTTATAATTTTCGGCGACGCTGACATGTTGTGCCGGAGAGAAAAAAGAGGGACGACGGCGAGCCCGCGCTTGTCACGCCCATAGGCTCCGCCAGAATAAAGCTCGACAAACCGGCGGTGCTTGCAGGGTTTCCGGACAACGGCATGGTCGGCTCGATATGCATCAACCATATAATCGAGCAGATGGAGATGCATCAGATAGCGTTTGTTGACTCGGAATACATCATGGCAAGCGCACTCTTTGTGGGCAAAAAGCTCCGCCACCCGTTCAGGATATACGCAAACCGCAAGGGCACCGTCTGCGCCATCCTGTGCGAGGTGCCGATACTTGCAAGGGGCGTGCGCCCCATAGTCAGGTCTCTCATAGACTGGCTACGTGGACAGGGCGCAAGCGACGTGACGGTCCTTGGAGGAATTGCGCCTTCCAACATCAGCCCCTCCAGCCACGCGCCGAGGAGCGCCTTTCTACTCCAGAACGTCGACGGCGACGCGGTGGAAAAAGGAGGGCCGGCGCGCATCCCGGCGACCGCGTTCGTGGTCGGCATAGGTGGCTCTTTGCTTTCATCCTGCGTCGCAAACGACATCAGGTGCCGCGGGATGTTCATTCCGTCGCTCGGAGAGGTCCCTGACCCCGGCGGGGCCGCCATTCTGCTTGAGGCCCTCGCTCCTGTTGTCCCGGCCGCCAAGGTGGACACAGGGCAGCTCAAGGCAGAGGCCGAGACGATCAAGAGGCATCTTGAGGAGCTTTTGAAGATGCAACAAAAGATGGTGCAGGAATACGAGAAAGGCGAAGCGCGGCCCGAGACTGAGCGCATCTACAAGTGACTCAGGCTCTGGAGGTTGAAAGATACTCTAGCGACTGGGATATCGACCTTTTAACCTCTTCAAGCGTCTCGACCGCGTCCTTGCCTGCGCCCTTTTGTTCAAGCTCGTTGTTGTAGTACTTCATCCACGAGTATGTGTGCTGCAGGTTCTTGAACACCGCAAACGGCAAGAGCGTCTGCTTGCCGCCCAGCAAAATGGCGTCCCACATGTCCGTGAAGAAAGGTTTGTAGTCGCCGTACTGCTTTGATTCGTCTATGAAACGCAGCTTGCCTTTCAGGTCGTCTGTGACAAACTGGACTATCTGGCGCCGGGCGACTTGCTCCTGCTTGCGGGCCTTGCGCCTTTCCACGTTTATTTCAAGCCAGACGGCGCCGTAAATGATGGCCGCAAGAAGCACCATCTCCACGACAAGCGAGTCCCATTCAATGGCCATGGGATGATGCTGTTAGAACAATCATTTAGTATTGCGGAGTACAGCGCCATGCTCTGCATACATACCTATGGTCATGTCGAATACCTACTAGGTATCCCACTTCTTGGCATCGACTGGGAGGATTAGCGTCAGTCTCACGTTCCCCTTCATTGCTTCACCTGCCAAGCCTTTTGAACGGCAAGACACTGTGCCGCCCTTCGGAGCAATTCACTCCTTGAGTTCCGCACGGACATCGAGTTTTACGCCTTGCGATTGGCAACGCCTTACTCGCCCACATCAGACTACTTGGCATCTGGTTCACTTCCTTCATTTGCCTTGCGCAGTCCTCATCGACTGATGGCTTTGGTTCCGGTATTTACGGTCTATCATATAACTACAGAAGCACTTCGGGGAGAGGGGGTACACCAAATGATATTCAACGTCAATACCTATTAAGAACACACCAGCAGTTACCTACCGCATGAGCGCAGTAAGCGAGATAATGAGGAAAGGCGCAGTCACGGTCAGACAAGAGTCGAACCCGACCGCGCTTGACGTGGCGCAGCTGATGGCCAAGAGCAAGATTGGCTCTGTCATAATTACAAGTGGAGAGAAACCGGCTGGCATAGTGACAGAGCGGGACTTGCTCAAGAAAGCGTCGGCGCGTGACAGAAAGCCAAGCGAGATTCCGGCGTCAGACATCATGTCGTCGCCGGTGATTGCGGTCAAGGCCTACGACTCTGTCGACACCGCGGCAGACGCGATGGCAAAAAACAGGATAAAGAGGCTGGCAGTGGTGGAGCAAGACGGCTCGCTTGCAGGAGTAATCTCGGCCACAGACATTGCAAAAAAGCTGGCCAAGATACTTGCAGACGACTACAACCGCTACGGCTCGCTCAAGGCCGTCTTAGACCTGTAGTCAGAACCTCTCCGGCTGTCTCGGTCCGGTGTGGCAGGGTTTGCAGGCGCCGCACCACTCGCACACGTGAGGGGTCTCTACTCCGCATTTTGTGCAGGCGGTCTCGGGGCTGTGCATCTTGGCCTCGTGGAAGCTGTGCGGCTGGCGCATCCGCGTCACTGCACTTGCACCTTGCTTCCTTTCTTCTTTGAAGGCGACTTCTTGGGTAGGTCCACTACCAGCATTCCGTTGTTCATCTTTGCAGTGACCTTTGCGGGGTCTATCGCTTCTGGCATCGGTATCTTGCGGTAGAACGATCTGCTGGACCTTTCGTTGTAGACGTAGTCCTTCTTCTTTTCCTCCACCTTTTCAGAGTGCTCGCCAGAGATCTCTATTGCGTCCTCTGTGGCATGCACGTCTATCTTGTCCTTGTCTATTCCGGGGACTTCGACCTGTAGCTCGTACCTGTCGCCCTTGTCTGCCATGTCGCACAGTGGGACGCGCATCTCGTCTTCTAGGCGCGGGAAGCGCCACATAAGCGGCCACGGCCGCATCATCCTCTCCATCTCAGTCCTAAAGTCGTCGAACATGTCGTCGAATCGGCTTGGAAGCGGCTCACGCTTTACGAGTTTGCCGGGTTTTGTCATGCCATTACAGGCTAAAGTTTTGTATTTGAAAACTGGGTCTGCAGTGCATTGCAGCGCGTTCTTACCCCGTAAATACGCGGCACGCCAACCAAACATGTGAGCAAGACTTCAGGCTTGAAGGTGGGCGACGGGATGTTCGTCGCGGCGGCAGTAGCGGGAACCATAGCGGCGTTTGCAATACTGCTTGTCGTCGTAAGCGGAGGAGGCGTCAGACATGTTGAGATATTTTTGCCGGAAAAGACAGAGAACACGCTTGCGTTCCGGCAAGTCGACGGCGAGGTCGCGCTTGTCGGAATAAAGGGCATAGCGCAGGTCAACCCTACCATGATAATGAGGACCGGCGACTATTCCCTCGAGCTGACAGTCATCAACGAAGATAGTGTCCCGCACATGCTGTACATAGACGGTGTTGGACTGTCGACCAAGGTGCTCCAGCCCGGCGAGACCGACGTGATATCGTTCCAGTCGCCCGGCGAGGCCACGTACAACTATTACGACTACCTCGACGACAGCAGGGAGCCTCTTGGGCAGATAAGGGCAATCAAGGTCACCGCGTACGACTAGCGCAGCGGGAGTTTCCTGTCGAACCTGAGTATGACGTCTCCGTTTCTTTCTTCAAAGTAGCAGATCTCATCCAGATTCATCTGTATCTTTGACGTGCTCCTTCCGCAGTTTGGGCACCTGCCGAGCGCGCCCTTTTCGTTTATGCAGGTAGAGCACCAGTGGCAGCCGTCGCATATTTCCAGGGTTACCTTCGGTAATGTTTCCCCGGTCATCCTGCGCTGCTTTTCGTCAAGGCCCTCGTACGGCTCCACCCTGCTTTCAGGAGATTCGGCCATGCACTCTATAGCGCTGCATGGATAATTAAGTCAGGAGATTGCAGTGCAATGCAGTACAGACCGGTTGCGTAAATATCTCCGGCGCCAAAATCCTGCCATGACAGCAAGAATTCTAGTGCCGCACGACGGGACGGAGATGTCCGATAAAGCGCTTGCAAAGGCTACCGAGCTTGCAGGGGCGCTTGGCGCCGAGATGGTGATTGTGCACATTGTCGACAGCAGGTTCGTGCCTCCGAGCACGACGCTTGGGTTCATCAGCGACAGGACCTCGCTTGAAAGCGCCAAGGCCGAGCTTGTCAGGATACTCAAGTCAGGCGCGGAGCAGATGCTTCAGAAAAGGATGAGCGAGGTCAGAAAGAAGGAAGTCAAGGTGGATTTCATGCTCGGAGTCGGCTCTCCTGCGGACGAGATAGTCAAGGCCGCAAGGGGCATCAGGGCGGGCATAATAGTGATTGGTAGCAGGCAGCTGAAAGGGGCGAACAAGCTCAAGGCGCTCGGGAGCGTCGCAAGGAAAGTGTCTGAAACAGCAGACTGCCCGGTGATGATAATCCGCTAGGTAAGAAACTCTATCTTTAGCGCCCTTATCTTTTTTGTCGCAGGGTCTACGTCAAACGTGAACTGGCCCTTCAGCCTGTCGCCTTTTTCAAACGTCACAAGGGCGCGGGCCTTGCCGGTCTTTTCGTTTGTCTTTATGTCCAGCTTGCGCCGCATGTTGGCGTTTGCCATAAGCGCGACCTTCAAAAACGCCGATATCTCAGAATGGCCCCTGAGCTCGGCCATCTTGCTGAACGGCTCCTTCACGACAGCCTCGTAGTCGAACATGTCCACCAGGCTGTCAAGGTCTTTAGAGTCGATAAGCTTGAAGTATCTCCTTACAACTTCCTCGCTACTTAGATCGGCGATGTTTCGCGTAATTGGCATCTCCTGAGGTTCCAATCGCACCCACCATAGATAACCAGTGGGTTTGCACTGTCTTGCATGTCTTTGCACCTACCGGAATATCACGGTTGCCACGGTCGTGTTGGGCGTGACCGTTATCTCGGCCTTTACGCTCGCCAGCTTTTCAAAGATTAGGTTGAGAAGCTCTTTTGTGAAAAGCGACCAGTTTTCCCCCAAGTCGTGCTGCACGACAAAGACGTGGTTGCGCGATCCTTCAATGCGGTGGTCGGCCTTGATTCCTGACACCTTCATGTACTCCTCCAACACGTCGAGCACCACCCAGAGGTTGTATTTCTTTTTCATGAAGAGCACGGTGTCCTTCATTATGTCAAAGGCCATCTGGGCCGCGTGCTTGACAATCCGGTCGCGGTAGCCGGAAATGTCCTTTATGCCCTCCTCCTTGGCGACTGCGATGGACTTGTCTATTATCGTCAGCAGCATGGCCTTTGGCACCGGCATCATGCCAACCTTGTTCTCGTACCTGTCCCACTCGGTGTAGCGCTTGAGCACCTGGTTCACCAGTACGTTGAGCGATATCTCGCGGTTGTCGGCCTCTGCCTGCATCTCGTCTATGACCCCCGAGTCAACCCTGAAAGTGACGCTGCGCGTCTTTTGCTGGCGCGGCTCTTCCTCTGACATGTTGGCCATTTTTGGCCACCCGTGGATTAAAAAGGTTTAGTGGACTATGAGGACGGGACAGCGTGAGTGCTCTGAGACCTTGCGGGCCACGCTGCCAAGCGCCTTGAGCCTCGAGAGGCCGGAAAGCCCACGACTTCTCATCACTATCAGGTCCACGCCTTCCGACTTTGCCACTGACAGTATGACTTCTGCAGGGCTGCCGACTTTGTGTACAGACGACGCGTCTACGCCCTTTTTCCTGCATTGCCGGACTAGGTCGCCCAGGATCTTTGCAGCCACGTCGCCGGAGAAATCCATCAGCTGCTGGGCGGCTTCGTTTATCGCGGCGTTTGTCGCGTCCCGGTAGGTGTAGAAAAAAGACGGAAGCGTCGTCGAGTTGACAAACACTATCTTGGCTCCGGAAAGCCGCGCAAGCTCTATCGCCTTTTCGGCTGCCCTTTCAGAGTGTTCTGAGCCGTCGTGCGGCACCAGGATCTTTCTGTACATCTCACCACTGCCTCATGTCGCCTTCAAGCAGGCCGCTTCCCAGGTGGATGCGGTCGATGTGCTTTGACAGTTCCTCCTTGCTTTCAAACTTGGAGCCGCAGTACGGGCAGGCAGTCTCGGATGTCTTGGGACCCTCGACATGGGCAAGCTCGACGCTCCGGCTCGGGATGTTGCCTACAAGCGCCTTGAGCGTTATCACGCCGGACATCTCGCCCCCGCGCATTATGGGGAGCCTCCTTATTCCCTTGTTTCGCATCAGCGCCACCGCTTCCCGGACAGTCGCGCCCTCCCCTATTGCGACCAGCGGCGAGCTCATGACTTGTCCGAGCGTCACCTTGAACGGACCCATGTTTGAGGCTACCACCCGGTAAAGGACATCTCTTTCCGTCACGATGCCGACGGGCATCTTCTCGCCCTTGCGGCTCACAAAAACGCTTGAAACGTCCTTTTCACGCATTATCTTGACCGCCTCGGCCACGCAGACCGATTCGTCGAGAACCAGAGGCTGCTCTGCGACGTCTGCAACGTTCCTGTCCATATAGTCCTCCACGGTCGTCATCTGTCAGCCGGCCGTTATATTGTCCACGTGTGCACTGCAATGCACTATAATCAAAGGCGTAAAATATGCCGGAAGCGCAATGCGCGTACATGTTTTCCAAGATACTCGTCGGCGTCGACGGGTCAGAGTGCGCAAGGCGCGCCTTTGACGCTGCTGCAGAGATGGCGAAGGTCACCGGCGCCAGGCTGCTCGTCCTGTGCGTCGTCCAGCCGCCGATGGTGATGGGCCAGCGCAAGCAGACCGCAGCAAGGTTTGTTGGCATACTTGAAAGGGAGGCCAGGCTGATACTTGCAGACTATGCCGAAGAGGCCGACAGGAAGGGAGTGAAATCAGAGACGGTGCTTGCAAAGGGCCACCCGGCAAAGATAATACTCTACACTGCCAAGGCTGAAAAAGCCGATCTCATCGTGGTCGGGAGCAGGGGGCTTGGAGGGTTCAAGGGCATGCTGCTTGGCAGCATCTCAAGCGCGGTGGTACACAACTCGAAGATGCCGGTCCTGGTGGCAAAATGAGCATTTATCTTGCCATCTTGCCAAGTAAGTAGAGGCAATGAAGTGGTCGCTTGAGGATTTCGTGTACGGGGCAACCGACGGCGCCGTGACGACTTTTGCCATAGTCGCAGGCGTGGTAGGCGCGTCGCTTTCGCCGGCCATAGTGCTCATACTCGGGTTTGCCAACCTGTTTGCCGACGGCTTTTCGATGGCGGTAGGAAACTACCTTGCGACCAAGTCGCAGAAGGAGTATATCGAGCGCGCCCGCAAGCGCGAAGAGTGGGAGATAGACAACTTGGCAGACCAGGAGCGGCAGGAGATCCGCGACATTTACGCCGACAAGGGCTTCAAGGACGAGATTCTGGAAGAAATAGTCCGGATAATAACTTCGAGGCGCAAGGTGTGGGTCGACACGATGATGAAAGAGGAGCTCGGCCTGATAGACGACGCAAGAAAGCCCAGGGACACGGCGGTGACGACGTTTGTCGCGTTCAACGTAATCGGCGTGATACCGCTTTTGCCCTTCATGGCCATGTACGCGATTGGGACGATAGCAACTGCCGCCGACGCGTTTGTCTACTCATCTGTCTTTACCGGCGTGGCGTTTTTCACCATCGGCGCGGTCAAGGGCAGGATACTGCAAAAGTCGCTGTTGAGGTCCGGCGCGGGCACGCTTGCAGTCGGCAGCATCGCTGCTGCTGTAGCCTTTGTCGTTGGCTACCTGCTCAACCAGCTGATCTGATGATCAGGCCGTACTCGTTATGAGGTTGGAGAGTCTTTATCTCTCAGATGGGTTCAGAGGCGCCTGCAAGATCGAACCAGGAGATACTGCTTGCCAAGTGGAGCGACAGGTTCTTTGCGTGGATCATAGACTTTGTCATAGTGCAGGTCGCGCTAGGCGCCGCTCTTGCGGCAGTCGCGTTCCCCTTCTGGTTCACCGCCGGCCCTGACAGGTGGTGGGGACCCGACCCTTTCGACGGGCCTGTGCGTTACGCGATTACAAGCACGATGTTCTTTGCATACTGGACTTTCTTCGAGTCGACTCGCGGGCAGTCGATAGGCAAGATGGTGCTCAAGATAAAGACCGTCAACCTTGCCGGCATGTCGGCCGACGCGAGAAGCGTCGCCATACAGAGCTTTGGCAAGGCGTTCCTCCTTCCGCTCGATGTCCTACTGGGTTGGATATTCACAAACGACAAACGCCAGCGCATATTCAACCGCGCAAGCGACACCGTGGTGGTAAAGATAAAAGAAGGCTACGGCGCGCCCGGAGCGACCTACAAGAAGGACTGAAAAAATTAAGAGAGAACCACGAGGTTCCCGGTCATGGTCGGCAGGTGGTAGACGCACTGGTACTGGAATATTCCGACCTCGTCTGCGACGAACTCGATTGTTGTGTTTTCGCCTGCGTTAATGTCGTTGTGCATCTGGTAGGTCCCCGACATCGAGAAGGTGTGGTGCTCCTGCGTCTCTTCCGGCTCGAGGTTATAAAAGTGGATCACAACCCTGTCGCCCCTGTTCACGGTTATCTCTTCAAGGGAGAATTTGTCGGGCGGTATACCCAGCACATCCTCGTCAATGTTCTCGTCCACTTCTGAAAATAGGTAGAACTCGCGGGTCTGCGGCTCCGCCCCTGTAGGCGCCAGCCCTGATATCTGGTCCTGTACCTGCATTATGCTTGCTGACGCGGCTACAGCAATGGCAATTGCTGCAGCTGCTATTCCAATTGCCACGTACGCGATTGCGTTGCTTGCCATACGGAAAAAATTGCGGTTTATTATTTATATTAGCACCACGATTCTCGTGCAATGCAGTGCAATCATAGGATTTATCTTGCCACCCTGCGGGTGGTATTGCGATGCACGACGTTTCAATACGAGAAGCGGCGCCCCACATATTCCGCCGGCCCCTGCTCTATGTCGGCCCGGGTGACGCCTTGGTGCATGCAGCTACATTTCTTGCGATAGGTCCCCAGATCTATGCCGACGGCCTGGTCGTGCTCGACTCAGGCAGGCTTGTGGGCAGGATAGGCGGAGGGCAGCTAGCGCGCCACATACTTGAGAGAAAGGAAAAGTGGCTTGACGCTCGGGCAGGCGACATTACGGAGCGCCTTGAAAGGCCGATAGACGCAGACGCGCCGCTCAAAGAAGCCCTCGAGGTATTTGCCAGGACGCGCTTTGCGTTCGTGCCGGTTGCCGCAGGAGGCAAGGTGGTGGCCTCGCTTTCAGTCCGTGACCTGCTTGCAATAGTCGACAGCGGACGCAAGGCGGCAGAGCTTACCTCCGTTCTGGCGACTGTAAACGAAGGCACCGGTGTGGTAGAGGCCCTGAAGTTCATGCTGGACAAGAATGTGCGCAACCTGGTGGCGCTGCGGCAGGACGGCCCGTATTTGATAAACGACAGGAAAGTGTTGGAATACCTGCTCGGCCACGAGGCGAGGCAGCTTGTGGCGGAAAATGGCTTTTCCGCCCTTGACGGCGTTCCGCTTTCGCGCATAGGCTTTTGCAAGGGCAGGACGATAAACCCGGACGAGAGCGCGGCCTCTGCCGCAAAGGTCTTGTCGGACGCAAGCACGCCGTGCGTATTTGTCGGCTACAAGATACTGACGCCCTGGGACGTGGTCATGAAGTAATCAGGGCGTTATGACGCCCCGTCCAGCTATCTGGCCCAACTTGAGCTGGTCGATTGCGGTGTTGATGTCTTCAAGCCTGAACGGGCGCAGCGCGTGCTTGACCTTGCCCTGACGGGCAAGCTCTATCACTTCGGCAAGCTCGTTGTAGTTGCCCCAGAGCGATCCTGCCACGACGTTCTCGTTTATCACCGCAGGCAGCAATGGCACGTTTATCATTTGTCCAAAAAGCCCCACGATTGCAAGCACGCCACCCTTTGCAAGGAGTCCTGTAGACACCGAGACGGTGTTTTCCGCGCCGGCGCAGTCAAGTATCAGGTCGACGCCGCGGCCGCCGGTGACCTCCATCACCTGCTTTCTCAGCCCATCTGAAATCGCAAAGCCGTGGTCCGCTCCGAATTTTCTTGCCAGGTCGAGCTTTTTCTCGCTCCTGTCTATTGCTATGCCAGTTGCCCCCGGCCCGACCAGCCTTGCGTACTGGACGCCGTACGAGCCAAGGCCGCCTATGCCCACGACTGCCACCGACGTGCCGGGCAGAAGCATGTGGCGGAACCTTCGGAGCGCCCGGTAAGGCGTCAGTCCCGCGTCTGTTAGGGGCGCAAGCTCTTCGGCTGTCAGCTTCTTGTCCGCCTTTATCAGGAACCTGTACGACGGCACGGCGACGTACTGAGCATATCCGCCGTCCTGCGATATGCCGGGCCACTTGGCCTTGGGGCACGCCTGCTCGTCGCCCCGCTTGCATATCTGGCACGCGCCGCATCCCCAGCCGCCAAAGACCGCCACGAGGTCGCCTACCTCAAACAGCCCCTTTGGCACGGTCTCGCCCAGCTCCTCCACGTAGCCGGCTATCTCGTGCCCGGGTACAAGCGGGAGCCTGAGCGGTATCGCGTCTTTCCACTCGCCGTCTATAAGATGAAGGTCGCTATGACACAGGCCGGCAGCCCCCACCTTGACTATTACGCCCGCGCCCCGGGCGCGGGGCTTGTCTATCTTCTCTACTGCGAGCGGCTTTTGGTACTCGTATATTCTTGCTGAAATCATGCTCATGCCGTTGCTAAAGGCCGCACGATATTTCAGGGATGCGATTGCAGTGCAATGCACAATATTCTTACCGGTTAAAAGGTCCGGGCAAGCCAAACGCTCGATGGCATGCAGGGGAATCTGTGAACACTACAGGACAAAGGCGCGCTACCAGGAGAACCACAAGCGCTGCAGGATCTGCGACATATTCATCAGCTGGGAGGGGGCGCGCTGTCCCTGCTGCAGTTTTGCACTCAGGACGAGGGCTAGGAGCGCCAAAAAGCCCGCTGCAAAAGAGGGCGAGGCCAGGTTTGTCGCCAAGTTCGCCTAGTAGCATACGGTCTGGCTCTTTTCGGCTATCCGAAACGCCTCTGCACGTGCGTCCAGCCCAAAGCCGGTGTAGACGTCGATGTGCTTGCCTATTATCGCCGGCCCGGTGTCAGCCGCAGTAAACGTCCTGTCGTTCCAGGGTTCCTTCAGATACGGAATAGCCAGCTTTGTAAAGTACGGTATCACCGACGTGTCGGTCGCGACGTGGCCCACCTGCACGACCAGCCCGCTTGAGGTACGCGGCTCGCCCGATATGTGGAAGCCCCCTCCCCAGTATCCAAGGTAGTCGCCGTCGTTTGTCCTGCCCGAGCCCTGTATCATTATCTCGTCCACAAAGCCCTTGTAGTAGGTCCGCTTGCCCTCGTCGGTCACGACCGTGACCGTGCCAGTGCCGGAGTACTCGGATTCGATTGGAGTAAAGTACGCCGTCACGTTCCACCCGTCCGAACATGTCTTGCCTTCGAGCAGCGACGCGCTTGCGATCTTGCCGTGCACGTCTATCTCCATTATAGCGGCCCAGTTGTTCTCGGTGTTGCCGTACACTTTTATCTTGACGTAGCGCGCGCCTACCGGCTCAAACGAGTAGCGCTCTGGCTCCTTTGTCTCGCCGCTGCTCCGGCCGTGTACGTAGACTTCCTTGAACTTCTCGCCGTCAAGCGAGGTGAGAATGGCAAAGTTGGCCACGCGCACGTCCCCGCGGTACCAGGCGATGTCGACGCTGCAGACCATCTTTGGAGACCACAGGTCGACCTGTATCCACGAGCCTATGCCGTAGCTTGCCCAGCCAGTCTTCAGGGTATCGTCGATGGCCCTGCTTGCGTAGCTCCCTATCTGGTGCCCGCTTGCAGTCGTACTGTCTATTGCTAGGCTCTCGCACGTCTCGGCCTCTGCGTGCTGCGGCACGGCAAGCGTGGCGGCAAGGGCGACGACCAGAGCAGTGATAACTTTGTGCAAACTTTTACGCGCATGAAAGGCGGCTTTTATCTTGTTTGTGGAAGCAAAACCCGTAACATTGCTGTCTTTATCCAAATTCCGGATGCCGATATCAGGGAACGGCTATAACGCTTGAGGAGCCGGCCACTGTAAAAGTGCAGTAGAAAATTATGCCTGAAGTTTCGCAATCAGGTTGTCTGCCTCTATCTCGCCCTTTTTGGTGAGCGAGTAGAGGTCTTCGCCAGAGCCGTTCTGTCCGTCCTTTTTGACAAGCCCCTTCTTTACGAGCCGGCCCGAAAAGTTGCCGCCTTCAAACCAGCTGCCGTACGCCTTGCCCCAGTCGGAGAGGACGCCTTTTATCTCGTCCTTGGTCTGCTTGGGCTTTTGCCAGAGCGCAACTACAATCAGGTCCTGCGTGCCCATTTCGTCGACCTTTTCAGCCAGACGCTGCTCGAACCCGCGCGCGGCTGCCTTGGGCTTACCGTAGACTGCCTGCTCCAGCGACGTAACCCTCTTTTGCAGGTCGCGCATTGTTTTTTCGAGATTGGACTCCAATTTCGCGTACCTATGTATTTGCGATGTCAATATATGCTTTCAAGATGAATACTGGTCCTCGCCGCCAAGCGACTCCAAGTACGCGGCGTGGCAGTCGCCGCACTGGTTTCCAACGAATCCAGTCTCGTCCATTTCCTGCTTGCAGTTTATGCATTTTCTGAGCACCATGAGCCACTGTCTAAAAGCGCGCCGGCGATAAGTGTTTCCCGCCGCGAAAACGTCAGTAAAGGATTTCTAGTGGCTACGACGTACCTAAAAGTACAGCTTACACCCAGGATCATGAAGACACAAGAGCAGGAAGTTTCAGTCGATGCCGAGTTTGCCCAACACGTGCGCGAGGGCCTTGCAGGAAAGAACAAGCGCCTGAATCCGAGATACTTTTACGACGGGGCAGGCTCGCGCCTGTTCGAGGAGATATGCAGGCAGCCGGAGTACTATCCGACGCGAACGGAAGCGTCGATTCTGCGCGAGCAGGCAGCAGACATCATAGACGCAGTAGGTGACGACAGAATAGCACTTGTAGAGTTTGGCAGCGGCTCATCAACGAAGACTAAAATCCTGATAAAGGAGATACTGGCGCGCCAGGGCAGCCTCCACTATTTCCCGATAGACATCTCGCTTTCCATGCTGCTTGAGGCAAGGGCGAGGCTGGAAGAAGAGTTCTCCGGCCTCAAAGTGCGACAGGTGCACAGCGACTATGCCGCAGGCATAGACCATATCGAAAAGGCGGAGGGCAGAAAAATAATCTTGTTTTTAGGCTCTAGCATCGGCAACTTTGAGCCTGCCGACGCGCAGGCGTTCCTTTCAGACGTCGCAGGCAGGATGCAAGAGTCAGACCTCTTGCTCGTCGGCTTTGACCTGCAAAAAGATGCGGCTACGCTGGACAGCGCATACAACGACAAAAATGGCGTGACCGCCGCGTTCAACAAGAACGTGCTTTCAAGGATAAACAGGGAGCTTGGAGGCGAGTTCGACCTGTCAGGCTTTGACCACCGCGCGTTCTACAACGAGGAGAAGGGCAGGGTAGAGATGCACCTTGTCTCAAAGAAGGAGCATGACGTGCGCGTAAAGCACTCCGGCAGATTCTACTTTGCGCGTGGAGAAGCCATCCACACCGAAAACTCGTACAAGTACACGAAAGCAACGATAGAGAAGTTTGCACAAAAGTCAGGACTGGCAGTGCGCCGGCACTTTACCGACAATAACGAGTGGTTCGACTTGGCGCTTATGGCGCCGAGTCTGAAGCGCACCTGAATCCCGCAAACAGTATCCTTTCGTGCGGCTTGAAGTAGTTGCGGTAGCTGTTGCGTATCTGCCCTGCAGGAGTCGCAAAGCAGCCGCCCCTCAGGACCTTCTGGTTGACCGCCCACTTGTCAGTGTACTCGGGGAACCTGGACATGAAACCGGGATACAGCACGTACTCCGATGACGTCCACTCCCACACGTCGCCTATCATCTGGTGGCATCCGCAGTGGCTCCTGCCCTCCGGGTATGCGCCGACTCTCGTCGGCCCCCAGATGTGCGAGTCGAGCAGGTTTGCGCGCCTTGGAGTCGGCGGCTCGTCGCCCCACGGGTATAGCGTCTTTCTGCCCAGCTTTTCGCTCCAGCTTGCGGCCTTTTCCCACTCGGCCTCTGTCGGCAATCTCTTTCCCGCCCACCTCGCGTAGGCGTCTGCCTCGTAATAGCTGACGTTTGTGACAGGCTCGTCCGGGTCAAGCTCGCGCAGGCCGCGCAGGTCCTTTTTGAGCCACAGGCCGTCTTTTTTCTGCCAGTACAGCGGCGCATTCCAGCCCTGCTCTCGGACCATGTCCCAGCCGTCTGCAAGCCAGTACTTGTATTCCAGATAGCCGACGTCTTCGACAAACTTGGCAAACTCGGCGTTTGTCACCGGTGCGATGTCGATCTTGAACGGCTGCAAGTATACTTTATGCTCGGGGAGCTCGTTGTCATAGCTAAAGCCGTCGCCTGAAAACCCGAGCTCGAATATCCCGCCCGGCACGTCGACCATGCCCTTCGGCCTCTCCCCATTCATTGGAGGCGCGTTTATGGTTTTTGGCTTGTAGTTGTCGGCCGGGTCTGCGAAGCGCTGGAAGTAGTGCTGAAAGTCGTAGACCATCAGCTCCTGATGCTGCATCTCGTGCTGGATGCCGAGGCTGATGTCGTAGCGCAGCTCCTGAGAGATGTCGCCGGACTTTATCAGCGACGCCACATTGCTTTCGACAAGCGCGCGGTACTTCAGGTTCTGCGCGACTGTTGGCCGCGGGTACCTGCCCCTTTCCGGCTTGGGCAGTATCTCGCCGTACTTCTGGTAGTAGGAATTCAGGTACGCGACGTTGACCTTGTCGTCAGAAATAGCAGTGCCGTGCTTTTCAAGGACCTTCTGGAAGAACCACGTCACGTGCGCGATGTGCCAGTTGGGCGGGCTGCCGAACGTGTCTGACTGTATGACGGCGTCTTCAATGCCGAGCGGCTCAAATAACTCCATGGTTACTTTTCTGACCTGCAAAAACTCGTCTAGCAGGTCCTTTGTGGCCTTTTGTACGAGGCGCGACATGCCGAAAAGCTGGTTTTATGGCTTATAACCTTAACCGTATTCCTTGTGCACGTAGCACCACGTCCACGACCTGCTTGGAAGCGCCACCATGACCGGGTGGCCTGTTTCTTTGAAATGCTTTGTGGCGTGCATGCCCGGCGACGAGTCGCAGCACCCGACGTGGCCGCAGACAAGGCACATTCTCAGCGCGACCCAGCGCGAGTGCGTCTTTTCGCATTCCTCGCAACCCTTCGTGTTCGGCCCGACGTCTTTGGCCGCGGCAAAGTGTTCGCAACCTGCCATTTCACTTTCAGTTGACTGTTCTGCTATAAAAGCGTCAACGGGTCTGTACACTCCGCTGCTATTCGATTGTGGTATGTACCTTGCGCTCATGAAGATGGGTCCTGTAGCCAAGAATCACAAGCGCCACGCCGGCCGCGACCATGACGTAGAAAACCTGCATCACAGAAGCTATCACGGGGTTAACCGTGCTTGCTGCCAGAAAGAGGCTTGCAAAGAAAATAAAAGCCACCCCGGCGACGTTCTCACCGTTCACTCTGCCCATAGTCAGGCAGATAGAACGAGATTATTTATCTAGCAGGTGTACAGTGCGTTGCAGAATCGAGAGCAATTTTGCCTACTGAAGGCTATGTGGAAGTGGGCCCAAAGGGATTCGAACCCTTGGCCGACCGGTTATGAGCCGGTCGCTCTAACCAGGCTGAGCTATGGGCCCGCGTAATCCAAAAAATCTGACTAGTATGTATAAAGGTTTGTAGTCAGCAAGCTATGCCGACGTACTTTTCCTGCACCGAGTCAAGCAGCAGGTTCTGCGCCTTCAATGATTCAACCGCGGCCGCAAACGCCCTTTCCTGCTTGTCTGCAGGCAGTGAATTCAATACGCTGCGCCATGTCTGCGCATGCCTGACATCGGCTTCTTCATGGATCTGGAAGTAGTTTAGCACGTCCTTGCCGTCAAGACCGTAGAATTTCACCAGCCCGTCTATCTTGCTCCTGCTTATCTTGGGAAGCTCGGATTCAAGAGCGTACATCGCCGCGACTGCCTCCTCAAACGACGCCTTTGAGAGTGTCATCATCTTTGCGACCGCCTCGTTCGTCTTGGCGGCTCCGGCATAATTTGCCAGCTCATTGACTGGAACGCCGAGGGCGCCGGCAAACCTTGTCCAGGGCTCGACGTGCTCTGACTCTTCCTTCCTGTTGCCCTCTATCTCCGATGCAATTGAGGCGTCGGCATTGAAAGAGGCGATGTTCTGCACAAGGGCAGGGACGGCCTTGACGAGCTGGAAGTACTCCTTGGAGTAGCCTTGCAGGTGATCGACTGTTAGCTTGCCGTCTGACCACATCTGGTAGAACGGGTGCTTTAGCAGGCTGCGCTTTTCAACCTCTGCGTCGATCCTCTCGACAAGACTGTTTTCCATGCAGTACACAATTGGCAAGCCGTAATAAAACGTTTTGAAAGGGGGTTCTGTAGCATCTTCGGCTCATTCTGGGGCTGTAACAGGTCGGCTCATTTCACCCGTTGAGGAAAACTTCAATAGAGACCGCACTAATAGGTGAGTGGGGATATGGCATCCAAGAAGGGTAAGCGCACCTCAATCTTCGACTACGTTTCTGGGATCGAGGCGGATGTCAGCACCAACAAGTACTGCAAAAAAGACGACCTCCGCAACGAGGCAAGCGTTGAGAGCTTCTTTGTCCTGCGCATGCTGCAAGACTTGGGTTACAAGGACATCCAAATCAAGACAAAGGAATCGATCGCGGCGTTAGCTGTATCTGGGGGGGGGGCGCAAGCATGAACCGTACAAGCCTGATTTTGCCCTTGTCCACGCTGACCTGCCGCGCTGGATAGTCGATGCCAAGGCGACTGACGAAAATGTTGATAATTACATAGGTCAATGTTCTGGATATTCGATAGCAATTAACCGCAAGTTCAAGGGTGAAAAGCCTCTACAGTACTTCGTACTCACCAACGGGCTTGTTTTCAAGGTGTTCAAGTGGGATGAAGATGAGCCAACCCTGACACTCCAATTCTCGGACTTTTTCGAGGATAACCTGAAGTTCATCGCGCTGCGGCAGCTCCTTGGCGCGGATGTCGTACAGCGCGGCTGGCACACGCTGGATGAGGCAAAGCAGGAAACCATACGCCTTACCAAACCGACAATCGAGCAGGCAAAGAAGGTCTTTAACGCGTGTCACCGGCTTGTATGGAAGGCAGAAAAGATGGGCGACCCGGTGCCCGCGTTCTTTGAATTTGTCAAGATAATGTTCGTCAAGCTCTGGGAAGACCGCAAGATATACGAAGACCCAGAGCTGTCAGAGCTCATCAAGAAGGGCAAGCCGCTGCCCGCCGACAAGGTAGTATTTTCAAGGCGATGGATAGAAAAGATAGAGGTAACAAACCAAGACAAGGATAACCCCGTCAATCCTGTCGATACGCTGCTTTTCAGGCCGCTGGCACAGAAATTTGACGAAAGTGTTGCGCGAAAGGACAAGAAGCCGATATTCAAGGAAAAAGAGTCCATCAGGCTGCATCCCGGCACCATCAAAGAGGTAGTCAAGAGGCTTGAAAATTACGACCTATACGGCATTGACAACGACCTTAACGGTAGAATGTTCGAGACTTTTCTCAACGCGACAATGCGTGGCGTGGGTTTGGGTCAGTTCTTTACTCCGAGGTCGATAGTCAAGCTGGCGTCCAAGCTCGCAGACCCGAGGGTAGAAATTGTCAATACTAATCCAAGCAGACCCATACTTGAGCGGGCGCGCATTGAAAAAGTGATTGATGCCTGCTGCGGCACGGGCGGCTTTCTTATCGAAGCTCTGACTCTGATGCGAGATGAAGTCAGAGGCAAGGCTGGACTTACTGACAGAGAACGTGTCGAGCTTATCAGAGAAGTGTCTAACAATTCCATCTATGGCATAGACGGGGCAAGCGAGCCGCCGCTGGCAAGGATAGCAAGAATAAACATGTACCTTCACGGCGACGGCGGCAGTAGGATTTACGCTACTGACGCGCTCGACAAGGAGGTGTCGACTGAAACCAGCGAAGGAACGCAGCAAAAGATGGAGCTTGAGGAACTACACGGATTGCTTATCGACAAGGAGTTCAAGTTCGACGTGGTGCTGACAAACCCGCCCTTTTCTATGGACTATTCACAAAAGCTGCCAAGAGAGGAGAACGTACTGAAGCACTATACGCTTGTTTCACAGGGGCTTGACGAGGATACATCTGCGAGCCGTACATCTCTACGCTCAAGCGTGATGTTCATAGAACGGTACTGGGATTTGCTGACTCTCGGCGGCAGACTGATCACCGTAATCGATGATTCTGTACTTAGCGGCAAGAGATACGAATTTGCCCGCGACTACATCCGCGAACGCTTCATTGTCAAGGCCGTAATCAGCTTGCATGGTGACGCTTTCCAGAGGAGCGGGGCAAGGGCAAAGACATCGATCTTGTATCTTGTCAAGAAGAAAGACGACGAGCCGCAGACCGACGTGTTCATGATGGAAAGCCAGTACATCGGACTAGATGACGTGCCGAGGACGACCCCTGAAAGCAAGGCGTCAAAGGCGCGCGAGCTTGCGGAAAACGAGATTAACGACATTCTTGCCAACTTAAAGAAGTTTCTAAAGGGTGAGCGCGGGCCTTGGCTCGTTCCTGCCTCCAAAATAACCGAGAGGCTTGATGTCAAGTCATGCCTGCCGCGCGGCAAAGACGTGGCTGACGAGTGGCAAAAGAAGGGTTTTGAAGTAATCCCTCTGTCCCAAATCGTCAATCACATAGAAGATGCTATCAGCACTAGAGGCGACCCAAAACGCATGTTTACCTTCCTGAAAATCACCTATGAAGGTCTGCCCGGCGAGGGCGAGAAGAGATCGGGCAAGGAGATAACATACGACAGCCTCACTCCTGTCAAGGAGAACGACTTGGCGGTGAGCAACATCGCAGTGGTCTATGGTTCAACGTGTGTCGTACCCAAGGAGCTTGAACACACCTTTGTATCGTCAGAGTTCACGCTCATGCGCATCAAGGACAAGCGTTTCGACCCGTACTACTTGTGGGGCTTCCTGCGCTCGCCCGAAGTGAGGGCAAGATTGCTCTCAAAATCGACGGGCATTAGCAGGCACCGCGCAGGTTGGGAATTTCTGCAAGACGTACCGGTGCCGCTCTTAGAACAGGAAAAGCAGAAGGAAATATCAGCGTCCTACAAGAAGGCCATCGAGGACGCCCGAAGCGCCATCGAGGGCAAGGAAAAAGCATCACGCGTACTAAACTCCGCCCTCAATCTTGATAATGATTGGGCAGTCAACAGACTAAAGGCAGCAAAGCCGCCCAAGTGATCACTTGTCTTTTTCGAGGACAACCTTGCCGTCTTTGATGCGAGCGATTAACTGCTCGCCTACTTTGAACGGGAACGCGCTGTCACGTACAAACTCGCTAGGTAGGTTTATCGAATGTCGAGAGCCTACGGCATAGATTTTGACCTTGGTTTCAGCGACCATTTTGGTATAGCTGTAGGTATGCAAAACAGTGTATTTATGCGTATAGCAAATAATAGGGTCAAGTCCGACGTATCGACGCACACGCGTACAAGGTCAGGTCGCAGTCAGGTAACGGAGAGTACGAGGTCATTTCAGGAGAGCTTGGCTGGCTATGCTCATGCCCCGATCACATATACCGCGGTCAGAAGTGCAAACACATTTTCGCTGTCGAATTTAGCCTTGCTATTCGCAAGCGCGTTGAAAGTCAAGTGGTTATCGCTCCCGTTCCTATCGGCAACTGCCCCTTTTGCAAGTCTGAAAACGTCGTTAGACATGGCGTGCGCAAGAACAAGTCAGGCAATCTTCAACGCTACTACTGCAAGGATTGTACAAAGTGGTTCACACTCAACATGGGCTTTGAGAGGATGCAGGCCACGCCGCAGGTCATAACGGGCGCTATGCAGCTCTACTTTACGGGCGAAAGTCTTAGGAACGTACAGAAGTTCTTGCGTTTGCAGGGAGTCGATATTAGTCACATGACGGTGTACCGCTGGATTGGCAAGTACGTTGGACTGATGGAAAAGTACCTAGAACAGATAAAGCCGCAGGTATCGGATACTTGGAGAACCGACGAGCTGTACCTGAAAGTCAAGGGCAACATCAAGTATCTGTACGCCATGATGGACGACGAGACGCGCTTTTGGATAGCGCAACAGGTGAGCGACAGCAAGTACACCGAAGATGTGCGCCCGATGTTCCGTGAGGCAAAGGAGATAGCAGGAAAGCGCCCGTTGACGCTCATAAGCGACGGGGCGCACAACTTCTCCGAGGCTTGCAGGAAAGAGTACTACACGATGAAAAACCCGAAAACCAAGCACATCAGCCACGTTCACCTGCAAGGCGACCACAATAACAACAAGATGGAGAGGATGAACGGTGAAGTCAGGGATAGGGAAAAGGTCATGCGCGGCATAAAGAAGATGGATACTCCCATCCTGAAAGGCTACCAGCTCTACCACAACTATTTCCGCGAGCATGAGGGGCTAAACGGCCTGACTCCTGCCGATGCAGCTGGTATCAAGATACATGGCCGCAACAAGTGGATTACAGTCATTCAGAACGCCATGAGCCGACCTGTTACAGCCCCAGAATGAGCCGAAGATGCTACAGAACCTGAAAGGGAAAGATTTTATGTGAACGTGGGCGCTCAAATCGCAAGTGCTCCGGTGGTGTAGTCCGGTCAAGCATTGTGGCCTTTCGAGTCGCAGATCCCGGGTTCAAATCCCGGCCGGAGCACTATTTTCAAAACAGCACGGATCATGACAGCTTGTTTACTTTTTCCAAGACGGCCGATATCACCTGATTTGCGACTTTTTGGGGCTTTATGACCACCGCCAACACTCTGCCCATGGGGACGGGGACGTGCAGCACGTCCGCCTTGCCCATGTGCATGTATATGAAGGACAGCTCTCCCAGGAAATCCTGGTTTTCCTTGACCATCGAGACCACCAGCTGAGTCTGTATTATCATGTTCTCCGTCCGAAAGTCGTCTGGGACGGGCAGGCCGGTCCTCACGTAAAAGTCGACGGCCTCCTCCTTGTTGAGCAGCGCGGCCATCAGGATGTCCTCGTGCGACTCGACGATTGCCTTGCAGACCTCCCCCAGCTCTGGCACGCCGGAGAAGATGTTAGAACAAGTATTTATGCGCGGATCGCCTTCCAAGGAACATCAGAGCGATGGACACCCGGAAGCGCGATGTACAGCAGCTGGTTGACGGATCGAGGTTAAAATCAATAATCGACGAGCAGTTTGCCATACTCGGCCACAGCGGCCTTGACGCGCTTTATTATGAAATGAACCGCCACGGATTTGACTTCAAGAGCGGCAGGGCGTACTCCGTTGACCAGATAGAGTCGTTCTTTGTTGCAATGTTTGGCATAGACGCTGCCGCTCTCATGATCAATCGCATAAAGAAGGCCGTGGCAAAATCTTTGTAGAAGCACTTTAATTCGATGACATTTCTACAGGGCAGGTTGATACCTGTAGGGTTCATGTTCATCGAGTGCGCAGAGGGCGCGCAGGACCAGCTCCTGCAGAGAATAAAAACGATCCCCGCGGTGTCCTATGCCTACAAGCTTGACAAGAAGTACCAGCTGGTGGTAAAGATAGAGTCAGACTCGATAGAAAAATTCACGTCTGCCATAGCAGAGATACGCAAGTCGGGCGGCCTTGCGAACACCGACACGATGATAGGGTTCAAAGGCTAGGCGAGATGTCCGCTCCGGGGCAATTCTGGCGCCCAAGCAGTAAATTAATATGGTCACGGAATGGACTAACCTCAAGGAAGAAGCTGGCTTTTGGGCAGGAGAAACATAGAGGCCAACCCCCTGACTGACTTTTGCGGCGAGTACCTCGCCAACATCGAGGACGCGCTAAAGCGCGAGCTCGACCTCTACTCCTGGTCCGAGTTCCACGCCCCGCTGCGCTACGCGTGCGACGGAGGCAAGCGCATAAGGCCGTTGATACTTGTCCTCTCTGCGGAGGCCATCAGCAGCAAGAAGGCAAACGGCGACTCGTACATGGCGGCTTCTGCGATAGAGCTCCTGCATACCGAGTCCATAATCCACGACGACATCATAGACGAGGAGAACACCCGCAGGGGCAAGCCGTCGTTCCACATCAAATATGGATACAACAGCAGCATACTGACTGCAGACTTTGTCCTTGGAGTGATACTCGACATAGGCTCGAAGCTGAAGAACCCGCAGGTGTTAAACGAGCTCTCAAACGCCGCCACGCGCATGAGCGAGGGCGAGATGATGGAAATCCGGCTGAACAAGGCGCCACAGATAACCGAGGACGACTACATCAAGGTCCTTGAGCACAAGACTGCGTCGCTCTTCCGCGCGTCTGCAAGGATAGGCGCGATATTGGGCGAAGGAACGGACGAGCAGGTCCACGCCATGACGTCCTTCGGGCAGCTGCTTGGCATAGCGTACCAGATACACGACGACCTGATTGACTGGAACAACGAGGACAAGCTGTTCAACATGCTGGTGAAGCAGAACGACAGGTCGACAGAGTTTGTCGACAGGATGGAGAAATTGTACCAGTCGTATTCTGCAAAGGCAAAGGACGAGCTGAAGAAGGTGGGAGGCGCAGGCGCGACGATGCGCCACCTCGAGCTCCTAACAGACCTGGCTTCAGTCCAGATCTAGAAAAATTCCTTCCTGTAAAGCCACGGCCGCAGCAACCTTGTCACCGCAGGCATCACCACGTACGTCATCAAGACCACCATGATTGAAACGCCTATCACCAGCCGCAGGGCAGGGTGCAGGTCCTCTGTTGCAAGCTGAATCAGCGGCAGGACTGTTGCCAGAAGCGACGAGATGACCGCGACAAGCACTATCACCATCTTGTGCCTTGCCGGCTGCAGCGCGCCGGGGCGCGGGGTGAACCAGAACTCCAAGCCGGTCCTGCGCTCTATCTTGGGCTCGCCTTCCACCACCGAACGGCCCTTCTCGGCCCATTCCCGGCGCTCAGGCGAACTTTCCCACCTAGCCATGTCCTCGTGAGTGTCAAAGTGTAAAATGATGACGTATTCCGGCCTTGCCTGATCCTGCGGCCTTATCACGTTGACGCCTGCAAACCCCTGAGACTTCATGGCCGCGTGGATTATCCCTTCCATCCACTGCTCAAACTCGGCCACCTTGCCAACCTTGGCAGTCCTGGTAACGACGACAGTGACAGGTTCGCCAGACACGGTACTACTTCGCGCTTTGGACTAATAACTTACCTACCAAGAGGCCCGGGCGCGGCGCCGCTTGCAAAGCTCAGGTCGGGCACCGCCTGCGTCGCAAATTCGAGCAGGGGCGCGTGCCAGATGCCAAAGCCCACCATGAAGACCAGTGCGAATATGAGCACCGCGACTATGGCCCGGGGTTCTTTGACCTTGCTCATGTCCGGCGACTCTTCCATGTACATCTTTCTCATTATCCACGCGTAGTAGCCAAGCGAGAGCGCGCTGTTCAAGACGCCTGCTATGGCAAGCCACGGTCCCCACTCTACAAGCGGGCCTGCGTTGATTGCAGCGCCAAAGAGCACCAGCTTGCTCCAGAACCCGTTGAGCGGCGGAACGCCTGCAAGCGAGAGCAGCGAAATCGAGAGCACTATTGCAGTAATGGGCATGCGCTTTGCAAGACCACGGTACTTTTCGAGGCTGTACGCCGAAAGCCCTATGGCAACCGCAGCTACTGCGACGAAGCCCGCCGACTTCATGACGGCGTGGTTGATGATGTGGAAAAGCGAGCCTGACAATGCCTGGTCCGAATACGGAGCAAGCGCGATGCCTATCATGATGTAGCCTGCCTGCGCAATTGATGAATATGCGAGTATCCTTGGCACGCTCCGCTGCATTATCGCGCCTAGGTTTCCTATCGTCATGGTGAACACGGCAAGTATGGCCAGTGTGAGCGTCCAGTCGGCGTTCAGCGCAAACATGCCAAGCACGATTACCCGGAGCGCGGCCGCAAAGCCGGCCTTCTTTGTGCCGGCGGCAAGCAGGCCGCCTATCGTCGAAGGAGAGCCCTCGTAGGCGTCCGGGAGCCACATGTGGAACGGGACGAGGCCCATCTTGAAGCCAAAGCCTGCTATGAAGAGGGCTATCGCGAGCAGGCCGACAGGCATCATCGACGCGTCCAGGTTGGTCATGGCCCTGACAGACTCGCCGATGTTGGTCGTGCCGGTCATGCCATAGACCAGGCCGATTGCAAAGACAATGAGCGCCGACGACAGCGCGCCGAACATGAAGTACTTTATAGCGGCCTCGTTTGACACGGGGTCGCGCTTGGCAAAGCCTGCAAGCGCGTATGTAGGCAACGACATGAGCTCCCATGCCACGAGCAGCATGACAAGGTCCGTGGAATACGCGATGAGCACCATGCCGATGCTTGAGAGCAGGATGAGTGAGTAGTACGCCGCCGGGTTGCTCCTGCCTTTCCAGTAGTTCCACGACGACGCGGTCATCATCAATGAAACTAGCAGGAGCGCTACTGCAAAGAACGAGCCGAACAGGTCGTCTGCAAGCACGCCCTCCGAGAACGCTACTGCAGGCAGCACCTCGCCGGTGAAGACCTTGAATATCACGATGCCCATGGCGACGATGAGCGCGCCAAACGCGATGGCGCTGTACAGCTTGTTTCTGTCGATGCCGCGCTCGCGCCTTCCGGCATCAATGGCAGGGATGGCAAGGCCTACCACGCCCAGTATTATCGTCACAAGTATTGGAGTAGAGGTAAGGTCGACCATTTCTATCACCCTATAACAGGAGCAGCATCACCACTACCAGAATGCCGGCGCCAAACACGAACAGGTATGTCTGGGTGATTCCGGTCTGGCTGCCCTTGACCCACCTTGACATGTATGCCATCGACTCCTGGAACGCCGGGTTTATGCCGTCTATTATCGTGCTCTCAAAGTAGCGCCAGATGAACCTGTAAATCGCCATGGGTCCGATGACTCCGCCCCAGTACAGCGCGGTGTTGAGGTACCACCTGTTGTAGAGGAACTTCCAGATTCCCCGCGTCACGATGTTCCTGCCTATAGCCTCGGGGTTGGCCTTGCGTGCGATGTAGAACACGTAGCCAAGGGCCGCGCCGACGCCAAAGGCGCCAAACGACGCCGCTGCCGCAACTGGGTTTAGGTTGAGGAACACGCGCTCGCTTGCATGAGTCTCCTGGTGTATGCCAAACGACTCGCCCAGGTACTCCTCGAACAGGTGGTGCAGCTGCTCCTCGAAGAGGAAACCTGAGACGCCCACCGCTATGGTGGCGACTGCGAGTATGCCAAAGGGCACCCACATGACCTTGCCCACCTCGTGGACGTGGTGGCCTTCGTGCTCTATCTTTTCGATGTGCTTGCTCTTGCCGCCAAAGAAGGTCATGCCTATCATCCTGAAAGTGTAAAACGCCGTCATTATGGCGACCACCACTGCCATTATGAACAGCGGCATCGCCTGCGAGTATCCGGATTCTAGCACGGCAGCAAATATCGCGTCCTTGCTCCAGAATCCTGAGGTGAACAGCGGCGCGCCTGCAAGCGACAGGGCTGCAAGCAGCATGAACATGTACGTCCTGGGCATGTATTTTTTGAGCCCGCCCATGTCGGTCATAAAGCGCGAATGTACGGTATGCAGCACCGCGCCGGCGCCCATGAATAGAGATGCCTTGAACATGGCATGGCTCATCAGGTGGAAGAAGCCTGCCGTGTAGCCGTCGACGTAGTTTAACGAGATGCCGGCTATGCCAAGCGCCATCATCATGTAGCCTATCTGCGAGCCCGTCGAGTAGGCGAGCACCTTCTTTATCTCGGGGTTCACGAGAGCCTGCGTGGCAAGCAGGAACGCGGTTATGGCGCCCACCCAGGCGACGACTTCGAAGAACTGTCCGGTGTCAAGCGCCGAGAGCGCAAAGAACAGCGGGCCTATCCTTGCAACCAGGAAAACACCGGCCTTGACCATGGTCGCGGCGTGTATGAGTGCCGAAACGGAGGTCGGGCCAGTCATGGCCTCCAGCAGCCACTCGTTGAGCGGGAACTGCGCGGACTTGCCGACTGCGCCTCCAAACAGCAAGACAGCCGCTGGAACTAGTAGGTTCTCTGCGGCCATCGCCTGCGCCCAAGCCTGGTCTGCAATCAGCTCCTTGAACCCGAACGTGCCGGCGTATGCGAATATCAAGAACATGCCGGCCAGCATCATCACGTCGCCGGCCTTTGTCATGAGGAACGCCTTCATGCCGGCGTGCGTGGGCGAGGTCCACATTGCTATGCCGCCTGCGCGGTGGCCCTCGACTCCGACGTAGTCCTTCTTCCTGTCGTGGTACCAGAAGCCGATGAGCGCATAAGACGCAAGCCCGACGCCCTCCCATCCAAAGAAGACCATGAGCAGGTTGTCCGATATGACGATGAGCTGCATCGAGCCTATGAAGAACAGCATGAAGAACCAGTAACGGGTAAGATCGCGGTCGCCGTGCATGTAGCCAAGCGAGTATACCATGATGAGGAACGAGATCCAGGCCACGAGGTTGGTCATGATTATAGCCAGCGGGTCGGCAAGGACGCCTGCCTTCAGATCAAGAGCGGAAATCCACGGTATCTGGCTGTGGACTTCGTGGCCGGCAAGCGCCGTGGGTATCAGGGTCGCGGCCGAAACCGCGCTAGCAAGCGCAAATCCGACTGCGATGTAGTTGCGCGCGTTCTTGTTACCCTTGGCTATTGCCGGGATTAGCGCTGCGCCTGCAAAAGGCAGTATCCATATCAGCCAGACGTTAATAGCATCGAAAAACTCTGTCACCATCAGTGCCCGCCTCCGGTCTCCTCGCCCACCCCTATGCCCTCTTCAATGTTCACTTCTTGCGTCGACCCTAGCACTGCTGACGGCTCAGGGACGGGCAGCACGCCGGGATAGTCTGCGAACACGACCTCGATGTAGCCCGTCACAGGCGTGAGGAACAGGTCTGGGTAGACTCCAACTATGAACGACAGCGCGGCAAAAGCCGCCATCGTGGCCGTGATGTACGGGCTTGCCTCCTTTACGTGCGCCATCTCCTCCGGTATCTTGCCAAAGAAGATGCGCTTTATCATCCACAGTATGTATGCTGAAGTCAGTATCGTGCCCATGATGCCAAAGCCAAACATGGCTGACCTGAACCAGTCGCCGTCGGTAGCGGCTGTCTGCAGGACGCCGTTGAACATGACCCATTCTGCCATGAAGCCGCTGGTCGGGGGCACGCCCATGATTGTGAGCGCGCCTATCATGGCGATGACGGCAGTATAGGGCATCTTGCCTGCAAGCCCGCCCAGCTTTGCCATGCTCCTTGTGCCGGTCTGGAGTATTATGGACCCGGCCATCATGAAGAGCACGGCCTTGCCGAGGCCGTGAGTCACGTAGAGCATGGTCGCGCCCGTGATGCCGAGCACGCTCTCAGAGCCTATGCCGAACAGTATGTAGCCCATCTGGCTGATGGATGAGTATGCAAGCAGCCTCTTGATGTCGTCCTGCATCAGCGCCATGGCGCCGCCGTAGATTATGGTGGCAAGGCCCCACATGTTGATGTAGATGCTGTACTGCTCGTAGCTTCCAGTCAAAAGCTCGAGCCAGAGTCTGAGCAGACCGTAGGCGCCAATGCCGATCATGGCCGGTGACAACAGGGCCGAAACGGGCGTCGGGGCCTCTGCGTGCGCGTACGGCAGCCAGATGTGCAGCAAGAAAGCGGCGAGTTTCACTCCAAGGCCGGCGACGAGCCCGAAAACGATGAGCGCAAGCCACTCCTGTGGTATCAGGTGGTAGTTGGCCTTTATCGTGTCAAAGTCAAAGCCGCCTGCAAAGAATCCCATGCCAAGCAGGCTCAACAACAGCACGACTGCGCCGACGTGGGTCCAGAAGAAGAACATGAGGGCTATCCTGCGCCTTGCGCCGTAGCCGTAGAACGCGACTAGGAAGAACGACGGGACGAGCATCAGCTCGAAGAACACGTAGAACTCGATGACGTTGGTGGCAAGCACGGTGCCGAACATGCCCATGGAGAACGCGAGATAGAGAGCGAAGTAGAGGCCCATGTGGTGGTTGACGTAGCCCTGCTGGTCCGCAGTCAGCGTTATCTGCCCGCTATGGCCGGGGTTTTCGTGGTTGTGCGCGCCCGGCATGTCCTCCATTATCTTGTGGACCATGTACGGCTTTGAGTAGAGCGCGAGCACCGTGCACAGTATGTAGATTATCAGCGCAAAGGGTAGGCTGAGGCCGTCAAGGCGCAGGCCGAAGTTGCCGAACTGGCTCCACGCATACGACTCGACGTAGGCGTCCATTCCGCCTTGCAGCGCCAGCGCGGGAAGCGCAAGCAGACCTGTTGAAACAGCGAGTGCGCCGAACGAAAACCACGTTACCACCCCGGCGCCGGCCTTCTTGCCCACAAAGTAGGCGACAGGCGCAAGGAGCAGGGGTATAAAGGTCGCTGCAAGTAAGAAAAACGACTCTGCCATCGAGTAATCAGCCCTTCATGCTCCTGAATTCTGCTACGTCTATTTCCTTGTAAAGCCTGTAAGCGACTATTATGAGCCCGAGGCCTATTGCGACTTCGGCCGCCGCTATGGCTATGGAAAAGAGCGCAAAGACCTGCCCCTGTACGTTGCCGGTGTAGCGCGAAAACGCGACGAGGTTGAGGTTGGCTGCGTTGGCGATAATCTCTATCGAAATGAGCATCCTGATGGCGTTCCTCTTGACCACGAGGCCGTAGATGCCGACCGCTACGAGCGCCACTGACACTATCAGGAAATCAACCAGCTCGTTCATCTTTTTGTTCCACATCCTCTCTGCGCGCAAGCGCCAGGGCCGCAATGACTGCTCCGGCCAGCACCAGGCCCATCACGACCAGCGCAGGCGCGTAGTAGGTCAGCATCTCCTCGCCTATGGCGGTGATGTCCACCGGCGGCGCGGTAAAGCTGTCCTGCGTGTTAAGTCCGGATATCAGGAGCGCGGCCCCAAGCCCGCCCATCAGGAATAGCAGCAGTATTATGCCAGCGGCCTTTCTGCCCTTGTCCTCCCTCATGGTAAAGAGCGCCTGGGTGCGCACGAGCATGACTGCGAATATTATGAGCACGGCTACGGCGCCGACGTAGACTGCTATCTGGAACATCGCCACGAATGGCGCGTCTAGCAGCAGGAAAAAGCCGGCGATTCCAAGCATCGATATCGCAAGGCCGATTGCGCCGTAGATGAGTTCTCTGGTTTCAAGCGCGACTATGGCAGAGCCGACGGTTAGCACTGCCAGGCCGACGAACACTGGGTCAACCATGCGTGGCCCCCCTGTCGGTTATTATTATCTCGACGTTGCCGTCGTACTTTGGTTTGACCTCGAGCTGCTGCGGAGTGTATATCAGGTGTTCTTTTGTGAAAGAGGAAAGCTCGTAGTCGTTTGTCATGAACAGAGCGTAAAACGGGCAGGCGTCCACGCACAGCCCGCAGAACACGCACTTGCCATAGTCTATCTGGGGCATGATGCTCTTCTTGTTCTGCTTCCAGTTCTCGTCTACTTTTACCATGCCGATTGCCTCGGCGATTCCCTCGCACGCAATCGCGCACAGCTGGCAGCCGGTGCACTTGTCGTGTATCAGTATGTGGCGCCCGCGGTAGCCGGCGATCCCGACTCCCTTTTTTGGATCAAATTGGTAGCCGTCGCCGACGAAGCGAAGCTTTTGCTCAGGGTATCTGAACGTAAACCGCCGGATGACGAGGTGTTTTGAGCCGGACTCGATCGCCTTGATGAAACCAGACGCAGTGCTCATCTGACAAGCAACCCCTCCGGACCAAGAATGCCGCCATATATTAGTGCAAGGGCAACGAACATGTTGATGAACGACAGCACTATCAGCTTGTACCAGCCCGTATGCAGCAGTATGTCTATCCTGATACGCGGGCTGATGCCTCTGGGTAAGAGCATCAGCATTATCACGCCGAATGTCTTTATCGTGAACCAGAATATCGCCGACAGAGTCACGTGGTTGTAGATCTTTTCGCCGGTGTAGCCTGGCATTATCTCTTCGGGGAATATGATGGGCCCGGACCAGCCGCCGAGGAACAGGACGACAAACAGCGCGGCCAGCGCATAGAGCTTGAGATACGTCCCCAACTGTATCAGGCCGTAGATCATGCCGGACGTTTCCGTGATCCAGCCTGCGACAATCTCGCTCTCAGCCTCCGGAAGGTCGAACGGGATCCTTTCAAGCTCTGCAAGCGACGACAGGTAGAACACGAACGCGCTTATCGGGAGGAAGAACACGAACCAGTACGAGGCTATCTGCG
>CAYXFY010000008.1:0-28958 GCA_964464395.1 uncultured Nitrososphaera sp.
CAAAGTACCCGCGGCTCAAGGTAATCCACAAAAAGAACGAGGGCAAGCGCAAGGCGATTGCGTCTGCCTATTACAACTCGAAGGGGTCGTTCCTGATATTCATCGACTCTGACAGCGTGGTGGACGAAAACGCCATTACAGAGCTGGTCAAGGCGTTCAAGGGCGACCCCCGGGTCGGGGCAGTCGTCGGGCACGCCAAGGTCTGGAACGCCCCCAAGAACGTCCTGACAAAGTTCCAGGACGTCTGGTACGACAACTCGTTTAACATACGCAAGGCCGCCGAGAGCTATTTCGGAAGCGTGCTGTGCTGTTCTGGCTGCCTCTCTGCGTACAGGCGGGAGACTATTGCAAACTATGTGCCCTACTGGACCAAGGCCAAGGTCCCGGTGGCCGACGACAGGGAGATGACCACGTACGTCATTGCGCCAAAGAAGGGCAAGCAGCTGATGACGCCAACCACGAAGAACATGATGAAGTGGATGTCCAACTACGACGACGCCGAGGACAGGAGCCTGACGGGACAGGCGCTCATGGAGTGGAAGGCAGTCTACGTCCCATCGGCCGTAGTCTACACCGAAGTCCCCGACGCCATGAAGATCTTTTTGAAGCAGCAGAAGCGCTGGAAGCGCGGGACTCTGCGCGTCAACTTTTTCGTAAGCGGCTTTTTCTGGCGGCGCAACCCGGTAATGTCTCTCCTCATATTCTATATGGAATTCATGTACATGTTCATAAGCCCGGTGCTCGTGACGACCGCCTTTGTCTATGAGCCGCTCGTGCTCAACAACTTCTGGGTGCCGTTTGTGATACTTGCAGGCATGCTCTTGACAGGCATTGCGCAGGGAGTCGACTACAAGCTCCGCGACCCCGCGTCAAAGTACTGGTACTATAAGCCATTTGAGACCCTGATGTTCGCATTCGTGCACAGCTGGCTCATCTTCCCTGCGATATGGAGCCTGCGCAAGAACGACTGGGGGACCAGATGATGCAGGCGTTCGATCTCTCCACAAGGTGCGGCAGGTGCGACGTGGTGCTCTCCGGCAGGGAGCAGTTTGTAGGTCACATGATACACGGCCACGACATGGCGTTTGAGCAGGCAGACGCAATCTGGAAATCCATGTGCGCCGCCACCCACAACACACATTAAACAGGCACGCCAAAAACCCGCCGTGAGCAAGGCCCAGACCGCCGAGTACGACGCGCTGCTAAAGCGCCTGCAGGAAAAGATGGGGACAGGCGCAAAAAAGGCCACTTCCAGGCTTGAAGTCCCCGAGCCGCAGATAATCTGGGTGGGCCAGAAGACGATATTCCGCAACTTTATGGACTTTCCAAAGGCCCTCAGGCGGGACCCCGAGAAGATACTTCTGTATCTCAACAAGGAATTGGCATCTGCGGGCTACATACAGGGCGAGCGCGTCATCTTCCTGGGCCGCAAGACACCCTCTTCGTTTGGCGCGCTAATCGACCGGTATGTCAAGGACTATGTCCAGTGCCCGGTCTGCGGAAGCCCCGACACGCGCACAGAAAAGAACAAGAAACTGGGCTTTCTTATATGCGAGGCCTGCGGCGCCAAGTCGTCGATAAAGGGCAACTACGCCTGACCAGACGACAGGTAGTCGTGCGCGCGCAGGTTCCTTATCCACGCGCTGACGACTGAAACGTCGTTGCCGTATTGCCTGCCTACAAGCGCGTTCATTTCATTGAACTCGGCCACCTTTTTCTTGACGGCGTGGTTCCTGCCGGCCACGTGGCCCGCCACATCGGCTGTTTCCAAAAGCTCGTCGCACATGTTGCAGCGCAGTTTCTCCATGCAGGCTTCAATCCTTTGCGCGGATTTCTGCTATGAAACCAACCATGCTTGCCACATTCGTCAGCTATTTTTGATCGTTGTGGGTTCGCAAGACATCTAGCACATGGTCAAGCTCGGGATCGTTTGTCAGCCTGTCAAGGAATCCGCGCACTATCTGGCGCGTCGTGCGCTCGGCCGTGCCTTCGCCCCTGTGCTGCTTGTTCACGACGTGGTCGTAGACAAACGGACTTATGTATATCGAGCACACGTCTGCAATCCAGCTGAACAGTGTTGCTGTTGTTTTGTCGTCGAGCATCTGCTGGCGCTTTTCCTCAAACATCCGCCCGATTATGCGCACGTTGTAGAGGTACATCTTTTTCCCGGTCTTGCTGTCAAAGCCCGTGAAAAGCACGCCGTCCCGCTCGTCGTAAATCAAGCCAAACGAGGCGTTGCCCGGCATCTTGACGTGCCGCGACTTTGCGGCGTGCTCGAACAGCTCGTCCATGAGCGCCTTGAGGAGGGCGTAAAAACGCTCTGCAGCTTTTTGCCGCTCTTCCTTGTCCTCCTTCTTTAGTATGCCCACCTCCTCAATTCGCGCCGCCGGCGGATTAAAATGTTGGCTACAAACGCGCTTGTTGAGGTGGAAAAAAACTTTGAAAAATATATGAGATGTACCTTCTCAATCGATAAAAATTCTAAAAAATCGTCTCGATCGACGCTTTCGTGTCAACCTTGTTCACTTCGAAATTGGATAATGTTGACTATTGGTTCTAAGTACGAACCTAGATGTATCTCATCATGACAGCCATAATGTCGCTTCACACCGAAGCAACCAACAACAGCAACTTTACGACCGGCCAGAGCTGGGGCGCACTGAGGAAGGCATGGAAGGGATACCGCATCGCAAAGGTACAGGGCGATGCTGCCAGGATGAGAGAATACGCAGGCAAGATCCGCAAGATCCAGGGCGAGCTCGGCGTAAGTGTTGCCTCCTTTCCGCACCTAGGCATAAACTAGGCGCGGAAACTTCTCTTTTTTCCTTTTTTTATCCATAAATCGAACCGCTTGTTAGATGCTGCTTTAGTTTTGCCTCGATAGCCCCCTTTGGCAATGCGCCCACTATGACGTCGACTGCCTTGCCGCTCTTGAATATCATCATGGTCGGTATGCTCTGAATACCGAATGTTCCGGCAACGCGGGGGTTCTCGTCGACATTGAGTTTGCCAAAGACGACCTTGCCTGAATATTCTTTGGCCAGCTGGTCTATTGAGGGCGCCACCATCCTGCACGGACCGCACCAGGGAGCCCAGAAATCCACGAGGATGACTGGATATCTCGCAACTTCTGCCGAGAAATTGGAGTCGGTGAGGTGCACCGGCGCAGTTATAGAAGAGAGCGCTGCTCTTGCTTCAGCAGCCTTTTGCAGTTCTGCCATCTTTTTCTGCTTTATCGCTTCAAGCTCGTCGTCTGACACGGCGTGAGGTTGGAGAAAAGTGCTATTATTCCTTTGGGGATAGGTAATTATCCAGCCAGAGGGCAATTCTTTTGATCCCGGCATGGCCGAAGACAAGGACATCAAAGCAGAGGACGGGGAGCTCGAAGTGGAAGACAAGGACGCCGAGATAGAGGATTTGAGGAGCGAATTACAAAAGGCCAAGGACGATGCCGAGGGCTACCTCACGAAACTGAAATACCTCATGGCCGACTTTGACAACTACCGCAAGCAGGCCGACAGGCAGGTGGTGGCAAGGGTCGAGGCCGGCAAGGCAGAGATGCTCCTAAAGTTCCTCAACATACGTGACGACTACGAGAGGGCGCTTGCGACCGCCAAAAAGAGCAGCACGCCAGAAGTAGTCGCAGGTCTCGAGGGTATACTGAAGAACATCGACTCGCTGCTCGAGAGCGAGGGCGTCAGGCCTATCGAGGCGGTGGGAACGCCCTTTGACCCGAGGGTGCACGACGCCATAGCGTTCCTTGCACGGGACGACGTTCCCGAGGACAGCGTGACTGCCGAGATACGCCGTGGCTACATGTACAACGGCAAGGTGCTCAGGCCGAGCATGGTCGAAGTCGCAAGAAAGATAGTTAAAAATAGCGATAGCGCCAATAAGGCTACCGCGTAATCAAGGAGGCAAACAGCATGGGAAAAATAATCGGCATTGATCTTGGAACCAGCAACTCGGCAGCCGCATCGATGATAGGCGGCAAGCCGACCATAATCCAGGCAGCAGAAGGCACGTCCGTCGGGGGCAAGGCGTTCCCGTCGGTGGTGGCATTCACAAGGGACGGCCAGCTGATAGTCGGCGAGCCGGCAAGGAGGCAGATGATATCAAACCCGGAAGGAACGGTCCTTGCTGCAAAGCGCAGGATGGGCACCGACTTCAAGTTCAGGGTCTGGGGCAAAGAGTACACGCCCCAGCAAGTGTCGTCTTTCATACTCCAAAAGATCAAGAGGGACGCCGAGGCTTTCCTCGGCGAGGCCGTCGACAGGGCAGTCATAACAGTCCCTGCGTATTTCAACGACAACCAGCGCCAGGCCACCAAGGACGCCGGCGAGATAGCCGGCCTGCAGGTCGTCAGGATAATAAACGAGCCGACGGCCGCGTCGCTTGCCTACGGCCTTGACAAGTCCGACAGGGACCTGAAGATAATGGTCTTCGACCTTGGCGGCGGAACGCTCGACGTCACGATAATGGAGATGGGCGGCGGGGTGTTCCAGGTCAAGAGCACTTCGGGCGACACGCAGCTCGGTGGCACCGATATGGACAACGTGCTTGTAGAATTCGTGGTCAACGAGTTCCGCAAGCAGTCCGGCGTCGACGTGAAAAACGACAAGGCCGCCATGATGCGCGTGCGCGAGGCCGCAGAGAAGGCCAAGATAGAGCTCTCTAACGTCGTGACCACCGAAATCAACCTGCCGTTTCTCGCCTATGATCAATTGGGCCCCAAGAACCTGATACTGCAGCTGACAAGGGCCAAGCTGGAAGAGCTGATGCGCCCGATAATCGAGCGCTGCCGCCAGCCGATGCTCCAGGCCATGCAGGACGCCAAGCTGACGCCCCAGCAGGTCGACAAGATAATCCTCATCGGCGGACCGACTAGGATGCCCATGGTCAGACAATTTGTCGCAAGCGTCATGGGCAAGGAGCCAGAGCGGGGCATCGACCCGATGGAGGCAGTCGCCATGGGCGCGGCCGTGCAGGGCGCAATCATCGCCGGCGACGTGTCTACCGACATACTGCTCGTAGACGTCACGCCGCTGACGCTTGGTGTCGAGGTATTGGGCGGCCTGAAAGAGCCGCTGATAGAGCGCAACACCACCATACCGACCAAGAAGAGCAAGGTCTTCACCACTGCCGCAGACTACCAGACAGCTGTCACGATACACGTCGTGCAGGGCGAGCGCCCGATGGCGTCTGACTGCGTCTCGCTTGGCATGTTCAACCTCTCCGGCATACCTCCTGCTCCAAGGGGCGTCCCGCAGATAGAAGTGACTTTTGACATCGACGCAAACGGCATACTGAACGTTGCGGCAAAGGACATCGCGACGCAGAAGGAGGCAAAGATAACGATAACCGCCAACAACAAGCTGTCCAAGGACGAGATTGAAAAGCTAAAGAAGGACTCGGAGCAGTTTGCCGAGGCCGACAGGAAAAAGAAGGAGGAGGCCGAGGCCAAGAACGAGGCAGACAACCTTGTCTATGCTGCTGAAAAGCTCAAGACAGACCTCAAGGACAAGCTGAGCGCCGAGCAGCAGGAGAAGATGACCAAAGCAGTGCAGGAGCTGCGCGACGCGATGGCAAGCAACAACATGGAGAGCGTCAGGGCCAAGGTGCAGGACCTGAAGAACGTCCTTGCAGAAGTGAGTGCCGATGCCTACAGGAGCGCGGGCGCGGCCTCTGCAGGCGCCGCCGCAGGCAACCCTGCAGGCGCCGCCGCAGGCAACCCTGCAGGCGAGCCAGGGGCCCAACCCGGGCCGCAGGGCGCCCAACCGTGATAACATTGAATGGTGACCTCTCTTGAGCAAGCGGGACTATTACGAGGTCCTCGGGGTTTCCAAGAACGCAGGCAAGGAGGACATCAAGGGGGCCTACCGCAAGCTCGCCCTGAAATACCACCCGGACAGGAACAAGGAACCCGGCGCGGAGGAAAAGTTCAAAGAGATTTCAGAGGCCTATGCCGTGCTCTCTGACGACGAGAAGCGCAAGCGCTACGACACGTACGGCCACGTTGACCCCGGCGAGGCTTTCCGGGGCTCTGAGGCCAACTTTGAAGAAGTTTTCCGTGACATGGGATTCGGGGGATTCCAGAGCATCTTTGAGCAGTTCTTTGGCCGCGGCGGTTTCGGAGGCTTTGGCGCGGACCTGTTTGGCTTTGGCCGGCGCAAGGGCCGCGACCTTGTCTACGACATGGAGATGACGCTGCAAGACGTGGTCAGGGGCAAGAAGGAGGAGGTAGAAGTGCCGCGCCTTGAAAAATGCGGCGCCTGCGGCGGGTCGGGCGCGGCCGACGGCAGCAAGCCGCGCCGGTGCAGCGTGTGCAACGGCCGGGGACAGACGCAGCGCGTCTACAACCAGGGCCGGTTTTCCACCTTTGTCTCAGTCGAGCCGTGCAGGACGTGCCGCGGCAAGGGCGAGATAATCGACCGGCCATGTTCGACGTGCAAGGGCTCTGGCAAGGCGCAAAAGATGAAGAAGCTGAAAATAGAAGTGCCGCCCGGCGTCGAGGACGGGATGGCGATGCAGATGCGCGGAGAAGGCGAGGAGTCAGAGTCGGGGATACCCGGCGACCTTATAGTCAACATACGCGTAAAACCTGACGAGCGATTCGAGCGGCTGGAAAACGGCAACCTGCTCTACAGGCAGGATGTCAGGTTCACCGACCTTGCGCTCGGATCGGAATTTAAAATCCCTACTATCGACGGCTCTGAAAAACTAAAGATACCGCATGGCACGCAGCCCGACGCGCTTGTACGGCTGAAGGGGAAGGGGCTTCCGCGCTACGGCGCCACCGGCAGGGGCGACATACTCGTCAAGCTGAACGTAAAAGTGCCAGAGAGGCTGACTGACAGGCAAAAGTCGCTCCTCAAAGAGCTTGAGAAGGAGTTCGACGAGCAAGAAAAACGCTAAAATAGAATTTTCGTCAATCCAATATCATGTCCTCACCCTTTGACGAATGGTTCGGAAAAAGGCGCCGTTCATGGTTCCCGGACGTCGACGACATGATGAGAGAGGTGGAGCGCATGATGCAGGAGGCGTTCAAGAACCTCGAGCAGCAGGTCCCAAAGACCCTTGTCAAGGAGCGCAAGCTCGAAGACGGAACGACCGTCAGGGAGATGGGGCCTATTGTCTATGGATATTCAGTTAAAATCGGGCCTGACGGAAAACCCGAGATCCGCAAGTTCGGCAACATCGACGCGATGCCGCACCTGTTAGGAGGCGGGCTGTCGGTGAAGGAAGAAAGGGAGCCGCTTGTGGACGTCATCAAGGGCTCTGACAACATACGCGTCGTAGCGGAGGTGCCGGGCGTAAACAAGGAAGACCTGAAAGTGTCTGCAAGCGAGGATACCGTAACAATAGAGTCAACTACCGGTTCGCCGCGCTACCACAAAAAGATAAGCCTGCCGGACGCTGTCGACCCGAAAACGGCCAAGTCGACGTACAAGAACGGGATACTGGAGATATCGTTCAAGCTGAAAAAGAAGGGCGAGGGCGGCGTTTCGATAAAAATAGACTGATGCAAAACGATATTATTCTAGTCGCCAGATAGCACCCTCCAAAGCGGGGGTCGCCCAGCCTGGTCAAAGGCGTGAGACCAGGTCTTCTGGCACGATGCTCAGATGTCCGACCCGACTGGGACACCTCATTCCTTAGGGATTCGTGGGTTCAAATCCCACCCCCCGCACTTTTTCGTACATTTTACGTGCCGGCAGTCAAAATTTCGTGTTTTATTACATGGAAACATGATCATCTTTTTATGGCATGGTAACAATTCCTGCCATTATGGGTTGGTTTTGGAAAAAGTTCAAACGTTCCGCAGGCGATGCCAAAGATGAGGCAGACCGCAAGACCGCGGCTCCAGAAAGCGCTACCCAAGCACCACCATCGTTGGTCGGCAACTGGGGGACACAGCTTCCGCCTGTTGTAGGAGCGAACCCTGTCGCGGTTTCTTATCGGGTCACGTCGTCTGGAAGCCCGAAAGGGGGTGTAGGGGTGGAACTGGACCTGGTAGGAAACGGAGGAGCAAAATTTGTCCAGAGCGGCGGCAGAACGTACAAGGCTGACACCGATTCAAATGGAATGGTGTCTGCCGCGATTCAGGCGGTGAACACAAACGGCGACGAGCTGAAAGCCACGATCCGCGTGGGCTCGGAGAGTGCGACTGACACAGTCGTCCACAAGTTTGAAACAGACCCTGCAAAGTGACCTTCTCATCCACCGTTTATATTGCTATAAAGCGCTCCGCAGGGTGACGAATGTCATACGAAAGACGTGGAGGTAGCGGCTTCGGCAGCTATGGTCCAAAACCTGTGGAAACAGGCAAAGAATACGACGTGCAGATAACTGAAACAAGCAGACAGGGTGACGGCATTGCCAGAGTTCAGGGCTTTGTTATCTTTGTCAAGAACGGCAAAGTAGGCCAGAACACGAAGGTCAAGGTCACAAACGTGGGTAGCAGGTTCGCTACCGCCGAACTGGTTCAGTAGGACGCAGATACAAAACCCAAAGTGGCAACTGCCTTTGCGAAGGAAAGTACCACGTTTTTTCTATTCAGGCCGATCTCTTGCGGAAGCCGTGCCCGCCGCTTCCATGCCGGCGCGACTTTTTCTCCCAGAAACCTTGCCTGCGCGGCCCGCTGCGAGCAAACGGCGCCTGCTTCTGCCATTTCCTGCTGCTGGCGCCCCTGCGGTGAAAGCCGTGGCCGCCCTGCCTTACCGCCGGGACTGCAAGGCCCATCGACTTGTTGAGCATCTTTACCGGTTGCTTTACCCTGCGCATTATCTTCTCAAAGTCCGAGAACCTGTCCGGCGTGACAAGCGTGACCGCACTCCCCTTGCCGCCGGCCCTTGCCGTCCTGCCTATCCTGTGGAAGTACGTGTCCTGCTCGCCCGGCACGTCGTAGTTTATCACGTGGCTGACTGCTGGCACGTCTATGCCCCTTGACGCAACGTCTGTGGCTACAAGCACGCTGTCGGCGCCCTTTCGGAACCTGCCCATGACAGCGTCCCTTTCCCTCTGCGACAGGTCGCCGTGGATTGCAGCCGCCCTGAACCCCGAGTTCTTCAGGTTGGACGCTATCTTGTCTGCCCGCACCTTTGTCGCGGCAAACACTATGGCCTGCTGCTCGGCATGTGGCTTTATTATCGCTATCAGCTGGTTCAGCTTCTGGTTCTCTTCAATGAGCAGGTACGACTGGTCTATGGTCGCAAGCGACGCCTCTTCCCTGTTGAGCCTGACTTCGCAAACGTCGCTTTTCATGTGTTCCCTTGCAAGCTTTAGTATCTCTGCCGGCATGGTCGCGGAAAACAGCATCGTCTGCCTTTTCCCCTTGCCCGCCTTTGAGAGGATGAACCTGATGTCGTCGATAAAGCCCATGTCAAGCATCCTGTCGGCCTCGTCGAGCACCACGAACCTTATCCCGTCCAGCCTCGCCGTGCGCTGCTTCAGGTGGTCTATGAGCCTGCCCGGCGTCGCCACAATCACATGCGCACCCTTTCTCATGAGGCCGGCCTGCATGCCAAAGCTCTGGCCGCCGTAAACTGAGACCGCGTTGATGTTGGAATACCTCGAGAACTTCTGGACCTCCTTTGTCACCTGCATGGCAAGCTCCCTGGTGGGCACAAGAACGAGCGCCTGCGCCTGCCTTGTTTCCGGCCTTATCTTTGTCAAGAGCGGGAGCACGAACGCGGCGGTCTTGCCCGTACCCGTGTGCGCCTGCCCCACTACGTCTCTGCCTTCAAGTATCAGCGGTATTGCCGCTTCCTGTATCGGAAAGGGCTTTTCAAACCCGTTTTCTGCAAGCGCTCTCTGGACCTTCTCGTCAAGCCCCATCTCCCTGAACGTTTTTCCTTCTGTCATCTATGATTTTCTCGCAATACAAAAGATACGGAAGTGCCACAGTCGCTTAAAGAACCTGCCGCAAGTCTTGTTGTATGCGCGTATGGTGAGCCGCTGGAGATATAAACCGTAAGCCCACAACGCTAGGTGTAGGTTTTATGGTCGAAGACACTGAAGAGGAGAAGGCCTTTCGCGCCATCTATGCAAGCGAGCTCCGCAAGATGAAGCAAGGGTCCGGCCTCGACCAGCTGGAAGAGGAAAGGAAGAAGGTGAACCAGCAGGCGATGAAGACCCCCGGCAGGCGGGGCGAGCAGATAAAGCACGAAGAAATTGACCGGGAAATCGTCCGGCGCTACAAGGTGACCAAGGGCACCGTCTAGGCGCGCTCTTTTGAAGAGTCGAGCATCTGCTTGCTACTCTCTTCTTTCGTCTTTGTCTGCGTCATCCTCTGCGGGGCATAGAAGATGCCGTGGTCTATCTTCAGGTGGCTCAGAAATGCCACGCCGTCGTTCACGTTGTCTTTTACTATGAGGTCGCGCCCGCAGTAGCTGCACTTGATGATGTGTTCGTCGTGCGCTGCTTCCAACGTATCTTCTTGGCAACCCTCGTATAAAGTCGTGCCGTAGGTTCCATAGGTTATTATTTGATGGGCCCTGCACAGAAAAAGATGTTCGAGCCTTCTGTGTTCATAGCAGCGTTTCCTTACCTTTTCATCGCGGCTTTCCCGCTCATTGGAATAGCAATCGTAACAAAGTGGGTCCATGACGACAGAAAGGTCAAGCCCTGACTGCGAGCCTGCCCTTCATGCCCTCTTCAGAATGAATAGTGCAGTGGTAGTCAAACACACCCTCTTCGGAAAACGTGTAGGCCCACGACTCGTCTGCCTTGAAGAATCCGCTGTCGATCTTGGTATGGCCTGATGCAGTAGCGTACGTTCCTACCACGTTGTGCGGCACGCCGGACTCGTTTGTCCACCTGACAGTAGAGCCGGGCGTTGTCTCGACGACATCTGGCAGGTACATGTTCATGCCACTGTAGACGATGTTTGTCGTCAATGTCTGCCTCATCACACGCTCCTGCTCTGCGGCTATACTTGAGACCCTTTGCCTGTCTAGATAGACAAAGACGTTCCATATCTTTTGGTGCGCTTCGCCTGCCTTTCCTTCAAGCGACGCAAAGCTCGTTCCCGCATGCCGCCTGCCGTCGACAAGCTGCCAGTTTGCAATTATTATCACCTGGCCCTGGCCGCTGTGTGTCACCTTGCCGTCCGGGCTCACGAACGCGGTCGGCTGGACGGCAGCAATAGTCAGGGCCGTGCCGCGCATCGCGTTCAATATCTCCTTGACGCCTGCGTCAGCTTTCGCTATCTCCCACGATTGTCTTGCAACGTCGTTTATGGCGTAGATGTACGTGTTGTCGGCGTCAGTCGGCTCCTGTATGACCTGGATCTCGGACTGCAGCGATATCGACTCTAGCGAGCGAAAGTCCTTGGCGCGCTCTTCGGGGAGCAGCCCGGACTGCATGAGAGCAGTCCCGCCGGCCACAAACACGACAACCACTGCGGCAAGCGCGAGGAACTCCCTCTTCAACAAGGATACGTGGCTGAAACTCGCTATATACCATGTGGAGCACGCGCCGAAGCCGTCACCGTTTTAATATCGAGCAGCCGTGTAGGTGGACATGAGCTCAATAGCGGTTGAATACTATGGCAAAAAGTTCGGCGACGACGCTTCTGCGGCGTTCATCCACCTTGTCAGGGAGATAGGGGAGATTGCGTTTGCGATGGAAAAGAACAACGCCGAGCATGCAAAACTGGAGATAACAGAGTCGGTAGCGCTCCTGCACTTCCTTGCCACAAAATACGGCCTTGACGTGGACGCCAACATGCAGGCAGTATATTCAAAGAAACTGGAAGCGCTCAAGCCCAAATGACTCTGCGGCAGGACCTCGACGCGATTTCCGGCATCCTGCACGAGACGTTTGAGATGGAGGCGTTCAAGCGAGATTACGACGCGGCGTTTGCGCGAATCGGCGCCACACTTCATCGCTACGGGATAGACGAGAACCCGCGCAACCTGCGGTTCCGGTTCATCCTGTGCATGCAGGAGTTCTTTGACGGCATACCGCAGGACCAGTGGCGCGTAAAAGACCCTGCGTTTGTCAGGCAGTCAGAGGAGTTTGCCATCGCGAGGTTCCGGGACTGGGTCACCGAGCAGGTGACCTAGACTTTGCCACCCAGCTTTCGTACATCTTTACCAGCTCGTCAACGTCGCCCTGCTCTTCAGAGTATGTGACTATCACCGCGAACTTGCCCTTGCCGTCGTGGCCCTTGGCGTAGTAGCCCCAGTACTTGTCGGGGAGTCTTGCAAAGTTTGACTTGTTGAGGGCCACGCCTGCGAGGTTCTTTGCCAGCGCGTCGGCGACTTTGGCCGCGTCGTCTGCTTCGATCATGCCTCTCCTGCGCGCATGAACGATTAAAAGGCTATTGCACGCGCTCGATGAGCTCGAATACCTTGTTCATGGAAGGCGGCTCGCCGGACTGCTCGCGCACAAAAAGCGACGCCGCCGCGTTCGCAAAGAGGAGCCGCTCACCTGGTTCCAGGCCTGCAAGGTAGCCTATGATGTCTGCCGCGTCCCACACGTCGCCGGCGCCCGTCAAGAGTTTCGGCTCCACCTTGATGGCGTGCGCAAACACGGTCTCCTTGCCGTTTGACCAAGCCGAGCCTATGCGCGTGTGCAGGTCGGTGGTCACGCTGACGCTCTCTGCTATCTTTCTTGCCGCTGATTTCACGTCGTCTGGGCAGTACGTGGAGCCAAGCGACAAGTCGAGGCCGAGCGCGTGCGCCAGATGCGCGCACTCGTTCTCGTTTATGCTGAGGCAGTCTATCATCGACGACAGTCTGAATAACATATCACGGAATTCCTCCTTTCTCGTGGAAATGTCGGCAGGGTCTACAAAGTGCATGGCGCTAGGCGAGCTCTTGAAGGCATGCTCGGCAAGCTCGGTCCCCTTCAGGTTGCTGGCCCAGTTGACCACCATCACCGCGTCGGCGCTTTTCAATACTGACAAATCTTCCTGCGAGCCCAAGCGATTGGGGCCGAACTGCTCGTTGTCGCCCACGTCGCTGACCATCACGTTTACCTTGCTCTCTCCGTGCGGAAACTCGAACGACGTGGTGTGGCCGTGCCTGCCGGGCAATATCCTCAACGTTACAGACTCGCCAAATTGCAAGAAGGCCTGCCTGAGCATGGCGGCGCCAGTGTCGTCGGCGACCGTGAAAAGCGAAATTTTCGCGCCCAGCTTTGCAAGCGCGTATGCCACGTTGACGGCGTTTCCGCCCCTGATGTCTGTCGTTGGAACACCGCGGATGCTGCCACCGCCGTTTCTTGCCTTTTCACCGATTGCCGCAAGCAGCTTCTCGGCAGACTCGAGCCTGATTATGCGGTCGACGAAAAAGTCGGGCATAACGACGATCGAGCCAAGCGGCTGGAACTGCTTCAGCTTTTCGATCATCAAGACGGGTATAATTTCGCGGTATTTCTAGTTTGAGAAAAGAAGAGGGGGGAAGTTATTCCATCCCCATGCCGCCCATGCCTCCCATACCGCCGCCCGGCGGGCCGGCAGGCATCTTGGACTTGTTTGCGGCAATCACGTCGTCTATCCTCAGGATCATGGACACGACCTCGGTCGCCGACTTTATTATCTGCTGCTTGACTACGACCGGCTCTAGCACGTTCTGCTTGTACATGTCAGTCACATGGGTGTTGCGTGCGTCGACTCCAGTCCACTTGGCTCCCTTGCTCTGCTTTGCTCGGAGCTCCGTCATGGTGTCTATGGGGTCCATGCCGGCGTTCTCGGCCAGGTTGAGCGGGATTGCGTCAAGTGCGTCGGCGAACTTTTGCACCGCAAGCTGCGCGCGGCCTTCCTGGCTTGACGACCACTGGCGCAGCTCGTTTGCGATGTAGGCCTCCGGCGCGCCTCCGCCTGCCACTATGGCCGGCTTTTCGAGCACGTCCTTCATGACCATGAGCGCGTCATGCAATGATCTATCTGCCTCGTCGACCACCCTCTGCGAGCCACCGCGGACCAGTATCGTTACCGCCTTGGGGTTCTTGCAGCCCTCGATGAACACCCACTTGTCTGTCTCGACCTTCCTCTCTTCCACAAGGTCTGCAGAGCCGAGGTCCTTTGCCGTCAGGTCGTCGAGGTTGTTCACAATCCTTGCGCCCGTTGCGCGGGACATCTTGGTCATGTCGCTTTCCTTCACCCTGCGAACAGCTAGCACGCCTGCCTTTGCAAGGTAGTGCTGGGCGATGTCGTCGATTCCTTTCTGGCAGAGCACAACGTTTGCACCTGCCTCCTTTACCTTGTCGACCATCGCCTTGAGCATCCTGTTCTCTTCTTCGAGGAACATCTGCATCTGGTGCGGGTCTGATATCCTGATCTCGGCACTCATCTCTGTCTTCTCGATTTCAAGCGCGGAGTTGATGAGGGCTATCTTGGCCTTCTCTATGCGCTTTGGCATGCCTGCATGAACGACTTCCTTGTCAAGGACGATTCCCTTGATGAGCTTGGTGTCGCGCATCGAACCTCCTGCCTTCTTTTCAACCTTGATGTTGTCAAGGTCAACCTTCATGCCGCTATCGGTTTTGTCGGCTATCTGCCTTGTCGCGTCAACTACTATCTGTCCCAGAAGCGGGCTGTCGTCTGACACCAGCTTGGAGTCCATGCTGGTCCTTGCTATCTTGATGAGCAGGTCCTTGTCTGCCACGTCCACGTTGACCGCTATTTTTTCCAGAAGCTTGAGTGCCTGCTCTGCAGCCGCGTTGTAGCCGTCGACGATCACCGACGGGTGGACGTCCTTGTTTATCAGCTCCTCCGCCCTTTCAAGCAGCGCGCCGGCAAAGACGACAGACGACGTCGTGCCGTCTCCTACCTCGTTGTCAACCGATTTTGCGACCTCGACCATCATCTTGGCCGCAGGGTGCTGGACGTCTATCTCCTTCAAAATGGTCGCGCCGTCGTTTGTTATGGTGACGTCGCCCAGGTTGTCCACGAGCATCTTGTCCATGCCCCTAGGTCCAAGCGACGTCTTCACTATCTCCGCTATCAGCTTTGCCGCCGTTATGTTGTTCTTTTGCGCCTCCCTGCCCTTGCTCTCCTTTGTCCCTTCCTTCAGGATTAATACTGGCATTCCGCCAGCGGTGGTTTGAATTGATGCCATACTGTCATTTCACCTTAGAATAATTGCAGATTTCCATGATTCTCATATATGTTTTTCACATTCCAAGCTTGCGCGCCTTCTCGTCGAACTTGGCCCTGAACTTGGGGACGTTGATTATGAACCTCTCGTGCCTGCCCTCGCCTATCCTGTCAAGCTTGTCGCTTGCCTCGACCTCGAACATGACCCGCCTGCCGTCCACCGAGACGACCTTGGCCCTGAGGAACACCTGCGTGCCCACCGGCGTCGCCGCAAGGTGCCTGATATCAACTATTGTGCCCACCGAATCCCAGTCGTTTTCTGGTATCACTTGCTCTTTTAGCAAAAGCCGGCAGGTCTCCTCCATCTCCATTATCATGGCCGGCGTTGACAGCACGTTTTCGCCCTTCCAGAGAAAGCTTGTCGTCATGTTCGAGCCGACTGTAATCTCCCTTTCCTTTGCGGCCCCTATCTTCAGCCTGGATTCAAAACCTGCGCTCATGCGGGATTATTCGGCCGGCCTTCCTTAAAACCTGTGCCGGCGCTCGTCTATCTTGCGCTCCTTTTCCTCCTTGACGTGGCGCAGCCGGTCCTTTTCGTGCAGGAAAAGCTTGCCGCAGCTGGAACATTTGACGACGTGGCGCTTGTGGGCGTCCCGGGCGTGCTCTACCAGCTGGTCGTACTCCTTGAACCGGGCGTGGCATTCCTCGCACTCGTGCCTGCTGAATAGGCCCACGAAATCTCATGAACAAAGTATTCTAAAAAGATGACTGAAAAAGAAAGGGTGCGACCCCGCTTTTTTTACCTGCTGCGCCTCATGCTAGAGGCGATCGCATAGGCCAGGCCGACGATCAGGCCAAAGGCCAGCGGAATCCATACTGGGAAAGCGGCCGGGTCTATCTGTCTGAACAGAGCTTCGAACATGCCAGATGGTTGATACCACGAGTATATTAGATTTTCTGAAGCGGGGTTTTCCAGCCCGCCTCGACATACATTAAATTACCCCACGCCGAAAATGCTTCATCATGAAGATGCTCAAGGAGATGCGCAAGTTCTGCCCCAAGTGCAAGACCCACACCATCCAGTCGGTCGCCCTGTACAAGAAGGGCAAGGACAGGACGGTAGCAGAAGGCGCGCGCAGGCACGCCGAGGACAAGAAGGGATACGGCGGCCAGAAATTCCCCGAGCTCAAGAGGACTGCCAAGACCTCTAAAAAGATGACATTGCGCTATACCTGCAAGACGTGCCAGAGAAAGACGATGAAAGAGGGCATGAGGATACGCAAGCTGGAGATAGCATAGGCATGAAGCGCGAAAACATACTCGTTCCAAAGCCCCGCAGCAAGTTCCTCACAGTCCAGTGCGAGAAATGCGGCGCGACTACGACCGTGTTCTCCCACACGACTGCCAACATCAAGTGTTCAGGATGCGGCGAGCCCATAGCGCAGAGCAGGGGCTCAAAGGCCAAGGTCCTTGGCAAGGTCGTCGCCACGCTTGACCAGTAGCTCGGCAAGCTCTTTTTCCCCCTTTGTGTTGACGTTTACCGCAATCTCAACCCTGTTCATCTTCACGTAGCGCTCTTCTATTTGACCTGCAACGCCTGCGTCAAACAGGGTTATCCCTGAATGACAGAGATCGCCGACAAGGACGCTTGGCGTTACGCCGAGCTTTTCCACAAAGCTTTTCTCGGCCACGATCGAGACGGCGGGCGCACTTTCTTTGGAAAGAAGGTCCAGCATCTCGCGCACCACAGCCGGCGTCAGGAGGGGGACGTCTGCAGGGACGACCAGCACCTTCTCGCCTGCCAGCTTGGACAGCAAGAATGAAAGGTCCTGCGGATAGCCGGCGCCGTGCGTGTCGATTATCTCGGCTCCTCTTGAAATCAGAAATTCCCTAGTTTCAGGGGTTCTGGGCGAGACCGCTGCAACTATTCTTTCAAACCTGCCGGACTTTACAAGCGCGTCCAGAACGCGCTTTACGTAAAACCTTCCTGCAAGCTCTAGCATCGGCTTTTCTTTTCCCATGCCAAGGCGCGAGCCGGCGCCCCCGCACATGATGGCTGCTATCAAAGCATCACCGATGACAGGACTATGAGCGACGCAAGCCTCGTCACTTCGTTGGACGCGCCTAGGACATCGCCCGAGATCCCGCCAAAGCTCCTCTTCGACGCGTGCCTCATAAGCGCGCCAAGCCCTATTGCGACGCCAAGCGCCGCCATCCCGGCGTAGCCGGAGGCAAACCAGACTATCGGTAGCATGATTGCAGTCGCGGCTGCCATCTTGCGGCCGTCTTTCATCGCGGCGGTAAAGGGCGAGCTGAATCCCTCCCATGCTGATGTGCCCTTGTATGTCAAAAGCACCATGACATACTTGGCAATGACTTCTGCAGCCACAATGCTCGTCAGGATCTGCAGGCCGGAAAACCCGCTCCCAAAGACGATTATCATGCCGGCAAAGTACATGACAAGCGCGGCCACGCCCGCCGAGCCTACCGCCGGGTCGAGCATCGCCTTGCGCTTGGTCTCTTTGTCCCCCTTGGCCATAAGCCCGTCTGCAAAGTCCGCAAGGGCGTCGGTGTGGTGCACGCCCGTCAGTATTACGAGGCTGCCGGCCACTATGAGGCCGACAAGTAGCGGGTGCAAAAACGGCGATATGCCAAAGGCCATCGCGCCCACGATGCCGCCGATGACTACGCCGGCCACCGGGAACAGGTACATGTTCCTTGCAACATAGTGTATGTCGTGCGCCTTTCCTGCCGGGAGTATCGTCAGGAACGCAAGCACCGACTGTATCGGCCTAAGGGACGCCAAGCAAGAGCCTCCACCAGCCGGCCAGATATAAAACAGACATCGCCGGCGCCGAGAAAACGAGGAACATCAATACCGTCGTCAGCTTCATTATCGACACGGCCTGCCGGCACTTTTCAATCGTCGCCGGCTCCCGTTCGTCGCCGAGAGCATAGTGCCCTATTTTCTCGAGCCTCACCCTCAGCGCGCCGGCCATGGTCGCCATCGGGTAGCCTGCGTTTGGCGAGAACGTCTTGTCGTGGTCGCGCTGGAGCATGCGCACCGAGTTCTTCCAGTCTGCGCCAAGCATCCTTGCCGATATCACCATCAAGAAAGCGGTAATCCTTGCAGGGACATAGTTTGCAAGCGTGTCCAGCCGGGCCGACATCCAGCCGATGTTGCGGTAATAGTCATCCTTATAGCCGACCATCGAGTCAAGCGTGTTTATCACCCTGTACGCAAAGGCGCCTGCCGGCCCGAAAAGCGAGTAGTAGAACACAGGCCCTGCTATGCCATCGACGGTGCTCTCGCCGACGCACTCTATGGTCGCCGACAGGACATGCTGCTCGTCCAAGTCGTCGGTCCTGCGCCTCACTATCATGGAAAGGCTCTGCCTTGCGCCGGCCAGGTCGCCCTTTTCAAGGCAGTCGGTTATCGCTTTAGCATGTCTTTCCATGCCTCTTACGGCTACCGTCACCTTCAGGATTATTGCAGAAAACGCGGCAAGGGCAAAGACGCCGGCAAGCTGGAAACTTGCTATTGCCGCAAAGTGCACGGCAAGCGCAAACAGCGCGACAAGAAGCAGTGCAAACGCTGCGCCTCTGGCTTTTTCCGCCGCGGCCGACCGCGATTTCAGCTTTGGCACGAAATACCCGGCAAGCCGGCCAAGCCACGCAACAGGGTGGTAGCGGTTTGGCGGGTCGCCAAACGCCCAATCAAGCGCAAGGCCGCCGGCAAGCGCTGCAAGCAACATGATCAAAGGCCCACCACCTCTTCCAGCTTGGAGATGTCGACGCTCTCTCTTATTGCCTTTGCGAGGAGGCCTATCTGCCAGTCCCACGACTCCTGCGGGAGGTCGGGCCTGTCCGGCCCGCCGGTGAGCGAGTCTTCTTCCGGAAGGTCGAAATCGATTTTCGGTATAACGCCAAGAACGCGCTTTCTCGTCATCCTGCGCGCCTGCACTATCGCTGGCTCTAGGAGCGACTGGTCGCCCCTGAACTTGTTTATCAAAAAACCCTTGACCAAGGTTCTATGCTTTGCCTTCAATAACTGCATGGTCCCGACCATGCTTGCAAAGCAGCCTCCGCGCTCTATGTCTGCCACTATAACAACAGGAGCTTTCGCCCTTTCTGCGACAAGCATGTTAGCGATGTCGTATTTTGCGATGTTTACCTCTGCCGGCGAGCCGGCCCCTTCCATGACTACTATGTCGTGCTCCCTGCGCAAGCCCTCAAGCGCCTTGAGGGCGACGGGCAACCCTTGCTGGAGCGCGAACCTTTCGTAATAGTCCTTGGCGTGCATCTCGGCATAGAACCTGCCGTTCACAAGCACCTCGCTCCTGTAGTCGCCCAATGGCTTGAGGAGCACCGGGTTCATGCGGACTTCAGGCCGCGTCCTTGCGGCAACTGCCTGAATGGCCTGCGCGCGTGCCATCCTGCCGCCGTCCTCTGTCTGGTAGAGGTTTGACGACATGTTCTGCGCCTTGTACGGAGCCACCTTGTAGCCGGCGTCTGAAAACACCCTGCAGAGGCCGGTGACAAGAGTACTCTTGCCGGCTCCCGATGAGGTCCCCTGTATCATGAGAAGCTTGGCGCGCCTAGCCATCATCCATCCTCTCAAGCGCTTTCAGCAGGACAAGGTTTTCCTTGCGCGTCTTCACGGCTATCCTGACGTGCTGCGGGCCCATCCCCGTAAAAGTGCTGCAGTCCCTGACAAGCACGCCCGTCTTTTTCAACAGCGTGTCACGAAATTCAGTCGAGTCAATGCCATCGAGCCTTACAAGGAAAAAGTTGGCGTCTGACGCAAGCGGCGCAAGCGAATTCGTTTTCCTGATCCTGTCATACAGGAATTTCCTTTCTTTTTTTACAAGCCTGATTGCCCTTGCAAGGTGCGCTCCGTCCGCAATTGCAGCTATTCCGGCGGCCTGCGCAAGGCCGTTGACGTTCCAGGGCACCCTGAACGCGGACAGCTTTTCGGCGGCATCCGGCGACGAGACGCTGTAGCCCACCCTGAGGCCGGCAAGGCCGTGCGACTTTGTGAGGGAGCGCAGCACTACGAGGTTGTCGTAGTCGGTGACCATCCTTACGAGCGTCTCCGCCCTGTCTGCCAGTTCGATAAAGCACTCGTCGAGCAGGATCATGGTCGAGCTGTCGACGCTTTTGATTATCTTTCTGATCCTGTCGGTCGCAAGCAGGCCCGACGGGTTGTTAGGGTTGCACAAAAACAGCGCGTCCGCGCCCTTTGCCGCGTCGACGACCGCGCTAGTGTCGATGCCAAAGCCCTGCGCAAGCGGCACAAATGTCACCCGCGCGCCTGCCCTCTGTGACGCAAGCTCGTACTCGCAGAACGTTGGCGCCGGGATCACGACGCGCCGCTTCGCAAACGCCCGGGCAAACCAGTGGATTATCTCCACGGCGCCGTTCCCGACTGTTATCATGTCTTCGTTTGTTTCGAGGCGGCGCGCAAGGCCCTTTCTCAGGTCGGTGCACTCGGGGTCGGGGTAGACGGACGCAAGTACCGACGCGCCCTTCTCGATAACCCTGAGCGTTCTTTTCGGCGCTCCGAGAGGGTTGACGCTTGAGCTGCAGTCAAGCCTCACAAGCCTGTGGTCCACCGAGTAGATGCCGCCGTGAGAGCAGGCCCCTGTCACGCCGGATAATTGCCGGCGTCTGTATTTAGAATGTACGCCTGCCGCTACTCCTTTACCCTGATCTCGACCCTCTCTCCCTCGTAGTTTGCAAGCATATTGGTGTAGGGGTAGCTGTGGGAGTTGTAGTTGTTGACGTTTCCTTCAAACACCGCGATGCCCGTCGTGCTGTCGTACGCGTCTTTCAGCTGCTGGCCTGCTGCCATGTTTTCCTCAAAGTGGTTGTCAGATACTAGCAGCAGCTCTTCAGTCTCGACGGGATGGAAGAGCAGGTCTCGGTAATCAGAGAATGCATGCTCTTTGTCAAAGACGTAGACTAGGAGCCAGGCATAGACGGGGTTTGCTGCTATGGTGGTCCTGTCGTCAGCATAGCCTGCCACAAATGCCGCAGCTTCAAACTGGGCCGAGGTTAGATCCGTTGCGACGAGCATGGCGCTTGCTACTACGGCAAATCCCCCCACGGCTGCTATCGCCGCGTAGGGAAGCTTGGGTCTCATTGCCGCAATCTTTTCTATCAACACTGCAGCCGCAATGCAAAACACCGGCAGGACCGGCACCCAGTGGAAATACTGGACGTATCCAAGCGCCGAAAGGAACGCTACAAACGGCGCTATCCACAGAAGTATGAACGCCTGCTTTTTCAGCGCAGCAAAGGCAAAGCCTGCCAGACCCAGCACAAGGAGCACGGGATCAAAGTCGAGGAAGGTCAAGAAGATGGATCCGAGGTTCTGGCCCTGCCTCTGGGTCTGCCACATAACATCCCGCATCCAGTAGTCAAGGTGTCCCTGCGAGGCGCTGTATGCGGGCCAGATGAGCGGTATCAGTATCACCGGCATGAACCACAGGCCCAGGTTCCGCAGCCTGTTTTCTTTGCTGCCGGAATATATCAGGTAGCCTACCAGTGGTATCATCGTAAAGACCGGCACCTTGGTGAAAATCGCGGTGCCAAGGAACACGCCTGCGACAAGGACAAGCGCGACACTTTTCCTGCCGCTTGCGCTGCCCGCATAAGTCGCAAACAGCACCGACGAAAGGAAGAGCGGCAGCAGGATGGAATCTAGGAGTATCCTGCGCAAGAACCACATGATTGGCATCACCGCAAACAGGACGGCCGCGATGAACGCTACGCGCCTGCCGTACCTGCGCTCTGCAATCTTGAAAACAAGAAACGTGTCGGCAACTGCCAGCAGGCCCATGAGGACCCTTGGCGCAGCGTAAAGCATCGAGATCGACTCCGCGTCGGCGTCAGGCTCAAGAGAGCCGGGGTAGCCTATCAGAGAAAGTGCGCTTGCCAGAAAGATCTGCCCGAAATAGGGGTGGTCGTAAAACGTTTCTTCCTGAGGGCCGAGACCTTCCATCACGTGCATGGCCCTTCGCATGTATATACCCTCGTCGTAAAAGATGTCCGGAAAGCCTGCAGGGTTCCACAGGTGGGTAAACGCGGAAAGCGCCAGCGGAAGAAGCAGCATCGCATGCCATTTCGGCCTGGAGATAGTCATGCTGGCTGCCATGCGCAATTCATGGTGCGGTCATATATTAGCCAATGCTGGATACTTTTTCTAGAGTTAGCCTCTATTGTCTGGAAGATCCACACCGCCGGCCGTTTTTACGCGCAGAAAAGGCCCGTGTCCAGTGCGCAAAAACGATTATTAGTTCCATTCGGGCAGAAACCGCAGATATGCTCAAGGTAGCAGTGATAGGCGCCACCGGCGCCGTGGGCCAGGAGTTCATTGTGGCCCTGAACAAGCACAAGTGGTTCCAGCTTACGCAGGTCGCCGCCTCAGAGCGCTCTGCAGGCAAGAAATACATCGACGCCATCCGTGACCCGAGCTCGGGAATCCTGCGCTGGCACAACCGCGAGGGAGTCCCCGGATATGCACGGGACATGGTAGTCAGCAAGGTCGACGACATCAAGCCCGAGAACTTTGACCTGATATTCACCGCGCTCGAGTCCGATGACGCCAAAGTGATAGAGCCCAAGTTCGCAAAGACGACTCCTGTAATCAGCACTGCCGCTGCTTTCAGGTACGAGCCGGACGTGCCCATACTCATACCGGGCGTAAACGACTCGCACACAGAGCTCCTCAACGTCCAGAGAAAGACCAGGGGCTGGAAAGGGTTTATCGCACCTCTGCCAAACTGCACGACCACCGGCCTTGCAATAACGCTAAAGCCGATCCTTGACAAGTTCGGCATCGACAAAGTGTTCATGACATCGATGCAGGCGCTCTCCGGGGCCGGCAGGTCGCCCGGCGTCATTGCACTTGACATCATGGACAACGTCATCCCCTACATCCCAAAGGAGGAGGAGAAAGTGCAGATAGAAGCGAAAAAGATCCTTGGCGCCTTTGGCGACAGCTCGATAAAGCCAGCTGACTTCAAGGTTAGCTGCACCTGCACCCGCGTTCCGGTCATCGATGGCCATACCGAGACCGTGTTTGTCGAGACAGAGAAGCAGGCCGACGCGGAGAGCGTCAAGAAGGAGATGCTTGACTTTTCAAACAACGTATCGATAAAGTCGCTCCCAACGGCGCCAAAGGACTACATCATTGTCCACGACGACCCGACGCGCCCGCAGCCAAGGATTGACCGCGAGATAAACGACGGCATGACGACTGTGGTCGGCAGGCTGCGCAAGGACACGGCATTTGACAACGGCATCAAATATGTCCTACTGTCGCACAACGAAAAGATGGGCTCGGCCCGGGGCGCTGTGCTCTTGGCAGAGCTCTTGAAAGACAAGTCGATCCTGTAAAGGGTCGGCCCCGGCCTTTTCAAGCGACTTTGTAAAATATTGAATTAAAACGGCATTTGCCGTGATATTATACGTTTATTAACACCCCGTCTCTTAAGTTATGCTCGGCTCCCGATGGGAAAGATTGACGATCTTGACGTGAAAATACTGAGCGAGCTTGCGAAGGACGCCAGCATTTCCGTGCCGCGCCTTTCCAAGAAGATAAACGTCAACGCGTCGGTCGTCTACAGCAGGATAAAGCGACTTGTCAAGAAGGGCCTGATAAAGAAGTTCACCATCGTGATAAACGACGAGGCCCTAGGCTTCAACGTCAAGGCGCTGACTGGAATCAACATGGACTCGAAGCTCCGCGATAATGTATTGAACGAGCTCTTCAAGATACCCGAAGTGAGGGAGGTGTCAGAAGTCACGGGCAGGTTCGACATCCTCGTCACCATGACGTCGCACACCCTAGACGAGATGCACCAGCTGATATCTGAAAAAATCGGCCGGATAGAGGGCGTGCAAAAGACCGAGACCTTTATCGAGATGCGCAAGACGGTGCGCGAGCTTGCCTACCCTGCCTCGATATCCAAGTGACATTTAAGCTATAAATAACATCTAGGCCCCTCTAAGTCCGGATCTCGACCCTTTGGACACAGTACGGCAGGTCTCTGTTGGCAGCAAGATAAAGGACTACTATGAAGTGACCAAGCCCAAGATCTGGTACCTGCTTGTGTTCACGGCGTTTGGCGCCGCGCTTACGGCGTCGCTCCTGTTTGACATATACATAGATCCAATGACGTGGGTGCTCTTGATAGGCGGAGTCGCCGCGGGCTCTGCAGCAGCCGACACGCTGACAGGCTACAACGACAGGGACATCGATGCGATAATGGAGAGGACCAAGGGAAGGCCCATCCCGTCGGGCAGGATAAAGCCCAAGAACGCGCTTGCGTTCGGCCTCATCCTTGCCGGCATCTCGCTTGCATTTGCCTGGTTCATCAACATCTGGGCCTTTGCGCTCATGGCGTTCGGGCTGTTCGACAACATCATAGTCTACAGCAAGTGGCTCAAGAGGCGCAGCCAGTCAAACATCATACTGGGTGGTTTTTCCGGCGGCGCGCCGGCGCTGATAGGCTACGTGACAGTCACGACCATGAACATAGAGATAGGGCTTGTCATGGCCGGCCTCGTGTTCCTGTGGATACCGACGCACATCTGGAGCCTTGCGCTGCACGTGAAAAAGGACTATTCGGCAGCAAGGGTGCCGATGCTGCCGGTGGTGTCAAGCGAAAAGACTTCAGTCCGCGTCATAGCCGGGACGACGGTAATGATGGTCGTGTTCTCTATCCTGCCGTTTTTCTTCAACCAGTTCGGGCTCATCTATCTGGTAACTGCAGGAGTGTTTGGCGCGGCCATGCTGGCGATGTCTATATGGCTGCTTGTCAAGCCAAGCGAAAAGGCGTCGTGGACCGTGTTCAAGTTCTCAAGCCCCTATCTCACTGCACTTTTCATAGCGTTCATGGTCGACGCCGGCTTCAAGCCGCCCGTCTAGCCTTCTCGCACTCGTACAGGACCCTCGCTATCACAATGTGCGCCTCAAGGCCTGTTTCCTGTATCGAGTAGGTGTAGTTGAACAGCTGTGCAGTCTTGTCGGAAAAGTGCCCCTTGGGAAAGCCGCCCACGACAAACGCGCAATGCTCAACATTATTCTTGGCGACGGCCTGCTCGGCAGTAGATTGGACGCCTGCAGAAGACAGGCCGACTATTCTGTCCGCACCGATGTCACGCACCAGCTCTTCAAGCGTGCCTTCCTGCATTTCCAGCAGAACCTTCCCGTCGTCGCTTTTCACCGCGCCATCACTGAACAGGCCTGCCATGACACCTTCAAATCGAAAGTAGGACTTGGGGATGCGCAGGCCGCCTGCGACAGTTATGATCCTGTCGCCGTACGTGTGCACGTACACGTCAAGGTTGCCAGAGATGAAAAGTGGCGTCGCAAGGGCCTCCATGAGCGCAAAGTGGACGATGTCGGGCCTGCCGCGCTTCCAGCTCTCGTCCAGGCCTTTCATCGCGGCGTGGTGGTAGCTCCGGTCAAGCAGCGTCTCCTGCGCCTTGAGCCCCAGTCTTCGCGCACGGCTTGTCACAGCCGGGTGGCCGGCTATTTCAGTCGGGACAGTTTCAAGGGCTGCCTCTGCTATTACAAGCGTGGTCTTCGTGGCATGCCTTTGGTGCCGGCCTAATATTAAGAGCGTTTATCTGCTTGACGCTTGTATCGCTTGCAACTTGAAGGACCGCAAGGCCGGCGCAAAAGAGCTTGCGAGGGAGCGCATAGAGATCCTAGTAGCCTCGGCCATCCGTGAAAAGGACGAGACGTTGGCAGAAAAGCAGGCGGCTCTTGCCAAAAAGCTGGCCATGAGGCACCGGGTGCGCCTGCCGTACTCCATAAGGCAGCTGTTCTGCAAAAAGTGCAAGGCGTTCATCGTGCCGGGCAGGACGTCCCGGGTGCGGGTCGGGCGCGCCGGCGCAAAAGCCGTGAGGCTGACCTGCGCCAAGTGCGGCCACACTTACAGGCGCATCATCGCAGAATAAGGATTTATAAGGGCTTTGCAATTCCCCGATTTGCATGGCTAAGGTTTACGACGTTCCGGCCGACGAGCTTATCGCCAGGCTGGCCAAGCAGCTGAAGGAAGACTCGAAAATGCAGCCTCCTGCGTGGTCGGCGTTTGTCAAGACAGGCTCGCACGCCGAGAGGATGCCCCAGAACAGCGACTGGTGGTTTACAAGGTGCGCTTCTCTTCTGAGAAAGATTTACCTCCACGGCCCGATAGGCGTCTCCGACCTCCAGACAGAGTACGGCGGGCGCAAGAAGGTGGGCTACAACCTGGCACACCACCGCGACGCGGGCGGCGCGATAATCAGGCACGCGCTGCAGCAGCTCGAAGCTGCCGGCTACATCAGCAAGCTGCCGGCAAAGGGCAGGGCAGTCACAAGCGAAGGCACAAAGAGGCTAGACCGGCTGGCGACAGAGATCCACAAGGAGCTCGTCAAGGCCGCGCCGGCGCTCCAGCGCTACGGGTAACATGTCTGCCCCGCAACCCGGCGAAGAAGAGGCAAGAAAGCGCGAGATAGAGGCAACCCGCCAGCGCGTGCTCCTTTCGCTACTTGACGTGGAGGCCCGCCAGAGGCTCACAAACATCAGGCTTGTAAAACCGGACCTCGCAGCGGCGGTCGAAAACTATCTGATAAGCGCCGCGTCGTCGGGCAGGCTGAACAGGCCGCTTTCAGACGAGGAGCTGAAGCAGATCCTGCTGAGCATCCAGCAGCCAAAGCGCGACTTCAAGATAGACCGGCGCTAAACTCCGGGCGTATTTTTCCCATGCCGTATGTAGTTAACTATTTAAGTTGAGTTGGGCGCTTTTGCTCTAATGAAGGCAGCAGTCTTTCGAGAGTACAACAAGGACCCGACGAAGGTCGTCAAGATTGAGGATATAGACGTTCCAAAGATAAAGCCAACTGAAGTTCTGATAAAAGTAGAATCCGCATCGTACAACTACAACGATCTGTGGGCCATATGGGGCGAGCCGGTCAGGACGCCGCTCCCGCACATATCCGGAAGCGACGTGGCAGGCACCGTCGTCGAGGTGGGCTCTGACGTCCAGAAGCTCAAGGTCGGCGACAGGGTCGTGTCGCACTCGAACATGTCCTGCAGGGTTTGTGACGCGTGCACGTCGGGCAGGGAGTATGACTGCAACGACCGCACGATTTGGGGCTTCCAGACAGGCCCTCTCTGGGGCGGGTTTGCGCAGTATACGCGTCTTCCTGAAGTAAACGTAGTCAAGATCGCCGACAACGTCTCGTTCGACGACGCGGCGGCCGTCTCCATGGTGGGCATGACCTCGTGGCACATGCTTGTCGGCCGGGCCAAGATAAGGCCTGGCCAGACCGTACTCATAATGGGTGGAGGCTCTGGCGTCGGCATGGTGGGCATCCAGATAGCCAAGCTGTACAACTGCACTGTTATCGCCACTGCCGGCAACCAGGACAAGCAGGACAAGTGCAAAAAGCTCGGTGCCGACTATACCGTCAACCACCGCGAGCCGGACTGGTACAAGAAGGTCCGCGGGATATTGAAGGAGCTGGGACAGCCCGCAGGCGTTGATGTCGTGTTTGAGCACATCGGCAAGTCTGTCTTCCCGCAGGAAGTGGGCCTGCTCAAGATGGGAGGGACGCTCGTGGCGACGGGCGCCACCACCGGCTACGACTCGACCATCGACTTGAGATACCTGTTCTTCAAGGGCACGAACCTCCTCGGCTCCACGCAGGGAACGAAAGCCGAGCTGGAAGACGTCGTGTACTGGGTATCCAAGGGCAAGATAAAGCCGGTCATAGACACGGTCCTGCCGTTCTCAGACATGGTCAAGGGCCACGTCATGATGGCAGAGGCCCAGCAGTTCGGCAAGATACTGACCACGCCACAAAAGCTGTAAAGGGAAACGTTTTTCCCCTTTCTTTCCTTTTGTTATCAAAAGCATGATGTTCAGAAGCCTCATCTTCGTGCCGGGAAACAGCGCCCGTTTTGTAGAAAAAGCAAAGGCACTCGCAGCTGATATCGTCTGCTTGGATCTTGAAGATTCCGTGCCGGCAAACGAAAAGGACGCCGCGCGGAAAATGATTGCCAGCGCACTGGCAAAGAGACAGGAGTACCAGCGGCCGCTGTACGTGCGCACCAATTCTCCTGAATCCGGGTTGGTACCTGCAGACCTGAGAGCGGTGGTGAGAAAGGGCATAGACGGCCTCGTCATCCCGAAGGTAAATGACGCAAGCGAAGTCAAGAAGATTGCAAAGGCAGTCGCGGCTCTTGAAAAGAAGCACAGAACAGGCAGGATAGCGCTGATATCGTCGATCGAGTCGGCAAGGGGGGTCGTCAACACGTACGCGATAGCCAGCGCGGACGCACGTGTGCAGGCAGTGGTGTTTGGCGTTTTCGACTTTTTGCATGACATGCGAATGGATTACGACGAGCTGGACGGCACGGGCTATGCCTACGCCCGCGCAAGGATTCCCGTGGAGGCAAGGGCCGCCGGTGTGCCGGCGATAGACGCCATATGGCAAAAGGTAGACGACATCGACGGCCTTCTCAGGGACGCGACAATGGCAAAGCGCCTAGGATATTCTGGCAAGAGCATAATCCACCCTGGCCAGATAGAGCCCGTGCACAGGGTGTTTCTGCCGACCAAGACAGAGGTAGAGTGGGCCAAAAAGGTCGTCGCGGCACTGGGCGAGGCTATGGAGAAGGGGAGCGGCAGGGGCGCCGTGAAGCTTGAAGGAAAGATGATAGACGCCGTCCACTACAAGCAGGCAAAGGCCATCCTGGACGCTAGTGGTTCATCAACTTCTTGAGCACCAGTATGCCGGCATAGTACGGAAGGTTGTATATCGCCGCCAAGGCTGCCACCTGCGGGCCAAAGAACTGTGCCGCAAAGACCATCACAAGCGTGTTGTTGACGTAGGTCATCGATATCACACC
>CAYXFY010000008.1:28968-58456 GCA_964464395.1 uncultured Nitrososphaera sp.
TGTCCATCACACCGGCCGCGCGCTCGCCCTTTGGCGCACTCGCGTATCCTGCGATTGCAAACGCGGCATACGCAAGCGACGAGCCGGCGACAGTCTGCAGGACGAAGAGCTGGTCCGTGAAAAAGTATCTCGACAGCGTCGAGAACATGCCCATGTTTATTAGCACCACGAACACTATCGAGAGGACGTACGAGTTCTCGTCGGCAAAGCGCGACGCAGAAGGGGCGTACTTTTTGGTGAGCCAGCCGGCGCCAAGCGGGATAAAGAGCGCAAGAGACAGGAGCACGACCATGTCCGCAAAGGGCAGGTCAAACTCGGCTCCCACCAGCGTCTGGACAAGCGACGGGAGCACGAAAGGGACCGCAAGCGACGTGACTGTTATCATGCCCACTATGAGCGACAACCTGCCGCCTACTATGTTGACCACAAACGGCGCGCCAAGACCGGTCGATATCCCAGACAACAACAAGACCGGCAAGGCAAACGGCCTGTACAGGAAATACGCGATGACATACATCGCAAGCGGGAGCGCCACGAGCTTGATGACGGCAAGGACCGCGAGCGGCCGGGGCCTTGCAAAAGTGCCTGCTAGATCCCGGGGCGCAAGCCTGAGAAGGTTGAGGAAGAGCAGCGCGCCAAGCCACACGAGAAGGTACGGCTCGACCACCTTGCCTGCCTGCGGCAGGAAAATGCCTGCAAGCATCGAGCCGGCTATGGCGGCTGCTAAGAGCGCGTCCTTACCCTGACGCAAACCCTTTCAGCTGCTGGATCTTTTCGCGCACAAGGTCGAAGCCCTGCTGCCAGAACTCTTCCTTTGAAATGTCAAAGCCGGCGTCCGTCAGGAGGTCTTCGGGCTTCCGCGAGCCGCCGGCGGCAAGTATGTTCAGGTATTTCGGCACGAACGACTTGCCTTCCAGCTTGTACTGCCTGTAAAGCGACAGCACCAGCAGGTTGCCAAACGAGTACGCGTAGCAGTAAAACGGCGTGTGATAAAAGTGCGGTATGTAGACCCACTCCCACTGGAACTCGTCTTCCACATGCACGGAGCTGCCGAACTGCTCTGCGAGGTTGTCGCGGTATATCTTTGACACGTGGTCGATGGTCGCGCCCTGCTCGCCTATAGCCCTGTGCGCGTCTATCTCAAAGAGCGTAAAGTACGCCTGCCTCATTGTGGTGGCGTACATGTCATCTATCTGCTCTGCAAGCAAGATTCTGCGCTCCCTTGCCGGCAGAGTCTCCATCAGCCGCTCGTTTAGCAGCATCTCTGCAAACACGGACGCGGTCTCTGCAAGCGGCAGGGGCGCGTGCGCAACTGTCGGCGGCAGGTCTCGTGCAAGCATGCTGTGGATTGCGTGGCCAAACTCGTGGGCGATTGTGGACACGTCGCGGGTCCGGCCGTCAAAGTTCAGCAGCACGTAGGGTGTTATCTTGGGGCTGACTGTGTGGCAGAACGCACCGCCCCTCTTGGCCCTGCGTATCTCCGAGTCGACATGGCGCTCCTGGAACACCCTCTCTGCAAGCCTGCGCACCTCAAGGTCGAAACTGCCAAAGGTGTCAAGAACCGTCGAGACTGCCCTGCCATAGGCGAATTTCTTGCCCGACCTCTTTGTCGACATCGGCGCGTACAGGTCGTAGCGGCGAAGCTTCCTTGCGCCGAGCATCTTCGCCTTTTCCCTGAAATAGTCGTGGAACACCGAGCTGTTTTTCCGGCACGCGGCAAGCAGCGCGTCTACCGTTGTGTCGTCAAGGTCGTTTCCGATGTTCCTTACAGACATCGACATCCCTTCGTCGCGCCACTCGATGACGATGTTCTGGTATATCTCGCCCAGCACTCCCGAGTTTTTCTTGTATACCGCAAAGAGCGCCCTGTATGCGGCCTCGCGCTCGGCAGGGTCTGTGCTCCTGACAAGCGACGCGAGCTTTTCGCGGTTGTCAAAGTTTCTGACGACTATTTTCTTCCCGCGCTTTATCTTCATCTGGAACTCGAACGCGGACGTCATTTTGTCGTATATCTTGACAAGCGCGCCTATGCCGGTGACGCCAAGAGTGTTTATTATCCTCTCCTCCGGCTCTGACAGCGAGTGCTTGGCAAGCAGCCGCTCGTGGCGCAGGTGCTCGCGATAGACTGGCGAGACGCCGTCTATCAGCCTCGCCGCGTTCGCATCGTCGACCTGCTTCTTGAACCAGAGGTCGAAGAACAGCAGGCGGTTGGCAGCGTCAGCAGACATCTTGTCCATCTTTGTGACAAGGGCCGAGGCCTCGTTTGACGCCGTGTTGGCGTAGTAGCGCAGGTGCGCATAGCCGGCGGCTACGCCGAGTTTTTCTGAAACGTCCTCCAGCTCGCGTATCATGCCCTCAAACTCTGGAGCCGGCATGTCGGGCCTCAGGCTCTGGCGCTTTGCCTCAAACGCTTTTACGCTGCTCTCTATCGATGCCAAATATTCCTTGAACTCGTCGCTCGCGGGATCCTTCACCAGGCCGGAAAGGTCCCAGGGGCCTACCTTGAGGGTGGCATAGTTCACGGCGATGCATCAGCCTAGGTCAAATATGTATCTTGCATCAGCCAAGTGCGCGAGGTAGCCTCTTTTATTCAAGCACTTGAAGTCTAAATGAATTAACGGGGACTATAGAAAAGATTGTCATCTGGCTTAAATAACTGAAGCGCCATATTACAGGTGCCCGCATAGCGGGCTTCAGCATGGACGAACGGAGCAGGCGAGCAATATGCAGGCGCAGGGCTGTTTTGACCCGCGACGCCGTGCATGATAATGCCTGCGCTCCCCGTGCTGTTCTAACCAACCGACCCGACAAATATCGAGTGTGAAGTGGCAGAGAACTGCTCGCCATTTCTGTCAAACATCGCATACAGCGTGTAGACGCCCGGCTCCTTTATCGCCGGCGAGATGTCGAACCTGGCGTCCACCTGCCCGTCGCTTTCCCAGCTGCGGGCCTCTATTACCACGTGGTCTCCTGACTGTTGGTAGTGGAAGCCCGGAGGAAGCGGCTCGAACACCGACGCCGCGAGCTTGCCGGCGCTGTACGCCAGCATCTTCTTGTTAACCGAGTATTCCCCGGGCGTGGGCAGCGCGTCGTAGTAGATCACGATGTGCTCCAAGCTGGCGCCGCCGGGCATTGGTCCCTGTATGGCCACGCGCGTCCCTTCCGCCTGGACCTGCAGCCCGTAGTCGTTTTCAAAGTTCTGGACGAACGCTAGGTAATAGTCGTCGTAGACTATGCCTATGCTGACGCGCGTGTGGTGCGGATTGAGTATGCTGTCCCTGTGCCCATCGTTGCAGCACTCCAGGTCGTTGTACATCATCTCGTACTGTAATTCCTCGATGGCGGCAATCGGGTCTATCTTTTCGCAGAGCAGAAACGACGAGACGCACCTGTCGTACTCGGTCTGGCTGAACCCGGAGATGGCGACGTTCTGGTGGACGCTGCCTGCGCCCCCAAGCCTCGTGTATGTCATGTACGGCTTTTCGCCGGTCGTCAGCCAGTGGGAGATCTGCTTTGTCGCAAAGACGTCCTCTGCGTGCACCTGCGCGGCCTGGTTGTCGCTCAGCTCCACCGGCGCAAGCCCGAACGCGGCCCTGTCGCTGTTTATCGCCGCAAGGGCGTGCTGTACAAGCTCCTCCCTTGGGACGGTCGAAGGGCCGATCTCCTGCGGCTTTAGTATCGTCACGGCCATCTGGAGCGGGCTTGGCTGGTTGAGGGGTATTATTTCCGGCAGGAGCAGGACTATGGCCACAATGGCAGTCACGATGCCGACTGCCGCTGCCACTTTGACGCCTGCCCCTGACTTTGCAGTGGCATAGCCGTTTGCCAGGCCGCACCTGGGGCAGGCAGCGAGGCTTGCGTCGTAGGTCTCGCCACACGAGCAGTAGACATGGCCGTCGCCCATCTTTAAGATCAGAGTTTGCAATCTGCGTATAATGCTTTGCGGAAGATCGTTCTACACACATATTAGATGCCATACCCAAGTGTTCGCGGTTGCGCTACCGCGTCATTGTGAAGCTGGGGGGCAGCGGGATAAGGGTAGACGGCGACGAGATAGAGGTAGGGATACAGTCTGAACCTGAGCGCGGCAGGGCCAACAGGGAACTCGTGAAAAAGCTGGCCGAGCACTTTTCCGTGCCAGCGCAAAATGTCAGGATAGTGTCGGGCCACGCGTCAAGGAAAAAGCTGGTGGACATTGCATGATGCAAGAAATCAGAGACGATCTGCGCGCACTTGCCGACCCGAAGAGGGCAAAGGTGATGCAGGGTTTTTTCAAGACCGGACCCGGCCAGTACGGGCAGGGCGACATCTTTCTCGGCGTCACGGTGCCCGACTCGCGCAAGGTAGCAAAAAAACACTCCAACGCAGGCATGGACGCAGTAAAAGGCCTGCTATACTCCAAGATACATGAGGAGCGGCTTGTAGCCCTGCTGATACTGGTCGAAAGATACCGGCGAGACCCGGATGGCGTAACAAGATTCTACCTCGACAATCTGGGGCAGGTCAACAACTGGGACCTTGTAGACCTGACGGCCCCAAAGATCCTCGGGCCGTTTCTTGAGAAATCCGACAGGTCCCTACTTTACAGGCTTGCAAGGTCAAAGGCGCTCTGGCAGCGGCGCGTCGCAATTCTGGCGACGTACCATTTCATCCGCGCAGGCGACTTTTCCGACGCGCTCAAGATATCTGAAATCCTGCTGTGCGACGGGCACGACCTGATGCACAAGGCCGTGGGATGGATGCTCCGGGAAATTGGCAAGCGCGACATGAAGGCAGAGGAGGCTTTTTTGAAAAAGCACTACAAAAAGATGCCCCGTACCATGCTGCGGTACGCCATCGAAAGGTTCCCGGAGAAAAAGAGGAAAGGATACCTCAAGGGCGCGGCCTGACCTGTCTGCAGAAGCCAAACGTTAATTAAATCCAAAATGCGCCTTGAATCCTGCATTGGCGCAGTTCAAGCTCGTGATTTCTGACGGGACCGGCAGGAGCGTATCCCAGGAGCTCAAGGACAGGGCGGCGCAGCCGCTTGTGGGCGTGAGGATAGGCAACGTCGTCGACTCGTCTGTCATAGGAATCCCGGGCGGCAAGGTAAAAGTCACCGGCGGCTCCGACAAGTCAGGAGTCCCGATGCGCGCAGACGTGCATGGCGGTGTCCGCAAGTACGTGCTGATGTCAGAGGGCGTGGGCGCAAAGCACCTTGAAGGCGGCAGGATCCGCAAGCTGGTAAGGGGCAACATGGTGACAGAAGAAATCTATCAATTAAACCTCAGGCTGGTCGAGGGCAATCTGCCAGAGAAGGCCAAAGAAGAGGCGCCGGCAGAAGCAGAAGCCAAACCCGAGCCGGCGAAAGAGAAGAAGAAAAAGTAACTCTCTACATTAATATCCCCGAGAATTTTACGGTAACTAGTTGCACTGGAAAGAGACATTGCCGGACTGGTACATCAAAGAATATGGCTACCAGCCCTGCGTCAACATCGGCACCTCCGGGCACGTGGACCACGGCAAGACAACGCTCGTGGAGGCAATAACAGGTGTCTGGACCAGCGCGCACAGCGAGGAGCTGCGCCGCGGCATCACGATTAAAGTCGGCTACGCGGACGCCGCGTTTTACAAGTGCCCTCAGTGCCCGCGCCCTGAATGCTACGGGACGCAGCCCAAGTGCGCCAACTGCGGCGGCAAGAGCGAGCTTTCCCGTGTCGTCAGTTTTGTCGATTCTCCCGGCCACGAGAGCCTGATGGCAAACATGCTCTCCGGCTCGGCGTTGATGGACGGCGCCATCCTGGTGATGGCCGCAAACGAGAAGGTCCCGCAGCCGCAGACCCGCGAGCACCTTCTTGCGCTTTCTGTCCTTGGAATCCAGCAGCTGGTGCTGGTTCAGAACAAGGCCGACCTTGTCAGCGCGGAGGAGGCGCTTGACAACTTTAAGCAGATAAAGGATTTCGTCAAGGGAAGCGTCGCAGAAAAGGCGCCCATAGTACCGGTGTCTGCGCAGCACAAGCTCAACATCGACGCGCTCATCGAATCGATTGAAAAGAACGTCAAGACGCCGGCAAGGGTCAAGGACGCGCCGCCGGTGATGCACGTGCTGCGGTCGTTTGACATCAACAGGCCCGGCATACCGATAAAGCAGGTCAAGGGCGGGATACTCGGGGGCGCGCTGGTGCAGGGCGAGTTCTCGCTGGGCGAAGAAGTCGAGATAAGGCCCGGGGCGCTAGACGAGAAGAAGGGCCGCTACGAGCCCATAACGTCGACGATATCGACGCTTGGGACCGGAGCAGGCCTAGTGGAAAACGTCAAGCCAGGAGGGCTCGTCGCGATTGGGACAAAACTCGACCCGTCGCTGACAAAGAGCGACTCGCTCATAGGCTCAGTCATCGGCAGGCCCGGCACGCTGCCGGCAGACGTCGACACCATAACGGTGGAAACACACCTTTTCGATACCGCAGTCGGCACGCAGGACCTGGTGAAGGTCGAGCCGATAAAGGCAAAGGAGCCACTGCGCCTGAACATCGGCACGGCCGCGTCGGTCGGCACCGTCACAAGCGTGCGGGACGGCAAGATGGAAGTCAAGCTGAAAAAGCCCGTCTGCCTTTTGCCAAAGAGCAGGGTCGCCGTCAGCCGCAGGATAGCCGAGAGGTGGCGCCTCATCGGTTCCGGAATAGCGGTCTGAGATGCGAGTCCTGTGCGACACGAGCTTTTTGATGGTTCTCGTCGCCAAGCCGATAAAACACGTCGAGAGGGTGGAGCACGAGTTTGGCCGGCTGGATTTCATAGTCCCGGACGCAGTCATCGACGAGCTTGAAAGGCTGAAGGAAAAAGCTGGCCCCAAGCGCTCGACCCTTGCCAAGACCGCGCTTGAAATAGCAAGGGCGCGCTTTTCGACAGTCAAGGTGCCAAAAGCAGCGCACGTCGACGACTCGATAGTCGAATACGCGACGGAGCAAAAGTGCGCTGTTGCCACCATCGATACCGCGCTCCGCAGGCGGCTGATCGCAAACGACGTGCTCGTGCTGACGCTGAGCCGGGACAGGCTGACAGTGGCAAACCCGAACATAAACGACAAACTTTAATTAATTTTCGAGCCGCTCTATGCCATGTTAAATTACAAGGGAGTCAAGTTCAGCTGGCTTGGACACGACGGCTTTAGGATGTTTGCAGGCAAGACGGTCTACATCGACCCTTACAAGCTCTTAGATGAACAGCACAACCGCAAGGACGCCGACATTGTGCTCATCTCCCACAACCACTTTGACCACCTGAGCCTCGACGACCTGAAGCACGTGGTCGGCCCGAACACGACCATAGTGGCTGCGCGCGAGTGCGCCGCCCAGCTAAAGCCGCTTGGCGTAGAGACAAAACTGGTGGCGCCCGGCGACAGGCTGACGGTACAGGACGTCGCAGTAGAGGTCATCGCAGCTTACAACACCAACAAGGACTTTCACCCAAAGGCAGACGGCAAGGTCGGGTATGTCGTGACGTTGGGCGGCCTGCGCATATACCACACCGGCGACACCGACATAATCCCCGAGATGGGCTCTGCCAAGCCCGACATTGCGCTCGTCCCGGTGTCAGGAACGTATGTCATGACCGCGGACGAGGCGGCAAAGGCTACCGACGAGCTCATAAAACCAAAGATGCTTGCAATCCCGATGCACTACGCGTCCATCGTCGGGAGCGAGGACGACGCGAGGCGCTTCAAGGGCCTGGTCAAGTCATGCGCGGTCGAGATATTGACAAGAGAATGATGTCGGTACCTTAAAAAATAGGGGCCAACTCCACAACTGCGATGTTTCAGGGCGGCAGGGTGATGTTTCGGGCCGGCAGTTTCGAGTTCACGACCCGGCACCTGCTCATAATCGCCGTCCTGGCGCTTGCGTTTTCGATAGCCGTGATAATGAGGTCGTACCCGATAAAGTACGGCTTTTACCTTAACGAGTTCGACCCCTACTTCGACTACAGGGCGACCAAGTTCATACTGGACAACGGGCTTGACGCCTACTGGCAGTGGCACGACGACATGTCGTGGTACCCTGAAGGGCGCGACATTGCTGCGACTTCGCAGTCGGGCCTGCACGTCAGCGCGGCCATAATGTACCAGATATTTGGCGCCGGCACACCCCTGATGGACTTTACCATCATGTTCCCGGTGGTCATAGGCTCGCTCACCGTCATAGTCGTGTTTGCGCTTGTACGCGTGCTTGGCGGAACAACTGCAGGCCTATTTGCCTCGCTCATGTTCGCGTTCACGCCGCCCATAATACTGCGCGGAAACCTAGGCTGGTTCAAGTCGGAGCCGCTTGGTCTGTTCTTTGCGCTCATTGCGTCGTACCTGTTCATATCGGCGATAAGGCACAAGGAAATAAAATATGCAATACCAAAGGCCGTGCTCGGCGGCTTGCTTCTCGGGCTTGCAAACGCTTCGTGGGGCGGCATCCAGTATTTCAGCATCCCGATTGCGCTCTTTTTCCTGGCGCTGCCGTTTTTCAAGCGCGACCTTACGATACCAATGTACGTCGCAATAGCGTTCACCGCGTTCACGCTCATTGCGGCTCTCGGATTTCCGCGGCCGGGCATGTCGTTTGTGGCCGGCCTCCCCGGCATCGCGATGGCCGGCACCACGCTATACCTGATAGCCGCAAACTTTGTCGGCAGGCTCGGCGGCGACAAGGCACGCAACCGCAACCTGTCTTTCCTGCTCATAGCGTTTGTGGCAGCAGGGATAGGGCTGATAGCAGCCGGCGCCTACGCCCCTCCGTCCTTCAGGTACATCAACGCGGTCAACCCGTTCACGGGCTCTGACAACGCGCTCGTGGAATCAGTCGCAGAGCACCTCACGCCCACCATCGTCGACTACTTCCTGGACTTTTCCGTGCTTCTGATGTTCGCCGGCCTCGGCATCTGGCTTGCCTTCCAGAAGCGCAACGACGCAATGGTGTTTGCCCTGATACTTGGAATAACAGGCGTCTATGTGAGCGCGACCTTTGCAAGGCTGCTGGTCTTTGCGTCCGTCGGGATAATCGTTCTTGCAAGCATCGGCCTTGCCGAGGTCACCAGAAACATCATGGAGCGCAAGGAGGCGGCGACGTCGAAGGGCAAGAAAAAGCACGACGAGGCCTTTGTCGGCGCGTTCAGCACCAAGATAATCTATGTCGCAGTCACGATAGTGATACTGCTCGTTCCGGTGTTCTACCCTCCGTACTCTAGCTGGATAACCGCGGTTGACGTCCCGACCGCGATAGCAAACGGCGGCAGCGTCTTTCGTGTGCAGACCGACGACTGGTCCGAGGCCATGCAGTGGATATCTGAGAACACCGAGGAGGACGCCGTAATCGCGGCCTGGTGGGACTATGGCTACTGGATAACGACGCTTGGCGAGCGCACCACCATCGCCGACAACGCCACGATAAACTCGACGCGCATTGAGTCTATAGCAAAGATGTTCACAGGCGATCAGGAGGCCGGCGCGCAGATAGCCCACGACCTTGATGTCGACTACATACTTGTCTACGTCGTCGCGCAAAAGGCGCTTACAGGCACTGCCGGCGACGAGTCGGGCGCGCAGGTCCCGCTCTTCACGCTGGGGCAGGGAGGGGAGGAGAGCAAGAAGCAGTGGATAATGAGGATAGCCGGCTACGACGACAGGAGGTACGTGGAAAGCGACGGCTTTACCGCCAAGAACACATTCTGGCAGTCGACGCTCCTTGGAAGGATGATGCCCTACGAGCCCCTGAACTACGTGCTGTTCGGCCCTGAAGGCAACATCGTAAACGTGAGCGAAAGCTACCAGCCGGGATTCATACAGCTCCACTCAAAGAACGTCAAGTATCCTGCCGGCGACCCGAGCCTGCCGTTCAATCTGGTGTATTCGTCGTCCAGCTACGAGGAGGCAGACGACATAGTCACCGGCGTCCACATATACAAGGTAAACCGCGACTATGTCCCAAGCCCGCGCGGGGACCCGTACACGCCGACCACAGGCACGCTTGCAGACACGACCCCCGGCCCGCAGATAGCCGAGGTGGTGACGGCGCAGGGCACGATAAAGATAGAGTTCTTCCCCAACGCGGCTACAAGGCACGTGAGCAACTTTATCGCGCTTGCAAACGAAGGGTTCTTCGACGGCCAGGTGTTCCACAGGCTGGCGGCGCTTGGCTCGGGATTCGTGATACAAGGCGGAGACCCGCAGACAAGCGGCGAGGATCCCGACAGGAGCGTATGGGGCACGGGCGGACCCGGATACACCATTCCCGCAGAGTTCAACGACATATCACACGTCCGGGGAATAGTGTCCATGGCAAGGGCAAGCGACCCCAACAGCGCCGGCTCGCAGTTCTTCATAGTGGTGCAGGACACCACGTTCCTCGACAACCAGTACACGGTGTTTGGTAGGGTTATTGAGGGCATGGACGTGGTCGACAAGATAGCGCAGCTCCCGACGGTCGGGGGAGGGGGATCAGACAGGGAGCAGCCTGCAAACCCTGACGACGCAAGGATAGTCTCCGTGACTATAGTAGACCGCTAGAGCGCGCCTAGCAGCTCGTCGTGCACGAGCCCGTTTGACGCGATTATGTCCAGCTTGTCAAACACCGGGAACGCAGGCTTTGAGCCGTCAAGGAGGGACCAGCGCCCGCCGGCCTCCTCCACTATCAGGCCTGCGGCGGCGATGTCCCACATGGAAAGGTCGTTGTTTATCGTGCCGTCCAGCCTGCCCGCTGCCACGTACGCGACTTCGAGGCAGAGGCTCCCGAGCTTGTGGAAGCGCTTTATCTTTCTCAGTATGTTCTCGTTTATCCTTGCAAACCGGGCGCCGTCGAACTTGGTGTGGTTGACGTTGAGGTAGAGTTCCTCCATTTTCCGGCGGGCCGTGACTTGTATCTTGCCGCCGTTGAGGCTCGCGCCCTTGCCCCTTATGGCGGTGAACTCCTCGTTGTGGTTTGGGTCGACAAGCGCGCCGACCAGAGTCTCAGGCCCTTTGCACAAAGCTATGGAGGTGCAGAAGAAAGGGAGGCCCATTACAAAGCTTGCAGTGCCGTCGAGCGGGTCTATTACAAAGTAGTAGCCGTCGCGTTTTATGTCGGCGTTGACCTGCCTGTCCTGCTCCTCGGCCACAAATGGCACGCCGGGGAACTGCTTTTTCAGGTACGACATTATCAGTGCCTGCGACTCGCCGTCCACCCTCGTCACGAGCGACCTGTCGTTCTTCACCGAGACGTCGTAGGTGTCGCTCTTGCCAAAGTTATCCTTCAGGAGCTTTGCTGCCTCTCTGCCCGCCAAAAGCGAGTGCCTGAGGACGTCTTCAGGTTCCAAGCCGCACTACCTGTTAAGGAGGGCCGCGTAGATGAAAGGCAAAAGAGTCGACGCCTCGCCGTGGATGGTCGTCTGCCTCGCCTTTGTGGTGACCTTGCCCCATGATATGGCTTCTGCGACAAGCGCTCCTGAGAGGCTGCCGTCCCATTCCGGCGCCGTTGTAATATACACCGCATAGTCAAGGCCGCCCCGGTACTGGTTCCACCAGAGCGTGTGGTGCTTTGATATCCCGCCGCCTATCATGAACGCGCCGGACTTTTTTGCGTCAAACACCCGGTTTGAGAGCAGGTTCTGGTCCTTCAAAATGTCCAGCTTGAAGTCGCGGTGCTGCTGGTGGAAGAGCCACACCTGGCTCCCGACCGCGCCATCGACGATTCCCGGCACGACGACCGGAATCTTGTTCTTGTGAGCCCAGTACAGGAATGACGACTCGCCAAGCGTGCTCCCTATCTTGTCAGTTATCTCGTATGTCGCCACGTCGCGCTTGCCCTCCCTGTACATGTCTGCAAGGCAGGCCTGCACCTTCTCCTCTATCAGCGGGCCGTAGGCCGACATTGGAACCAGCACGTTGCCGAGCCTGTGCACGTCCTTGTCCAGAAGCTCGCGGTCGTCCATGCGAAAGTCGCCGGCGTAGTACTTGTCATAATAGCGGGCGATGTCGTGGTCGAGCGCGCCGCACGTCGTTATCACAACGTCGAACATCTTGTTCTTGAGCATGTCTCTGACGATTCCTCGGGCGCCAGTAGACATCAGGGCCGCGACAAACGACAGGAACTTGGTGCACTTGGGCTCGTCCATCATCCTCCTCAGGATGTCGACTCCGTCGGCAAGGTTGCGCGACTCGAAGCCACCGGACTCGCTCATGCTCCTCAAAATCGCGTTGATGTCTGTGTTCTTGACGATGGCATGGTCCTTGACTGCGCTGTGCAAAAGGTCGTCCTTTTTCTTGCCGGCCATGCAAGCGTATTGCCTACCCTATAATAAAAATCTGACAGAATTTTTAAGCAAGTGGTTTTCTAACAAGATGGTGCACGATCACCACAACGACCCGAGGCACACGTTTTCCGGCCGCAAGATAGACCCGCCGCAGGTTTTTCCAAACATGACGGTTCCAGAGCTGATAAAGTTCTACGGTGCTACCGGCTACAACGCCCGGCGCCTTGCAGAGGCTGCAGAGATACTGGAGGACATGATAAACACCAATTCCACCGTCTGCCTCACGCTTGCCGGCGCCATGACCCCGATAGGCATGGGCAGGAGCATCTCTGCCATGATAGAGGCAGGGTTCATCGACTGGATAGTGGCGACGGGCGCAAACGTGTACCACGACCTGCACTTTGCGTACGGCCTCCCGGTCAAGCAGGGTCATTTCGACGTGGACGACGACGTTCTTTACGCTAAACAAATCGTGCGCATCTATGACGTCTACATCAAGGAGATGGAGACGCTGCAGGCCCAGGACCTGCTGGTCCAGAAGGACATGGAGGAAAGGTCGGATGAGATCCCTGCAAACGCATCTACGGCAGACATTGCATACGCGCTCGGAAAGGCGGCTAAGGAGAACGCAAAATATCCGGAAAAGTCTTTTCTGGTAAAGGCGTACGAGCACAAGGTTCCAGTCTACATGCCGGCCATCGGAGACTCGTCAATTGGTCTCAACATGCTCCCGCTCCTGCTCGAGGGAAAGGGTGTCTTTCCAAACACCATTCTTGATGTCGCCGAGTCTGCAGCAATATTATGGAAGAGCAAGAAATCCGGCGGCCTTGAGCTTGGAGGCGGCGTCCCGAAGAACTTTTTCCAGCAGACCGGGCCGGCGCTCTACCAGATATTGAAGATAAAGGAAGGCGGCCAGGACTACCTCATACAGATGACAGATGCAAGGCCGGACACCGGCGGGCTCTCGGGCGCCACCTTGCAGGAGGGTAAGAGCTGGGGCAAGATAAAGACCTCGCACCGGGGCAACGTCATAGTGTACGGCGACTCGTCGGTGTATTTCCCGATGCTCTGCAGTTATGCATTGTCAGTCTGCAAGCCGCGGAAGCACAAGGAGATATACGGCAAGAAGGACGCCTGGGTCAAGGACATGAAAAAGATGTATTTCAGAAATAAGACTCGGCCTTGACGGCCCACCTGCCGCCCTTTGACGTCAGCTCGACCTGCCCTACAATGTTGCCGCCAGAATACACCTTGCCGAACTCGGCGCTGCCGAACATCGCCGCCAGCAGATCCTTCTTTTCGTGGTAGCCCGACTCGACCGTCTTTATGCGCAGTTTCCCGCTGACCTTTTTTATTATGTTGCGCGCGGCCGGCCAGTCGCCCTTCCAGGATATCAGCTCAAACTCGCCGAACTTGACTGACTGCATGAAGTAGCCTTCAGCCTTGGCCTCGAACTTCAGTTTGTTCTTTTTCGCGTACTCGTTCATCCAGGCGACGGCCTCGGCGCCCCTGCCCTTCTCGACTGCAAAGCTGTCCGCGCCTGCCACGGCATAGAAACCGCCCGAGAGTTATTTAATGCAGCCGTCGCTTGGCAAAATAATATAAACAAACATTTTCCACACTGAAATGTGCGGGCCTTTGTTGCAGTCGACGCGGCAAGCAGCGGGATAGCCGGCTTGCAGCAGGAGATTATGGGTTCCATGAACCCAAAAGACATCAAGCCGGTAGAGGCGCGCAACTTTCATTTCACGCTTATTTTCTTGGGCGAGGTTTCAGAGCAGCAAGTGGAACAGGTGAAAGGCGCGCTGTCAAGCATATCGTTTGAGCCTTTCTCGCTCACATACACGGGCATGGGTGTCTTTCCAAGGCCGGGCAACGCCAGGGTGGTCTGGGTCGGAGTCGACGACGAGGGCAGGAAAAGGCTCGAGGCCCTCGCAGGGCAGGTGGTGGAAAAACTAGAGAAGATAGGCTTCAGGCCCGACAAGCCTTTCTCTGCGCACCTCACGATATTCAGGGCAAAGAACAGGCACGTGCAGGTCGACGTGGAAAAGTACGCCGGCAGGACCTTTGGCACCGACGTGGTGGACAGGGTGCACCTGAAAAGGAGCGACCTCTCGCCCGCAGGGCCGACGTACTCGAACGTTTATACCACAAGCGCCGCAAAGGAGGAACAGAAATGAACGGCGTACTTGCAAGGGCGCTTGCCGCGTGCGAGCCCACTGCAAAAGAAGTGGACAGGATAACCGCAGTCGCAGAGGAGGCCAAGAGGCTTGTCGAGGCGAGGGTCGTTCCCGAGGTCACAGGCGTCGTCTACGGCGGCTCGTTTGCCAAGGGCACGTGGCTCAGGGGCGACGCGGACGTCGACATCTTTGTCAAGCTCCACCCGTCCGTGGACGAAGACAAGTTTGAAAAGCTGGGAGTCGAGCTGGGAACGGCAGCGCTCAAAAAGCACGGCGCGCACCTGCGCTACTCGGACCACCCCTACGTCGAGGCGTTTGTCAGGGGCGTCAGGGTAAACGTCGTGCCGTGCTACGACGTCGAGCGGGGCAACTGGAAGAGTGCCGCTGACAGGTCTACGTTCCACACGGAATACGTGATGCGCACGCTCGGTACTGAAAAACGCGCGCAGGTGCGCCTGCTCAAAAGGTTCCTGAAAAGCGCCGGCATCTACGGCGCAGAGATATCCACCGGCGGGTTTTCCGGATACGTGTCGGAGGTATTGATCGCAAAGTACGGCTCGCTTGAAGGCGCGCTTGCCGCAGCCGCAGGGTTTGACCGCGGCCAGATAGTCACAGTCGGCGACTACGACCGCGACGTGGTCAAGGGCTTCTCAAGCCCGCTTGTCATAATCGACCCTGTAGACCCGAGGCGCAACCTTGGGACTGCCATTTCACCCGAGTGCGCCGGCAGGTTCATACTGGCGGCGCGGGCTTTTATGAGAAAACCGTCGATGCGGTTCTTTTCCGGCCAGAAGGCAAGGGTGAACAGGAAACTTTACCCGTACATCCTGGTGGCCGAGTTTTCGCACCGCAAGCGCAGCCCGGACACGATATGGGGGCAGATGAAGAGGAGCCAGAACGCCGTCGCCAAGCAGCTGGACCTTGCCGGCTTTGCCGTGATACGCTCTACGTGCGTCACCGACGAGGAGACCCGCGGCGCGTTTGCGTTCCTTCTAGAGTCGCACGCGCTCTCTCCCTACACGGCAAGGAAGGGCCCGGAGGTGTTCAGGGCAAAAGACGTGGACAGCTTTGTGTCAAAGGCGAAAGGCGCGCTCGCAGTCTGGGCCGACAGGGACATGCGCGTCTCAACCGTTGTCAGGAGGAAGGAGACCGACGCCGGCTCGCTCGTCAAGGCGCTGCTGAAAAAAGACGGGAGCGGAGTGGCAAGGGGCATGGTGACAGGAAATCTCAAGATTTATACTGGCAGCCGCCGGACAGCTGGAATAGTGAAGCAGGCAGTTGACGAGCTCGCATCGACAGAGGGCCTCATTTTCGGGCCTTGACCCCGGCTCGCCCGAGCTCGCCAAGATATTGACGTACCCCGGGTTTGACGCAGCCGACTATGCTGCCAGGCTGGCAGAGCTGCGCGATCTCGGCGTCACGTCGATAATGCTAGGAGGCGGCACCGTTGTGCATGGTACAAGAGTGGCAGGCAAGGGTTGCGTCGGGCTCGTCGTCAGGGCAAAGGCTGGAAAAAAGACGTGTGCGCTAAAGATCCGCAGGGTAGACGCCAACAGGGAGAGCATGGCCGGTGAAGTCAGGCTCCACAGGATAGCTAACGACGCCGGAGTCGGACCGCGCCTCTACGACTTTTCCCGGAATCTCATGCTGATGGAGTTTGCAGAAGGTCCAAGCATCGCGGACTGGGCCGCAGGCGCAAGCAGCTGGCAGGCACGCCAGACTGCAAGGGACGTGCTTGAGCAGTGCTTCCTGCTTGACAGGGCGGGCCTAGACCACGGTCAGCTGAGCAGGCTTGACAGGCACGTAATCGTCGGCAAAAGACCGATCATAATCGATTTCGAGACCGCGAGCACCGAGCGCAGGGTGGCCAACGTGTCTTCAGCGGGCCAGTCGCTTTTTGTAGCCGGCGCAGTTGCGGCCGCGATGGGCGGGGCGATCGGGAAATCAGACAAAGAAGCCGCCATATCCGCGCTGAGGGCGTACAAGCGCGACCAGACACGAAAGGGCTTGAAGGCGCTCATGTCCGCGCTGGGCCTCTGAGCTATCTTTTATAATCAAGCGCCGCCAAGCTTGTGCGTTGGCCGAACCCACACTTGAAATACGCAAGCTGAAGAACGTGAACCTCAAAGGCGGCATAGTAGTCGACGGCTTTCCAAGCGTCGGCCTTGCAAACGCGATAGCGTCAGAGTGCCTGATACACTCGCTCAAGACGGAATTTGTAGCCATGATAGACTCGCCGGCTTTCCCGCCGCTTTCGATTGTCCGCAACGCGATGCCGAACTTTCCTGCGCGCGTCTACGCAAACGAGGAGCTGAAGCTTGCGATGTTCGTGTCGGAGCTGAACCTCGACGCGTCGCTTTTCCGGCCTGCAGCAAACCTGATGCTCGACTGGGCGGTCAACAGCAACTGCGACCTCATAGTAAGCGCCGCCGGGGTCCCGTACGAGGAGGGCGAGACGCCCGACGAGGCGCACCCGCAGGTGCACGCCGTTGGAAGCACGGCGCACGCGCTAAAGGTAGCGGCGCAGGCCGGAATATCGCCGGCCCTCTCAGGTTCCGTGTCGGGCATACCTGCGGTGCTCCTGAACGAAGGGTCGTGGCGCAATTTCGACGTCATAGTCCTGCTCGTGAAGGTGGTGCGCGACGCGCCAGACTTTAGGGCCGGCGCCGCCGTTGCGGAGGCGCTTGCAAAACTGGCGCCGGGCGCCAAGTGCGACGTGCCGGCGCTGCTCAAGGAGGCGGAGGTCATGGAAAAGACCCTGAAAAAGCTGCGGAACGACCAGCTTTCGCCGTCTGCAAAGGAGCAGATGTACGGTTGAAAGGCGCAATAGCCCATCTCTCAAGGTCCGACAAAAGGCTTGGCGCCGTCATCAGGTCGGTCGGCGACTATTCTATCTCCTCAGGCGGCGAGCCTTTCCAGTCGCTCGTCGAGGCCATAATGTACCAGCAGCTTGCAGGCAGCGCGGCAGACGCGATCCACGGCCGGTTCATGAAGATATACGGCGGCAGGTTCCCGGCGCCTGCTCGTCTTCTCCGGACGCCTGCGCACAAGCTGCGCGGCGTGGGCCTGTCTGGCAGAAAGACAGAATACATATACGACCTTGCCCGGCGCGTGCACGACGGCAGCATCGACCTTGCTTCGCTTGCCTCCTTGGCCGACGAGCAGGTGGTGGAGAAACTGACTGAAGTCAAGGGCATAGGGAGGTGGACTGCGGAGATGTTTTTGATATTCAACCTTGGCAGGCCAGACGTGCTCCCGGTGGGCGACCTGGGGCTGAGGAGGGCGATGCAAAAGACATATCGGCTGCGGTCGCTTCCAGAGCCGGAAAAGATGGAGAGGATAGCCGAGCCATGGCGCCCCTACCGGTCGGTTGCCACGTGGTATCTCTGGAAGTCGCTCGACGCGTTCAAGACTATTGGATGACCAGCTCTTTTGCGAGCTTTTTCACCAGTTCGATATCGAGATCCAGCTGCTCTGCCACAAGCTCTTCTGATATTCCAGATTCGAGCAGGTTGCGCATGGCCTCCCTCTTTTCCTCCGTCACGACGTTTGAGGGTGGGTAGAGCGAGAGCTCTTTTTCGACCGACCTGATGTAGTTTCGTACCTTGTCGACGATGTCGTCGGGCTTGACGTCCACTTCCGTCGATACGACAAGCACGTGGTCCTTTACCGGCACGCTGATTATGTTGACCCGGTCGTAGTTGTACACGACCGACCTGAGCTCGCCAAGCTCCTGCGTGAACATCTTGCGCAGGTCGACTATGTAGGCCGACTGCGACAGCGAGATCTCACTGTTCTTGTCTGAAAGCTTGTTTGGGGCGTCCTCGCGCCTGACCCCTGCGTACAGGTGGCCGGACTTTTCTACCACGCCGGCGAACCTGATCCTGGTGTCAAGTGCCAGGACGTTTCTTGAAAACTGCTCGGCTCTCATTCACCGTCATGCGTGGAGCCGGCAAATATAGGCTTTTTGTAAAAAGGGGCTTTGTGGAAAAAGTGCCTTTTGAGGCCGACTTTTTAAACAACCTACTTCAGTGCGCATTTCATGATACTGACGGTGAGCAAGTCCTAATTGGCTATTGCCTCTAACCTGCTTGTTGTAAGGCAGTAAGTGCAATGTCTTCCTGCTCGCTATATACCTCTTCAAGCGAGGATTGTTAATGAAAAGCATAATCGCCGAAGCCCTGCACCATGCGCTGTCGGTATTAAGCGATGAGTCGCACGCGGCCGTGGTTTTCATGCTTGACGATAGATACGATGTCAAGCTTCATGGTTTAACGCCTATTAACATGGACGACATCAGGAAGGGACTTGAGGACCTGTTTGGCCAATCAGCCGGCATCCTCATTACTAGAATGGACGAGTATTTACTGCAACATTCTGCCCCTGTTCTCGAGATAAAGGTCAGTCCTATTCAACGGTCTCGCGATGGTTCTCTGGCGTGTTGACCATGTGGAGTTCTTTGTATACGCGCTCCATGATCATGTCAGCTGCTTCATATCCGAAAAGCTCCGTCAGGTTCTTGCATAATTCTTTCAGAGAAATGGAGTTGCGCTTTTCAAGTAATATGCCGCGGGATTCGAGGTCGTAGAATAAGGAATGCAGACCCACTTCGCCCAGGATCTTCAATCCTGCAGCCATCGGCTTTTGCAGGGTCTCCCCTTCCACGGATTCATCTCTGTATTTGATACCCGTTTTGCGCAACTTTTCATTATGGATACCGAAGCTGATATTATTAAAGCCTATTTGCTTCATCAGGGCGGGGTTGGGCTGTGAGCAAGTGTGAGACTATCGTAAGGTCCAGAGCAAGCATTGTGATCGCGGCGTTGCTGGGCGGTGAGAAGGCCGTTGACTGGTATGTGCGAAAAGGGGTGCCTGTGCCCAACGAGGAAACATGGAAGGTGATGATAACGAAGGTCCAGATCCTTGTATCTATGCTAAAGAATAGCACAAGTTACCTTGGAGACTTTAATCACGTAAGGGTGCAGCACGACATGGGAGTGGTGTATCTTTTTCCGATCGGGACTCGGAAGGTGCTGTGCGTCGTTACAAAACCGGAAAAGGAAAGCGCGCTCATAGGTTCCATCAAGAAGCACTTGGCAAAGATGAAATGAGCGTCTAGTCTGTTTCTACCCACTTTCTTGTGACGATTATTAACAACGACATGGCGTCAGGGCCGAAAATGCTTTCCAAGACTTACCTCTCGCAATGAAGAGGATGTGCTGAGGATACTTTTTGAACAAAATCAGGACTTTTTAAACAAGAGGCACTTTTTCCACAAAGCCGTAAAAAGGGAGGAAAAAGGCCCTAGCCCTTTTGCGGCGTCTCTTTCACCCTGCCGCGGCCGGTCTTGCGCGGTGCGATGTTGCCGACCTTGCGTCCCGGCGGGGTGTTCCTGCTGACGGACGACTGGCGACCGATGTGCTGGTGCCTGCCTCCTCCGTGCGGGTGGTAGACTGCCGCCTGCGCGATGCCCCTGACTGTCGGGTACAGCCTGCCGTGGGCCTGCATGTACTTGGCGCGGACTCCTGCCTTCAGGAAGGGCTTTTCCTTCCTTCCTGCGCCCGCTATGGCGCCCACCATCGCCCTGCACTTGCCGTTTAGCGTAAGGAACTTGCCGGACGGGAACTTTATCGTGACGCCTTCTGTGCCGTGCGCGAACACTATCGCAGACGAGCCGGCGGACTTTATCAGCTTGCCTCCGTCGCCGGCGTTCCTCTCGATGTTGCACACGACGGTGCCGTCCGGGATTGATTCAAGCGAGAGAATGTTGCCCCTCGATGCAGACGTCCCGGTGCCGACCTCGATGGCGCTTCCTACGGTCGTGCCTTCCGGCGCCGGCACGTACGAGTACCTGCCGTCGTCAAAGAACACCCTTGCCAGCGGCGCGTCCCTGCCCCGCTCGTGCACGATGTCGACTACTGTGCCTTTGTGATGTTCTTCCAGCTTGAAATTGGGATACTTTGCCGGCGCTATCTTGCCGACTGTTATAGCTCTAAACTGCTTGCCTCCGCGGCCTCGCCTGCGGACCAGTGTTCTCTTGCCCATCTGCCGTTCAGTGACTCAAGCCCGCTGATAGGTGATTTTAAGCTTGCTCTACTGGCTCTGCATGGAGGCGAACCACTCTTTGCCCGCCTTCTCCATCTGTTTCTTAGTGAGGTTCTTCTTGCGGGTTGCAAACGACCACATGTGCCCGTACGGGTCTGTGAGCGCGCCCATCCTGTCTCCCCAGAAGGCGTCCATCACCGGCATCGTGGGCGTGGCGCCGGCCTTCAACGCCTGGTCAAAGACCCTGTCTACGTTGCTGACATACACGTACAGGGAGGAGCTTGCGCCGCCCACGGTCTGTGGCGAGAGGCACTGCATCTGGGGCATCTCGTCTGACAGCATCAGGACCGAGTCGCCTATCTTGAGCTCGGCGTGCATCACCGTCTTGCCGTCGGGCAGGTAGTGCCTGCCCCTCTCCTTTGCGCCAAACGCCTTCTTGTAGAACTCGAGCGCTTCGGCGCAGTTCTTCACCACGATGGAAGGCGTCAGGCTGTGATATTCCTTTGGAATGGGACTGACTTTCTTTGAGGTGCTCTTCTTTTTAGAAGCGGCTTTCTTCTTGGCCATGCCCCTCAAAATGCCTGCGATTTAATTAAGCCTTGTGCATGCAGATGACGCGTTATTGCCGCACCTCTCAATGCGCACTGCCGTAAATGCCCCTATCCAGAAAATATATATGATTTAAAACGCCGTTTTAATGCAGTAGATGAGCAAAGCCAGAGCAGCAACTGCAGGCCAGAAGCAAAAGGGTGTCTCGCCCCCAAAGCCCAACCCTAGATGGGGCAGGGAGGAGGAGACCGAGTATTTCGCCAAGAAGGTCAAGCTTTTCAGGCAGGGCAAGATTTCAGAGGACGACTTTCGCAGGTTCCGCCTGCAGCACGGCGCGTACGGGTCGCGCCTGCACGCCGACTACAGCATGGTCAGGATAAAGATACCGGGAGGCGAGATAACCCCCGAGCAGGTGGAAAAGATAGCAGGCCTGTCAGAGGCGTTCTCGATAGGCTCGGCCCACGTATCGACTAGGCAGAACATACAGCTGCACTGGGTCCAGCTTGAAGACGTGAGCGAGGTCATGCGCGGGCTAGTGGAGTCAGGCCTCACGACAAGGGAGGCTTGCGGCAACACCGTCAGAAACGTCATGTGCAGCCACTTTGCTGGAGTCTGCCCCGACGAGGCATTTGACGCCACGCCGTACTCAATGGCAGTCGCAAGGTTCTTCCTGCGCAACCCGATGTGCCAGAACCTGCCGCGCAAGTTCAAGGTAAACTTTGGCTGCTGCGAAAAGCACGGCCTTGTAAAGGTGGCAGACATCGGGCTCGTGCCGGCGATAAAGGAGGTAGAAGGCAAGCAGGTCCGAGGGTTCAGGATATACCTTGGCGGAGGGCTTGGAGCCGCGTCGTTCATAGGCCACCCGCTTGAAGATTTCACTCCAGAGGACAGAGTCCTGTCGACATGCATGGCAACTGTCAGGCTGTTTGACAGGCACGGAAACCGCGAGAACATGGCCCGCAACAGGATGCGCTACTTGGTCCACGAGACGGGCTGGGAGAAATTCCAGAAGATGGTGCTGAAAGAGCGCACTGCAGTAGAGATGACCACGTCGCTTGCAACTGCGACAGCATACGACGTCGAGTCGCAGGCAGACAGGCGCACGCTCCCCAAGTCTGGCGGCATGGTAAGGCTTCCAATGTTTGACAAGGTCACAAAGGACAGCCCGGCGTTTGAGCGGTGGCTCCACACCAACACCGTGCCGCAAAAGCAGGATGGATTCTTTACAGTATTCATAACGCTCGGGGCAGGCGACATCACGGCAAGCCAGCTGCGCGTCCTTGCGTCTGCAATCCGCGAGCTGTCCGCAGAAGGCGTTGCTAGGACGACTCCGCAGCAGAACTTTGCAGTGCGCTACGTGCGCGGCTCGGACCTGAAGGAATTCTTTGACAGGCTGGCTACCGCCGGCCTTGCCAACCCCGGTGCGCTTACAATTGCGTCAGCGGTCGGGTGCTCCGGCACGACTTCATGCAACCTTGCGATAACAAACTCGCACAGGCTGGCAAAGGAGGTCCAGCGCAAGTTCCTAGAACTGGGGCTTGACATCGACGACAGCATTGCCGACGCCACGATAAAGATAAGCGGGTGCCCCAACTCGTGCGGACAGCACGAGATAGCTACCATCGGCTTTTTCGGAGGCGCGACTAGGATAGGCAACACCATGTCGCCCACCTACACGATGCTCTTTGGCGGAAGCGCCGGCGAGCAGGGCGAGCTTGGAAAAGCCATAATGCGCGTGCCGGCAAAGCGCGTAATTGACACGATCCTAAAGATAATCGAGACCTACAGGGCAGAGCGCGCAGAGGGCGAGACCCTGCACCAGTGGGTAGTAAGGATAACGAGGGGGCAGGGGACGGGCAGCATCAAGAACCTCGACGACATGAAGAAGGCCCTCGTTTCCACGATACAGCTCCCGCCGGCAGAAAGCGACCCTGACGCATACCGCGACTACGGAAGCGACTCCAAGTTCATAGCCAAGACGGCAAGGGGAGAATGCGCGGCTTGAAAAAGGCAGCAAGGGCAAAGGTAAGGCCCAAGCTCAAGCAGAAGGCTAGAGCAGCCAAGGCAAGGCCCGCAAAGGCCAAGGGTTCGGATTTTGCCAGTCTGCCAATCGTCTGCGACGCGGACACGCTCCGGACGCTTGTGCGCAAAAAGGCCGTCCGTGTGGTCGACGTGAGGAGGGCCGAGGACTACAAGGCAGGCCACATACCGACTGCAGTCTCGCTCCCGCTTGCGCGCCTGCTTGAAAACGACAGCCCCGAGCGCGTGGTGCAGATACTACAAGAGCTGGGCGTAACCGAAAAGATGCCTGTCGTCGTCTACGACGACACGTTCGGCGCTCTTGCTGCAAGGGTCGCCTGGACGTTCCAGTACGTCGGGCACACAAACACGGCGCTTCTGGAAATGACGTTTTCGCAGTGGAAGGGCCTAGGGCTTGAAGTGGAGACCAGGGAAAACAAGTTCAAGCCGACCAAGCACCCGCTCAACATCAACAAGGAAATGTACGCCGACGCGCCCTACGTCGAGGCAGCGCAGTCGCAGCAAGGGAAGTTGCTGGTCGACTCCCGTGAGCGCCTCAACTTTCTGACAGAGCACATACCTACCGCAAGGAACATACCTTACACTATGCTCGGGTCAAACGGCAGCATCCTGCGCAAGGCCGACGAGCTGAAGCGCATGATAGAAAACCGCGGCATCCCAAAGGATTCTGAAATAATCACCTACTGCGGAAGCGTCGGAACACTGTCCGGGCTTGCGTACTATGCGCTAAAGCTTGCAGGCTACGACAATGTCAAGCTCTACCCCAAGTCGTTCAAAGAGTGGAAGTCGCTTGGCAAGCCCAAGGACGAGTTCAAGGAAGCCAACTACTGGGACCTCTCGGCGGAATAGAAATAAACCTGCTTTATTGCAGAACAAACGTTGCCGAGGCTTATCGTGTGCCTTACAGGGATGCCCGGGGCGGGCAAGTCTACCGTCGCCTCGTACCTGAAGGAGAAGGGTTTCTCTATAATCACGATGGGAGACGCGGTGCGCGAAGAAGCAAAGCGCCAGGGCCTTGAGCCGACGGACGCAAACCTCGGCTCGATGATGATAAAGCTCAGGCAGGACCTAGGCCAGGGTGCTGTCGCGCACCTGATACTGAAGAAGCTTGAGCGCGATAGCAACACCAGCAACCTCGTGATAGACGGCATACGCAGCATACCAGAAGTCGAAGTGCTGAAGACGATAGGAACGGTGAAACTCTTGGCGATACACGCGTCGCAGGACACGCGATTCAAACACCTTGTGGATCGCGGGCGGTCGGATGCGCCGGCATCAAGCGACGAGTTTGCCGGCCGCGATAAACGGGAATTGTCAGTAGGCATCAGCGAGGCAATCGCGCTTGCCGACGAGACCATATCAAACAACGAGATAACGATCGACCAGCTGAAGGAGAAGGCATGGACAATAGTGAGCGGCTGGCTGGAGGAAGCGAAATGAAAAGGCCGCACATTGAATCAATGATAGAAGTAAAGGTAGAAGCTCCCGTCAACCCGTCGGAGGACCCGGAAAAGGTCATGGATGCAGTCAACAACGTCGTCCGGTGCTCGCCCGAGTTCCGCTACGGGAGCAGGGTCATTGGCAAGGCGACGGGCGCCGGGGCTCTTGAAAAAATATACGAGCAGGTGAGGTCGAGGTCTGCAATGGGGGTTCTCAGGCGCATGCTTCTTGACAACCGCGCAGGCACCACCACCTGGTTCCTCCTCAACAAGCAGGCCGCAACGGCAGGGATTGCAGTGGTAATAGAGGATGAGAGGGAGTCGGCGCTTGGGCCCATCAGAGTGACCATAGCGTGCGAGGAGCTGGACGCTCTCACGGACTGGCTGGTGCCCGACCAGTAGGCCTTTTTAAGCCCCGGGAGTCCGTCTCGAGCCCGATTGCAGCATTTTTATATACTGTGTCAGGTTTAGGGGGCTTATGGAAGCATACTGCGTCAAGTGCAAAGCCAAGCGCGAAATGAAGGATGCCAAGAAGATTACGATGAAAAACGGCAAGCCGGCCACCCAAGGCGTCTGCCCCAAGTGCGGCACCAAGATGTTCAGGATAGGCGGTTAAACCTTCTCTCTTTTTTCGTTTTTATTTTTCCTTACATATAATAGCCGAAGGCGTGCACTGTTAGCGCTTGATAAAGATAAGGAGCCTTGTCAAGCGCTACAACGGCCTGACGGCAGTCGACAACCTTACCCTTGACATAGGGGAGAACGAGGTCTTCGGGCTCTTGGGCGCAAACGGCGCCGGCAAGACCACGACCATACACATGCTTGCGACGCTACTGAAGCCTACGGCCGGCACCGCGACTGTCAACGGCTTTGACATAACGACACAGCCGGCAAAGGTGCGCGAAAGCATCGGCATTGTGTTCCAGGCGCCGAGCAGCGACGACATGCTCAGCGGGTATGAGAACCTGCACATCCATTCATTGCTGTACAGCGTCCCCGGCAACATCAGGAGGAAGAGGATAGATGAGGTCCTCGAACTTGTAGGGCTGTCTGAGAGAAAGCACGACAGGGTCAAGACGTATTCGGGCGGCATGCGCCGCAGGCTCGAGATCGCACGCGGATTGCTGCACAAGCCAAAGGTGATGTTCCTCGACGAGCCGACGCTTGGATTAGATCCGGCAAGCAGGGAGAGCATGTGGGAGTACGTGCGCCGGCTCGTAAAGGAGGAAAAAGTCACGATCATACTGACGACGCACTACATGGAAGAGGCCGACCTCTTGTGCGACAGGATTGGAGTCATCGACAAGGGAAAGATAGTGGCACTAGACACGCCGGCCGGTTTGAAAGCATCGATAGGGGGCGACATAATACGGATCAAGACGCGCGACGCCGGCGCCGACAAGGTCGCCAGCAAGTTCGACTTTGTCCAAAAGGCCGAGTTTGTCGACGGCTACCTTGTGTTGTCGGTCAAGGACGCAAGGCGCTCGTTGCCGGCACTGCTGCAGGAGATAGAGGCCGAGTCTGCCGAGTTTTCCAGCCCCACCCTCAACGACGTGTTCATTCGCTTGACAGGGAGGAACATCAGAGAAGAGGCGGAGGGTGGCTTTATGGAGAGGTTTGCCAAGTATGATTGAGGCGCATCTTGCAAAGGTCTACGCCATCTGGCTCCGGGAGTTCAAGGTGTTTCTGCGCGAAAAAAGCCGGCTTGTCGCGTCGACGTTCACTCCGCTTCTCTGGCTGTTTGTGATAGGCTCCGGCATCGGCTCTGCCTTGGGGTTTGACGCCGGCGACCTTGACTACCAGACGTTCATATTCCCGGGCATCATCGCCATGTCGATAATATTCACTTCCGTGTTCTACGGCTCGTACATCATCTGGGACCGCAAGTTCGACTTTTTGAAAAGCGTGATGGTGGCGCCGGTGAGCCGGGGAACGGTGTTTGTGGGCAAGACGCTGGGCGGCATGACGACGTCGCTTGCGCAGGCCATGATACTGCTTGCAGTGGGAGCTGCAATCGGGATACCGCTCACGGCAGTCTCGGTGGGACAGGCAGTGGCAGTCATACTGCTGATGTCATTCGGCCTCACGTCGCTTGGGCTTGCGCTTGGCAGCTACATGTACAGCCTGGAGGGGTTCCAGATGATCGTGAGTTTCGTGGTGTTTCCGCTCTTTTTCCTGTCCGGCGCCTTGTTTCCGCTTGACAATTTGCCGAACTGGCTCGGCGTTTTGACGACGATAGACCCTGCCACGTACGGCGTGAACGCTTTGCGCGGCATGATGCTCGGAACGGGGAGCGCGGACCCGCTTTTTGATTTTGCAATACTCGTAGCGTACACCGGCGCGCTCGGCGCCTTCGGCATACTTTCTTTCCGCCGCATGAAAGCCGTGTAAGTTTAATAGAGGTCGGAAAGCGTGTTTCGGCAAGGGGCCATCGTCTAGCTTGGCAGGATGTCAGCCTGGGGCGCTGGAGGTCGTGGGTTCGAATCCCACTGGCCCCATAACATTATTTCAGAATAATATCTAATAACAATATTCTCTCATAAGAAAGAAAAGAGGGTAGGAGTAGGAAAAAATCCTACTGCCCTATTGGGTTCTGCTGCTCTGCAGTCAGCTGGCTCTTCAAACTTGAGGGAAGGTTCTGCACCCATCCGTTGTACGGCACAGGTGTTGCAAGAACGCCCTGTCCACCCATGCCGGCGTTTCCTGTGATGGTATCATCCCTTGCAGTTGAGCCAGATGCCGTAAGCAGTATTCTGCCTGCGATCTTTGCGTCTGACACGTCGCCATCGTTGTTTGGATCGGCATCTACCACGAGGAGTGAGTTGGAGAACTTGCTTGCCACGTAGGCATAGTAGCCTCCGCCTGATTTGGCACCAAACTGTACTCCATGACACCCGGCATCACATCCAAGCATGTTCACAACCTCGTCCGTTGTCGTGTCAACGATTGTGATGGTCGCAGTCAGGGTATTTGCCGTTACCATGTACCGCCCATCTGGCGAAACAGGAGTCTGTATTGGCAGCGCACCTACGGGTCCTGTGACTGCTCCGCTTGTGGGGTCATAGTTTGCAATCAGGTTGATTGTCTTTATGACCTGACCCTTCGTCGGTCCTTCCATGCTTATAACGCTGATTGTGCTGTCCAGCAGGTTTGCGACATAATACTTGCTTGAATCAGGCATCATTCCTGTTGCAATGGGTATCGCGCCTATCTGGGGTTTGGCTTCTATCGTGTTTGTATCGAATCCAAACAGCGTTGAATCCGCGGTGAACGCGTTTGGTGTCACCATTTTCTTTCCGTCGTGGCTCATCCAGTGCGCATGCGGATGTGCAGCAGGCTCTCCTTCGCGTTGCATCGGAATTTCTCTCTGTATGCCAGTCGCCCGAGGTGCCAGTTCAACTACGACGTCCTCGCCGTTAAGCGTTACATGCAGTTGGTCGGTGTCAGTTCTTGTCATCACATGCGCTGGTGACTCGCCGACTGAGATATTCTTGACAAGCTTGCCCGTTGAGGCGTCAAATACCGTAAGCTTGCTGTCAAACCACTGCGTCTGGTAGATGAGCTTCTGGTCCTTGTCGGTCCACATGTTGTGTGGGTTGTTCATGTTTATTGACGGCAGGGCGACTTTTCTTTCTACGTCCCATGTGGTTGTATCAATCCTTGTTGCAGTTCCAGGCTTGGTCTTGTTCTTTGTAAGTTCAAACTGCGTGTCCACCCACACTTTTCCTACGCCAGCACTAGACGGTTTGAATGGAGCCTGGAGCGGGATATCATTGCTGTATCTTGCATCAAGGACTGCAGGAAGATTGACGACAGTGCCGCCGGTTATTCTCACATCCACGTTCGGATAGGTCACGTGCCATGTTGTTGACTGTCTATAGTCTTGCCAGTTAGACGGAGCCGTAGCGATGAAGAATGTCCTCAGCAATCGAGTTGCGAGGTCGCTGCTCGTTGGAACTGTTATTCCGTTTACAAGCGAAATCTGCTCACCCAGGTCAAGACCCTGTGTGGAAGGGTCATCAACTATGACACCGCCAAACATGTACGGATGAATCTTGCAGGTGAATACGTAGAGGCCGGGCGTCTGCAGTGTTACAGTCGTACTTCCCTTTGTTGGTTCTGTATCAAACGGCATTCCCTGCGCCCCTGTTGGAAATATGAGGCTTGTCACAGTATGTACAGTATTTGACCTACCTGCAAAATCAACTCTGACACCCGGTGTGCCCACTGCAAGGGATTCAGTGCCACTATTTGAGATATCACCTTGTACGTTTTTGAACCATTTTCCTGGCTCGTCAGTTATGTCAAATTTGATTCTGTTGTCGCCAGAACCATCACTTCCACTGCCACTTGCCGCAAGCGCGCTTTGAAATGGACTTGCCATGCCAAAGGGCGCTATGAAAAGTGCGGCAGTGAGCAGGACTGCAGAAGTGACTGATGCATAAAGTATCTTCTCATCTGCTCTCATAGCGGACGCGCTAAACTATAGGAACTATAAAAGCTTGTTGGATAGTTTATCCAACAGCAAAATTGAGGACTTTCTACTGAAGAGCCAGTGCCGGGAACGAAATCCGTATCTCACAGACAGACGTACAGTATTGTTGCCCAGACTGGAAGGATTAAAGAGACAGACTGGCGCCTTCCTGAGGACGGTTATTATAGAAAATTTGCAATTTTTGAGCGGATGCGGACCTGAACGGGTCCGGTTACCACCGCACCCTTCATGCAAACAGAAGCTTTTTACCTTCGAGCTTGCTATTGTGCATAGCGTCCACTTTTAGAACCGCTAGAGGTTTACAAACCCCTGGCCACACACTTTTTCGCTTCTGGATTCAAACCCTTTTCGGTCCGGTCCCCGCGGATTCGGACCTTGGATTCAATCAACCCTTAAGAGTCCGGGTTGCCAAACACCTTGGTGGTAAAACAGTCGTTTTCCTGCGATTGCGGCAATGTTATGGAGTGCATCGCAGAAGACGACATTGTCAAGCCAAG
>CAYXFY010000008.1:58473-68101 GCA_964464395.1 uncultured Nitrososphaera sp.
CAGAAGCGTCTCTGGCCGGATCAGACTCCGATGCAACGACTGCGGCAAGGAGCATGAAGTCTTTCTAAAGCATAAAACTGCAAGGTTTGTCGGAGCATCGCCCTCGTTCAAAGAAATCTCTCATTCCTGACCGAATGGCGCCCACCGGCAGCACGGCGAGGTCACATTCGGGAGCTCATTATGTGCTTGCTGCGGGTTATGTCCGCGCTGTCCATGCCAAACACTATGCCTATCATCCTGTCAGGAAGGTGCTTGGCCACCCTGCCTTGCCGGTGCGCTTCCTCATGCACCACCGACACGATGCTGCAGGCGACCGCGTTTGTGGGAGAGCCTGTCAGTCCGGCGCCGCCTTGCTTTTCCAGCCTGCCAGACATTTCAAGGCACTTTTCCCTTACAAAAGGTGTCAGCTTCAGCTTGTCACACAGTTCGTTTATGCCGTCATTAACTTTCGACAGAGTAGAGTTTCTTTGAGACATATCGGGTTAAACACTGCGCACCTAATAAACGTGCTAAACCGGCGCGCCGAATGCCCGGGTTTAATAGTCGCAATGCTGCATACAGTGTGCTTGTCCGCTGTCAAACAACAACTATCACCGAAGGAGCGGCAGGAAATAGAGTCCCGCCTGGCAAACTATCACATCCCTCTCCAGATCCTGAACATAATAGCGGAAGAGAGCAACTGCATCGAAGCCATCACTGGCAGGCGAGAGACGCGCGGGAAGAACAAAGAACCCTCTCTGATTTCGAGGCTCAACGACGAGGCGCTCATACAACTCAGGCAGACGTTCCTCGACTGCGAGGACTCTCATTCGAGGCTCAGGTTCGCGGTGCTGTTATCTTCAAAATTTTCTCCCGCTTCATTCAAGTTTGTGATGGAAAAGAGCATCCCGGGCGGCTCGGGCAGAGAATACAGCTTCGACGTCTGCGTCTTTAGCCGCGCCACCGAGGACCTTGTGGCTGTCGGCATGCAAAACAACGACGCGAGAAAGAGGGCGGCCGACGCCAAGCAGTTGAACGGATATCTTGATACAGTAGGCGATGTCCAAGCGGCGCACCCCCACCTGCGGAGCGCGTATTACGCTTCTTCCTACGGTTATGGTTGCGAACCGTCGCGCCTTGCAGCAAAAATGCAATCCGGAAAGGCCGTCTCCATGGAGATGCATTTTCTAGAGTTTCATGACAGGGTATACCGGCCGGTAAAGGAACAGTGATCGATTGGTTCTATGCGAGATCTGCAGCAAAGGCGAAGAATACCACACCTGTCTGGTTTGTGCAAAGCACCTGTGCCGCGGATGCTTCAACACGATTCATTTCGGCATAGGCGCCCCGCGCTCGGGCAAGTCGATGGTATACGGCACGTGCGTATTTTGTGGCGAGATATTTGCGCGCAACGCAAGGATGCAGGTGTGCGACAAATGCGAGATAATACTCACATGGACGTCCTCAATGAACTTTCTGGCTGCGGTAAATAGGATGTCTGATCTGATCAAAAAGGGCAAACTGGACTCGAAACTGCGGAATGAAAATTATTGCAGGACAAACTTTGGCAATCATGCTACGCAGGTCATAATGGATGCGATTGACAGCGCAAGAATCAACCGGTGATGCAGTGCTGCTGTCCGGCGATTCTCACAGTAGGGCCTACTAAGACACTACGCACTTGTCACAATAATCACCGGTCAGGACGTCTCGCAGGCCGCAATTTCGACATACATCTCGGCGCAAATAAGTAAGGGTCATACGGCTAGTATCCGGAAGTCTGGTACTGCGCCTGAGGCAGGCACCTGTCACAGTATCTCTGAATTACTATTGCCCCTTCGAGTTTGAACAGGGCTTCCGTCGTTGCCGCTGCTGCGCACGATACGCAAAATCCCGTACCGCCTTTCGTGCCTGCCTTTGCAGGCCTTGTTTGAAATGGTTTTGCCACTGTATCGGTGGCATGCATCGGCTTATATGGCTTTCAGACATTTCGTTGATTCTTGCCCATGCCGCTCTACGAGATAAGCGGCCTTTTATAGTGGAGATGCACAACCTAATCATGACGCTTGCTTTTGTCTTTTTGAACTGCGATATAGGGAAAGAGAAATCCGTCTTGGGCGATATGAAGGCGATCTCTGGCGTCTCTGAAGCCATGGGAGTCTCGGGGATCTACGACATAGTGGCCAAGCTCCGCGCAGAGTCAAACGACGGCATAACAAACATTCTCAGAAAGTTTCATCTGATTGCCCACGTCAGGTCATGCTTCACCATGATTGTCGCCGAAGAACTGGACAACTGGCAGTCAAAGTGACAAGGCATGGCAGATGACACCCTGCAGGAAAAGGATTTCCGCGAAAGATACGCTCTTGAGCTGCGCAAGAAAAAGGTTTCGAGTTGCGTCAACCCGCACTTTGGATGCAACGAGCTGGACGAAGAGATGGAAAAAGTCAAGCACCAGGAACTTATCACCCCCGGCCGCAGAGGAGAGCAAATAAAACACGAGGAAATCGCAAAGGAAATTCTGCGCAGGATGGCACGGTAGCAAATGCCAAGGCTGATGCTAAAGTGCAAGACGTGTGGCGAAGTGTTCCCGGGAATCTATGTCCAGGAGGAAAATGCAACCAACTTGCAGGCGGCTATGAGTGCCGACGCGTTCCACACGTGTTCCCGCGGCCACAAAAACGAGTATTCCGCTGAAGACTGCATGGACTGGTCCTGATAGTAATGGGCGAAAGAAAAGCGGTACTCGTGACGTACCCAGACGACTTTACTCAGGACGAGGCTAAGAGCCTAGTCGACTCTGCGGACCGTCAGGTCGTGAGGGTTTTCACGCAAAAGTACCTTAACAGGTCCCAGTACGGGATGGGCTCGGGCAAGGCAGAGGAGATAAAGGCATTCGTAAAGGAATCAGGCGCGGAACAGGTAATAGTCGATGAGCGGCTCACCTCAAGACAAATGTACAACCTTGAAAGGCTCACCGGCGTGCAGGTAGTCGACAGAGAGCGCCTGATACTTGACATTTTCCGTGCCAGGGCCACCACGACAGAAGCAAAATTGCAGATAGAGCTTGCAGAGATAAAATACGAGATCCCCCGCGTGCGCGAAAACGCCAGGCTGACCTCCGGCAGCGAGCGGCCTGGAAAGGGCGGAAGCGGCGAATATGTGGTAGACGTAAAGTTTCGTGAGCTGAAAAGACGCATGTCATTCGTCAAGGAAAAGCTGGACGGCGCAAAGAAGAAGCGCGAGCTGTACCACCAGCAGAGGATGAAGGACGGCCTTCCGGTGGTTTCACTCGTAGGCTACACGAGTTCCGGCAAGACTACGCTTTTCAACCTGCTCACAGAAGAGCACCGAGAAACCTCAAGCAGCCTGTTCACGACGCTTTCCACCACCACTAGGGCGCTGAAGGCCAACGCCACGGACATACTGCTCACCGACACGGTAGGATTCATCAGCCGGCTTCCTACATACATGATAGACGCGTTCAAGTCCACCCTTGAGGAATCGCTGACAGCAGAGGTCGTACTCCTCCTTATCGACGCGTCTGAAGACGCCCAGAGCATCCGGATAAAGTACACGACGTGCACGCGGGTGCTCGAAGAACTAGGAATCGACAGATCCAAGATTCTAGTCGTCTTTACAAAATACGACAAAGTCGGCTCGGAAGAAACGATATCGAAAATTGCAAGTGACCTCGGAGTGCAGGACGCACTAGCAATCTCTGCCAAAACTGGGTACGGCATACACAAATTGAGAACAATTATCAGTCAACTTTCGAATGGTAATACGTGACATCATGTATCAGAATGGGTTGAACTTTGAATTACTATAGGCGCGGAACGCGCTGCAATAGGCGTTTTGAAGTCAGAAAGGACAATGATGCAGACCCTGACGGGTTGGGGTGCCACCGGCCCATTTTACTCAGCAAAAGTAAATAGTGTTTCTCGTCTAGATGCGTAACAGGATGCAAGATCTGGACAAGAGAATAATGCAGGTCATCAATAGTCTCGGTGAACAAGCCGACAGAGAACGCTCCGGCAATGCGTCCGTCCCGGACGACGAGAGGATGCTTGCCATTACAACGGATACAGGAATCTACTTTAACATCATGCTAAAAGCGATTAGCGCAAGAAAAATCCTCGAAATCGGAACGTCGACAGGCTACTCGACGCTCTGGTTTTCAGACGCTATAAAGTACAATTCCGGCACTGTTGAAAAACCCATCATAACGATTGAAGGAAACCCGGCAAAGATAATCAGAGCTAGGAAGAACTTTGAGGAAGCAGGTGTGGGCGACATGATAGAAATCCGCCAGGGCGTGGCAGTCGACGTACTGAAGGAAATGCTAGCAGAATACAGGAATGCAAAAAATGCGAACCAGTTCGACTTCGTCTTTATCGACGCGGACAAGGAAAACGCCATCAACTATTTCGATCTCGTTTTTCCTATGGTAAGGACAGGAGGCATAATCGCGGCCGACAACATCACATATCCGGATAGCTGCGTGGGCGAGATGGCCAAGTATTCCACTTACGTAAAGGGCAGGCCCGATGCAGAGTCGGTGACCGTTCCAATCGGAAACGGAGAGGAAATAACGATAAAGCTGAGGCCATAGCCCCGCAGACCTTCGCCGCTATAAAAGAACTAATTTTTCCCGGACACTTTCCACTGGAAACGACCCCCCTCCCTACGACACGCTTCCTCTTGCAAAGAAAATCTCGTTGTTGCCAACTGTCCGGTCCTCCCACACCACAAAGATGTTGTTGCCGGACACCGCTATGGAGGGGCACTCGGATATCCCCTCGTTGTTGCTGAGGTTCACCGGCTGCGCAAAGGCGCCTGCGCTTGTGCCTGACACGAGTACTATCTCTTCGTTGCCCGGGGATGCCTCTACCTGCACCGCCACGTGGACGAAGTGGCCCTGCTGCGCCGGCATTATCGCAAGCTCGACGTTCATAGGGTTGACCAGCCCGTCGCCTATCTCTGCAGGCTCGGCAAACGTGGCGCCACCGTCTGCACTTGCCACATAGAGCGGCCTGCTCATTTGCTGCGAGGCAAGCCCGCCCCACACGACGTAAACATTATCGCCGTAGGCAGCGACCTGCGCCTCGCCCACGGCCTGGCCGCCGTTCAGCTGCCGGACCGTCGAAAACGTGGCGCCACCGTCGTCGCTTCTGACATAGTGGAGCGCCGGCTGGCCGGGGCTCGCCCACACCACGTGGACCGCGTCTTCATAGGCCGCCACTTTCGGATACGCCTCGGGATCGGCGCTTTCTGCAATGACGACGGGTTCACCGAACGTATTGCCGCCGTCAGAACTTGCCCTAAATACCACCACGTCTATAGTTTCCGTTCTTTCCTGCCAAACCACGTAGACGCTGTCACCAAAGGCCGCTATCTCCGCATTGTATGAACTGTCGCCGGCGCCGCTCAGAGTGACGGCCCTTCCAAAGGCGTTCTCGGCGCTCGCGCTCTTGGCAAACAGTATCTCCCTCTTGCCGGACGTGTCGTCGGCCCAGGCGGCGTAGACGTTGTTTCCGGACACGGCCACCTGCGGGTGCTCAGAGAAACCATCATTCCTGCTGATGTTCGCGGCAGGACCAAACGTGCTCCCGGCGTCCCGGCTCGTCTTGACGAATATGTCGTAGTTCCGCCCGGCGACGGACTCTTCCCACACCACATACACGTTGTCGCCTTCCGCGGCTATCTGCCCGTAGACAGAGTCATTCGGGTTCCCGGTGAGGTTGGTAGCGTTCTCAAACCGGGGCGCCTGCACATCTGCGGCGAGCGCGTCGGCAAGTGCCCTGAGCTCCTCCCTCTGCTCGTATATCGACGGGTACTGCACGTCGCCGAGCAGCCGCTGCCCGCTTTCTCCTGACACCCACCTTGCAAAGTCAAGCGCCGCGGCGGCTCTCTCTGGCGAAGGGCCGCCGGTAAGCGCCACATAGTAAAATCCGACGACGGGGTACGAGCCGTTTCCCAGCTGCCCTACTGCCACGGTGGGCGGCGTCTGCACCGTGCCGTTGACGGTCGCATCGATGACTGTCCCGTTCTTGACGGCCATGCCTATCGAGTCGGGCGACGGCAGGATGTATTCGCCGTCAGAGTTCTGGAGCGCAGCGTAGGTCATGCGCGTCTGCACGGCGCCAGAAAAGTCGACGTAGCCTATGGAAAACGGGGTCTGCCTCACGACAGTAGCAAGCGCGTCCGCAGACTCGGCCGTCACGCTTGCCTCGGGCCACGTTACCGTGGAGTTCATGTATTTTTCAAGGAGCTCTAGGGCAGACCCTGCCCTGCGCTCATGCACCACAACTATGGGCTCGGCCGGCAGGTTCAGGTCCGGGTTCAGCTCTATTATGCGCGGGTCGTTCCAGTGCGTGGCGTTTCCGCTCAAAACAGCATGGAGCGTGGTAGCGTCGAACTTCATGCCGGACGGCACGTCGGGAAAGCCCGGCACGTTGTAGACTATCGCAATCGCCTGCGGGCTCACCGGCAGAAACACCGAGCCTTCGTACGTGAACTCGCCGCCCTGCGCCGGCCTGCCCGCTATGGCAAGGTCTACAGAGTGGTCAGAAAGGAACTGCGAGACGTTGGAATACAGGACCGGGATGTTTGCGTCGTCGGCGTCTGAAGAGTAGACAAGCTGCACGGTTCCCATGTTGTTGCCGTTGTTGTACTGGGACGCCCACCTCTCGGCAAATGGAAAAGTAGCCGGCGACGAGAGGACGCTGAGCGACGCTTTCTGGGGCGGCGGGGGAGTGCCCGGCCCGTTGCCGCCAGGCGGTCTGACGTCGGGTGCAAGCGCGGCGTAAAGTACTGCGACGGATATCGAGATTGCCGCAGCCGCGACGATAGCCAGAGCGGCTGCCTTTCTTCTGGTCATGGCCCGGCAGGTACAAGACGCACGCACAACTATTAACAGGTTCGGTGTCTTGTAGAGGATGCCTCTATGACATGCCGAGGCCCCGAGCTTTTGGAAGGCCCCTGATGGTCAGGTAGTAGAGCGTGCACGCAGTCGCAAGTGCCACGGGATACCACCAGACTATGCCGTAAAACGACAGGTTGAGGGGCGTCATCACGTCCTTGGGCCACTCGCCGAAAAGCACCCAGTACGAGAGGTCTTCAATCCAGACAAAGTTGATGATGTTGCCGGACCCCCAGAGCAGCGCCTGCTTTTTTGCAAGCCTTGTGGACTTGAAGAAGAACACGTCAAAGAACGGGTTGAACGCGACGAGTATCGCAAGCGCAAGCATCAGCACGTGGTAAAAGTACAGGTTGCCTATCAGCTGCACGCTCAGCGGGTAGACGAATATCCTCACGCCGAGGGGGCTTGTTAGCAGCGTATGTTCTATGACGCCGTAGAGCATCCCAAAAATAGCTATCGAGGCCGCAGACGTAAGGTGGACTGGCCTCATCGTGAGCTGCCTGCCGAATATGTAAGTGCGAAACATGTTGCGACCCCGCGGGCAGACTAGATACGCCACCATCCCTTTTATCTATAGCAACTTTGCGCTTGGCAAATGTTACGCAGCTGTTGACAGTACGGCCGTTCTTGAAGATTGTACAAGAGGAAAATGTTGCACCTGTTTTAAACCATAAGAACACACCCTATTCATTGTTTGACAACCTGTTCATAGTCATCGCCATGTTCTTCTGGTTTTCGTATGTCCCCATAGCTTTCGTGTCGCTTTGCAGGGTGCTCCAGAACAGGAGCGTGTTTGTGAGCAAGCACGCCAGGCGCGGAAGCGACGCGGCCATAATATTCCAGATAACTACCCGCTCTGCCACAAAGACGCTCGTGGTGAGGCGTGGTATACAGTCTGTCGTCGACTCGGCGCGCAGGATAGGCTACCGCAACTTCAAGGTCTCGGTGGTGACAGATGACCCTGCGGACACCATGACGCTAAAGGATACGGCCTGCGAGGTGGTCGTCGTCGACGCGGCGTTCAAGACGGAAGCCATACGGAAGGGCAGGGCGCTCCAGTACGCCGTTGAGCACCGCAGGAGGACCGGCGAAAACACGGACAGGCACTGGATATTCCACATGGACGACGAGAGCTACGTCACGCCCCAGACGATACTTGCATTGCTAAAGTCGATAGAAAACGGCAGAGAGGTGGCTTCAGAAGGCCCCATATTTTATCCGCTCAAGTTCGAGGACGCAAGCAGGATAACTGCACTTGCAGAGTCGATAAGGCCGTTTGCTTGTTACGATTGCGTCTCGCAGATGACAAACCCGCCTCCGCTGCACATGCACGGGAGCAACCTGCTCGTCAGGTCGGATGTGGAAGACGGGATAGAGTGGAAGTTCGGGCCCACCCTTGCGGAGGACCAGATGTTCGGCTACAAGGTCTTTGAAAAGTACGGGCCCAATTCGATGGGCTGGCACGGTGGGATACTGCTTGAACAGCCTCCCTTGAACATCAAGGATCATTTCTTCCAGCGGCGCAGGTGGGTGTTTGGCACGCTACAGAACCTTGCGAATTTCCCGCGGTGGCACAGGTTCAAGCTGATGTACAAGTCGCTCACATACTTTCTGGGGTTTGCGTCTGCCGCAGCTTCCACGTCGATAATGCTCTACAACTACCTCTCGGCTCTGTGGCAGTACGACACGATAAGCTACCAGCTGATGTCGTTCCCGGAAAGGCTGCCGTTCCTGTTCTTCGAGTCGCTCTTTGAGGCCGTGGCGCAGTCTGCATTTATCGAGATAGGCGTCGGGTCCATCCTGCTCTTCACGTCTATAGTGTGGATATCCTCCTATCAACTGGGGCTGTTCCTGAACCTGAAATACACCAAGGTGGACTCGGCAAAGCGATTGAAATTCCACCTTCAGACGCTGTTCCTCTGCCCGGTGATAGGGCTGGTGGAGACATTCCCGGCGTTCTGGGCGACGCTCGAATACTACTTCAAGAAAAAGGAGACAGGCCAGAAGACGCCGGTCTACGATTTCTATGTCGTTGCAAAATGAATGTGATAAATACGGCCGTACCGAAACAATGGCGGGTTGAGCGAAGAAGACGAGCTTAATAGGCTTCTCCAGATAGTGTCGGACAGGGGCCTGAAGGCTCTTTCTGTTCCAGAGCTTGACCTTCTGCGGACGCTTTTGGCCGCCAAGGATTATGGTGACAACAAGAAGGCGGAAAAGTCCCGGAAAAAACTGATCCGGAAGATAAATGCCGAAATCTACAACAAGTACTCGCCGCGCAGGTTTTTCTAGAAAGATTCTGCAATAACACCGATTCTGAAACGGTTAAAAGCTAGGCTTTCGAATGCTTGGCGTTGTCAGAAGCGAAGGAAGTCATCGAATGCATGCGTTGCGGATTTGAAATGAAGAACATGACAACCTGCCATCTCCGCTGCCCAAACTGCGGATCAGAAATGGACTGCGCGGACAAAGGAAACGTCTGGTAACTACAGCGGGTTTCGGTCCCAGTTCATCTGAAAGTCGTCGGCCATCAAAAGCGCCTTGTCCTTCATTGCTTCCAGATAATCGTCGTATTTCGCGGAATAGCCGCAGTGCTCGCACCTGACGTTTTCCATCTCGTCGTCCACATGCGCCTTCTTGCCGCACTGGGCGCACCTTGCCTCAAGCACGAGATTACTGCGAGACGCAAGAATATCTGTCTTGTGCATAGCATTATAAGATCCA
>CAYXFY010000009.1:0-7762 GCA_964464395.1 uncultured Nitrososphaera sp.
AGTCAAGACCATGTTCCTGCTCATGGAGCGCGCCAAGCTGGTGGTAGAACCGGCGGGCGCGGCAAGCCTCGCATACCTGCTGTCAAATGGCCACCCGGCTGGCAAGAAGGAGAAAGTCGTTTCCATACTTTCAGGCGGAAACGTGGACATGTACCTGCTCGGACAGGTGGTGGCAAAGGGCCTGATGCAGATGGGCAGGATGGTCAAGATCTTTATCCTGCTTCCAGACAAGCCGGGCGCGCTCAAGGAAGTGGTCGACGGCATCGCAGAGCTGTCGGTGAACATCGTCGAAGTGGAGCACGACAGGCTCAGCTCCAACATACCTGCAGGGACTGCCGGCGTCTACCTGAGCCTGGAGCTTGAAAGCGAAAAGAACGTGCCAAAGCTGATAGACATGTTCAAGAAAAAGGGTATAGAGTTTCGCGTTATCAGCTGATGTAGCCGTACTCCCTGAATCCGGCCTTGTCAGCGGTCTTGCCGCCGAGGCCTATCAGGACAAACTCCTGCTTTGTCTTTGTGACGGCAGACCTGTGGTCTATCTCCTTGCGGTGGAGCCTCTCGTATTCCTCTATGGACAGCTTTGTGCGCTCGCCAATGTCCTGCTCAAGGTCCATGCCCTTGACTATCTCCTTGTATGTCGGCTGTACTACGCCAGAGAAAACCATTGCGCTGCTGCCGCTGCCGTACGAGCCAAATCCGACGCGCTTGCCTGCAAGATCCGTGCCCTTCTTGTGCTCGAACTCAAGCAAGCTTCTCAGGCCCATGTACATCGAAGCGGTGTAGAGGTTTCCTATCTGTGCCGACGCCTCGAGCGAGCTTGCCATCTTTTTCTCGTAGACCTCGTTATAAAACGACGTCTGCATGAACGCCCTGCGGAACTTCTCGTCGGCCTTCATGAATTCCGTGTCGGCAAGGATGGACTCGATGGTTCCGCGCGGGTCCTTTGGCTGCGGCTCGTTATAGCCAACTTCTTTTATCACGTGCTTCCACCGGGGCAGATGACGCCACTCGTGCCTCATGAGGTAGGCAAGCGCCTTTTCTCCCATCCTGCGGTACGGCAGGTGAACTGCAAATAAATCGATGTGATCGGTAATTGCCTCGCCCTCGCTCAGCTTTACAAGCCCTGTCTTTATCGCCTTTTCCTTGTACGCGTCAAAGGCCTTCTTTACCTGGATGAGGTAGAGCAGGTTTGAGTAGCCGCCGTTGACAAGCGGGGTCTCCTTGCCAAATGGCCTGTAAAAGTCGTACTCGTTTTTGATGATTGTCGACGCGACCTTGGGATCAAACGCCATAAGGCGCGGGTCTTCCTTTATCAAAAGCGCGACTGCGCCGCCTCCTTGCGTGTACTCGCCGGCAGAGCCAAGGTCGTACTTGGCTATGTCGCTTACAATGACAATAGCTGCTTTGTCGTTGTTTTCTTCAGCGCGAATCCAGTTGGCATTGTCGTGCAATGCGTATGAACCGGAAACGCACGCAAACTTGCATTCGATGCCGCCGGCGTGCTCAAACGATCCTTCGCCGTAGATCTGCTCAAGCATTCCAATGACAAAAGAGTTCATGGCTTTTGATTCGTCAAGCGCTGACTCGGTGGCGACGTACACCCTGCCGATGTCCTCCGGGTGCAGGTGGTTTTTCTGCATCAGCTTCAAACAGGCGTTTGCGGCCATGCATGCAGAGTCCTGATTGGTGTCGGCTATGGCCATCTTGCGTATGCCGATACCGTACTCGAGCTTTTGCGGATCAATGCCTCTGGCCTGAGCAAAATCCTTGTAGTCGATGTAGAGTTTCGGGACGTAGATCGCCAGATCATCGATCCCTACGACTGGCATGTCTATCCTTCAAGATGCCAATAGTCATTTAAAGGTATTTCTGGATGTTCTTGAGTTGTACGTGACAATAAATAGACAGGCACCTCACGCACGATCATCAGGTTTAAATTATCATTCTGCGTGAGTAGCCTCACATCGACCAAACCGATGGGGAACAAACGCTGGCAGGCGTGGCCAAAAGCCGCGTCCTGTCAGCTATTTTACTAGACCGCGATTATCTCAATCTCCTCGTACGCGTCCTTTACCGCAAGCAGGAACAGGTCGTCGTCGTATATCAGAAGCCAGTCCTTTACGCCCAGCACCGGCAGCTTTCTTACGAGCAGCTTGCCCGTGTTGTTTACCGTCGTCGTGACGTACGCGAACTTGGGCGTGCGGCCCTTTAGGCGAAAGAGGTTCTCCTGAAGGTCGATGCCGGTAAGGCCGCCTTCGATGTTGATGTTGACCCTGTCGCCGTTTCTGTCCTCGACTTTTGCGGTGACGTAGCTCTGCCCTATCTCGAACCTCTCGATGTGGAGCATCACCTTGCTTGCGGCCTGCAGGCTTGACGGCATCTCGCTGTAAGTCTTTTGTGACAGCTCGTCGTAAAAGCCGCCCTTCAAGTTTTCCGCGCCAGCCGCTGGAACGTTACTATCGAGCCGATCGCGCCTGCCACAGCAGCTATTGTGCCTACCGGGAACTCGGGCACCACCACCGTGCCCCTTGCTATGCCGTTTCGAGTGAGGTCTGGCGACTGCCCGTCCCGGGTCACCGCCTTGACCTCGACTTCGATGCGGTAGTTCTCGTCGGCAGGGAACGTCATCGTCTGCATGTCGGATCCGCCTTGCGCCACCTGGTTCTCTCGTGAATACACCTGGCTTCCGCCGGCGTCGAACATGCGCAGGTCGTAGGTGACATCCTCATCTATCCTAGCGCCGGAGAACGCGTCATGAAATTCCAGTCCGAGCGCAGTCTCGGTGTTTGCCGAGAGCTGGCTGGGGCTCCAGTCCAAGAGGACCAGCATGCCGCCTGTGTCAGTGGTTATCTCGCCCGAAGTCTTTTCGGCGCCGTTTGAAGCCGGCGAGAACGAAAACTCCATCGTCCTGGCGCCGGCCGGCACGTCCTGCGCAAGGCTGAGTATGTCGTTTCTGTTTATCAGAAAGTGCAAAGTCAGGTCTTTCTGGGAGGAGAATGGGTCAACGGAGAGCATCCTCTGCGTAATCGGCTTGCCGTTTACCGTGGCGTCAAAGGCCGTGACGTCTCCGACACCGGGAAAGGACTTGGGGATCTGGACCTCCTCGTGTACAAAGATGCTTACCGCAGCCTCTATCCTTTCCACGTCGTAGTTGAACGGCATCGACCAAGAGTAAGTCAGGGTGCTAGGGTTAAACGTAAAGTCCTGAACCTTGTCGTAGTATGATATGACGGTGGTAGGGTAGGTATTGCCCTGGTATAGGATGTCCTGCGTCACTACGTCGCCTACGGAGAGGTAGGTGTCAAACGTCCTTACCTGATCCGGCGGCAAAAGCCCCCTGATGCTGTCAACGCCAATGACGTCGACCCTAAAGTGGTAGAGCCCGCCGTCCAGCAGGACGGGTCCTCGTATGTTGATGGTCCCGCCGGGGTCGGCCTTCCATGCGTTCAAAAAGTCCTCCTTTGTGGCAAACACCTGCACTTCTCCTTGCTGCGGCTGTATCTTTAGCGTCAAAAGCCCGCTTTCCGTATGGAATGCGTCAGACGACATGAGCGTCTGCTCCCCGGAGACGGTCACCTTGGAGATCTCTATAACAAAGGTCGTGAACTTGATGGTCTCGTTGTTGCCTTCAAACAGCCGGATCTGTACAAACGCGTCCTGCTGCGTCTGCGTCGTCAGGACGGGCGGATTTATCCGGAGGAAAAGGTTTACGTCCCTGCCGGCGATGTTTCCCTGGATGTTTTCCTGAAAGAGCCCGTCGGCAAATGCGCGCTGGCTGACAAGAGCAGGCAGGACCAGAAGACCCAAAAATCCAAGAGCTAGTATTTTTTTCCCCGCCACCACAAGTGTAGCTTCGCCATTTATCATATTTAATCTTCACCCAGAATTGTTCAGCTACGGTTTAAGTATCGCGCACGACAATGCATTGCAAGTGTCGCCGGTGAAAAGCCTCACGGTCATGGTTGCAATAGCAGCTGCAGTCGCAGTAGCCGCAATTTTCGTGTCGCTCCCACGCGATGAGAACGCGCCCGGCGTGGCGCAGGACGGCACCGACACTGCTCCGGGGACTCCAAGCGGGCAGGAGGCTACAAGCGTTATCTACACCGCCAAGTTCGAGTGCGGCACCATCTCAGGGAGTGAGGGGCCTCTGCGGCCGGGCCACTACGACACCGACATAGGCATCCTGAACAAGCAGGACTTTAACGTGCAGTTCACTTGGACTGCAGTGGTAAACGACGGCAGGACTTCGCAGTCCATATTCAAAGAGCTCGCGCCGCAGACATCCACCGGCATCGTATGCGACCATGTGCGCACTCTAGTCGGCAACGAGAAATTCGTGGAAGGGTTCGTCATAATCGAAGTACCGGTGAGCGGCCAGCTGTTTTTAGGCAGCAGCGCAATCGTAGGGAGGCAGGGCAACACCATCGACATACTGGATGTGCAGGTGTTCTACACTGCAAACGCGCTTGAGGAGCTGCCTCATGAAATTCTGGTGGACAAGATAGTGTTTGTAATCGAGTCGGATCCGTCTGGCAAACTGCCAAACGAGATTATTGGAAAGACGCTCGACGTGACTGTCCGATCAAGCCTTGAAGAGATTTCAGACCCAGTAGAAAAGGTTAGGATGGTGCTTGCAGAAAAATACGGCCTTTCCGCGCAAGAAGCAGCAGGCCTCGACATAACCGTGGAGACGGTCAGCGTCGGCGCGGGCACGATGATAGATGACCACGCGCTTTCGCTGTCGAGGGTCCCACCGCAGACGAGGGGTTAATCGCCGCTAAAACGTTATATGCGACGGCGGCGATTCTGCCTCATGGCAAACTTTACTCTACCACCATTACCATACGCGTATGACGCGTTGGAGCCACACATCGACGCAAAGACGATGGAGATTCACCACACAAAGCACCACCAGGCGTACACGGACGGCCTCAACAAGGCTCTCGGCAGCCTCGGTGCGGAGTTCCAGAACAAGGATGTCGTTGACATTTTAAAGAACATTGACACTGTGCCGGAGAGCGTCCGGGGCGCGGTGAACTTTCACGGCGGCGGCTACAACAACCACGCGCTTTTCTGGAACAACATGAAAAAGGGCGGAGGCGGCGAGCCGTCAGGCGAAGTTGCCGAAGCGATAAAGAAGGCGTTTGGCAGCTTTGCAGATTTCAAGACAAAGTTCCAGACAGATTCTGTCGCAATACAGGGTAGCGGCTGGGGCTGGCTTGTGAAAAACGCATCCGGCGGAGTGCAGTTTATCACGATGCCAAACCAGACAAGCCCGTGGACAAGGTGGAAGGCGGAGAAGTTGACGCCGCTGCTCGGGTTAGACGTATGGGAGCATAGCTACTATCTCAAGTACCAAAACAAGCGTGCTGATTACGTCACCGCTTGGTGGAATGTCATAAACTGGGATGAAGTAGCAAACAGGTTCAAAGCTTAGAACCGTGCTGTAGCCAATTTTTCAAGCACAGCTCCTTTTCTTTATTCAATTTTATTGTCTGGATGTTGTCAAAGAATATCCTGACATAATCTTTCTTGTAGATCCGCAGGTGATAGACTGGCTTTCTGTTTGGCCTCTTGTCATGTTGTACAGAAAATCCTGATTCTATATCGAGATATCTCTTCAGTAATTTCTGCACTATTCCCAAGACTTCATAGTTAGTGTTTGTGTAATCGAGGCATATCTTTGGTGTTTTCCTGACTTTTTCCCTTACTACTTTCACGCATCCTTCTGCATCAAAGAAACCTTCAATGAACTGCAGCGCGTCTTGTTTAGATATTGCCACGTCTTTGACCATATTCAGACTGCCTCTGAAATCCTTGAATAATGTGAATAGCTCATAGTTGCCTACCCTTACAAACCATAGATTCCTCTTTCTGGCAGGGTGCGCGTTCACGTTTCCACCTATACACTTTGAGAGGCGCTCTGCAAACTTCCTTGCAAAAGACTCGTCTTTGACTAGTATTCCTACGTGGTATGAGCTCTTCCAGTTGTAAGCATAGCCATCCCCCACAAGGACGCCCAAGACATAGAACAGATTTTCCTTGGTTTTTAGTTGAACTAATGCCCCATATGGTGACTGATGGCCTGCATACCACAAATAACATGTTGAAATTGGTATGCCGAATTTGTATTTGACGATGCCAACTATGGAAAGTCTTGGCGAACCTTCGGATTTCATTTCTTGAAGAAAATTGAAGCCTGAATTCGCTTGTTGAGGTCTATTCTTTTCAGTTGTAGTTCTTGCTTAGAACTTCAAGTTATAGAACTTTTCTATGTTACTACTTAGGCTCACTTGCCAAAACCAATAAACCCATAGTTTTCCCGCGTCGTCCGCTGCACTGCCATGTTGTAGTCGTATATCTTTGGCGCATACTCCTGAAGCACTGGCATGATGCTGTCAAGCGATTTCTCCAGATAAAACCCAGGGCAGTCACCTGTAAACTGGAACGTTGCGTGCACGACTGGCTTGCCGTGCCTGTCCGATTCAAGCCAAGATGCAAACGGGTATAGCCAACACACGCCGGGCTTGTCCGGGTGGATTCCGCAGTATCCCTTGTCGTCTAAAAACCTGCAACGCAACGGCGTGCCGTCCTCTTCGTCGCGCTCGTCTTTCTTTCTCTTTAGCGAGAGCATGCTCAACGTGGTGATGAGGTTGCCGACGCCTTCTTCCTGCCAGCTAGATATCCCTGTCTCGTTTCTCACAAATTCGGCCTTTGACTCGTAACCCAGCTTTTTCGCCAGAACGGCGATGTCGTCCTTTGTCAATGGCAACCGGCCCTGCCTTTCGCAGCAGTTGTGGCAGTCAGGCCACAGGCACTTCCACAGGACGTACAGCCCGTCGCTCTGCAGCGCCGGTACGTGGAACACGACTCCGCCGACGATGACCCGCGTGTCAACAACGTCATTGCGCTTGCCTATCTGCAGATCATAGAGCCTATCGTCGATTGGCCATTTTTTAACAAGCGCGTCCAGCGAGTCTTTAACCGAAATACTACTGTGCAAAGTTGGGATTGTCATAAATTATAAACCCCGCGGTGTTTAAATGTACCCAGATGCTGAGCCAAGGACAAGCAGAGGTAGAGGATGCCAAGGGAAAGGGTAAGCATGCCTCCTCGACCGAGAACAGGAGGATGGTGTGGGAAAACGTCGTCTGGCCGCTCATACTCGACGTCAACAGGTCTTACTTTTCGCTAAAAGAGTACCACGCCAAGCGCGACAGGTTCTGCAGGGACACCGGCATCCCGGCGTCAAGGGTGGCCGGCGGATTTGTGTCTCTTTTGATAAAAGGCATCATCGCAAGGAACAAGAACATCTACTCCATACACTACAGGCTGATCCCGTACCTGCGCAAGCGCGCGCTTTTGGAGTACGGCCAAGTAATCAGGGAAGTCAACACCAAGCGTTAGGGTAAAATATCGGAGAAACAGCCGTCTTGTTGGTCAGCCCGGTCGTCTAGTGGCCAATCTCCAAGGTGGAAGGGCTAGGGATTTCAGGCTCTGGATCTCACAGAGAAAAGAAACCTGGAGACAGCAGTTCGAATCTGCTCCGGGCTACCATCTTTCTTACGGCAGAGGGCCGGCATTCACGATGTCCTTTGAGACGTTGCCGAACTTGGCAAAGTTCTTGGCAAAGAGCGCGGCTAGGCGCCGCGCGGCCGCGTCGTACTCGTCGCCGTCGTGCCACGTGTTACGCGGGTCCAGCACTTCGTACGGCACACCCGGGCACGACGTGGGCATGTCCAAGTTGAATATCTTATGACGT
>CAYXFY010000009.1:7778-39563 GCA_964464395.1 uncultured Nitrososphaera sp.
GGGCTGTTCTCTATCTCGCCTGTAAGCGCTGCCGTAACCATTGCGCGTGTGTATGACAGGTTCATGCGCTTTCCTATGCCGTACGGGCCGCCGGTCCAGCCCGTGTTTATCAGATATACGCGGGTGCCATGCTCGGTTATCTTTTTGCCAAGCATCTTGGCGTATTCCTGAGCGTGTAGTGGCATGAACGGTCCGCCGAAGCACTGCGAGAAAGTCTCCTTCGGCTCTGTGATGCCCCGCTCAGTCCCTGCAAGCTTGCTGGTGTAGCCTGACATGAAATGGTACATGGCGCCTTCCTTTGTCAGCTTTGCAATCGGCGGCATGACGCCGAACGCGTCGGCTGTCAGAAACACGATGACCTTCGGGTGGCCGGCGACGCTCGGTATGACAGCACCGTCGATAAAGTCAAGAGGGTATACGACGCGCGTGTTCTCTGTAAGGCTGCCGTCTGCAAAGTCCGGCTCGCCTGTCCCGTTCAATACGACGTTTTCCATGAGAGAGCCAAAGCGTATGGCGTTCCATATCTGCGGCTCGTACTCCTTTTTCAGGTTGATGCACTTGGCGTAGCAGCCGCCCTCGAAGTTGAAGATACCGCTGTCAGACCAGCCGTGCTCGTCGTCGCCAACTAGCTGACGCGACGGGTCCGCTGACAGCGTGGTCTTGCCGGTCCCAGACAGCCCGAAGAACAGCGCGACATCGCCCCCCTTGCCGACGTTTGCAGAGCAGTGCATCGGAAAGATCCCTTTCCGTGGGAGCAAGAAGTTCATTATTGAAAACATGGCCTTCTTTATCTCGCCGGCGTAAGACGTCGAGCCTATGAGGACGATTTTCTTTGAAAAGTTGATGATGATAAAAGTCTCAGTCCGCGTGTCCTCCGTCTGTGGGTCTGCTGCAAAGTCGTCGCAGCCTATCAGCGTGAACTCGGGCCTGTGGCGCTCTAGTTCTTCAGGCGTCGGCCTTATGAAAATCTGCCTTGCAAAAAAGCTGTGCCAGGCCCGGTTGTTTATGACCCTGATTGGAAGGCGCGTCTCCGGGTCGGCGCCGACAAAGCCGTCAAAGACAAACATCTCCTTGTCCTCTATGTGCTTTTTCATGCGCGAGTAGATGCGCTCAAAGTTCTCCTCTGAAATGGGCCTGTTGACCTTTCCCCAGTCAACGGCGCCGTGTGTGACGTGGTCGTCGACTATGTACTTGTCGTCAGGCGACCTGCCTGTGAACTTGCCAGTCTTGACAGAGAGCGCGCCTGTGATTGAGAGCGTCCCCTCGCCCCTTTCGAGTATCATCTCGACCAGTTTTGGAAGCGTCAGGTTCCTGTGGGCGTTGACAAGTTTTATGTCCAGCAACTGGGAGCTATACCAGCAATGCAGAGGTTATAATCTTTAGGATAAAAGAGTCTAGGCGTCAAAAAGTTGATGAGCAACCATCCTGCGCATGCATCCCTGCGCAATTTCTATGCTCTAGCTGTCTTGCTTGTCTTCTTTTTCGGCGACGCACTGCCGTAGCGCACCTTGAGCGTTGATATGAAACGGTTGATTTCCTCCGGCGTCAGGATCACCATGTCCTCCGAGAGGTCCAGAGCCAAGCTTTGTGTGAGTAAATCCGGGTAGCTTAAAAAGATTTAGAGAATTTTTACGCTCAAAATTTCCAGCGCAGACAAAAATACGCGTTGAGAGCGACAGAAACACGGGCGGGGCGCAGCTATTGACATGTTTTTCTTATCCTGTCGGCACTCTCGGACAGGATCTGCAGAAATTCTGAAAACTCGGCGTCTGTCGCGTTGCGCCCGAGTATGCGCCGGGTCTGGTAGTGGAACGAGTTGTAGATCCTGCCTATAGCAATGCCGAACGCAAAGTCGGAGCCGGCTGAGCCAGGAACGGACTTTAGGCTGTCCTGTATCTGCCTTATTTCCCCTGCAGAATCGACAGCCTCTTCTATCTTTGACAGGACCGCCTTTTTCACCCTTGCGTCCATGGCCGCAGGTAGCCTGCTTTGATATTAAAAGAGTCCGAACTGCGACAACTTTAGATCCGCCAACAGGTTGTTTCCGGCCTCAAAGTCCGCGCGGGTCGCCTGCAGGACCACCTTTTCAGGGTCGTACGAAAGGCTTAACGCACATTCTGGCTCAGGGCAGGTAATAATTCTAGCAGCAGCCCATCTTGTCGGGCGCCATGCTCTCGTCCTTCGGGTCGCGGGTGAACATGTCTGACAGGTCTATCTGGAAAAACTCGCGCAGGATCCCGAGGTAGGCCTGCACAGGGGGCGGGACGCCGTCCTCGCACGAAACTCCCATGTTCCACGCGTTTATCCATATCACCATGCCCTGCAGCATGTTCACGAACCGGCGGTACTCTTGCGGCACCACGCCCAGCTCATCGATGAACTTTTCTGCCAGCCGCCACGCCGCGGTAAAGTCGACGCACTTTGTGCCGTAGACTGCCAGTATCTGCTGCCTTACAGAAGCCGCATACCTGAATGGCTTTTTGCACACGAAAAACGGAAAGTCGACCTTGTCCGGTAGCATCATGCCGGGCGGGGACCAGACGGTGAGCACGCGCGCCCCTTTTTTGAGCGAACGGCGAAACTTTTTCACGAATGCGTCCACCAGCTCGGGATCGGAAGACCAGAACAGCACCAGAGTAGCTGACGAGATGTCTGCGCCCCGCGGGTCGCCTGAAATTATCTCGGCGTTTTTCAGCCGCGAGGTTTTTCTCCTTGCCTCCTGAACGAGCTCGTCGTCTGACTCGACTCCAATGGCCTTTTTCACCCCGAGTTTTGCCGCAAGCCTCACCGCGCCGCCGCTGCCGCAGCCAAGGTGGCAGAATACGTCGCCCTTGCGCAGGCCGGCTAGGTGGAACATATTTTTCAGCACTCTATCCGGGATCTCTACCTTGCCCTTCATCACGTCTTGCGGGAGAGTCGACAGGAACTGCTCGATGTTCAACTGAAGATGATGCCCGCGTGGATAATAAAAAGTCACGGGAAAAAGAGAACCATTAAAATATGGTATCACTGCAAAAGTGCCTATGCCGCAACTTTTTGGAGTTTTTGCGACACACTCGCCTGAATCGTGCCCGCTCAACAACGCCAAGACCAAGGAGATTCTCATGCAGATGGACAAGAAAATCGAGGAAAAGAAGCATACCGACGGCGTCACCAAGATAATCGGGTTCTACTTTTCGGTTCTTGAGCACCAGTGGACCATAATAATGGAGGCAGACAGCGCGCATGGCGTTGAGAAGCTCTGCATCGATTCGGGCATCTCGACGTTTAACACGGTCAAGATAGTGCCGTTGACAGAGTTCGGGGCGGCCCTGAAAAGGATCAGGGAAAGCTGATCCCGTGTCATTTTTTTACCGGTGAGTGATAAAAGAGGGTTAATGGCCGTGCACGCCGAGATCAGCGTTATACCCGTTTCAAGAAGAGGCGGCACGAGCATGAGAAGGCCTGTCGCTGCGGCTTTTGACGCCATAAGAAAGACCAGAGGCGTCAAGGCGACTTTGACCGCGCTTGGCACGCAGATAGAGGCAGACGACATTGGCCCTGTCCTCAGAGCCATAGACGCGGCTCACGCTGCAGTGAAAAAGGCAGGTGTCGCCAGGATAATATCTTCAATCAGGATAGACGAGCGGCTCGACAAGGACCAGACGCTTGCTGACAAGGTCAAGGCTGTCAGAAAGGAGCTCGCCGCGGAGTAGGGCATGGCAGCCGAAGCGGCGTTTCTGCACGTCATCATTTCGCTTGGCGTACTGCTCTTTGCGGCCAAGCTGATGGCAGAGCTATTCCACAAGTTCAAGCTGCCGGTAGTGCTCGGTGAACTTGTCGCAGGCATAATCGTCGGACCGTTTGCGATAGGCGGGCTCATCATGTTCAACGACGCGCCGCTGGTGTCGCTGGACGAGACTGTCATGCACATCGGCGAGATCTCGGCCATAGTCATACTGTTCATAGCAGGCATGCACATCACGCCCCGTGAGTTCCTAAAAGGCGGAGCCGCGTCGTTCACTGTCGGCGCGCTTGGCGTCGTGGTGCCGTTCTTTGTAGGATACTACGCGTTTCTGGCATACGGACTTGAAGCGCTCCAGTCGGTGCTGATAGCGACCGCGCTCACGGCGACCAGCATTGCGATTTCAATACAGGTGCTGACAGAAATGGGTAGGATGCATTCAAAAGAAGCTAGGCTCATCCTCGGCGCCGCGATCGTGGACGACATACTTGCCATAGCCGCGCTTTCGGTCGTGACGACGATGGTCCAGTCAGGCAGTCTCGACCTTGAGATAACCGAGATCATGTTCCTCATACTCAAGATCCTCGGCATATTTGCCGCACTGCTCGTCGCGTCGGTGCTAGTCATACCCCGCATATTGCGCGTCGACAAGCTGAAGGCCAAGGGCACGATAGAGGGCATGGCTACTGCGTCGTTCTTTGCAGCAGCAGGAATAGCCGCGTTCTTTGGGCTATCGCCGATCGTGGGCGCGTTCGCGGTAGGTATGGCCGTGGCAAGCACGCGCGTCATAAAGCGGATAGAAGATTACGTGGGCAAGCTGGAGATAATCTTTGCACCGCTGTTCTTTGCCATAATCGGCGCCCAGGTGGACCTGCGCGGTGTTAACGCAGAAGTGTTGGCCCTTGCAGGCGTGATAATTGGCATAGCGGTGGCGACCAAGCTTGCGGGCTGCGGCGCGCCGGCGATGCTGTTCCTCAAGGACAGGGGCAAGTCGATGAAGGTTGGAATAGGCATGGTCTCAAGGGGCGAGGTCGGCCTCATCGTGGCCGGTGTGGGCGCGTCGGCAGGGGTCCTAACGTCCAACAACTACACTGCAGTCATCATCATGGTGGCCGCCACAACGATAATCACGCCAATCTGGCTCAAGATTGCGTACAAGAAGGAGCCGCCCGAGCCTGCTCCAAGCTCGGCCGAGCCGGCGCACCACTAGACTTCCACGTACACGGTGCCGTCCTCGACGGTTACCTTGTACGAGCCTATGGACCTTAGCTTCTGCGGGAACCAAGACATCTCGCCGGTGGTCAGGTCCCACTTTGCACCGTGCCACGGGCATGTGAGCACCTTGCCGTCGAGCGTGCCTTCATGGAGCTCGGCGCCTGCGTGTGTGCAGGTGTTCCCCGCAGCGTAAAACGAGCCGCCGATGTTTGCTACAAGCACCTCCTGTCCCCCTGCCGTGACGTGTGTTATAGTGCCGGCCCCTATGTCAGACGCCTTGCCAACCATGACTTTAGCCATGCGGTTTTTTCAGCAGACGGGTATTTTTGTTTTCTAGCACGAAAACATGGTCTCTGAAAACCGCGCAAGCTTTTTCAGCGCCTCGTTGCGCTCTTCACGTTCAAGCTCGGCCCCCTCTATTGCGCCTTGAAGATAACTTATCGACTGGTCGTAGACCTTCCTTGCGACCGGATGCGGGACGCCGTCCTTGCCGCCGTGAGCAAAGCTGTACTTTACAGGGTCGTTCCAGGATGCCGGCGTTCCGTGTATCAGCTCTGCGACAAGGGCAAGGGCCCTGACGGTGGCCGCGCCAACCCCCTTCATCGACAAGAGCTCCTCATAGTTTCTCGGTTGAACGTCGTATATCCGCCTGAACAGGTCCCAGTCAAGGCGTCGGGGCATCTCGTACCCTGAAAGGCTGACAGGCATGACGCCGAGCCAGCGATCGAGGGAGCCTTCTGCGCCCAGCCGGTAGATAGACGACTTCAAGTTTTCCGTATCGCCGCACGCCAAGTCGAGTGAGACTTGCTGGTTCTCCTGAGACTGATTCGATGTCATGTCAAGCGCGCTCGCCTCCTTGGCGGCGCAGATTATACCGGAATGCGGCTCGCATGTGAATTGCAGGACAGAGCCTGACGCCCAGTGGTATCTTCGCGCCATCCTGTTCTGGGAGTTCATCCCCTGCTGGACCACGGCCCAGTCTCCGCGCTCGTCAAACAATATAACATGATGGTAGAGCGAGTAGCCGTCCTGAACAGCCGCGCTGTCCACCTTGGCAGACATTTTGCTTGCGCGCACAAGCGAGTCCGTCTTTGCGTCGGACAATCCAAGGTTCTCTGCAAGTTTCGGGATGTCGTGCATTGCAGACGTCGTCCTTGCGCCCTTGCCGCCGGCTATCGAGATGCCGTGCACGTCAGGTGCAAGCGACTGCTTCAGTATGCCCGTCACCACGGTCGTGACGCCAGAAGAGTGCCAGTCAAACCCTAGCACGCACCCGAAAGCCTGGAACCATAGCGGGTCTGAGAGCCGGCGCAGGAACTCCTGCGAGCCATATTCGTTGACTATGACCTTGGACATGGCGTGTGACAGCCTTATCATCCTGCGCACAAGGTACGCCGGCGGGTGGCCCCCGTGCAGCGGCAGGTTGATGAATTGTGCACGGCTCACGCAGTCGCCCGGCCTGCGCAGGTAATAAAGACGCAGGCACCGCGGGGGGCTCGTGCAGAACATATTATATCCCAAAAGCATACGGTAAGCCGTGCAGCCGGCCTGGCTTTTGCTCGTGGCGCTTGCAAGCGCGGGATTCCTGAGCGACGTGCTCGACCAGATAACCGCCCTTATCGCCCAGTACGGCTATCCTGCCGTGTTTGCAGCCGCGTTCTTGGAAGTCATATTCCCGCCCATCCCAAGCGAAATAGTCTTCCCGCTAGTCGGGTTTACGGCGCAGAGCAGGGGCCTAGGGCTTGAGAACGCTATCGGGATGGCCACCGTCGGCGCTCTGGGCTCGACTGCAGGCGCAATTGTCATCTATTACCTTGCAAAGTACCTGGGGCGGGCGGCGATACTCCGGTACGGCCGGTACGTAAGGGTGGGAGAAAACGAGCTCCAGAAGGCCGAAAAATGGTTTGTCAAGTACGGCTCTGTCGCGGTGTTCAGTGCAAGGATGGTCCCGGGTGTGCGCGAGCTGATTTCAATCCCGGCAGGGATAGGCGGTATGGGCATCCCCAAGTTTGTGGCCTACACTTTTGCCGGCTCGCTCGTATGGGCTATTGCTCTGACGCTTGTAGGATTTTACTTGGGAGAGGCATGGAGCCAGTTTGCCGACCAGCTGTCAGCAGCATTTACAACTGTTACTGCAGCGATACTGGCCGTAGTAGTTCTAGGCGGCATTGCATGGTACCTCAGGCGAAGGAAAAAGGAGCCTAGGCAGCCTTCATGAGGATGCACAGCACCGCTTTTTGAGCGTGCAGGCGGTTCTCGGCCTCGTCCCAGACTACCGACTGTGGCCCGTCTATGACGTCTGCGGTGACTTCCTGCCCGCGCTTTGCCGGCAGGCAGTGCATGAATATCGCGTCGCTCTTTGCAAGCTTCATGATGTCAGAATTGACCTGGTACTTTGGCATGAAGACGGACTCGCGCGTCGCCCGTTCGCCCTCCTTGCCTATCGATATGAAAGTGTCGGTGACTACTATGTCGGCGCCCTTTGCAGCCGATGCAGGGTCGTCTGTTATTGTTATCTGAGCTCCCGTCTTTTTGGCCTCCGACTTGGCAAGCAGGGTTATTTCTTCCAGAGGCTCATAGCCCTTGGGGCACGCGGCTGTCATGCTGATGCCGGTCTTGGCGCAGCCAAGCATGAGGTCGTTGCAGACGTTGTCGCCGTCGCCAAGCCACGCAAGTTTGAGTCCCCTCAATTTCTTCTTGTGTTCCTTTATAGTCAGAAGATCCGCAAGTATCTGGCATGGGTGGAACGCGTCTGAAAGCCCGTTTATCACGGGTATGGTAGCATATGTGGCAAGTTTCTGCACGTCTGCGTGGTCGTAGACGCGGGCCATTATGCAGTCAAGGTATCCTGAAAGCGTTTTTGCCGTGTCTTCTATGGTCTCACCCCGGGCAAGCTGAATGTCAGTAGCGCTCAGGTAGACTGCGTCGCCTCCCATCTGGTACAGGCCCACTTCAAAGCTGACCCTCGTGCGCGTCGAGGGTTTCTGGAATATCATGCCAAGCGTCTTGCCCCGCAGCAATTGCCGACCCTTGCCGGCCCTGTGCTCTTTTTTCAGCCTCAAAGCGAGGTTCAGTATCCTCTCGATGTCCGCAGACGAAAGATCCTGTATGCTCAGGAGGTCCCGCTTACTTGAGGAGGTCTTCGATGTCTTCATCTGTAAGGTATACGACCTCCTCTTCTTTCTTGTCCTTATCATCTTTGCGCTTCTTCTTTTCCTCCTTTTCGCGGCGCTTGCGCTCCTCTTCCTCGCGCTTGCGGCGCTCGTCTTCTTCCTTCTTCTTGCGCTTCTCCTCTTCCTGTTTGCGCTTTTCCTCCTCCTTCCTTTGCTTCTCTTCGCGCTTTTTGTCTTCCTCGTCGTCTTCGCGCTTGCGGCCAAACAAACCAAACCGGCCCTTCTTTTCTTCCGGTTCTGCCATTATCGGCTCTGGTGCCGGCGGTGGCGGCGGAGGGCGCGGCGCCTCTACGGGAGCTGGAGGTGGAGAATATTCAGGCTCTTTTGGCGCAGGTTCAGGCTTTTCCTCAACCGGTGTGCTGGCAGGCAGCGTTTCCGGCTCTGCCTCCTTGACCTTTGGTTCCGTTCCGGCCTCAGGCCCGGCGGCAGGCGGCTGCTCTGACATCAGGTCCTGCACGCTCACAGTTGCCTTGCCAAAGAGCGACCGGATGAACTTGTCGGGGTCAAAGGGTATCATGTCGTCGTAGCCCTGTCCTACGCCGACGTAAACGACAGGCTTGGCGGTCAGGTGTGCTATCGATATAGCGGCGCCGCCCTTTGCGTCTGCGTCTATCTTTGTAAGTATGGCTCCGTCAAAGTTGGTGTACTGAAAGAATTCGCGGGCCTGGTTTATCGTGTCGTTTCCCGCAAGCGAGTCGCCCACGAACAGCTTGACATCGGGCTTTACGACGCGCACTATCTTGCCCATCTCGTCCATCAGGTTCTTTGAGGTCTGCATCCTGCCTGCCGTGTCTATCAGCACGACGTCGATGTAGTGTTTTTTGGCATAATCGAGCGCGTCGCGGCCTACAGCCGACGGGTCTGCCCCGTACCTCTGCGCGATGACTTTAAGCGACAGCCGCTGCGCGTGTTGCGTCAGTTGCTCTATGGCGCCGGCCCGGTGCGTGTCGCCCGCTGCAACCACTACAGAAAGCCCACTCTTTCGAAGCAGGTTTGCCACCTTGGCGACAGTAGTCGTCTTGCCGGTGCCGTTTATTCCGAGAAACACTATTGAAAACGGCCCCTGCTTGGCCTCCTTTTTGGCCGCAATTTTGCCGACCAAGTCCAGCTTGCCGGCGCGGGCAAAGACGCCGGCTATGGCCTCCTGTAGCTTTGTCTCGATAATTGCACTTGCCTCCTGTCCCTTTTCGAGCCGGACTCCTAGCAGTTCCTTTTTCAGCTTGTCGGAAATGCTGTCGACTACTTCCTGCGCCACGTCGCTTTCAAGCAACGCGATCTGCAGTTCTAGAAGCGTGTCGTCAAGGACGCGCTCGGTTATCTCTTTCTGCCCTATGCTCCTGGCCGCGCTTGAAAAGGCGTTCTTTAGCTTGTCAAACATTATCGAAAGTCAGCCTTTCTGGGCCTGCCTCAGCATGGCGTTGAGTTGCTGCTGGAGCTGCTCCATGCGCATCGCTATCTCCTGCTTCTGCGCCTCCAGCTGCCTGATGGCAACGTCGTACTCCTTTATGCGAGCCTCCACAAAGTTCAGCGCGTCCTCCTTGCTCTTCTCGACAGTCACGCCAGAGCCGAGGCTGACTATGACCTTCTTCAGGGGCTGGACGGTTGCCTTCACGTAGACGCCGCTTCCGACCGGCATCAGTGTTTCAGATTCCGCGTCCGCGCTTATGCCCTGCAGGGTGGTCGAGGCAAGGCGCGCCTCGTCAAACATCCTGCCAATAGCCGCTTGCCTGGCTACGATGTCGTTCATGTACGCCTCAAGCGCCCGCGATTGTTGCGCCATCTCGTTGAGCGCCTGCTCAAGCGCGTGGTCGTGTGAATGATCGTGCGTATGCGGATGATCATGATCATGCTCGTGCGTGTGGCCGGAAGAATCCGTATGCATCAGACTGACTGGCTCTGCTCGATTTTTAAAGCTTTAGTCCAAGAAGGTTTGCGGGAGGTGAATCTTCGCGCCTTTCAGAGGTGGATGAATCTATTTTCCATCATATGACACCCCCTCCACCGGAGGTGCTCCAGACAATAAATAACTCCAAGCCAAGTTGTAGCTACTAACGTGTTAACGTACAGGTTTCGCCTCTACCCAACACCTGCGCAAGCCAAAATTCTGGATGACACGCTTGAAACCTGCAGGCATCTTTACAATGATTCATTGGATGAAAGAAGTAAAGAACAGAGAGTAGGATTTTGGGATCAGAAACAGTTGTTGACTCTTAGAAAACCAGACAACAAGTACTATAAACAGGTACATAGTCAAGTCTTGAAGGATGTACTGCTCAGACTCGATAAGGCATATCAGAGGTTTTTCAGAAAGCTTGCCAGATATCCAAGATTCAAGAGAAGGGGAAAGTGCAACTCGTTCTCCTATCCCCAATATGGAGGATGGCAAATCAAAGATAACAAACTGTCACTATCCCGCATAGGTGCCATCAAATTCAAGATGCATCGTATTCCTGTTGGCACATTGAAAAGGTGTACAGTTATCCGAGACATTGACCAATGGTATTGCTGCATAACTGCAGATGACGGAATGGAGAAACTTGAACAAAAACCAATTCGAAGAGCTGTCGGGACAGATGTTGGATTATTCAACTGGATGACACTGAGTGACGGCAACAAAATTCAAAATGCAATAGACTATGCAGCCCAAACTAGACGCATCAAGGAATTACAGAGGAGCTTCTCGCGGAAAGAGAAAGGCTCTCACAACCAAGAGAAGGCGAGGATTCAATTAGCAAAGGCATGGCGACAGGTTAGAAGGTGCAGAGATGATTTTGTACACAAGACATCGAAGGAACTTGCTGATAATTACGATACTATCGTCTTTGAAAAGCTGAACATAGGCAACATGGTCAAGAACCACAATTTAGCACAAGCAATAATGGATGCCACTTGGGGAAAGCTACGTCTCTATACTGCCTACAAGGTAGAAAGGCGCGGCGGACGATGCCTAGTCGTCAACCCAAATGGGACATCGCAGAAATGCTCGAGGTGTGGCGTGGTTGCGAAAGAAAAGCTTGACCTTTCCGTACGCACGTTTGAATGTGACATCTGCAGTCTGGTCATGGATAGAGACCTCAACGCAGCTGTCAACATTCTGAATCGGGGTCTGGAACAGGCCCGTGCTGAGAAGCAGCCAATACTTGTTCATCAAAGGATAAGCAAGTTTGCTTCGAGGAAGCAAGAAGCCCACGGATTCATTCGCGAGTAGTTCATATCTTTGAGACTTTGAGCATATCGGCCATCCTGACCCCCATGCCAAAGCGATCCTCCTCGGCCTTCATGTGGTTGTATATCTTTATCATGTCAGCCGCATGGCGGACCATGCTGAACTTGCCCTGTATTTTTAGTTGAACGAACTTAAAGACAAGCGAATAAACCTTGAACTTTTCAAGCACCGCGTCGCGGTATGCCTTCAGGTCGTGCATGTTCTTCACGAAAAGGTCGGCGCACCAGGTCGCGGGGATTATGCCTTCCCCGAGCAGCGCAAACACCGTGCCTATCGATTCTCCGACTCCGACGCACTTGCGCCCATCGGTAAAGGGCTCGCAGCTTGCAGGCGGGCTCAGCCTGACCGGCCTGCCGACCTTCTTTATCACCTTGCACTCGTGCTGACGCATAAAGTCGTCGACGAACTGGTTGTGACCCTTGGCAAAGTCGCCGGCCCCGACGTGCGCGTAGCCGTTTCCAAGCGGGAAATACCAAAAGTATCCAGTCATAGACGGGAACGCCTTGAGGTAAAAGTCGTCAAACGGCTCTTTCCCATGGTCGTATCTCACTTTGTACTGGACGCAGGGGATCCATGTCTCATTCTGCAGGCGCGGCAGGTAGTTGCGGTGAAACCCCGTCGCGTCTATTATCAGGTCAAAGTCCGGCTCTAGCTCGTCCTTTCTTGGCGCCCTTCCGAACCTGATGTCAGTCCCCTTTATCATGTCCTGAATGAGTTTTATCTTGTCGTAGCTGACCATGCCCTTTAATTTCAAGTCAACATAGTCCTTTCCAAGGTCGACCTTCATGTGCCGCCCGTCGTGCAGGACATAGTCGTCAAAGTTGAGCCCGCAGTTTTTCGCAAGCCCCGACATGACGTTTTCGCACGTCGCCCAGGCGCACACGGCGTCGTGCTGCTCCTCCGGCATGCGCTCAAAGCCTGTCACTTGCACGTCGCGCATGGCCGAGAGCTGGTTCATGAGGTAAGCGCCCGCAACGCCAATGCCGGCGACTGCTATCTTCATCTGGATGGTTGGAAGGGCAAAAGCAATAAAAAGATTGGCTAGCAGACCAAATGGATTATCTAGCCGGCGCCTGCAACTAGGGCGTTGTCAAAGCCCAAGATAAGGATGCCCGGAGCCGCCAGGGCCGGAATAGCGTTGCTTGTAGCCGGCGGATTAATTGTAGGCATCGGGACAGTTATGGAAAGAGGCGCCGTGTCGTTTTATGGCCTTGCGATGGTCGCCGGCGGTTTTGTGCTGTACATGGCCGCGTCGATAATGGCAAAAAGGCAGGCCCGCTGACTATTCCATGTAGACTGCCGGCTTGAACGGCCTTGCGAACTTGGCCTTGCCCTTCGGGTCGTACCTGCCCGGGTCGTCCTCGGCGTTGACTGTTATTTTGGCGCCGGCAAACTCTTTTGCTATCAGGCTTGCACCGTCGCTGATCGCAGAGCCTTCGTCGAACGTTGCCATGCGCAGCCTGCGCTCCCTTGCCTCAACCGGCGCAGATAGTATGTCTTCCTGCATCTTTTTCACGGCGTTGGGGTCGGCCTTGACCCTGGAAGTCTCGGGGTTTGCTATCAATTGCTTCATCGTCTCGCCAAAGTTGGTCTTGCCCTGCATCACGTTTGACAATATCGCCTTGTACGCAGGTTCTTTCCACGCCGCGCGCGTGTAGATGACTATTTTCTTTGGCTCCATCTTTGTGACCTTGATGATGCTCTGTATGTCTGCGATCAAGCTCTGCAGCAGGAATTCAGACTCTTCTGCCTCTTCGTCGACTTTGCTGGTTTCGGGCCACCCTGCCTCGGCAATTGTCTCCTTGTCGCCAAGGCGCTCCCAGACCTCCTCCGCGGTGAAAGGCGCAAAGGGCGCAAGCATCCTGACCTGCGCCTTCAGGTAGCCGGCAAGCGCAGACATAGCTGCAGGCGAGTCTTGCCTTCCCTTGGCAGAGATGCGCCTTTCGTACCACTGCAGGTCCTGCTCAAGAGAGTACAGGATGTGGTGTATGGCCTCTCTCACGCGCAGCCTGTCCATCGACTCTGCAGTGAGCGCGGCGGTCCGTGCAAGCCTGCTTGCAAGCCACCTGTCTTCTATCTGCTCAGGCGCGGCCGGCTTTGCGTCTTTCACGTGCCCTGCCATGTCAAATACACCTGACAATTTCGACCTGATGCCGCGCACGGTGTCAAAGGAAAAGTCGGCGTCCTGTAGGATCTCTGCAGACACGAGCATTGCCAGCCTTATTGTGTCTGCGCCGTGCTCCGCGATAGCGGCCCTGAGCGGTATGATGTTGCCAAGCGACTTGCTCATCTTCTTCCCCTCCATCAGCACCGAGCCGTTCACGACGACCTGCCCCGGCCAAAGGTCACGACCAAAGATGGCAACGTGGTTGAATATGAAAAAAGAGAGGTGGTTTGGCACAAGGTCGCGCCCCGAGTGGCGCGAGTCGACAGGGTAAAAGTACGAGAACTCGCTTCGCACCTGCTCGACTGTCTGTTTCGGCAGCTTGCAGTCCTGCGCCACTTTTCCCGCGTCGCCCTGCCCAAGGAGCACATAATCAAAGAAAGAGTCGCTTATGCTGCCTATGTCTGAAATGACGCCGGCGTTGACGGACTTGGCAATAGTGTAGTAAGCCATGTAGATGACAGAATCAGAAAGGCTTTCGATTATCCACTCCGGATCCCACGGAAGTTTTGTGCCAAGCCCCGATTTTCTGGCACAGGCCCTTTCCCGCAGCCAGTCTATGACGTAGTCGAATTCTTGCCGGATGTCCTGCGGGACAACGTCCATTTTCTGTATGCACTCGTGGGCAAGCGCCTTCCAGTCCTTGTCTCCATAGTTCAAAAACCACTGGTCGCTGAGGAGCTTGACGACGCACTCGGCGCCGCACCTGCACCTCACAGGGGTGTTGAGCTCGTACATGGCCGATATCATGCCGGACCGTGCCATCTCGTCTCTCACCTCGTTCTTGGCTTCTGCCACAGGCTTGCCAGCGTACCTGCCTGTGTTTGCCATCATCCTGCCCTTGTAGAACTCGTGTGAGTAGAGGTCGCTTGTTGCCTTTTCCAGCCTGTCCTCGTTTGACCCCGGCGCGGCCTTTTCAATTGCCTGTGCCGCCGGAACTGATGAATACCCTTCAGACTCGATTATTACTATGGGTTCTGCTGAAACTTTGATCCCAAATTTCTGCTGGAGCTCCTTGTTGTCCTTGATGTCTTGCAGAGCCTGATAGTCGTACGGCGCATGAGCAGGCACGGACATGACAAGTCCTGTGCCGCTTGAAGCCTCGACAAAGTCTGCAGGATAGACCGGGACCGGCGCCTTGTTGAGGGGGTTTTCTATCCCCCAGCCCACCATCTCGCTCCCCTTTACCGTCCTTTCAATGCTGACTTTGCGGTTGAGGAACTCGAGCTTGCGCGCGGCCTCCTTGCTGATTATCCATTTTTCACCGTCGACAGATGCTTCGACGTATTCCACGTCGGGGTTGACCCACATGTTGGTGACGCCAAATATCGTTTCCGGCCTGAGCGTCGCCGCAGGTATTACCAAATTGCCGCGACGGAACTTGACCAGCACATACTCTGTAAAGTCGGGCTCGACATCTCCCATCGTGTCGTGCTGGCTGACAGGGTTCTGGTCGCGGGGACACCAGCCCACCGGGTGAGAGCCCTGCACTATCAGACCCTTTTTCTTTAGCGTGTTGAACTGCCATGTGATGAACTTGGAATACATCGGGTCGATGGTTGTGAACTCGCGTCGCCAGTCCATCGAGTAGCCCATCTCCCTCATGCCCTGCTTTATCTCGTTGTGGAAGTAGCTTGCAATCTTGACAGGCTCTACAAACGTCTGTATCACGTCGTCTGTCAGCTTGTAGACATTGTGGAATGTATCGAGCAGATCCTGGTCGCCGGCTGCAACGCGCCGTGACATGCCAAGTATAGGCGTGCCCGTATAGTGGAAGCCCATAGGGAAAAGCACGTTGTACCCTTTCATGCGCATGTAGCGCGCGTGCGCGTCGGCAAGCGTGTACGTCCTGCCGTGGCCTATGTGCTGTGGCGAGTTGGGATATGGGTATGCCACCGTTACAAAGTATTTCTTCCTAGACGGGTCCGGGTCTGCTTCAAACGCCCTCTGCTCATCCCACCTCTTGACCCACTTGCTCTCGACGGCACGCCAGTCAATGCTCATTGTCTAGCCCGCCCTTGCCGTCTCTTCGGCTGTAAGCAACGCGTCTTTGACCATCGTCTTTGACTTGCCGCCGCCCTGCCCGAACCGGTCGTTTCCGCCGCCAGAACCACCAAGCTTTGCTGAAACCTGCTTTGCCACGGCGCCGGCCTTTACTTTTGAGCGCGCCTTTTCGCCGGCAAACACGATGACGCGCATTCCAGAGCCCTTTGCGACGAGCGCGACGTATACTAGCTCTGGGTCCACCTCTATAGCCTTTTCCCCAACTGCTATGTGGTAGTCCTCGTCCAGTTCTTCATCAAAAGTGCTGTACAGCTTGGCGTGCTTCAGCCGCTTGGCCTGCTCGGCTGCCATTTTTGCCATCGCGGGTGCCACCACGCGCAGCATCGTCTTGGCCTTCTTCTTGGCCTCCTCCGAGTCCTCCATGGCCTTTGCAAACGACTCGACCACCTTCTCCTTGCTGGAACCCAGCGCCTGCGCAATCGCGCCCAGCTGCGCGTCCTGGTTCTGCATGTACCTGACCGCGGCCTCGCCTGCAACAAACTCCATCCTCACCACGCCGTCCTGAATACGCTCTGACTTGACTATCTTGACCATGCCGATGTCGCCGGTCCTCCTGACATGCGTCCCGCCGCACGCCTCGATGTCCCACCCCTCGATGTTTACGATGCGCACGTTGTTAGTAGGGACGACGCCTCCCTGGTATATCCTGAAACTGTACTTCTGCTCGGCCTCGCCCCGGTCAAAGAACTTGATATTGACAGGCAGGTTCCTGCGTACGACCTCGTTAGCCGTCTGCTCTATGCGCTGTGTTTCCTCTTTTGTGAGCGCCGAGTGGTGTGTTATGTCAAGCCTGCCATAGTCCTCCTCCTTGAACGCCGAGTTCTGCCACACCCACGAGCCCAGATTGTTCCTGGAAGCCGAGTTGAGCACGTGCGTGGCCGTGTGGTGCTTTGTGACAAGGTCGCGTCTTTTGCCGTTGACGACGCCTTTTACGACCTGGCCGTCTGCAAGCCTGCCCTCTATCTTGTGGAGCACCAAGTCGCCCTGCTTTGTGACCTCTACCACCTTGACGCCGGATATCTCGCCCGTGTCCGGCTCCTGCCCGCCTCCGCGCGGGTAGAACGCGGTCTGGTCGAGCACTACGTGCTTGCCTGCGACCCTGAGCACCTTTGCCTCAAACTCGCGAATAGACTCGTCTTCGTAGTATAGTAACCGTGTGGCAGGAAGACCATCAAGGCCCTCAACAGGCTTTGCCGCCTGCGCGCCGCCCGAAACGCTTGCATGAAGCTCTGCGAGTTTTGTGTAAAACGTAGGCGGGACGCTTGCTATCACTCCCTGCTCGACCAGAAAGTCCGGCGTGATGCCGTCAGACTCGTACAGCCGCAACAGATCTTCGACCTTGAGCCCTCCAGACTTTGCCTTGAGCGACTCTGCAGTAGCGTTCATGCGCTCCCGCGAGCCGACGTACCTTGTGGATTCCAATTGGAGTATGGTGCGCACGTCATGGCGGTGCTCTTCAAGCTCGGGGTACATCTGCTTCAAATAGTCGACGTGCATGTCGGCGATGTCCTCCAGCTTGACGTTCCAGCCGAGCCTCTCCATTATCGAGAGCGCCCTGCGCAGTATGACTCGCAGGTTGTAGCCGCCTCCCACGTTTGACGGGAGCGCGCCATCCGATATTGCGAAAAGCAGCGTCCTGACGTGGTCGGCTATGGTGTATATCGCCTCGTAGGGCGCTACCGCGCCTGCAAGGTCGTTGTACGACATGCCCATCTGCTTTGCTACCAGGTTCTTGAGCGCCTTGACGTCGCCTTCAAAGTTCTCCAGCTTTGACGACACGGCACCGAAATACCTGCCCAGTATTTCAGGCGCCGCTTCCGTGCCGGTGGCGTCAAGCATCCTGCCCACGACTGGCCCGAAGCAGCAGTCGTAGCTGGTAGGCGTGCCCATGGTTATCCACGAAAAGCGCTCAAGGCCGGCGCCCATGTCGATTATCTTGTTTGGCATCACGCGGTAGTTGTCCTCGTTTCCCTCAAACTCGGTAAAGACAGCATTGCCAAGCTCAAGTCCTCGGACAAAGTATTCAAGCGAATAGCCGAACGCGCCTGCGCCCATCCAGACATCTTCTACGAACGTTATCTCCTCCGGCTTGATGCCAAGGCCGTTTGTAAGCATGCCGTAGTCAAGATCGATGCATTTGTCCTTCCAGTAGCCGCCCGGCGCGTCGGCGTTGCACGTCTGGCCTATCATGCAAAAGCCGGTGTAATGCCGCCCCGAAAGCCCGACGTTTTCGATGTCGTTGAAGCGCAGGCACATCTGCGGAACTACGAGCGGGTTTGCCGGCAATTCAAAAACAATCTGGTTGCCTACCACGCGCTGAAAGTCTACAATCGATGCGATGGTAAAGTAAAGGTCGTCGCGCCACCTGCTCACGACAGGGTAGCGCCGTACAATCTCGTGGCCGTTCTGGGAAAAGTGCTTCTCTGTCTCCTTCCAAGCGTTGACGTAGTCTAGCCTCTTTGAGGTTGGCGGGCTTCCGATAAAGCCATAGTCCTCGTGGTCGGGGCACGCCTGCCTGTGCGCAAGGGACCAAAAGTGCTTGCCGCACTTGCCGCATTTCTGGCGCTTGAATCCGAGCCGGTCAAACAGCGAGACTTTGTAGTACCTGTCAGGGTCTGACGAAAAGAGCGCGGCCAGTTCTTTCTTGCCCAATCTGGTTGCTGTATCGCTCCCTGTGCCGTATTAATGCTTTCGTGAAAAAGGAAAAAGGGCTCAGGCCCTTGCAAGCGTGCTTTCGATGAACTTCAGGTACGACTCTTTTGGCATCGCGCCAATCGTCCTGCCTATCTCGCTTCCGCCCTTGAACAGCAAAAGCGACGGTATCGACTGGATGCCGTACTTCATGGCTATCTCTTGGTTCTCGTCGACGTTGACCTTGGCGACTTTTATCTTGCCCTGCATCAGCTTGCCTATCTGCTCGACCGCAGGCCCGACCATCCTGCAAGGCCCGCACCACTCGGCCCAAAAGTCTACGAAGACCGGTAACTCGGATTTTAGCACTTCAGACTCCCACGTCTTTGAAGTCACGTGGGCAACAGAACTTGTTTGTTCCATGGGCTTACGTAAACAGAAACGGTATTTGAACCATCAGCCGGAGAGGCCGATCGTGACAAACTCGGAGATGAGCTTGATGACAAACGCGATGCCGCCGACGGCAGCCAGGCCGAGCGCGACAAGGCGCAGGTGCTGGTTATAGTCCTCCTTGGTGGTCTTCTTGGCCAGCCTGAGCGTCTGGATTATCTCGCCAATCTTGCGTTCCACTACGGACAAGTCGAGTCTTGTGCCCCCTTTGCGGTATATAAAACATGGGTTTGCGGCTAGTTGAGGCGGTGGGACACCTTCTGGTGTTCTGCGAGTATGAACTCGAGCAGTTTTCCCCTTTCAACCTCGCCTCCTGCGCGGGCCTTCTCTATCTCCGACATCAGCGCGCTGCAGAACACACACCACAAAGACTGGGATATTTTCGGCCCTGTTGATCCATATCCGGAAGATTTCGTAGCTTTGCTCGTTTCTTTTTCTTTTTCCGGATTTTGTCCGGCCGATGCCGTTCCAGCCATTTTTACCCCAATGCGGATGGATACTTTCTTATAATAAAGTTTGCTATAATACTTTATCGCAAGTGATTTTATCTATATTAGAACGCAAGTACGGAATGTCCAACCGCCCGGATAGGTGGTCCGTGTTCCGCATACTGGGGCAGTCGTATGCCCTGGACATACTGGACGCCCTGAGCAAGAGGCCGTTGAGGTTCACCGACTTGCAGGAGCATGGGCCCAATGAAAAGACTCGCACGCAGCGACTCAAGGACCTTGAAAGCAGGGACATGATAACCACTGTGAGCATGAAGATCGGCAAGAGGTTCTTCGTGCACTACACCCTGACAAGCAGGGGAAGGGCGGTGCTGTCAAAGTCAAAAGAGCTTGCGGATCTTGCGCGGCTGCCATTCTAGTCTTACGCGGTGTAGACGGGTTCCTTGTCGGTCCTCTGCATCTCGACAAAGGTCTCGGTGTTCTGGATTCCCTCTATCTTGCCGACACGCTCGATTACGACGTTGTGCAGCTCTTCGAGCGTGTGTGCGTGAACGGTGACTATCATGTCGAACCTACCGGTGACCTCCGAGACTGAGCGCACCTCGGGGATCTTTAGAAGCTCGCTTTGGATTGGCTCCTTCAGCTTGGGATCGCGGTTTATGCCGACTGTCGCCTTGACGTTTATGCCAAGCATTCCCTCGTTGACTATGACCGTGAACTTTTTGACAAGGTTGCGCTTTGAAAGCCTCTTTATCCTGCTGTAGAGAACTGAGGCGTTGATGTTCAATTTCTTTGAAAGCCGCGGGACGGAAATGCTCGCATCGCGCGTCAATTCGGACAAGATCCTCATGTCAAGCTCGTCGAACTTGTGCAATATACCTACCAGCCTAACCTTCGATGCCTGTGTTAATAAATGTAATTCTGGAACGATTGCTAGTGCAAATAGCGATTACTTTGTCCCGTGCAGGGAGATTTCTATAAAACTTATGACCCTCTTGGCCAACTTTGCATCGCCAAAAAAATGGCGGGGGCGGCTATTGCGTCTTGTACGACTGCAGTTCGTTGTAGGTGATGTTCAGGAACACTTCTGCGCCGTTGAACCCTTCCACCGCCGACTTTGGTAGCCGATATTCCCGGCTTGCCCCCTTTAGGATGGTGAACATGTCACCGTCTTCTGAAATGATGGTTCCGACGTCAACCCGGTCAGACGACCGGACGTTCTTGTGCATGACCCTTTCCCAGTGGAGTATTGCTGGTTCTGACATGCTACATCAATTTCTACATATGCCGAACTAATATTTAAGAGTAAATTACGAATAATGCAGCATTATCGCGATTTATTGGGCAATCCTGCCTGTTTCTGTAAATAACTTGGGATCGTTGGCAGCCAACGGACAGAGACCCTAACGGAAATAATATATAATTTGCAGGCGGCAGTTTTTTCAATAATGTTTGGAAAAGGCGGGATCAAGCCCGGCGAGTTCGTTTTTGTCGTGCAAAAGGACGGGGAATACAACAAGGTTCTGATAGGCAGGATCCAGGCGGTGGAAGGGAGCAAGGTGCGCGTCGCCGGCACCCTGATAAAACCATCAGGACTCTTACAGCGCGTTGGCGCTGGCAGCGCGGGCGAGCGCTCGAAGCAGGTCCTTTCAAGCCCCGACCCGAACAACTGCATCTTTATGCTGATTGACCGCGTCGAGACTTCGCCTTTTGCAGGAGAGGTCGACCAAGCAGTGGACCGCGTCATCTGGATAAACGAGAACCGCTACCTGGTTCTCGACGGCTGGATAAAGGAGAACTTTCCAGAGATCTTTGCCGCGGCGCTGACGTCGCCCACGGAGGAGGACAGGCAGCAGGCCAAAGCGGTCCTGCGGGAGAAGATGGGCTCGCTCTACGAAAGGGACCTGAAGGAGCACGTCTACGCGGTGGCAAGGAGCGCGAGGCTCCTCTAGCGCAAGGATTAAGTTTGAGTTTCTGTCTAGAAAGGCCATGTCGTTCTTTGGCCCGCCGCCAGGCGGCGCAAACTTTGACCCAAAAAAGTACGCGAATCTGACGATGGCGATCAGGCAGACGGTACTTGAAAGGGCCAAAAACAGATGCCAAAAGTGCTCCGTCAAGTTCACCCCCGCTGTCGAGCCGCGCTTTGAGCACATCAACGGCAGCAAGAAGGACAACAGGCCGGTCAACCTCAGGGCTCTGTGCGCAAACTGCTATAAGGCCGTCGAGGAGAAGGAGCAGAAGAAAAAGGGCTTCATGGGCGGACTGCGCAAGGCGCTGGACAAGGTTCCAGTTGATTTCAAGAAGTAGGGTTGTAGATTCCTCTAGAATGATTAAAAGGTATGTTTAAATCCAGTGGTGCTGCAAACTCGCTGCCCCGACATTGCCCAGAAAGAAGAACGCCTCTACATTGATTCCCGGATTTAGGCTAAAGAGTGCGATGGAAAAAGGCCTTACGATAATAGGCCCCGCGGCGCTACAGGGAATCTTTGACGACCTTGAAAAAAGAGGGGTCAGGCTCGAGTCGGACGCCGCCTGCTCCGTGGACCAGCTTGACGCCATTTTCCGCGAGATTTTTGGCGACGACGCGTCCAAGCTCATGATGACGCGGATTTACCGCGAGCTTGACTCGGACTAACACACAATTCTTATCACCTTTTGCGCGCTACTGCAGGCGTGGAGGGTGGCCTTTGCAAGGCGTTTGTGGAGCTGCACCAGAACATCCAGGCAGCGGTGATAGTCTCGAAGGGCGAGGTAAAGGAGCGGTTTATCAGGCAGAAGGTGCCCGTGCCCGATCCTGTAGACCTGGAAAAGTTGTTTTTTAAAGCAGAGATTTTTGCGTCAATGACAAGAGATAGCGACGGGTTGTTTGGTGAGACGGGTTTTATTCTCACCAACCACAAGCTCCTCGACACTTTCATCTTCCCGGTCCCCGACCAGGGAGTGCTCATACTGCCAATAGTCAAGCCCTACAACTATGACCAGTTCCTGAAAAAGGCAGGCGAGCTTTTGGGCAAGGAGTTTTAGAGCCTACTGCAGCGGGTTGTTTGAGTGCCCCACGACTTTTTCGTCCTTGGTGACAAGGCAGCAGCCACAGTTTTGATTCAGGCAGGCCTCCGTGTTGTCGTGCCCGCAGACGGCGCAGGTGCATGGTTGCGCGCGCGAAAAGATCTGCTTTGGTCCTGAGAAATACCGGGTGTCAAGGTACAGCCAAAGCGTGGCCGCCGCGACTCCAATTGCAAAGAGGAATGCAAGCGTGCGGATGTTTGCGCGCAGCGCAAGCAGCGATATGCCAAAGATTATCACCGCTATCAGGATCATCCACATAAAACGCGTCTTGAAATCCAACCCGCAGGCACCTCAGCCGTAGTGCTGCTGCAGCGCCTCGGCTGACTCGGCCTGCTGCGCCTTTTTCTTTTTCCGCAGTTGCCGGACCTTTTCCAGTATCTCCTTCAGCTGCTCCTCCGAGATCTTGGCGATCGTTGCGTCGCACTCCAGCCCCTGGGCGTCCAGCACCTGTTCCGTGAGCATTATCATGTTCTCCTTGTCGTTGCGCTCTTCCTCTGTGAGGAGCCCGTTTGTCAGGAACCTGAGGAAGGCAAACTCGCTCATGCCATTGTATATGCGCAACGCGTTATTTAGTATGTTGCATGAAAAGGCGCGGGGAGTGGGATTTGAACCCACGGGTCCTTGCGGACATGGGATTAGCAATCCCACGCCCTACCAGGCTAGGCGACCCCCGCCCGCCATGCAATTGTGGATCACATTATATTAATCAATCAACATTTGCACAGAACTGCGCGCTTTCAAAATTTTCAGTCTTTGTCTTAAAAAGATTATAAAATGGTGACACACCGATATACTATCTTTGAACCTTAAGGAGGCAAACGAGCTCTTCCGGCGCGCCATCATCAAGGCCTACTTTGAGCCCCAGCTCCTGAAGATGGACTACCGCAAGTCCCAAGTCAAGCATCCCGGGATTACGGACGACGGACTGACTCTTGACAACGTTTTGCACATTTACTTTGACGTCTCGACCGGCAACGACTACCCGGACGGCGACGAGTGGTTTTCAGTCGAATACGTCTTTCCGCACGGCATAAAGCTCCCTGACGGCCTGAAGGGGCCTGACTATTTCACGACGATGGCCGTGCCCGACGGCGGGCACTACTGGCGGCACCGCGAACTTGTGCGCTTCAAGTACGGCAAGTCCAAGAAACTGGAGGAGTCGCTTGGGTTTGTCGACAGAAAGTACAAGGAGCTTTCAAAGGGCCTCCACGAGTCCGGCGTCGTCAACCAATTAGACTGACTTTTTCGGTGGCAGCCACTCGTCGTTCTTGAACGTGTAGTTTATTCCGCGCACAAGCGCGACTGACGGGCTCCACTTGAAAGTAGCCTCGTCGTACGAATAGACGACTTCTTCCGCGCCCGCCGGCACGGTCTTTAATTGGATGGGCACTATGTCGACCAGGTATTCCAGCTTCTCTATGCCCATCTCGTACTGCCTGTCGCCCTTTGACATGAGCGGGAACACGACAGGTGTGGGCCTGTCGCCAAAGCCGGCGAACCTGACATATGTCTTCACGCCTTTCTTGCCGCGCCGGCGCTTCATGTTCTTCAGGATCTCCTTCACCTTGTGCCAGCTGTCCATAGAGAACTCTTGGAAGAAAGACTCGCCGTACATGACAGGGAAACCTATCTCGACCATGCTGACGTACTGTGGGTCGTCCGGCTCGACTTCCTCGTCGTCGACCTCAAACGAGCGCTTCAGAGTGTCGTAGAGCGTCTCTAGCTCCCAGAGCGAGATGCTGTAGTACCGGAACGTCGCCGACAACGATTGCACAAGAGCGCGCAAAAGCATTAAAGCGTTTGCTAGAACAGGCCCGTGAACTTGGCAAGATACACGACAGACAGCACCGCCGCGTAGCCAATCATGTGCTTCCACGATATGGCAGGCAATGACGGCGCGACCAGCTTGATCTCGTGGTTGTCAATCACGCGGGTGATATAGTCGCGGATCTTGGCGTTCCAGATCTTGTACTCTATCTGGTGTTTCTTCAGTATCTGCTCAAGTTCGTAGATGACAGGCGCCCTGACAGAGCGGATGTGCTGGATGTACTTCCTCGATATCTCCACTTCCGCCTGGATTGCTATAAGGCCCTGCTGCATGTCAAACAGCCTGACGTGCATCTCCCACGGCTTGGCAAGCCTCTTGGCAAGGCCGCAACCTATCTGGTTGGGCTTTTTGTTCTCGAGCCTCACCGTCTTGAAGCCCTCCGACAAGAGCGCCTTGAGTATCTCGTCCTTCTTGGTCTTGACCATCAGGCTGAGGTGATCCAGTTCTATCTCTTCTTTCAGGATGAAAGCACGGATCCCCTGGGAGATGCTGGTACGCGGGTAAGCGGTAAGGAACTCGGACATCTGGACGTTAGACTAGCATCGATTAGAGTGCTATAAAAGCTGTGTGCAGGTGCACCTCATAGCATCCCGGTGCCCCTGAGATAGATGTCCCTATTTGCGGGAACGGCCATGTCGCGCCACGAGAGCTTTCTGTCAGTCCACGTGACGGGAAAGCCCCGCACGACCGCGGCAGGCGTGGACTCGGCAGACTCGCGCATCAGAGCCACGCAGGCAGTCGCCAGACTGTCGGCGACTGCCCGAAACGTCACCCGGAGCGTGTTGCCGAAAAGGTCCTTCTTGCCCCTGTCGTCTTCGACCGGCTCAAAGCCGGCGCATGCTATCGCTACGCCTGTAGTGCCCCTTCGCGTCGGCATCAGCCTACTGTCTGCAAGGACGATTCCAAGTCTTATGCCGCTTGCAAGGAATTTCTGCCGCAGACTCTGTGCGCTTGCAAACGGGCTTTTCGGATACAAGATAACTTGTCCCGCCGGCACGTTTGACTTGTCTATTCCGGCGTTCGGCGCCATCATGCCCTTCCTTACCGCAAGCACAAAGCCGGGTATGCCACCGACTATGACATCCGACTCTTTTATCACAAGCTCTGCAAGCCTTGCATCCATCCCGAACTTCTTTGCAAGTTTCTTTGCTTTTGCACCCGGCTTGACTGTCTCTAGTTTGACGACTCTCCCTTCTGACATTGCCACGAACTTGCTCGATACGACGAGTATGTCGCCGTCGCGGTAGCCAAAGCCCTGCAGCGCCTCAAAGAGGTTGAACCTGCCCAGCTTCGCAGGGACGGAAATCGCAGTTATCTCCAAGCAGTGACGATATTCGCAACCGGCTTAATCTTGCTTTCGCGCATCACGCCAAAGGTTTTAATCCGTCTCGCGACAAACCCCGTACGATACCGTTTTGGCGATGACGATTACCGAAAAGATACTCGCCCGTGCGTCCGGGAGGCAGAGCCTGTCGCCCGGCGACGTGGTTTTCGCAAAGGTAGACAAGGTCATGATGCACGATGTGTCGGGGCCAGGGGTCATCAAGGTCTTTTCCGAGTGGGAGAAGAAGGGACTGAAGCTAGAAAGGATATGGGACCCCGACAGGGTCTGGGTCACGGAAGATCATTTCGTTCCTGCAGCAGACAGGCTATCTGCAGAAAACGTCCTGACGCTTTCAAGGTTCACCAAGCAATACGGGGTGAAGAAGCACTTCAAGTACGGGCTTGGGCAGTACGGCATCTGCCACACGCTCTCTCACGAGGAGGCGATGGTGCTCCCCGGCGAGGTCTACGTCGGAGGCGACTCGCACACCAACACCACCGGCGCGATGGGCGCTTTTGCGGCGGGCCTCGGGCACACCGACGTTGCATACGTGCTCATGAACGGCCAGATATGGTTCAAGGTGCCGGAGACCATGCTGTTCAAGATTGAAGGAACAAAGCCCGACCACATCATGGCAAAGGACATAATCTTGAAGATAATAGGCGAGATAGGCACCGACGGTGCAAACTACAAGGCGATGCAGTTTGCCGGCGATGTCGTGAAAAAGCTGTCGATGGAAGAGCGCCTGACGCTGACAAACATGACGACAGAGGCCGGCGCCAAGAACGGCATAATCGAGCCAGACGAGACGACGTATACCTATCTTCGCGAGCGCACCGACGCAAAATACGCGGCTGCCCACGGCGACGAGGGCGCGAGTTTCGCAGAGACGTTCACAATAGAGACTGCAAAGATGGAGCCCACCATAGCAAAGCCGTTTTCGCCCGGCAACATTGCCGTCGCCCGCGAACTTCAGGGCACCGAGCTTGACAAGGCGTACATCGGCTCGTGCACCGGCGCAAAGCTGGACGACCTGCGGGCAGCTGCCAAGATAATGAAGGGCAAGAAAGTCAAGATAAGGACTGAGGTCCTGCCGGCAGCACAGTCCATCTACATGAAGGCCATGAAGGAAGGCCTGATAGAGATATTCATGGAGTCAGGCGCCATAGTTGGTCCACCTACCTGCGGCGCGTGCTGCGGCGCGCACATGGGCGTGCTTGGCAAGGGCGAGATATGCATCAGCACGACAAACCGCAACTTCCCCGGCAGGATGGGCCACGTAGAGTCGCAGACCTACCTCGCGTCGCCGGTGGTAGTGGCCGCTTCAGCGCTGACCGGAAAGATAACCGACCCGAGGGATGTGAAATGAACACGACATTGAGAGGCAGGGTGCACAAGTACGACAGAGACAACATCGACACAGACGTCATCATACCCGGGCCCTACCTGAAGATACACGACCACAAAGAGCTTGCAAAGCACGCGCTCGAAGGGCTCGACCCCAAGTTCCCGGAAAAAGTCCAGGCAGGCGACTTTCTTGTTGCAGGCAGCAACTTTGGCTGCGGCTCAAGCAGGGAGCATGCGCCAATCGCTCTTTCGCAGACAGGCATCAAGGCGATACTTGCACCCACGTTTGCAAGGATATTCTACCGCAACGCCGTCGACGGCGGATACCTTCTCCCGATAGAGATAGACAAGGAAACCGTAAAGAAGATCGCCGACAGGGATGAGCTTGAGATAGACATTGCCAAGAACAGGATAACCAACGTCTCAAAGAACGAGCAGTACTCCATGAAGCCGTTTCCCGAGCTCATCGCCAAGATAGTAGAGGCCGGCGGCCTGATGAAGTACAGGCCTTGACCAGAAAGGGCAGGCTAGAAGAGATATTCAGCAGGGCGCTCCACGCCGACGACCCGTCGCTTTATTTTGTCAGCTACCGCGACTTTGATAGCATCGTCGAAGTTCCGCTGGACGAGTTCGTGAAACTGTCCGAGGATTTTTCAGTCATCCCTGCTAGCAGGATAACAAAGGTGCGGAGAGGCAGGGAAACGTTGTATATCAAGTCAGGCGTCTAGGACCCAGCCTTCCGGCAATGCGGCCTCTTTTCCAGTCGCAGTCGCATAGCGCCACACCTTTGTGCCGTCTGCGCGCACCTGCGCCTTTATCTTTGAGAGAGACTCGAGCTCGCCCTGCAGGCCGTCGAGGCTTGCCGTATTGGAGTGTTTCTTGCAGAACTGGCAGTGTGCGTCAAGCTCGGCCACGTCGCCTGTTCCTATGACTGGGTACGCCGCGCACGCAAGCGGCCGGTCCTTGTAAATCGAGCACGCATGGGCGCCGTGCGGGGATTTTGTTTCAGTGTCAAGGAAGGGACACCAGTCGCCGTCGGCCTTGCCCATCATCTGGTACGCGATTATCCTTTCAGGGCCGCCGGCCCCGAGCGCAAGCCGCGGGACTATTTTTACTGAAACGCCTTTCTGCCTTGCCAGCTCTTCTATCCTGCTTTTTTCTTCCGGCAGCAACAGCACGCCTATCTTGCCAAACTCCTTTGTCGGGTAATAGTCGCGGTAGATGCAGCAGTCGGAACATCCTTCCACGCAGGAGAACCTTACTGCCGATTTTCCTGTATGCACCGCCACTCGACGCTCCCCGGCGCAAGCTCGGAAATGTTGAGAAACGACAGGGTGTATATGGACTTGGCCTTCTTCAGCACCTCAAGCTCGAACTTTTTCATCTCGCCGTCTTTGTCCTTCTTTTTGGGGTTCGTGTTCTCCTTGTACACGCCAAAGCGCAGCATCGCCTTTTTCTCGTAGCCGGCTTTGAAGCGCTTGTAGTTTTCAGATATCGGCATCTTTTTCACAAAGCCGGTGTTGTCGCCAGAGTATTTCGAGCCGCCGTAGAGTATGAACCAGTAGTCGTCGCCTTCCTCCACGAACGACAGCCGGATGTCGATGTCGGGCCACCAGTCTATTGTCTTCTTCCACAGTCTGTGCGCCTCCATCTTGTCGGGAAACAGCGGAAACACGTTCATGTACACGTCGTGGTAGCGGTAGCCTACGCCCATAAAGTCCTTGAACCAAGTGATGGGTCTTTTGCTCGTGCACAAACCTGCGTTTTTCCGTTATAAAAGTCACGGTACTTGTTGTTAGAACCATCATACGTAATGCTTATTACAACCCGGCGCTTCTCACGTCATGATGACTTACCGCAACAGCGTCAAGATAGTTGGCGATGTACTGCGGATAACCGACGAATCTGGCACGGGCGGCGTAAACCTCACATCGCTTCTGAGAAAGGCCAACCTCTCATACGGGAGGCTTGCCTCAGTCGCAGGCAAGCTGGTCCAGGCAGGGCTCATGAGCGAGCAGGCTCAGGACGGGCAGAGGATATACGTGATAACCCCGCAGGGCAGGGAATACCTGCGCAGGTACCAGCAGTTTGCCGAAGTGGCAGACTCGTTTGGCTTGGGCCTCTAGGGCAGTAACTGTCAAGCATTGCCGTTTCTTACTGTAACTTTTCGACAGCTTCGATGTGACATTCGTGGCCCCGGTGCTCCTTGTCGAGGCTTTGGGCCTCCTCAGGCGTGATGGGGAACCGCTCGTTTAGGAGGTGCTCTTCACCCTCTTTTTCAAGCAGGACCTTCTTGCAGGTGTCGCATACAAGCTGCATGGTGACTATGCCCATCAGCGGTATTTCAGCGCGAAATGATATTTAGACTATTTGGCGTTGCAGGCTTTGTTAAATAAGTCTCGTTTGTTAAAAAAGTCGGCATTTTGTTAAGAAAGTCCTTAACAGAATCGACTTATTTAACAAAGCCGGCGTTGCAGGTAGGTTTTTAATAGATCAGCGATCATCTGCAGCAGGTCAGATGCAGGCAAACCAGCAGCTGGACGAGACCGACAGGAAACTCCTCAACGACATCCAGTGGGTCTTTCCGCTCGCAGACAAGCCGTACCTGGAACTTGGAAAAAAGCACGGCCTGTCAGAAGACGAGACGATGCGCAGGATAACTGGTCTGCGCAGCATGGGGCTTGTAAGACAGATAAACGCCATTTTCGACACAAGGCGCCTTGGATACAAGAGCGCGCTCATCGCTTTTGCAGTCAAGCCCGACAAACTTGACGCGGTAGCCGAAAAGGTAAACGAGCACCCCGGTGTCAGCCACAACTACGAGCGCAACCACGAGTACAACATGTGGTTCACGCTCGCAGTACCGCCCGACGCGGACATGAAGACAGAGCTTGACAGGATGGCCGCGCTTGACGGCGTCATGAAATACAGACTGCTTCCGACGCTCAAGATGTACAAGATTGGAGTAAAGCTAGACATGGTAAACGACGACGCGGAAAAGCCCAAGCCTACAGAAGAGATCAAGGAGCTGAACCCCGAGAGGCTCGAGATAACCGAGCGCGACAAGGAGTTTGTCCGTGAGTTGCAGAAGGATCTTCCAGTTATCGAAGAACCGTTTAAAGAGATGGCAGAAAACCTCGGTGTGACCACTCAGGAACTGTTTGCCAGGGCAAAAGAGTACGAGGCGAGCGGCCTGATGCGCAGATATGCGGCCATACTGCGCCACCGTGACGCCGGCTTTGTGGCAAACGGCATGGTCGTATGGAACGTGCCAGAGGACAGGGTTGATGACGTGGGGTTCAAGCTTGCGGCGTTCCCTCAAGTGAGCCACTGTTACAGGAGACCCGTCTACCCCGACTGGAAGTACAACGTGTTTTCCATGGTGCACGCAAGGACGCTTGCAGCTGCCGAAAAGATGGCAGTCGAGATGGCAAAGGAGATAGGCGTCTCCGACTACAAGATCTTGTTCAGCTCCCGCGAGTTCAAAAAAGAGCGGGTAAAGTACTTCGTCTAGCTCGGAACCGGCTTGACGTAAAAGTTGTTCTCGTACATCTCTGTCAGCTTTGCGGATTCTGCAGACGATAGGTAGTTGCCGTCAGATATGCTTGCAAACATCTCCATCTCTTCCATGCTAACGACGGTAGGCAGGACGACGGAAATCTGCGGCTGCGACAGGATGAACTTTATCGCAAGCTCGGTGATGTTCCAGCCCCTGCTGTCGGCTATCGGGCGCATGTTGTCTATTTTCTGCATCGCGACTTTGATGAACTCCTGTGTACGGTATGAGCGGTGGTCGTTCCTGTCAAATTTGGTGCTCGTGTTGACCTTGCCCGTCAGCAATCCAGATGCGTCTGGCACGCGCACCATGACGCCCACGTCGTGCTTTTGCGCCGACGACATGAGATCTCGGCCAGGGTCCTGCTCGAGCACGTTGTAGACCGTCTGAACGCACGTTATGTTGCGGTTCTCAATCGAGAATATGCCCTCTTCCTTCCAGCCTATCGCCGGCCCGAGCGCGACGCCGTGGCTCCTTATCGTGCCCTCTTTTACGAGTTCGTCCAGTGTCGCAAACAGCTCGTCGTTCTGGATGGCGTCCATCTTGGGGTTGTGCAGGCTGTACACGTCGACATAGTCTGTCTGCAGCCTTTCAAGGCTCTGCTTTAATGCAAACTGCAAGAACTCTGGGTCGTGTTTTTGCGGCAATTCGTTGTGGCCTATCTGCTCGGCGTTGTACATGTCATATCCCCACTTTGTAGAATATACCACTTCGTTGCGCATGTCCTTGAACGCCTGTCCGACAAGTTTCTCGCTCTTGCCCTTGCCGTACATGTCGGCAAGCTCGTAAAAGTTGATGCCAAGGTCGTATGCCCTCTTGAGCATCTTTATCGCCTCGTCGTCGCTTATCTTCTTGCCCCACCAGTCAAGCGCGATTGTCCAGGCACCAAACCCTATCTCGCTCACCTTGATGTCGCTCTTGCCAAGCCTCCTGTATTTCATGCCAGTACCCCCCTAACTTCAGACTCTATCTTTGAAAACGCAGAATCGTCAAGCGCGGGTGTGCCTGTCGCTTCCACGTCGAGGGGTATCCACGACTTGCAGCCGGCCCATTCAGGCTTTGGGTTGACGCGGATCGGGCTTGGGAGTCGGTATACGCGGACAAGTATCACACTCATAGGCTTCTTGGGGTTATAGGCCATCCTCGCATTAACATAGCTTTCGCTCCAGATGTGGTATTTTGCAAGCAACCTGAGTGCAGATTCGTCAGTTATCTCCGCAACATGCCGGGCCTCGGCGTAGCTTGAGAGAATGTTTGCTTCTGCGTGGGGTTGCTCGCGCAGCACGGCGTCGAGCTTGTCCGCGTAGTCCGGCTGCAGGTGCTCTTTTGCCTGGTGTTCGTACGTCGGAAAGAGCATGAACCTGTCGTGCTTGACTTCAAAGCCCTGCCTGAATTCGAGTATCCCGCCCTTGCGCAGAAGCACCGTCTGCCGGCCCTCTTCAAGCGCCCTGCACACGACTGCCCACTCTTTTAGCGCCTGCACCAGCTCACCCCAGACTCTTGATTATTTCCTCGATGTTCTTGTGGACGCACGGGATCATCGGAGTATCCTTGACGACGTACTTGCT
>CAYXFY010000009.1:39574-47387 GCA_964464395.1 uncultured Nitrososphaera sp.
AGTCGCATTATCAGCTCCTGAAAGACTGCAAGGTCGGGCGTCTCAAATGCAAGCATAAAGTCCTGATCGTCGATGCCAAACGAGTATGTAGTGTTCAACCGCACTTGCGGGTATTTTCTTCCGACCTCTATGTGCTCTTCCATCATCTTCTTTCGCTCTTCAAATGGAAGCAGATACCATTCCCTTGATTTTACAAACGGGTAAACAACAACATACTTCATCGGCTGCTCGTCGGTCATGAATCCGGGCGTCACCTTGCTTGAATATACCGACGGCCGGCTTGCGGACAGAAAGACGTGCGACGGCTCTATGTATTTTCCAAAGACGGTGCTGTACATCTTGGACGCCATCACCTGCATCTTTTCCACGCTGTCAGAAACCATCCATATCATGAAATCAGAATCTGCGCGGAGCCCGAGCGTCGAGTATGTGCGCACCTTCATCTTGGTGCTTGCAACCTCGACCAGCGTGGCAAACTCTTTTGCAGCCTCGTCCCGGCCCATCTCGTTTAGCCAGCGCCACTTGGGGTCGACCTTGAAGAATGAGAAGTTGAGAAAGACCTGTGCCGGCTTGGGGGCTTCAGACATTTTGGAAAGGTGGAGCCCTTTCCATATTTAAAACTAGGCACACTGCAGGCAGATTCTGCTTGCAGAGCATTGCAGGTTACTTGTCTTCGAGGCCCAGCCAGCCGTAGCCCTTGCTTTCCAGCTCTTCTGACAGCTCTTTGCCGCCGGACTTGATTACCTTGCCTTTTGCCACGACGTGCACATGGTCCAGCTTCTTCAGGTACCGCAGGATGCGGGCATAGTGCGTGATGACAAGGACGCCGGCGCCCGTTTCAATCAGTTTGTTGATTGCTTCAGCGACTGCCTTTACCGCGTCGATGTCAAGCCCCGAGTCGGGCTCGTCAAGTATCGCAATGTTGGGCTTGAGCACGAGCATCTGCATCACCTCGGAGCGTTTTTTCTCTCCGCCGGAAAAGCCCTCGTTGAGGTACCTGCCAAGGAACGACGGGTCGAGGCCGACTGCGTCCAGGTTCTTCTTCACGTACTCGTGGAACTCGCGCACTGTCAGGAACACTTCGCGGTTCTGCTCTTCGCCAAGCGACTTGTTCAGCTGGTTGTACGCGTTGCGCAAAAAGTGCGAGTAGCCTACGCCGGAAATTTCAGTAGGGTACTGGAAACCAAGGAATATCCCCTTGCGTGCACGCAGGTCGGTCGACACGTCGTTGATGAGCTCGCCCTTGACCCTTATCTCCCCAGAGTCGAGGCTGTACTTGGGGTGCCCCATGACCGCGTTTGCAAGCGTGCTCTTGCCCGAGCCGTTCGGGCCCATTATAGCGTGGACCTCGCCCTTGTCTATGCTCAGGTTGAGGCCCGAAAGTATCTCCTTGCCATCAATGCTTACGTGCAAGTCTTTTATCTCCAGAAACGCCATTTCCGTGTCTTCTCCTCTTTGTAGGTATTTAGACTTAACGCCGTTATATTTGGAAGATTCACAACCTTTGCCCGTATGACTCGTTGGTCTACTGTATCGTGAGCGTGCCTACCATGAACGGGTGGGCCTGACAAAAGTACGTGTACTCGCCCGGCCCGATTTCTGACGCCGCTATGCTGTACTCCTTGCCGGCGAACAGGAACTTGGTGTCAAACTTTGACCCAAAGCCATCCTCTTGAAAGCCTGTGCCCGATGTTGCGGTGTGGAGCACAGTGTCCTCGTTGAACCACCTTATTGTCGCGCTTAGCGGGACTGTTGCGTGATCTGGATCATAGTCTGGCGCGCCACTTGCAGACGACCCCTTCAAGATAGTTATCGTCACCACCGAAGCCGGCTCTTCTTCCGGTGTTTCTTCTGCTGCCGAAGTCTGCTCTACGGGCTGTTCTTCTGCAGGTGTCTGTGCAGCAGGAGTCTGTTCTGGCTTTTCTTCTGCCGCTGCGCTTTTGGCCGGCGAAGAGCCTTGGCTCTGCGCACCCGGCAGGTCCTTGCGGTAAGGAGAATCGTCATAGTTGCCCACAACAGGCGTCGACTGGATCACAAGCATGTCATACGTGAGGTAGCCGGTTATTGCGCCGAGCACAAGCAGGACGGGAAAAGCGATGACTCCGGGTCTGCCCATAGCCATGCGTATTTCTGTACCTATATTAATTCCTTTTACAAGTCGCCGCCTGCGTGCAATGCAGTGCACTTTTGGAATGACTTTTATTTTGGAAGGCTTTAGGGAAGGGCAGCTGATGGCCAAGACATCCGGCAGGTGCGCGGCGTGCGGCAACGAAATGACGTTTAGGTACAAGCCCATGTCCGAATGGAACATACAGGGAGAGATCTGCAGTTCATGCTACGGCCAAAAGCTGACCGAGCATTATATCGCGCCGGACAGGCGCGACGTGACCAAAAAGTAACAGTTTCCACAAAGTAAAGAAGGCAGTACAGCATATGCGCGGCGTTGATTGCCGCCGTGATCGCAGGGCTTGCAACCGGAATAGCGTTCATCTTTGTGATCACAATCGTTGCAGACTCTATGCCGGCCACCATCTTGAGTGCTGGATTTATACGCGTCGCAAACGAGCTTGACGAGGTCAAGGTTTTTCGCGAGATGTATCCTAGCTCCAACGTGACGGTATTTTTCAATCCATCATGCCTTTCTTGCAGGCCGCCTATCGTCGACTACGGCTACCAAGAAGGGACGAAGCACGCTGACATCAGGGTAATTCTGCCACGTTCAAGTGAAGGAGTAATATTCAAAAGCATCAGCTGCAAAAATCTGGAAGATACATTTGATAGTGTCGCAATTCATGGCAGGAATCTAGAGCGCCAAGAGATCATCGAGCTCCTGAAAGACCCCCACTGCCCTTGATTACAGAAAGCCTAAATACTAAATTCTGCCACCCCTCTCTATGCCAACAGCCTACATACTTGTGAATTGCACGCTGGGCTCAGAGGAAAAGTTAATCAGCGAAATAGCCAAGTTCCCGGACGTAAAGGAGGTAAGGGGCACCTACGGCGTTCACGACATCTTTGTCAAGGTCAAGTCAGAAAACACTGAGGCGATGAACCACGTGATCACAAACAAGATCCGCAAGATACCGGGGATCACGTCGACTGTCACGCTCGTCGTGATAGAGGAACAGGGCGGAAAGGGCTAGCCCTTCAGTTCTTCCTTCTTTTTGTCTTCTGCTTTTATCCGGCGCATTTCAACAAAGATGAGTGCCGTTGCTATTGCCACAACGCCCCAGCCTGCGCCTCCTACCACAAGGTAGTCGTCGTATATCGGAACAAAGATTGCGACGGTCGCGACGCCTGCGCCGGCCCACCAGATGAGGATAAGCATCGTTAGGTAGCGGTTCATCCCCTCAGGTCCTCGTCAAAGCCGGCAAACGACTTTAACACCTTACCGCAGCTCTTGCAGCGACAATACTCTGTGAACTCATAGTCGTCGTACTTGCGGTATGCAAACGACTCGCCATGGTCGCAGAAGAGCTGCCGTATGCCCAGCACGTGGGTAATTCACTGCCGGGCTTCTTTACTATTTCTATCAGGCTTGATATAGAGGCTCCCCGTATGGCATGAAAGGGCCCGTAGCGTAGCCAGGATATCGCGGCGGTCTTCGGAACCGCAGGTCGTGGGATCGAAGCCCTCCGGGCCCGCTTTCCTAATGATCCACCCTCAGATCGTTCAGCAATCTCTCGATGTTGGTCGCAGTCTTGCCACCTGTGTCCGCAATCACTTGTTTTGCCGGCGGCGCCTCGTGGTAGTTCTCGATCCTAGCAGATATCCGCTCCTGGTACGTCGGTATGTGCTCGTTCTGGTAGAACACGCCGATTGGAATCTTGTCGCCCCACTCGTTTGACTTTTCTATCACCTTTGCCATCTTTTCGTTCATCTCTGCGGGGTCGCGGACTATGCCATCGTAGCCCTGCTCTTCCATCTTGTATATCCTCGACATCGTCCTCTTTGTCGTCGGGTCTACCAAGTCGGCGCCCTGAAACCACTCCTTTGTGTTGATGTCGTTGTACGTCGGGCACGGCTGCAACACGTCGACAAACGCAAGCCCCTTGTGCTCGACTGACTTTCTGATGATGTCCTTGAGGTGTCTTACATCGTACGAGTAGCCCCGCGCTATGAACGTGAAACCAGAGACGAGCGCAAGTGCTATTGGGTTGACAGAGTTGTTCACGTTTGGCTGCGGCAATGATTTGGTCTTCATGCCAAGTTTCAGGGTGGGCGACGCTTGCCCCTTTGTCAATCCATACACGGCGTTGTTGAATATGATGTAGGCCATGTCCACGTTGCGCCTGCCTGCTCCAACAAAGTGTCCAGCGCCGATGCCAAGCCCGTCGCCGTCGCCGCCAACAGCTATAATCTGCAGGTCAGGGTTTGCAAGTTTTGCGCCCTGCGCAAACGGCAAGACCCTTCCGTGAAGCGTATGGATGCCGTACGTTTTGATAAAGTGTGGCGTCTTGCCCGAGCAGCCGATGCCGGAGAATATGACGGCGTTGTGTGGCGACACTTGCATGTCGGCAAGTGACATCTGGATGGCGTTGAGTATGCCAAAATCGCCGCAATTGTGCAGCACGGCATTTTCGCTCACATAGGAATTGACATCATCGACCTCGAGGTTGAACACGGGCCCATTGTAGTCAAAGCTCTCGATCTTTTTGATAGGAATTAGAACGAAATCAGGCCTCAAGACTGAAGACGGCGGCTTGCCCGTGTGCCGTATCGGCTCGTAGTCTCTACCAAGAACTCTGCATAGAACAGCAAAGTCGCGGTCACTCACCACTTGGACCGAGTACGATTTCTGGTGAATGCCGCTTGCCTTCATCACAGAGATCACCGGCACTATCCACTGCCTGAGCAGCAGAGTCTTTACCTGCTCGCAGAGCGTCTTTGATATCGTCTTGAAGTTTGCACGCCTTTGCCCGGGGTTAACCCAGCCGTCACCTCTCCACAGGCCCTTTATCAGCTCAGCCTGCTTCGAGACTGAGAGCAGCATTGCAAAATGAGGTATTTTCTTGTTGTACGCTCCATCTCCGAACCACTCTGAAAACAGCCTAGCTAGCGGCGCCGAATAGAAAGTTATGGTGATTCCCTTGCCTTTTGTGCGCGTGGTCCCTTTAAGACCGAATACACGCGTCATGGTTTCCTTTACGTCTTCTAGGAACTCAGTTTCATCGACGTGGAAGGTAAAGCTTATTTCGCGATTGTGAATGTATCCTTCTGCAATATAGTATCCCATCAGACGCAGAAAGCCCGCATCCAGTGGTATTCTTGAAGGCATTTCCTTGCTGACCGTATCCTTCTTTGACAGGCGGTAATCGACGTTTATGTAGTCCCTGTCCTCCTGCTCCTTCTGAATTGGATAGATGAGGTAGTCTTTTTCTTCTACCTCGTCTGCCCTCTTCCAGACAGCGTCGTAGCTCGTGTTATGCAGTTTCTTGTTCCTGTCGGAGCGCTTTACTACCAGAATCGGGTGCTCGGGCGTGGCAAAGGTCTCCCCAAAGCACTTTGTCACTATCCTGAACATCTTGCCCCTGTGAATGTGGCGTATTATTTCAGTAACCTTGTGGAACCTGCCGTCCCTGCCAAGCACTCGCTCACCCACACTTACTTCCTGTATCTGCTTTGCAGAAGGATTGCAGTGGATGGTTGTATCGGGCAATACACAGCCAGGGCACCAGTCGTTGTGCACCTCTGTCTTGTAGTCTGCCAGTTTAAGTGCCACTTTTCAACACCTGCCTCCTTGGAGCATCCCCGGCAATTATTCTCGACACGGCGTTATAAACCTCCTCAAGCGACATCGGCCTGCCGTTGTATTTCACTACCTTGTAGTCGGGCGCCCGCCCGACGTGCTGGCTCACAAGCGCGCCAAGCTGCCCGAGGTAGTTCATTTCGATATCTACGACTGCTTTTGCGCCTGCAAGCATCGACTTGACCAGTTCTGTAGGGAACGGATGCAGCAGCCTGACATGAATAAAGCGCGCCTTCTTGCCCTCGGCTTCTAACATATCCATAGCATCCAAGATTACGCCTTTCGTCGAGCCCCAGCTGATGACTGCGACATCTGCGTTCGGGTCGCCGAACATCATCGCCTTGTCCTCGTCAGGGATCTCTTTGAGAGCAAGCTCGAGCTTGTCCATGCGCTTGTCCACCATGCTCACTCTCAGCTCCGGGTCTTCAGTGATGTGGCCCTCCTCGGTGTGCTCGTCGCCTGTGTTCCAGAATATCGCGCCTTCGGTGCCAAGAGGTATCCGCGGTGTAATAGGTCCGTCGCCCAGCTTGAAGCGCATAAAGTTGCCGGCAACGCCTCTGTCCTTGTCTGTTATTTTGGTGGCAAGTGCTCCTCTTTCTATCTTGACCTTTGTCGGGTCAAACACCTTGCAGGTCATGACGCTGTTTGCAATCGCCTTGTCAAGCATGTGGATGACAGGCATCTGGTACTTTTCTGCAAAGTTGAACGCCTTTACCGTATCGTAAAAGCTTTCTTCAATGTCGCCTGATGCAAACACGATCCGCGGGAACTCGCCATGACCGGCGCTTATCGCAAACTGCAGGTCGCCCTGTTCGTGTCTTGTAGGCAGTCCTGTCGAGGGCCCCGCGCGCTGGTATAGCGAGACGACGACTGGAACCTCGTTGATGCCCGCCCAGCCTAGAGCCTCTGCCATCAGCGAAAACCCGGGACCCGACGTAGCAGTTGCCGACCTCGCCCCTGAAAGCGCGCCGCCTATTGCCATGGTTATGGCGGCTATCTCATCTTCTGTCTGTATGACGACTGTGGAGCCCTTTTTACCAGAGTCGTAGAGCTCTAGCACTTCGTTTGACTCTAGAAACTCGCTGTCGTCTGACGCCGGCGTTATCGGGTAGTAGGTCTGGAACCGGCAGCCTGCCACCATCTTGCCCATGGCAGACGACTGACTGCCAAGCACTACCATCATGTCCTTTTGCGCCGGCCTGGTTTCCAAGTTGTATTCAAAACCTGCAGGGTCGAGCCTCTTCTTGGCGTATTCGTAGACATGAGACGCCGCCTTGACGTTCATCTCTGCCACACTCTCCTTTGCCTTGAAGATATAGCGGATGCCTTTTGCCAAAGTTTGTTCGTCAAAGCCAAGCAGCGCCATCGACGCAGAAAGCGCCATCACGTTTGTCATGCGCGTCAGCTTGCTCAGCGACGGGTTGTTCATCTTGGCAGCAAACTCTTCTAAAAGTTGAAAGTATGGCATCGGGTAGAGCACTGCGCCGTTTTTCTTGGCAAACTCGAGCGCGCCTTTTATCGACGGTTCAAGGCCGGCCTTTTCCAGCATCTTTTTTATCCGCTTTGCCGCCGGGTCGTCAACGGTCGGGACCTCGTCCACCTTGGTCTCGACTATGCCAGAGTCGTAGAATATCGCTCCTCCCTTTGTCACCTCGTTGAAGTGTCGGAACACCGTCTCGGCGTCAAACGAGACGAGTACGTTTATCTCGTCCACCGACGAGCGTATCGGTTTCTCGGCCACGCGCACGGTAAAGTAGCTGTGCTCGCCCTTGATGTTGGAGTAGTATTCGCGCTTGCCAAACAGGTGCAGCCCGCCGACAGCGCACGCCCGGGAAAAGATGTTTGCAGCAGAATCGACGCCGGACCCCTGCGCGCCGCCGATGACCCAGGAGAGCGAGTTTGTTATCATTATGATTTTCCGGTCCCATTCCTTACTTTTAATACTTTACAACACGAAAAACGGTCAGCCGCCGCCCGTCGCGGCGTCCAGTATGCAACATTCGCACGAGTCCTTCTGCCCGCAGTATGGGCAGACACACATGCACGACTCCAGCGGGTTCCCGC
>CAYXFY010000009.1:47397-57802 GCA_964464395.1 uncultured Nitrososphaera sp.
AGTCGCAACGCACCGCCTCGTCGTCTGCCATTGTCTTCTCACCGTATCCAAAGTTTTTATACTTTGTTGAGGCGGGGTCAAGGTTAAAGTATCATCCCTGCGCATTGTAGACTGTGTCTCGGTACGTCGTCGCAATAGCCGCTGCAGCTGCTACAGGGATAATAACGTGGATAGTATTTTTTGGCGAGATCCCCTACCGGATGCAGGACGGCAAGCAGATCACTGTCACCGGCCAGATGGTGTGCCTGCCTCATGAACGTGGCTTGTTTTCCGGTCCGGAAACTGAAGAATGTGCTTTTGGATTCCGCGGACAGAGCGGCGAGCATTATGCGATAGATAATATCGCGGAAATCGTGGACAAAGAGCCACTTCTGGAAGACTCTATAGGAGGTCCCCAGGAATTCGTCCTTTCTGGGATGTTCACCTATAGCGACTACAGGAATTACGATGTAGTCGGGACCATAGTCGTGGACAAGGTAGAACTTCTCATCCGCCAGTGACCTATTGTGCTCTCATCAGATTCAGCGCAGAGCCTGCCTTGAACCATCCTATCTGCGCCGGGTTGTACGAGTGTTTCAGTGATATTTCCTCCGACCTGCCGTCAGGATGCGTGATGATGCACTTGACCGGCTTGCCCTGCTGCATGTCTGCAAGGCCGGCTATGCTTATCCTGTCGTCTTCCCCTATCTTGTCATAGTCGGCAGGGTTTTCAAACGTGAGCGCAAGCACGCCCTGCTTTTTCAGGTTGGTCTCGTGTATCCTGGCAAACGACCTTGCAATCACTGCTGCGCAACCAAGATGCCGTGGCGTCATGGCCGCGTGCTCGCGGCTTGAACCTTCTCCATAGTTGCTGTCGCCTACTATGACCCAGCGCAGGCCATTTGCCTTGTATTCTCGCGCAATGTGCGGGAACGACTCTATCTGTCCCGTCAGCTGGTTCTTGCCGCTCCCCACCAGACCTTCGCGGAACGCGTTTACGCCTCCAAGGAGCAGGTTGTCGCTTATCCTGTCAAGGTGTCCCCGGAAGCTGAGCCAGGCCCCTGCAGGCGATACGTGGTCAGTGGTCGTCTTGCCCTTTGTCTTGGCGAGCATCGGCAGTTTCTCGAAATCGTTGCCGTCCCACTTTGCAAATGGCGCGAGTTTTTGCAGGCGGTCGCTTGACGGGTCTATTACAACCTCAATGGCGTCCGGGTTTTCTGCCGGCGGCACGTAGACGTCCTTTGCCTCGGCAAAGCCGCTCTTGGGAACCTCGGGTGCCGGCTTGGGTGGTTGTAATTTGAATTTGGTGCCGTCAGGCGCCGTCAGCTCGTCCTTCAGCGGGTTGAACGAGAGTCTGCCGCCAAGCGCAAGTGCTATCACGAGCTCGGGGCTTCCGATAAAGTTCATCGTCTCGCGCCTGCCGTCGTTTCTGCCGGGAAAGTTGCGGTTGTACGACGTGACAATGGTGTTGGGCTCGCCCTTTTTCAGCTCCGGCCTGCTCCACTGGCCGATGCACGGCCCGCAGGCGTTTGCAAGAACGTTTGCGCCGATCTCCTTTAGCACCTGCATCTGGCCGTCCCGCTCTATCGTCGCCCTTATCATTTCCGAGCCGGGCGTCACCTGCAAAGGAACCTGAGTCTTCATACCATGTCTTTTTGCCTGCTCGGCGATGTCAGCGGCGCGTGACATGTCCTCGTACGATGAATTCGTACAACTGCCGATGAGTGCCACGGAAATTGGGTCTAGATAGTTGTTCTTGCCCACGTCTTCTGCCATCTTTGAGACGGGCCTTGCAAGATCGGGCGTATGTGGGCCCACTATGTGAGGCTCCAATGTTGTCAAATCGATCTCGATCAGCTGGTCAAAGAACTTGGCAGGCTCCCTCTCGACTTCGGGGTCTTCTGTCAGCAATTCTCTGTGCTTGTTTGCAATGTCGGCAAGCTCTGGCCTGCCGGTTGCGCGCAGGTACTTGTCCATGCGCTCGTCGTATGCAAAGACAGAGCATGTTGCGCCTATCTCCGCGCCCATGTTCGTTATTGTGGCCTTACCGGTGCAAGATATCGACCTTGCCCCGGGGCCGAAATACTCGATTATCGCGTTCGTGCCGCCCGACACCGTCAGCTTGGACGCGACATAAAGTATGATGTCCTTTGGCGCGGCCCAGCCGTTCAGCTCACCTTTCAGGTAGACGCCTATGCGTTTTGGATAGAGCAGTTCCCATGGCATGCCGGCCATGACTTCTGCCGCGTCCAGCCCGCCCACACCTATCGCAAGCATGCCAAGTCCGCCCGCGTTTGGTGTGTGAGAGTCTGTTCCTATCATGAGGCCGCCCGGAAAAGCATAGTTCTCAAGGACAACTTGATGTATGATGCCGGCGCCCGGCTTCCAGAAGCCTATGCCGTACTTGCGGCATGCAGATTCAAGAAATAGGTAGACTTCGTTGTTCTGGACAAGGGCAAAGCGAGTGTCGGTCGCGCTGTCGACTTTGGCCTGAATCAAGTGATCGCAGTGCACGGTCGTCGGCAGTTTTACGCGCTTTAGTCCTGCCTGCATGAACTGCAGAATAGTCATCTGGCCCGTAACGTCCTGCAGCGCGACCCTGTCAGGGTTTAGGAAAACATAGCTCTTGCCCCTTTCAGGCTCGTGTACCCGGCCATCTAGGTGGCCTATCAGGATCTTTTCAGAAAGCGTCAGAGGTCGTTTGACAATGTTCCTGTAAGCTGCGATATTCCTTGCAAGCTTTTCATACACCTTTTCAACGAGCGCGGGCGTCGTCTCTATCTCTACCATCTGCATGAGAACCGGCGGTTTTGTCCAATATCTCTTTTTCCTTATCCTTTAATAACTGCAGCCGCCGCAATGAGGCGGTTGGCCAGAAAGTTCGTCCTCATGCTTGCAGGCATAGTCGCCATCATGGCGGCGCTCATAGCCATCCCGAACCTGAGCAGGCAGCCCGTGCAGGAAGCCCTGAGCATAGAGTACAGCCGGCAGCACGTGGCAAGGACAGACCAGGGGTTGGTTACGCAAAGCGCCGAGCTCTTGAGCATAGCACAAGACGGAACTGCGACCTACACGCCGATAGGCGGGCAGGAGAGGAGGATATCGCTTTCAAGCGAAGAGCTTGGAAGGATAAGGGCGCTGATACTTGAAACCGGCTTTACGCAGATACCTGCCACCAACTACCCGCAGTCGGAAGACGCCGACGACTTTACCAGATACACATTGCGCGTCCGGACTGACGACGGCCAAAAGACCTTCAACTGGGTCAGCCCCGAGGCGCACAACGGAGTCATACCGCCCATCATCCTAAACGTCGGCTCCCACCTTGACGCCGTCATGGACAGATGAGACAATATCTATATAGAACGTTTCAACGCAGACTTGCTGTAAATGACCATATCGCTTGTTTCCAGCGAGCCGGACGCAAAGGGCGTCAAGGTCGACGAGCAGGCAGGGACGGTTCGCGGGACCACGCTACTTAAGCGCGGCTTTGCGCACATGCAAAAGCACGGCGTAGTCATGGATGTGACAAACGTCGAGCAGGCCCAGATAGCGGAGGAGGCCGGCGCGGTCGCAGTGATGTTGCTTGACAAACTGCCGTATGACGTCAGGAAGGCCGGCGGAGTCGCAAGGACTGCAAGCATCAAGGTCATTGAAGAGATTATGGACGCGGTAACAATCCCGATAATGGCCAAGTGCAGGATAGGCCACACCGACGAGGCCCGCGTGCTCGAGATAACGGGCGTTGACATGGTGGACGAGAGCGAGGTGCTCACGCCGGCAGACGAGGAGCGCCACATCTGGAAGTGGGACTTCACCACGCCGTTTGTAAACGGAGCCAAGAACTTGGGCGAGGCGCTCAGGAGGATAGAGGAAGGAGCCGCCATGATACGCACAAAGGGCGAGCCGGGCACCGGAAACGTCGCCGAGGCCGTGACACACATACGCATGGTCAACAACGAGATCAGGAGGATCAAATCACATTATCAGGACAACGACAAGCAGGAGCTGATGAAGGCGGCGCGCGAGTACAAGGTGTCGTTTGCAATAGTAGAGGAAACGGCGCGACTTGGAAGACTCCCGGTAGTCAATTTTGCTGCGGGCGGCATAACCACGCCTGCTGACGCGGCGTTTCTGATGCGCCTTGGCTGCGACGGCGTTTTCGTAGGGTCAGGGATATTCAAGTCCGAAGACCCTGCGCAGCGCGCACGCGCAGTCGTGCTTGCAACCACGTTCTACGACGACGCCAAGATAGTGAGGGAAGCGCAAAAGATGGTCGACGAAAAGAAGTCGTTGCTTGGCCTTGACACCAAGAACCTCGAGCTGAGGATGCAGGAAAGGGGACAGTCGGCTTGACGAAAAAGCAGCTGACGATAGGCGTGCTCGGATTTCAGGGCGACATCGAGGAAAACGTCGCAGCTACAAAACAGGCGATGGAGGAGATGAAGATAAACGGCAGTGTCGAGCTCGTGCGCTACCCGGAAGAGATGGAGCGAGTCGACGGCCTTATACTGCCGGGAGGCGAAAGCACCGTGCAGAGCGCGCTGGCAGCAATCCAGCGCTCGCTACCCGTCATGAAGAAGCGCATAGCAGACGGGATGCCGGTGCTGGGCACGTGCGCGGGCATGATAATGCTGTCAAAGAGGGCGTTTGACCATGTGATAGGCGAGACGCGGCAGAAGACGATAGGCAACCTCGACATCGTGATAGAGCGCAACGCGTTTGGCAGGCAGAACGACTCGTTTGAGGCGGACCTCAAGATAGACATGCTGGGCAAGGGAGCTTTCAAGGGCGTCTTCATCAGGGCGCCGGCGGTGACCGAAGCAGGCAAGGACGTCCAGGTAATCGCAAGGCACGCAAACAAGATAGTGGCAGTCAGGCAGAAGAACGTCATCGGGACTTCGTTCCACCCAGAGCTTGCAGGCGACGTGCGCATGCACAGGCACTTTGTCAAGATGGTGCTTGACTACAAGCGTGCGCGCTAGATTGCACTGCATTCGCATGCCTTAATAGCATTCTGCACATAGTCCAACCGTGCAGGTCCAAGGCCGCGAAAAGTGGGGCTCGTACGGCGGGTTCATATTCGCAGCCGTAGGCTCGGCAGTAGGCATCGGCAACATCTGGCGCTTTCCCTACGTCACAGGCGAGAACGGGGGAGGGGCGTTCTTGGCGATATACCTCGTGGTCGTGTTCACGTTCGGCCTCTCGTTCATGGTGCTCGAGTTGCTTCTTGGGCGGTATTACCAGACGTCTGTAGTCTCGGCGCTCAAGAACATCCGTAGGCGCTTTGCGTGGGTCGGCGCCCTGATGGTGGCAGTCACGTTTGGGATACTAAGCTACTACATGGCGATACTTGGGTGGATACTGTCGTACTTTGCCATGTACGCTACCGGCACGGCCATGTCGTTTGAAGAATACTCGCAGACGTGGTACCCGCTGCTGTCGTTTGCAATAATCGCAGTAGTCAACTACCTGATAGTCAGGTCCGGCGTCAGCAGCGGCATAGAGAGGGTGAGCAAGTACGGCATACTGCTCTTTGTCGCCATTATGGTCCCGCTCACCGCGATAGGGCTGTCGCTCCCCGGCGCGGACAGGGGAGTCGAGTTCTACCTCACGCCCGACGCCACGGCGTTTTCGGACCCGCAGGTGTGGTCTGCAGCGTTTGGCCAGGCGTTCTTTTCGCTTTCAATCGGCATGGGCGTGCTCCTGACATACGGGAGCTACCTTGCCCAGAAGCGCCCTGTTGTCCAGTCGTCGCTTCTGATAATCGGCGCGGACATGGCAGTGGCGCTCGTGGCAGGCCTGATGGTGTTTTCGTTCGTGTTTTCGCAGGGCGCAAACCCGGCTGAAGGCACGACGCTTGTCTTCAGGATAATGCCCGAAGTGTTTTCGACCATAGAGTTTGGTGCTGTCATAGCGCCGCTGTTCTTCGTGCTGCTCTTGCTTGCAGGCATCACCTCGTCGGTCTCGATGTTCCAGCTGCCGGTCTCGGCCCTTGAGGACTCGCGTGGGTTTGGCAGGCGCAAGGCGGCAGGCATCATAGGCATCGCGGCCTTTGCCGCTGGATTGCCCTCGGCTCTCAGCTACAGCGCGCTCGACTTGCAGGTGGCAGGCGGGGCGGTGCTTGACTTTGTCGACTACGCGGTGGGCAACTACGGGCTACCCATAGCCGGTGCCGTGTTTGTCATAGCAGCCGGCTGGTTTCTGGGCAACAAGTTCCTGACAGAGCAGGTGAACCTCTACAGCAGGTTCAGGGTTCCGGCAGGGCTCGTTGCAGTGGCAAGGATAGCATTACCGCTTCTGGTGGTAGCCACGCTCCTCACGCAGATCGCAGTATGAGCAACGTTTTTCTCTGATGGACGCGGCATGTAAGCGTGGGACGCTGGGACGATCAGGAAGGAGCCAGCTATGGCGGGCCGCGGAGGCGCCGCAACTGGGCCAAGATATTCAAGTTCGTGATAGCGGGCGGGTTCATAGTGCTTGCGACAGTCATGGCGGCGTTTATGATCCCGCGCGCTGGCCTTCACGTTGAGATATTCCAGAGGAGCGAGGTCATAGGCACGATGCAGACTGTAAACGCCAGGATCACAAACAACAGCTTTGAGACGATGCGAGGTGTGACTGTGCAGTTCGGGGACGGCGACGTCTTTGAGCTTGGAGACCTAGCCCCGTTCCAGGGCAAGCTGATATCCCCTGACTCTGACAACCTGGACTTTGACAGGGTCACTGCTACTGCAAACGACGGTGCTATTACGGTTGTAAAGCACAGGGACTTTGCGGCAGTTGCCGAAGGGCACTGAACGTTTCTTGCCCGTAATGCATGGATGAAAAAGTGCGGGGGGTGGGATTTGAACCCACGAACCCCTGAGGGACGGGATCACCCATTGTGAGATCTTAAGTCCCGCGTCTCCAAGATTTCCTATTTGGCCGGGCTCTACAACCCCCGCGCACAGTGCGTTGACTCGATTTTGCTAATTAAACCTTGACTGCAGGTTCGATACCTTAATCAAACCCTCGTGGAGAGACTTTTGTTTAAGCCTTGGTAGCTCAGCCTGGTAGAGCGTTACCTTGGTAAGGTAGAGGTCGCGGGTCCAAATCCCGCCCAAGGCTCTTTCAACATTACAAAAAAAGAGGCCGGTCCAAGCCCTACCTTCTGTAGCTTGGGTGTGCAGGTGAACAATAACCGCAATAGTCGGTATTGGGCCTGCTGTGGCAGATGCACTCGCACGCGCCACCGCTGGAAAACTTCATTTTTCTACCCATCGATGAAATGTATGCGCTCGGGGTATTTAAGTGAAAATATTGCAAAAGCAATTATAGTTTTTAGACTTGTACAGCAAGCCGTAACGAAATTTTGTAGGCTATTTCTTCTCTGGTTCTGGAGGCTTGTCTTCAGGTGGGCTTTCTAGCCCCATCATGACTTTCATCCCGTCCTTGAAGCAGTCGACAGAATAGGACGACACCTGCATCCTGTTCAGGGCCTCGTTGATGAAATTCACGACGGTCTTGACTGCTTCTGTCGTAGTCTCCTTGTCGTCAATCGTCACCACTATCTGGTACGGCACGGGTACACTCTTGCCCCATGTTATTTAAGGACAACCGAAAGTCTGGAAAGGCTTTAAAGTGTATCTTGGGTCTTGCACCATGTGCCAGAGCCGGAGATAAGGTTCGTCCAGACAGGCGAGATGCCCAAGCCCAAGACGGCGCCGCATCTCGTCTGCGGGTTTCCAGGCTCAGGGTTTGTGGGCAAGCTGGCAGTAGACCACCTCATCGAGGAGTTGAAAGCAAGACGCCTGGTAGACATCTATTCCAGCTCTTTTCCGCCGCAGGTGCTCATAGGCACCGACGGCACGGTCGACCTGATGAAGAACAGCATATTCTGGTGGGAAGGCGAAGAAGGAAGCCTGCTCCTGCTCACAGGCGACACGCAGCCGCAGAACCCTGACTCCGAGTACGCGCTTGCAGGACAGATACTTGATTTTGCGGCACGCCTCGGCATGAAGCAGGTGTTCACGCTTGCCGCCTACATCACCGGCGTTTTTGTGGAAAAGCCCCGCGTGTTTGGCACCGCGACCGACGTTGAGACTGTCGCGGCTTTCCCGCAGAACAACATTTCTGCGATGGACAGCGGAAGCATAACCGGCATGAACGGCCTTGTAATTGGAATTGCCAAGATGCGCGGGCTCAAGGGGGCTTGTTTACTGGGCGAGACTTCGGGTTATGTCGTCGACGCCAAGGCGTCAAAGGCGGTGCTTGAGACGCTGCTAAAAGTAATAAACGTAAAAGTGGACATGGCGAACCTCGACAAGCGCGCAAAGGACACGGAGATGCTGATTCAGACGATAGAGCAGCAGATGTCGGGGAGGGGCAGGCCAACAGCCGAGGGCCAGCAGCGCCCCCAGAACACCGGATACATCAGCTAGACCTTTGTCATCTTGCCGAACTTGCCGACGCTGATGCTGTTCTCGCCCTTGAAGGTGTTGATGTAGCCGTTTTCTATCGACACTTTGTCTCCAGGCTGGACCTTGTTGATGTCGTCGCCCCACAGCGAGAGCTTGATGGAGCCCGACTCGTCAGAGATGACGGCATCAGCCACGTTGTTGGTGCCGCCCGACTTTAGATTGACTGTGCGGGGCTCGCCAACGCTTTCTATCTTGCCCGTCACGCTGACGTTACGCATTCCAGCCTTGAGTTCGCTTATCTTCATGGTGCGTAGTTTACGAGAATCTCGTAATAAAGGTTAGGTTTCAAGCTTTGTAACGATCTGAGAAAAGCCGCAGTCGGTGCAGACCACCTTTGTCCCGGCGACCGTCTTGTCGCGGATTTCATGCACGGTCTTTGAGTGGCACTTGATGCACAGCCTGCTGATGGTCTGCGGCTTTGCCATGTCGAGATATTTTTGGAAACACTTGCAAATTAACTTTAAGTCGCAAGCAAGAAATAGGGAGAAGGGGGCATCACGCCTGCGTGGAGGGGTAGCGAAGCCCGGTCAAACGCGCAGGACTCAAGATCATGGCGCGCACGGCGTCATTTATTCCCGCTACAACACGATTGCGGGATGGGTGATCCCGTCCCTCAGGGGTTCGTGGGTTCAAATCCCACCCCCTCCACCTAAAAGTTCAAATCTGTTTTCAGTCACCAGAGGATCGTGGCCCGCAAGTCTGCAGTCCTCATACCCACCTTTGCGGCGGCAGTCCTGATAGGGGGCCTTGGTATTGCTTTCATACCGCAGGACATCAAGGAAAGGTCAGCAGACTTTCCAAAAGGCACTGTGCGCATAAACGACGACGTGATAACGGTAGAGATAGCGCAGACCACCGCAGAAAAGCAGCGCTGGATGACTTTTCGGCAGGACAGGTTGCCGCTGGACACTGCTATGCTGATAAAGCACGACAGGTCGGACCTCTATGAAATATGGATGCTCAACGTGGAGTACAACCTAGACCTGATATGGTTTGACGATCAGGGCAATGCGGTCTACATCAAAAAGGACGTGCCGCCGTGCGAGAACATACTCGACCAGGTAGGCTGCACGTACAAGCCGACGTCAAGGGCGCTCTACGTCATGGCCGCCACCGCGGGGTTTGCAGACGCGCACGGGATAGACGTGGGCTCAAAGATGACGCTCATCTCAGTCTGATTTAATTAAAAGGAATGTTTATTCTCGGTTGTGAAGTTCACGCTTGCCGACGGGGCCGCAAAGCCCCTTGACCAAAGCGAGGCAGAAGAGATACTTGCCGGGCCGCACATCATGCGGATTGGCGTCATCGACGAGCGCGACGGCTCGCCGCTGGTGCACCCCGTGTGGTTTTACTATGAAAACGAGATGTTCTTCATAGCCACTGACACGGAGGGCCAGAAGGCAAGGTCGCTACGCAAGAACCCAAGCATCTACTTTGTCGTCGACATAGTGCAGGGCCCGCCTAGGGGCATCCGGGGCAAGGGCACGGCGAGGATAAGCGACGACCACGCGTACGCGACAGAGGTCACGAAAAAGTGCGTGGTAAAATACCTCGGGACAGCCGAGACCGAAACTGCAAAGAGGGTCATAGAGATGGGCAAGGAATCGTCCGTGATAGAGATAATCCCAAGGTACATAGCGACGTGGAAGTTCTAGCGCAGCGCCTTTTTCAGCTCGTCGTAGGCCTGCCTGACCTCGTCTATGGCGGCGCCGTCTTCAAGCGTCGTGACGTCGCCTATCTTGTCCCCCGAAGCTATCGACTTTAAGAGCCGGCGCATTATCTTGCCCGAGCGCGTCTTTGGCAGCTTGCCCACGAAATAGACCTCGTCCGGCGACGCTATCGGGCCGACCGTCCTGCGGATGTGCTCCGTGACTTCCCTGCGCAGCGCGTCGGACCTTTCGACGCCCTCCTTTGGCACCAGAAACGCGATTATCGCCTCACCCTTGGTCGCGTCGGGCCTGCCG
>CAYXFY010000010.1:0-24874 GCA_964464395.1 uncultured Nitrososphaera sp.
AAAAGATAGGACGGGAAGAAGCGAAAATCCGCGCGCTTGAAGACGCAGACTACATCAAGGCACACGGACTAAAGTCACGCTTTACCATGGAGGACGCAAGTAGGACCGAGCCCGAGTTTCTTGTCGAAATGTGCAAGGAGATGAACAGGCGCGGCATCGAGAGGATAAGCATCCCAGACACTGTGGGCATCATGCGCCCGAGGGGCATGTACCAGCTTGTGAGGATGGTATACGACAATATCGACAGGTCCAGGACGTCGCTTGACGTGCACTGCCACAACGACGTGGGGCTTGCGCTTGCCAACGCTCTGGCAGGCTGCGAGGCAGGGGCAGACCAGATACACACCACCATCGACGGCTTTGGCGAGCGAACCGGCATCCCGTCGCTTGCAGAGACCGCAGTGGCGCTGTCGCTCGTCTACAAGTCAAACAACGACCTGCGCCTGCACATGCTCAAGGACCTGTCAAAGACCATATCTGAATACATCGATCTTGGGATACCAGAATCAAAGCCGGTAGTAGGCGACAGCGCGTACAAGCACAAGGCCGGGACGCACCTTGCAGCTATTCTGCGCAACCCTGCAGCGTACGAGATAATCGAGCCCAAGATAGTCGGCAACCGCCGCAAGATAGTGTTCGGCGAGCTGGCAGGCAAGAACGGCGCCGCATACCTGCTGTCGCTTCTCGGGCTTGAGACGACGCAGCAGGAAGCGCAGCAGCTCGCAAAGGGCCTCAAAGAGCTGAGGATGGGAGACATACTCGAACTGTACCTTGACGACAGGCTCGAGAGAAAGATACTTAATGACGAGCCGATGAAAGTAGGCAAGAAGGAATAAGGAAATGGTCAGCTGTCCAGAATGCGATGCAGAGATAAAGGTTCCGACTGACTCTATAGAGGGCGAGATTGTCACCTGCCCGGACTGCGGCGCCAGCTACGAGCTGGTCAAGGGCGCAAACGGGTTTGACATAAAACCAGCTCAGGTTGTCGGAGAGGACTGGGGACAGTGAACGCCGGCAACGGCAACACCCTTGCTATTCTCTACGACACAATCCGCTGGGAGGAAAAGGCGCTCTACGAAGCAGCCAGGAAGAAGGGCGTCGCAGTAGAAAACGTCGATGTCAAGGGCCTGCGCCTGAAGCTCGATGGCAAGTCAGATTTCAAAGACCGGGTGATATTGCAGCGCAGCGTGTCTTATTTCAAGAGCCTACACGCAACAGCCGCGCTTGAAGGCCTGGGAGCCAAGGTCATCAACCCTCTCAAGGTGGCAGGCATAACGGGCAACAAGCTGTTCGCCCACATGGCGCTGGAAAATGCGGGTGTCAGGACGCCAAAGGCCATAGCCGCGTTTTCAGAGGAGTCTGCCCTGCAGGCTCTCGAAGAGTTCGGCTACCCTGCAGTGATAAAGCCTACCATCGGCAGCTGGGGCAGGATGATAGGGCTTTTGCGTGACAAGGACGCGGCGCGGGCAGTCATAGAGGACAGGGAGCACATGTTTCCTCTTTATCACATCTACTACTTTGAAGAATTCGTGCAGCGCCCGCCCCGGGACTTACGCGCAATAGTGGTCGGCGACAAAGCAGTCGCAGCAATATACCGGTATTCTGGCGACGGCGAGTGGAAGACCAACATGGCCCTTGGCGGCCGCGCAGAAGTGTGCCCTGTCACCGACGAGCTGAACGACATATGCGTGAAGGCCACACGCGCGGTCGGCGGACAAATAGTCGGTGTAGACCTCATGGAGGGCAAGGACGGGCTGATGGTGCACGAGGTGAACAACACTACGGAATTCAAGAATACCGTTAGGGTAACAGGCGTCGACATCCCTGGCCTAATGGTTGATTATGCCCTGTCGCTTTACAAAAGGTAGGAAAATTGGTATCGCCAAGCTACGCCGTCGAGCTGTTGCAGAAGGCGCTCGAGCTGTACACACCTTCAAGGTCTGAAGCGGCGCTTGCAAACTTGCTCAAGGACAAGTGCACAAACGAGCTTGGGTTTGAGCAGGTGAACATTGACAGCGTAGGCAACGTCATCGCTTCAAAAGGAACAGGCGAGCCGCGCATACTGCTGTGTGGCCACATGGACACGGTGCCGGGTCAGGTGCCGGTGCGCATAGAGGATGGCCTCCTGTACGGACGCGGAGCCTCAGACGCCAAGGCGCCCCTCATTGCGATGCTCTTGGCGGCGTCGCAGTTTCCAAAGCAGAGCGGCACCGTCATATTCGCCGGCGTAGTTGACGAGGAGGGAAACGCCACGGGAGTAAAGCACCTTGTGAAGAGCAAGCTTGCAGTAGACTATGCGATGTTTGGCGAGCCTTCTGGGATTGAAAACATCACGATTGCGTACAAGGGCCGGCTTGCGATAAGGCTGACGTGCGACGTGGGCGACAGCGCGCATGCAAGCGCGCCCTGGCTTGCGCGCAACTCTGTAGAAGAGATGTACGATTTCTGGAAGGAGATAAAGGCGGAGATAGAGCGCGTAGGCACGGCTCCGAACAAGGCCCACTCGATAAGCTGCAGCCTCACCGAGATAAGCGGCGGCTCCAGCCATAACGTCACGCCCCAAAAATGCAAGATAACGATTGACATGCGCATACCCACGATAACAAATTGCCAGAGCGTGCTTGACACCGTCGATGTGGTGATATCGCGGGTGGCAAAGGAAAAGGGCGTCAAAGCGACTTACCGCATAGAGGACAAGACCGAGCCATTTGAGGCAGACCACTCTTCTGCATTGGTCAGGGCGTTGTCACTGGGTGTGCTTGACGTGCGCAAAAAGAGGCCGACTCTGTTGCGCAAGACCGGAACCGGCGACATGAATGTGCTTGGCAACGCCTTCAAGATTCCCGTCGTGACTTACGGGCCCGGCGACCCCCACGCCTCGCACACCGCCGACGAGCGGGTAAGCATCGAGGAGTACGTCGCCAGCATCGACGTGTTCAGCAGGGCGCTATTCCACATGTCCCGCATACACAAGATGCGCAGGGAGAAAAAGTAACATCATATAGGCCGCGCGCCTCCTCTGCCGTATGCTATGGTTTGTTGGGACTGGCATCAACGGCCCCCTCGGGCTCAGCCTGGCCGCAGTCGGCGTCCTGAAAAAGTGCGACGTCGTCTACGTGGAGAGGTTCACGAGCCTCCTTGCGCAGGACGAGCTTGCCGGCCTTGACGAGGTGATAGGCAGAAGGGCCATGCCGGCGCAGCGCTGGTTCGTCGAAGACGGCAGGGAGATACTTGAAGCCGCCAAAGAAAAGCAGGTGGCACTTGTCACATACGGCGACCCGCTCATCGCCACCACGCACAGCGAGCTCCGCACGAGAGCGGCCAAGAACTCGATAAAAACAGGAGTGCTTCACGCCGCGTCCGGGATAGCCTCGATAATGGGCGAGTGCGGACTGCACATGTACAAATTCGGAAGGACAGTCACCATGATGTCAGAGCCCAAGTCTGCCATCAGCGTCTACAGCACGGTCTTTGACAACCTGCTTGCAGGCTGCCACACGCTTGTCCTGACAGAGTACAGCCACGACGAGCAAAAAGGCGCGTTCTTTCTGGACCCATGCGCCGCGGTAAAGATGCTTCTTGATGTCGAGCGCGACCAGCGGCATAATGTCATATCAGAAGACACCTTTGTCATCGTCGCGTCGCGAATAGGGGCGGAGGACCAGCGCATAGTGTCGGGCAGGATAAAGTCGATGGCCGGAGTGGGGTTTGGACAGGGACCCCACTCTGTCATAATACCCGGGCCGCTGCACTTCACGGAAGAGGACGCGCTTGAGGCACTCACTGTTAGCCTCGATCCCCCGTCCGATAACGCAAAATCGATAGAGCGAGTATCATCGCAGATGGTCGGGCGCTACGCTCCAAAGGCAAAGCAAGCCGTGCAGCAGATGCGCAATATCCTGCGCTCCGAGCAGGGAGACAAGAAAGGCATGTTCGAAGTCCTGGACAACGCCGAGTTTTACATAGCAGACGCCGAGCGGTTCCTGTCGCAGGGCAAGCACGAGCTCGCGGTTCTGAGCATCGGCTACGCCGAGGGGCTCATAGACGCGCTGCGGTTCCAGAAGGGAATCAACCCCTGGAACCCCTGAAATTATATATGTGGCCGGCCGGTGGAACAAATCGTGTCAAGTCAGGGCGAGAGTCTGCTCTTGGAAGGCAAGGTTGCCGAGTTCAATGATTGGCGGATGAAAAACCTTACAGCCAAGCTCGACTTTTCCGGAAAGAACTTTGCGGGCAAGAACCTCTCAGGTGCTTACCTCAATGGCGCAGTCGCCATAAACGCCAACTTTGCCGGCGCAAACCTCACGGGGACAAACTTTGTCCAGGCCGACCTCAACGGAGCGAACCTTGAGCGCGCCAACTGCACAGAAGCACTTTTCATGTACGCCGAGATGAAGCAGGCCAAGCTGGCAGGGGCCGACGCTACGCGCGCAAATTTCATGTGGACAAACCTGCAGGGCGCGGACCTGACGTCCGTGAAAACGTCGCAGACGGTATTTGTCGAAGCAAACCTGACCGACGCCAAAGTGGAAGGAACAGACAGCGCGAGCGCGCGTTTGAAGTATGCCAAGCTGGAAGGAACTCCGTGGGCCGGCAGCCGCTGAGCACCATTGCACGTCTCGGACAAACGTTTATTAAGAAATTAGAAGAGGTTTTCGATGTATGGCGCAGACCCCTCCAGCTACGGGAGGAAACGTGTCCCGGCGTGACTTTCTAAAATTGATGGCCGCCGCCGGCACAGTCATGACGTTTACGCCATTTGTTGACTGGGGTAAATTCCTACCAAACCCTGCAGGTCAGGCAAGCGAGAGGCAGCCCGTGCGTCTCCCAGACGGAACACAGGCCAATGTTAGAGATTTTCCCGTTAATCACTCAGAGGCCATCGTCTACCCGAGGAGCACTGACGAGGTCCTGAACAAGGAGGCTTTCAGGACTTGGCAGTTCATCCGGCTTCCTGCAGAACTTGGTGGCGACAGGAACGACGCTTCTGCTTTTCGAGTCTACAGCATGGTCTGTTTGCATTTGTGGTGTTTGTGGAAGTACTTTCCCCAAGACGGCCGCAAGAGGGGCGAGTGCCCTTGCCATGGCAGCATGTACGACCCGCTTACCGGCAAGGCTTTTGCAGGGCCCGCTGCATTGCAGGGCCCGCCTTCAAACGTGCTTCCCAAGCTTGACGTCGAAGTGGACAGCGATGGCAAGGTATGGATAGTTCCTCCAGTATGGAGTCCCGATAGAAACGGAGTAGTTGGATATGGGCGTTTCCTTAACGTATGAGAACAGCCTGACGCGGTTCTTCCGGTGGGTGTACGCCGGGGTAGAGCGAACTATATTCATGGGGATGAAGTTCACGTTCCCCGGAAGGTTCGTCAGCCCGCTCGGCTTCCTCGGCATGCTCACTTTCGTGGTATTCATCATACTTGGCATCACCGGCGCGCTGCTCATGCTCTGGTACGAGCCAATACTTGACAGGGCCTGGCACAGCGTGGAAAACATCAACGACACCATACCCTACGGGTTCCACATACGCAACATCCACTACCACGCTTCAAACGGCATGGTCATGCTGGCGCTCCTGCACATGTACTACCAGTACTTTAGCGGCAGGTACAAGATACGCAACGAGATCCTCTGGGTGACAGGCATCATACTTGGCGTGCTCACGATACTTGAGGCGTTCACCGGATACGACATCATATTTTCCGAGCGCGCCGAGCTTGCAATATCCATCGCGGCATCGCTTACAAACTCGATACCTATAATGGGACCGCAGATGCGCGACGCGTTCTTTGGCGCAGGTTTCCACGACTTTATCCTGCGTTTCTACACCTTCCACGTGTTCATGCTGCCAATCGCGCTGCTCGGGCTGATGGTCGTGCACTTTCCGCGCTTTCTGGTATTCGACGTACCGATGGTAATGGCAGTGTCCGGCGCGATGATGCTGACAGGAGGCGTATTCCCTGTAGGACTCGGGCTGCCGTTCGAGCCGGAGGTGCCGCCTGGCATCACAGTCCCTGAGTGGTATCTCACCGGACTGTACGCTTTCCTGCGCACCATGTACGACAAGTTCGTGACAGGCGTAGCGTGGCCGGGGCTGTTCATCGGCGCGCTGCTGCTGATACCGTTTGTCGACAGGTACAAGAAATTCTCCTGGAAGGACAGGCCCATCATCACGGCTGTGGGCATAACCAGCCTTGCACAGATTATAGTCACCACGTACTGGGGGTTCTACATCGACCCAGACAGGACGAAACCGCTGCTTGAACGCCTTGTCATCGACCCGATATTCTTCTATCTGGTCATGTTATTGCTTGTGCCTCTCTCGTTCGGCTTTACCTACATGATGATAAAGCTGGCCAAGCACGCCGAGGCAAACGCCAAGGCGCAGCCCAAGAAGGCGGGCAAGTCTTCGATAGAGATATCCCAGAAATGGCTGTACGCCCTGTTCATCGTGCTGCTAGGCTTCCAGGTGTACCTCAACATCGCGGCCTACTATGCGATGCTTGACGGCATGAAGAACTACTCGCTGTTCATAGTCGGCATAATGATGCTGGTGTTTGCCGGCATGTTCCACCTGTACAGGTACGGCAAGGCGCAGGCAAAGGCGCCTCCGCCCAAGCCGACGCCTCCCGCTCCAAAGGCAGCACCGGCAGCGCTCAAGCCGACGCCGGCTACGCCCGCACAGGAAAAGCCGCTTGCAGCGCCGCCCGGACAGCAACCGGCAAAGCCGGTGGAAAAGCCCGCAGAGCTTCCGCCGCAAAAGACGGCAAGCCCGCCGGCCGGAACCAAATCCGCATCAGGCTCGCAGGACGACCCGGAGCCAAAGAAGCAGTGATTCTCAAACTTTATATGTGAAAATAAAATCAGAGTGGTCAGATGAGCAACGCCGGTGGCATCAGCATCGTGGCTTTTGTAATCGCAGTAGGCGTTAGCATCGGTTACTACCAGTACGTCTACATACCCGAAGTCAACGCCAAGCCTGTTCTTAAGGAAGAGATACTGAACCCGCCGGAGACCTTCAATGTCCAGATAGTCGAAGGCTCGTCGAATGAAGCCAACGGCAGGTTCTTCGTGCCCAAGGACGTACGCACGACTATAGAGATAGACAACAGAATAGTCTGGACCAACAACGACACCGTGCCACACACAGTCACGACAGACGACGGCTATGTGGACCAGATAAACGGCCCCTTTGACTCGCTCCAGCAGCAGGAACAGGTACCCGGCGGCTTTTTGAGAGAAGGCCAGACTTTTGAATTTGTCTTCACCAAGGTCGGCAAGTACGCATACCACTGTGAGCCGCACCCCTGGATGCAGGGATCGATTGAAGTCGTAGAGAACTTTGCCTAGGCCTTTGCGACCTTGATGTGGGCAATGTCTGAGAATATCTCCTTGTGCTCCTGAATCAGAGACACGCGGAACTTTACGTTCGACGACTCACCTGAGGGCACGTGGTTTGTGGACGAGACAAATTCGACAACCGCCTTGCCCTTCAGCTCGTCCTTGAATATCGAGAGCCTGGCGTAGGGGTGCTTGATCTTTTTCCCGTTGAAGAGGCTGTACGAGAACACGGCGCTTGCGTTCTCTATCTGCGAGTTGATGACCACCGAGTCCCACCTACCCGTGTAGTTTATCGTGACCGTGCCGTGGAGCTCCTGACCAGCCACGACCTGCTGCTCCTGCAACGATATCTTCACCTCGTCACTCAAGCCGGTCATAAACCGCAATGGGCGGGATTTAAACTAATTCGAGCGCTTTATCCAAAGTCGTTGAGCAGCATGGTAGAAAACCTATCGCGCAAGGGTTGCGCATGTCAGGCGCCTGCCCGGCCTGCGGCCGGCAGCTCTATGAATACCGCGACGGACGCTGGACCGAGCAGATATGCTGGCGATGCGGCCACTACTGGTCAGACACGCCGGCGTTTTGCGCGCAACCGGAGCTTTTCAGGGACGTGGTGCGCAGAAACGGCGCGTTTTTCATGAAAAAGTATGCGCGCTACGCACGTTGTCTCACATAGTTGAACAGCTGGTAAAATTTTTGTGAGCAGTCAGGGCTTAAAGAGGATGCCCGGTATAAAGTCACGGATTGCGTCTCTCAAGCATCACGATTGATGCCGACGGATCGCCTTCTGGATACATAGCCTGGTACAACCACTCCACAAACGCAAGTCGGATCCGCGCGCTCAGACCATCTATAAAAAACGACAGGTACGGCGTGCAGCGCATGGAGATGCTTGCGATTTACTTTGCACTGGCTGACAACCAGCGGAACATAAGGAGGATGGCCGAGGGGCAGAGGAAAAAGTGCGTCGTGGTCAACATCAGAAGCGACTCGAAAACCTCGATAGAACAATTGCAGGGCGTATCTGAGGTGCGCGACAGTCTGATGCGCAGGATATACAACGCCATCAGGAACCTGCTTGCCAAGATGTCGTACGTGATAATCTTCAACCACCTTGACCGCACGCGCAACATTGCCGGTCTGCTGCTTGAGCAGAGGCGTCGCAAGGAAGAGGAGCGCAGACTTGCGTACTGGTCGGAAAATGGGGCCTACGCGTTTTCACCCCTCTTGGTGACGTCCGGGCTCTCGTGCAGCATCTCAACCGCATAACTATATTAACTGACGCTAGATAGTAGTAACGACACTATCTGTTGCAGGAACAAGACACGCCGCAGCGGATGACCAAGGTCGACGACTATGCCGTGAGGTATCTCGACTACGGGCTTCCGCGTGAAGGGGCAGAGGACCTGGTTCTCCTGCACGGGCTTGGCGCATCCTCGGAGCGCTGGCTCCGCGTAGCGCCGGCTCTGTCGCGCTATTTCCGCGTCATAGTGCCGGACATCATAGGCTTCGGGTACAGCGACAAGCCTGACGTCGAATACAGCATGGACTTTTTCGTCGACTTTCTGGACAAGTTCCTGAAAAACACGGGCACAAACCGCCCGCACATGATAGCGTCGTCGTTTGGCGGCCACATAGCGGCCGAGTATGCGATAAGGCGCGGGCGTGACCTGCGCAAGCTGGTGCTCGCGGCGCCCGCAGGCATGATGAAGACTTCGACGCCTGTTCTTGACGGATACATAATGGCGGCGCTTTATCCGACGTATGAAAACGCGCTCAAGGCGTTCCGGGACATGGCCCACGACCCGTCGACCGTGGCAGAAGAAACTGTGCTTGACTTTGTTAACCGCATGCGGCTGCCAAATGCCAAGTACGCGTTCATGTCGACTCTGCTTGGCATAAAATACGCCCCTCCGCTTACCGGCAGGCTGTCGGAGGTCATCAATCCCACGCTGATAGTGTGGGGCGACTCGGACAAGATGATCCCGCTCCAGTACTCAAAGGAGTTTCGCGAAATACCGGGAAGCGAGCTTGTGGTGCTCAAGGACTCGGGCCACACCCCCTATGTAGAAAAGCCCATGACCTTTAACCGGATAGTGATAAAGTTTCTGGCCGGCAAGGACTTGGTGGCCTAGTCGTCCTTCTTCCTCTTGCGCTCTATCGGTATGACGATTACCTGCACAAGGTCGCCGTCTTCAATGTCAAGCGCCTGCCTCTCGGCTTCCGGGATTGAGATCCTGCCGCCGCTCTGGACGGTGGTCTTGAACATCGCGTTGTAAAAGCTGAGCCCCCTCAGCATCGCAAAGTAGTTCTGCATGGCGTCCATCTGTATGGACGAGACCTGCTTGGCAAGCTCCTTCTGGGCTTCGCTCCCTTTCTCGACGGCCTTCTTGAACATGTCCACCGGATCGGCGGGGTTGTTGCCTGAGCTCATATGCAAGAGCACAGAGCGCCCGCCGTTTATTTAACGGTTTAGCGGCGACAGGTTCAATAATACCTATGGCCGGCTAGAAGGCGTGTCCCTGCTACAGCACCTCAACGCCGAGCTTTCAATCAACAGCGGCCAAGAGTTCCTCTGGGAGCGAGTCGGCGACATATGGTACGGCATACGCGGGCAGACAGTCATCAGGTTTCCTGCAGGCGAGCCGCTGAAACTTGAGTCGCTTCCTCACGGCGTGTCGGCAGAGGATGTATTCCGGCTTGGCGACGACACAGAAACCATTGTCGACGAGATATCGCGGGACCAGCTTGTGAAAAGTCTTGTCAAGTCGTATCCTGGGCTGAGGCTGATGAGGCAAGACCCTGAACAATGTTTGTTCTCATTTCTTTGCGCAAGCAACACCAACATACCGATGATCCGCAGGATGCTGCGCGCCCTTTGTTGGAATTTCGGAGAAGAGATACAGTTTGACGGCCGCGTGTTCCACACGTTTCCCTCGGCAAAAACACTTGATAGGACAAGCGAGGCATCCTTACGTAAGGCGGGCCTTGGCTACAGGGCAAAGGCGATAAAGGCGGCAGCAAGGGAGATAGCGAAAGGCTCGCTCGACATCGAGTCTCTCAAGAAGGCCGGCTACGGTGAAGCACGTGAGAGGCTCCTGCAAGTCTACGGCGTCGGCCCCAAGATAGCCGACTGCGTGCTGCTCTTCTCGCTCGAGAAGCTGGACGCGTTCCCGATAGACGTGTGGATAGCCCGGGCGCTTGCAGGACACTACGACTGGCTCCATGGGAAAAAGATGAGTGACAGGCTCACCGAACGCCAGTATGAGGATCTCTCAAGTGAAATGCGCCGCTACTTTGGGCGCCACGCCGGCTATGCGCAGCAGTACCTCTACTACCACATGAGGCAGGCAGCGGGCAAAAAGTGGTAGTCTACTGCGTGAGGTCGATGATGCTCTTTGTGATTATCGTCTTTGCCTGAGGCGAGACGTCGTACATTTGCAGAACGTTCGCGGGATCGCGTATCAGCGAGTTGCGGAACTCGGGCTCGCTTGCTGCCTTGAGCAGAATCTCGCTTATTATCTCTGCTTCCTTTGTTGGTTCCAAGCAGACGCGGAAATGGGCGGGTGGTATATAATCTTGATGCAGGATTTGTGCATTTGACAACAAAATGCTCGTTGTTTGAAAAGTAATGTTGACTTGCCGCCATAAAGCAATTTCAAGATTTCTGATGACAGAACAATATTGACAGTTGGTATAGAGCTGGTAGGCGACCTTGGCTACCTACTCCTCATGTGCGCCGGCGTTGGGGCGCTTGCGTACATCTTCAAGCAGCCCATGATCCTCGGCTTTCTCATAGCCGGCATACTAATCGGCCCGTTCGGCCCGTTCAAGCTCATCCAGAGCACCGAGATGCTCAACAGTTTCTCAGACATCGCCATAGTTCTCCTGCTCTTTGGTGTCGGGCTTGCGTTTCCGCTAAAGCAGCTGCGCGCAATAGGCAGGATAGGCACCGGCATAGCAGTCATCGAAGTCCTGGTGATGCTGGGGATAGGCTTTGGCGTTGCTGCCGCGTTTGGCTGGAACTTTTACGACTCGATGTTCCTTGCCGCCGCGCTCTCCATAAGCTCCACTGCTATCATCGTCAAGGTGCTCGAGGACATGGGCAAGATGGAGGCCACCTCGTCGCTCCTCATGATAGGCATCCTTGTCATAGAGGACATCATCGCGGTCGTCATGATAAGCGCCATGCACTCCGGTGTAGTGAGCGGCTCGTTCGAGTTTACACAGATTCTCTCCACCATAGGCCAGATAGGGCTATTCATCGGCGGCACCATAGCTGCCGGCGTGCTTGTCATGCCCCGGCTCTTTTCGCTTATCTCCCGTCTTGAGCGCTACGAGATAACGATAATGTTCGCGCTTGGCACGGCCTTTGGCCTCGCGTTCCTTTCGTACTCGCTTGGGTTTTCTGCGGCCACCGGCGCGTTCTTGGCCGGCGTGATAATAGCAGGAACGCGCTTTTCCGACCAGGTGTCGACTCTGATACAGCCGACGCGGGAGATATTCGTCGCGATATTCTTTGTCACGATAGGCGCGCTCATGGACCTTTCGGCGATATCGGAATACTGGATTCCGATTGCGGTGATAACAGTCGTGACGATATTTGGCAAGCTTGCAGCAGTCTACGGCGGCGTCAGGCTGTTTGGTGCTGACAAGACGTTTGCCATGGGAATAGGCCTCTCGATGGCACAGCTGGGCGAGTTCTCGTTCATAGTCCTCAAGGTGGGCCAGGATCTGGGCGTAGTCAGCCCGTTCCTGTTCCCGATTGTCGGCACGGTTGTGGCGCTCACGACGTTCGTGGGGCCGATGCTTGTAAAGCTAGGCGCGCGCGTGGTATCCGTCTACGAATGACCGGCGTGCTTGTCACTACAAGCTCCGTGTGGCCGGTCCTCCTGCTTGCACAGCAGTTTATCGACCTGCTTGCTTCAATGGTCTGAACATCAAAGCCCTCGTAGAGCTCCCTTATCTTTGCCGAGTCAGAGTTTGAAAGGACTATTGTGCATCCTATACCTGCGAGCCTCCGGAACTCTCCTGCAAGCGCCACGTGCTCATCGTAGCCAAAGCTCTCCCTTGTGTAGTCGGTGAAACTCGCGGTCTTTGTAAGCGGCAGGTACGGCGGGTCAAGATACACAAAGTCGCCAGCCCTGCAGGCCGCGGTCGCTGTCGCATAGTTTGCTCGTTTTATCGAAACGCCGTTTCTGTTCAGGATCTCTGACGCTGCAAGCAGTGCGTCCCTGTTGCATATGGCCGGCCTGATGTACGTACCATGCGGCACGTTGAACCTGCCGGAGCTGTTTACCCTGTAAAGCCCGTTGTAGCAAGTCTTGTTCAAAAAGATCATGCGCGCGGCCCTTCCAACCTTGTCCTGCGCTTTCAAGTCGTCCCTGACGAGGTAGTAGTGTCTTTCGGGGTTCCTGTAGTATCTCCTCTCGTGCTCCCTGAGGGCTTGCACCAGCTCGCCGACGTGGTCCCTGACGCATTTGTAGGTGTTGACCAGCTCCTCGTTGGAGTCGGAGAGCAAGGCAGGAAAATCCTGTCTTGCTTGCGCAAGGTGTAGGAAAAGCGCGCCACTTCCAAGGAAGGGCTCGACGTACCTTTCCATCCTGTCCGGGCAAAGCGTGGCAAGATGTTGCGCCAGCCTGCGCTTTCCGCCCGCCCATTTCAGAAAGGGTCCCCCCGTGCCTACCACAGCTCTTGCTCAAGCGCCGGCTAGAAAAGAATGTCGTACAAGTTATGCTTACTTGCACATGTGCAAAAGTTGATCAGCTGTCAGGCCCTTACCACGTTCTTTGCCGCAAAGCGAATGTCCTCTGGCTTGATGGTCTTTCTCCCAGCATGCACGGAAAGCTCCACAGCCTGGCGGGCTATTCTCTCGGCCGCTTCTTCGAGTACCTTTCTAAGCTCGTCCGCGGCGTCGTCGCTGACCCTCTCTGCGCCGGACTTTTTCATTATGCGGTACATTGCGGCAAGGCCGAATTCGGGACCAGATGAAGACATCACACTGATTCTGTGCCCGCCCGTTAAAAGTTTATTTTCGCTACGTGCGCTTAACGCGCGGTTGCTCTGCGACGCGCACGTGCACCTTACAGACAGGGAATACGGTGGCTACATACACCACATACTGGCGTCGCTCAGGGCTATGAAGATAGTCGCGTGTTCTGTGTCAGTCGACCTTGAAACTTCGCAGAAGGGCCTAGAAATATTCACGGACGCGCGCGACGCAGTCAGGCAGTTTGTGGGGATACACCCCGAGTTTGCGGCAAGAGACGACCCGGAAAAGCTTGCACAACTTGTCCGATCAAACAGGCAGGCAGTTGACGGGATAGGCGAGATAGGCCTCGATGGGACGTACGAGTTAGAGCGGGGCGTCCAGTACGAAAAACAGAAGCAGGTGTTTCACTCGATGCTTGCGCTTGCAGAGGTAGAGGGCAAGCCGGTGTCGATACACTCCCGGCGAGCCCTTGACGACATACTTGACATACTGCCGTCCTACAGACTGCGCGGCGCGCTATTGCACTGGTTTGCTGGGAGCAAAAAGCAACTTGCAAGGTCCATGGACATGGGGCTATACGTGTCGTACGGTCCGACTCTAGTATATGCAGACGACAAGAAGGCGCTTTTGAAAAACACACACCGTGACAGGTTTTTGGTCGAAACAGACGGCCCTGTTCGCTATTCGCGCTGCTTCGAGGACAAACCTGCTCTCCCAAGCTCGTTTCTCGTAAGCGTGGTCCTGGCGGCCTCTCAGGCGCTTGGACTCTCCTATGCTGAAACTGATAGGATATTGAAGGAAAATTCGGAATCGTTCCTTTCACAACAATTATAAATTATCTGCCACGTGGCTGTTCTGTTCAAATGAACCGAATAAAGCGCATATCCGGCGAGCTCTTGGAAAAGTACCCGAACAGGTTCGGGTTGGAGTTTGATGCTAACAAGAAGGCACTGGCCGAAGTCGCAGTCGTCAAGTCCAAGGTCCTCAGAAACGAGCTGGCAGGATACATAACGTCGCACCTGCGCAAGAAGGCCGCGCAAGAAAAGGCGTCATCTGCGATGGCCGAAGAAGAAGAGCCGGAAGAAGAAACTGTTGAAGAATGATACAAATCAGGCTCCTCGGCGGGGCCAAAAAGGCAGTCGGCAGGCCTCTGGTCGAGCTTGACAGGGATTCTGCCCCCGTCTCTGAGATTCTGCAGTTTTTACAGGCAATAGCGCCCGAGCCGCGCCTCTTGCAGCCCGGTAACCTCATAGTCGCGGTAAACGGGGTCGACTCTGCCGCAGTGGCAGGTCTTGATACCGTCGCAAAGGGTGGAGACGAGGTGACCGTCGTCACGGTGGTGCACGGTGGCTGACAGCTGGTCGTTTCTTGTGACCGGGTTCAGGGGTGCAAAAGGTGACCCCGGCAAGACCATCGACAGCCTGCGCGCCTTGCACCCTGATGTCATGGTGCAGGCCGCCGACGCGCAGACAGTCTACGGGCGTGACCATGCGGTCGGCGCCCTTTACGTCGCGGTCGAGGCGCTTGAGCGGAAGGTCATGATGGCAAACAGGCCAGAGGCCGAAGTCCTGCTCAGGCTCGCCTGCACAGACCAGATCTCCGAGGCTCTCAAGAGGGCCGGTCTGAAGGCCGGCAAGGCCGGCTGCTTCATCGCCTTTTCGAAGGACGCGCGGGCGCTAGGGAAATTCGGCGAGCACGTCGCGCAAGAGTTCGAGCTGGACGACTCTGTGTTGCGCCCGACGGCTGCCAAAAAGATACGTCTGACAAAGATGCTGGGCCTTAGGGCAAAAATGGAAAACGGCGAATTTCTGGAATTCCTGCTCGAGCGCGGGGCGATTCTGGTAAGAGGCTAGCCGCCGCGCTTTTCGACGACAGAGCTGAACACCTGGTCCTTTCTCACTAAAGAGATGCCTGCGTCGCCTCCAACTATCTCTACAAGGACCGTCCAGTCAGGTTCTTTGAGGTTGACCTTGCGCTTGACTGCTTCTGCAACGTATTCCACTATCTCCATGGAATGAAGCGCGCTGTGCCTCTTTTCGACAGTCACTCTGAATGACTCGTCGGGTCTTATGCGCGCTGCAAGGTCTGTGACTGCGCCCTGTATGTCTTCAAGCTCGGCCGGCACGACCTTTTGCACCGGGATTACGCGCATAACATACCTTATCTCCCACGGCTCGTCGGACGCAAGTTTCTTTAGTCTTTCAACCACCTGCAGCGGGTCAAGTCTCGTCTTGGCAAGTATTATGCCCTTTATCTCGGTCAACTCCGCTTCTGCCTCGGGGTCACCAAAAGATTCGAGGAGGTCGAGGGTCTCGTCGCAGGCCTCCTCCTCACTGAACCGGGAAGAGGATACTATGAGGTTAAAGTCCTTCAATGCCAAGCACTCTTCCTATCTCATCGGCGACTATTGCGCCATGCCTTGCTATTGTTGGACGGGGGCCGGACACGTCAACTACGGTAGATTCTTTTCCGCTGGCCGACTCGCTGTCCACCAGAATTGCGTCAAAGCCTGACAGCGATCGGATGACTGACTGTGCGTCCCTGGTCGGCGGCGCGCCAGATGGGTTTGCACTGGTTCCTACAAGATACCTGCAAGTCTTGAGCACGCCAAGGACGCACTTGTTTGCAGGCACCCTGACTGCCAGACTATCCTTTCCTGCCGTGACGCCGGGCGATATCCTGCTGTCTTTGAGCGGGGCCACTATGGTGAGCGCCCCCGGCCAGAACTTTTCTGCAAGCGACCTGCCGGTCACGCCGAGCGTGACGATTTTCTCTGCATCGGCCAGGCTTGCGACGAGCACCGGTAGCGGCTTTTTCTCTTCCCTTCCCTTTATCCTAAATATCCGCTTCACGGCCAAGTCGCTGTACGGGTTGCAGCCTATGCCATAGACCGTATCGGTCGGGAAAACGATCACTCCGCCGTCCTTCACTATCTGCGCACACTGCGATATCCCGCTGTCCGTGCAATCAAATACCTGCATTTCAGTCTGTGTAGGTCTGGCTACAGAACCCATATGACCATTTCTGATTGGTTCGCGAACAGCGTATTTGCAAGATACTTCGAAACAACTTGTCCGTTTTGCAATTAATTAGTTTTCGATTTTGTTGCACATTGAGATGCAGTTAGACCGGGAGTAATATCTTATGCAACATGTAAGATTATTTGAATTTAAGTAGCCCCTTCAACATAGCGGAACAAGCCCATCTGTATGAAACGATAGCTCATATCTTAACATGGGTCCTTTCAGAATTATGTGCCAAGATATAATCAACCTGTTACTGTAAACTCTTTTTCGCGCGATGAGCTAACGTCACCAAAGAGTCCTTCATAGGTGATTACCACCTTATACGATCCGGGCTGGTCCAAGCTGAGGGTAAACGTTGTTCCATCCCGCGGAAGATCATATAAGAAGAAGAAACGCACATCTCCTCCACATGTCGGAGTCTCGTAATAGAGTGCGTGTTCGAAATCTGTCTGGCTTACTCCGACAACAGATACCTGAGTTTCCGCGCATTGTCTCGCAAATCCACTAATCGTCACAGAAAACGCTATTTCTTCGTTTACATGATAACTGTCCCGGAGGCCCTTAATGTCTATGTTGGCAAAAACAAGAATCGGCAGAAAGACTAAAGCCAGCATAATTGCGGCGATAATTGATGCAGCTATGATGGCCGCAATGCCACGTTTTCCAACCATATCTCTGTCTTGCTCCTCTAGCTAAAAAAGGTAGTGAAGGAGGGATACACCGTTAGGTGTATGACCTCATTCTGTTATAGTACTCGCTTACCGTGTAGTTTGAGAGCGGATTGCCTGAGTTGTCAGTCCACACGCCGGTGCCGAAATGCATTGTGCTGTACGTATTCCAGTTAATTCCAGAGGTGAATCTAGCAGAACCGAGGTAGGTCGGGGCTGTACTTCCTCCTCCATCATCTTGATATGCATACACGGCTGCCGTTGTGAGTCCCGTGGTTGACTTTTCAGCAACGACTTCTAGGAAATATGTTGTAGAAGTAGACGGTGACCCGCTCCATATGGTAGTCGTTGTTACTGAGCCTCCTGTGTTGACGTAAGATGCTTTTATTCCATCGTTGTCTAATTCGACTGTCACCATTCTATTAGAAGAGTCAGCGACATTGTTGGTGGAATGGATTCCTAGAGAGAAGCGATATAGGGTATTAGGCTTTACCTTTGTCATCATCAGGACCGTTCCTACTGAAGGCATGGACTGACCATTTTGCGTTTCACTTGCGAACGCCCTATGGGTACCGGCTGTTGTGACTTTTTCCGTCATCGGAAGAGCGGCGTTGGAACTACTACACGTCCCAGTGTACTCGACATCCCCTCCACTCGAATTGTGCTCGTAACACTCAGGAGTTTTGGCAATGCCGCCTCCGTACAAAGTAGAACTCTGTAGCGCTCGAACTTCGTCGAGAGTTGGAACGAATATGTGGTATGTATCGAACATCGAAATTGTCGCGTACATGAGTGTCTTTTGAGCGTTGGAAGATGATCCGGAATGGGCAAGTCCTATCGCATGTCCTATTTCATGTGCTGCAACAGCCTGCCTTTTCTCCATACCTTCGAAGGCTAAGAGGTCTGTGTTCAGAGTCACTGTGGAAGTGTTTAGATTTCCTGTTCCCGGATCGCATATCTGACCGTTTGCAAAGGCTGTTTGACCGAGAGGACCGAATGCGCCTAAAGCAGCAGTTTCAATGTAAATACGCCCACCCGATGTAACCGAGTCAAGGAAGAAATTTGCAGGCACATCGTTGAAAGTTGCTATGGCGTATTGAATTGGTGTCAGATAGCTCGTGCTCATTCCAGATGCGGTCCTGTATGTGATTGTGGAGCTAGGATGTTTGCATCCATACAGCATATAAGCCTCTGCACTTTGGACAGGGTGCATTTGCGTCAAAGGCGCGATGGCTGCAAGCACCAGCAATGCGGACAGGAGTATTCCAGAGAATACAGTTTCTTTCATGTCTATTCTCCACCCCGGGCAGCGTTAGAAATTTCTGTGCGAAAATCATTGAGTGGCTTATCCTTTACCTTTATTTCGACGAAGTCGGCTTCTGGATCCACGTTATCCATTGAATACACTTTCGACTCTTTGACAAGGAATTTGCCCTGAGGACCACCCAAGTATCCGTAGGCATCCAATGTTGAATCATATACAAGAAACATGACGTACTCTTCACCAGCTTTCATTATTGGATCGCCTTCTATGCGTGCATAGGGAGCCGGACCACCAAACTGGGACACTCTTATCTTCTCTCCTGCTGGGAGATCACCTTTCATGACGTTCACAACTGTTACGTCAAAATCCGTCAATGGTGTGTGTTCAGAATTTGGATGATTTCTTGTTCCCGTCATGGTTTCCAACTTTCCAAGTACGACATAGTCGGCTTGTTTTGTTAGAGATTCAAGATCGGGGTATCCTTGCCACAATACCTGTATAACGGGTTGTGTCTGCTGCGCGTCTACAATAGAAGATTTGGCGTTCGCAGAAAAAAGTGTGGCAGTTGCCAAAACTAATGCCACAGCTATTCCCGCCAAAGGAACTATTGTTCTCGGATTGTATCCAGTGTTGGTTATTTCGCCATCACCGTATCCAGCTATTTCATATCTTAAGTTTAAAGTTCGCTCACTATCTTGTCCATAAAACTTACAATATTGTACTTGGGCTAGTTTGTGCTGTCCAAAAAGAGCAATGCAAATTCTCTTCCGGCCTTAGTGATTCTGACCTGCACCTTTCCTTCCTCGATCAAAAATTCTACTAATTTTTTGTTGTAAAGCCAGTCAAGATGTTGTGAGAACCTACTATAGTTGACCTTTGCCTCTAATGCAAGAGCTGTCCTGCCGATGCTATCTGTATCTAACAAGATGCGCATTATCCTAGCCAGAATGGTCATGCTTAATCTGATCTGCTTTTGCATGCATGCTACACCTTCTGAGTCATCTCAAAAAAAGGAGGGTCAACCCCTTATGGATTGAGCAATCGGAAGTAGCTCGTCGGCACTGTAACTATTTGACACTACGGCCACGCGAGTTCTGCCTATGTCAAACATGACTTCTGACTTTTCCTTCTGCTCTTTGTCCCCCTTGACTATGAGAGCATCAGCATCGTTCACCACGCTCATCTCTCTTTTGTTAGGCGATTCGCTTACCAACCTTGCTCCGAGTGCCTTCCAGTCGAATGGTTTTGCACGGTCGTCTTCAACGTACAAAATCATCAGTCCGCCACTGCTTAGAAAGTCGTCTACGAATGCCTTGTCGGAAGAATCTGCTGACTCTGGTCCATAGAACTGGGTGAGCTGCCTGTACGTTCCGTCGTCAGAGACAATCGCTCTAGTGGACTTGAGAACAAGCCCTTCTGGGATATCAGCTGGTTCGGATAGTCTATCGAATCCCAGTTGTCTTTTTGCTTCATCTGATGATACTTCGCTTCCCCACATCTGTAACGGCGCGGGAGGAGGAGACGGCCTCGTCGGTTTCTGATCTGCAGAATATGCGGTTGTCCCATTGATGGTTATGGCATAGGCAGCCACGACAAGAGCTATTCCTACAAGCGAGGCAGCCACGACTCTTTGTGTTTTTCTTGTATCCATTTCAATCACTCCTTATGGGCAAGTAGAGATCGACGACGTTCCGACACAGAAGCTTCTGTACGGCGTGCTGCTATGGTTCTTGATGTATATCTCACTTGTTGACGATGGTATGGTTCCAAAGAAGTTGGCACTTGACCAGTACGAGTACGATGAACCGTTGTGGTGCGAAACATCGTACAGTCTTGTCTTTGGAATGCTCACGTCGTCATGCGAGATTTCTGCTCCTACGTCGGTGCCGGTGCCCCTTGACCAAGTGATGATTCTCTGGAATTTGGAAACCCCATTCAGTCGTGCATCCCAGATGTAGTCTCCGTCATCATCTTCGTATTCAAATGTATAGGTTGTACCAGTGTTGATGTCATCCAGGAACGCTGACTGCCAGACACCCATCAGGGAGTTTGCGGCAAACATCCATTCGTCGCTCTTTGTGCCGGCACCGTCAAGGTATCCTTGCAATATCCCGGTTTCTATCCAGTCATTATTCGGGAATCGGACCCAAGTTTCCACTGTTCCAAAATTTGTTCCTGTTGTACCGCCAATGTTCGGGACTGATACGGTAAATTTGTTTCCGTAAGTAGTGGTCGTTGGTTTTCCTTCTACAGCATAGCAGTGGGAGACACCCGGATTGCAGGTGAGCGCGTACGCGTTAGAAATTGGCGAGAACGCTGCTGCAACTAGGGCTGCGGCTATGCCAGCTATTACTTGCTGTTGACGTAACCCACAAGCCATGAAATGGCGTTATTGGATGGTTTAATAGGCTTTGATACAATCTGGATTGAACCGATGGATTTTGACCTTTTATGGAATATTTTTAGATCTGCGTGAACTAAAGAACCACTCGACTATCAAGCCTGTTATCACAACCAGCAGAGTAATGGTAACAGGCCAGAATAGTTGAATCTGAACTGGATCGTAAGGTGGCGGGGTCGGTCTCACGGGTCCACCGCTCTGAAGAGCTTGGCTCGCAAACCACGCTACCGCCGCTGCAATTGCAATGCTGCAAAGCCTGATTATTCGCTTTAGGGAACTCTGAAAGACTTTGCTATTCTTTGCGGCATCAGAAGCTGAACGTGGCAAAATGATGATCCCTGGTGCTGCAGTATAATGTTTCATTTCTTGATTCTTGCTTGTCTGGCTAATCCGGCTAACTTTCACAATTCCTGCTACTTGCATTTTGTTTACGTGGTGCAAAACCAGAGAAAGGGAAAGATCCGTCTTCTCCACGATTTCCTGTGCAGTGTGTTCATTTGAAACTAGTAGCTTCAGAATGGTTCTGCTAGATTCATTACTCAGTATCTCTCCAATGAGCTTAAGCCTTTCGTCATCATTTGGAAATATCTTGACCTTTTCATCTAGGGCATCAATACGTGAATCATCCTTGATATTTTCCATTTCATCTCTAGCTCGTACAATCGATAAGTGATGTTACCACATATTTAACGCTGACTTTCGGGTTCTATTAGCCAACAATCTCTGCATCTAATATGTTTCATTATGTTGTTTGCCATCATGCTAATATGAGGTGTATCTTGTACCGCTTGGCTAGGCACATACTACATTTAACTACTTGGCAAGTGATCAATAGTCATAGGTCATGCACCCTTGGAAAATTGCAGTCGGCGGACTATTTCTTGCAACTGGGTTGATGTTCATGTTTCCCAATGCAAGCGGTATTGGAAACGTTTGTTATCCTGCATCTAATGCCATGCAATCCCCATTTCCGATTTATCTTGAGGGTTGTAACCTGTGGCTTAGAACGAACCCGACTTATCCGATTTTCATACCATTGATGGCAATCGGCTTGTCGTTTCTGGTGCTAGGCTTGAGAGATAATCGTCCTGCATCTCTAAAAAATGAAGCTTGATCGACAGCTGATCAAAATACTCTGCAGTACCAGGATGGTAAGAGTAAGTCTATTGGAATTTGACAGGCTGCATCATTACTGCAGTATTCAGGCTCAACGTATCAAATTTGACATGCACGGATTTTGCCACCTGCGCCTTGATGTGTTCTGGAATTCCACCGTAACATTTGTTCAATACTTCTGTATTCTCCCACCCTCCCAAGCTTGCAACGTAGGCGAGCGACCAGTTTGTAGCTGCCAAATAGTACTGAGCCATAGTATGCCTAAACAAGTGCAATGGATGACCGTTAAAGTACAACCCATCTCCTAGCGCGTATATTCGCGTCTTTTCGTTTAGCCAACTGCTTTTGTCCAGCCACGAGAATATCTTCTTGAATCTGACAGCCATCCTTGACATAAAGTATGAAGCTTGCAACGCGTTTGCCTTGTCACTTTTTGTATCGTCGAAAAACAAGAATTGCCTTTCCTTTGGTAGCCTGTCACGCGTAGTCTCGACAACAACCCTACATTCTTCTGTCGGGTACTTGACCCACCACTTGCCTTGTTTTGTCAAATACCAATCTCCGCGCTTGACTTTTGGTTCAAACTGCTCTACTCTGAATAGAGGGGAGAAGGCAATCATGTCCCAACTCATAGATGCCATTGCAAAAGCTCTCGCTCCGGTATGCAAGTCGATGTTCATGAAGCTCCAAGCTTCCCAGTCGCCCTCGCTCTCAAGCCGCTTGTTTATCTTGTCTATCTGGTCGGGTGTAAGCATGATCTCCTTGTACTCCCCAAGACGTTCTGGCGTCGTTGACAAACCGTAACGTCTGCCTTCACCATGAGCGAAATTGACGTTATGAGCCGCTAAGAAACTGCGGTAAGCATTGATGGTGTTTGTTTTTTGCATCTGCGGGTAAGCAGTGTTAAACCATGCAAGGAAATTACGCCAGTATTCTATCACAATCTCTTTTCGCTTCGTAGCTTCAATGGGTACACCAAAGCTAACAATGGTCTCCGGCATCAATTTCAGCTGGTCGGATATTCCGTGAACCACATTAACCAGATAGCTAATCCTGCGAGCCGGAATCCCGCCTGACTTCAAGAATGTTATCCATTTCTGTATAGAGGGTAGTTGGTTGAACGGTTCGCTTTCCAGCTGTCTGTATTCCTGTGCAAGCTGTTTTTGCAGCGAGACTACGATGTTTCCATTGGAGTCGCGCTTAATTCCCCATTTTGCCTCTTTTTCCATTTCTGATAGGTAGCGCGAGACAGTACTGTGGTCCTTGCCGATGTCAACGCCTATTTCTCTAGTTGTATAGTTGCCGTTCTGGATGCTGATTGCTATAGCTTCTTTGATCTTTTCCCTGTCCTTGACCCTTAGCCCCTTGACCCTTAGCCCCTTGACCCTTAGGCGGCTCTTTCTTTGTACAAGCTTCTGAGCCACTAACCATCTACCTCTTCCTTTGTAGTGTCACCTAAAACTGACAGAAACACTGACGTGGTAGGGGGATAGATATACCATATAACAAATAATAAAGTCGGAAAATTTGTTAGTGTTATTTGATGAACCTTCAGGCAAAAGTTTAGTGTCTGTGGATTTTCAGGACTAGCTTGAATCTTCGCGCCTGTGCAACAGATTATGCAACGCTTTTGTTGCATTGGACGCTCGAAGGGAGCGATTTTCTCACATAATTATACGCGGGTTCAGGTCATTCACGCTGCGCTTCAGGTAACCTGCATTTATCAAGTATTAAAGAACTAATAATTCCAGCGGCTTTTCCACTGGAAGCGACCCCCCACCTAGGCTTTCTGCTCGTCTTCCTTGCCCTTAAAGCGCGACAGCTGGAACGGCTGCTGTATCTTCATTGCACTGCTCAGGACCGCAGATATGATGACGCCTATGAGAAAACCGCCGACAAGGTCCATCGGGTAATGTTGCTGTACATACACGCGTGAAATGCCGATTATCACCGGAAACGCCCATACCGCAAAGCCGGCCCACCTTGCCTTCCTGTACAGCAAATAGCCGACTAGAAACGCAAGCGCGGTCGCGCGTGAGGCGTGTCCCGACGGGTACGAAAAACCCGCAGCAAAAGGCGCCAGGCTGTCAGTCTCGATGTTAAAGTTCTCGGGTAATTCTATAGCCGGCTCAAACTGGTACGGAGGGATCGCCCTTCCAAGGAACGGCTTCATGTACATCGTCAGGATGGCAAGAGCCACTATTGCTATCAGAAATATCATGCCTGCCTTGCGCGTGCGCCTGATTACCGTGATTATTATGGCAAACAGAAAGAGCGTACTGATGTCGCCCGAAGTGGTTATCCCAAGCATCAGCGCGTCCGTGGCAGGGTTTCCCTGTATCGAGTGCGCGTACGAGTTTACCGCGTCGTCTATGCCGGCCGTCGCTCCGGACGCGACAATGGCGCTGAACACTACAAAGGCAGCCACGAACGCGGCAAACGTGGTCGAGCGCATGTGGAACAGCCACGGTGGACGGGATTCCTGCAATCGCCGGATGCACGGCAGGTTGGCGTTTAATTGTTTCCTATTTCCTTGTCTTGTACAGCACCACTATGGCTACCGCAGCCATCATTCCGCCCAGAACCAAGAGCACCTGCATCGTGAACGCAGGCGGGCCTCCTGGTCCGGGGTTGGTGAGGCTGACTCCGATTATCTCCAAGTCGCCATTTACCGGCTTGGTCTCAAGCGTGGTATAGCCTGCTATCTCCACCTGCGCGTTTGGCTGCGGAGTAGATATGTGCACCTTCAGCTCTGCGCCGTTGACGGTTGCAGTCGAGTCGGCCTCCCTAGGCTCTGGGCAACCCTCCCTTATGCTGCACTCGCCAAGCGCAAAGACAGAGAGCACCTTTGCACTGCCAATGTCGCTGACAAGCACTCCCTTGGTACTTGCCTGGCTCCACGTCGGGTCGAAGAGTATGTGCCACCTCTCAAGGGGCATCTTGCCAAAGTCGCTAAAGTCCAGTATCGGCTCTGTCATTATCGCCCTTGTCTCGGCGTTTGCGTCCATCAGCTGCCGGGCAAAGTCCGGGAACGCCACTTGCAGGAGACCTATCGGCGCGTTCACGTTC
>CAYXFY010000010.1:24909-27143 GCA_964464395.1 uncultured Nitrososphaera sp.
GTTACTTTCTACCATCACCGGCCCGCGGACTGTAAACCCGCGCCAGTTAGAGTCCACTAGGATCGTTTCCGTGTAGTTTGCAAGTGGGTTCAGCACGTACCCGGACACTTTCGACTCTAGCTCCACTCTGTAACCTAGGATCAGGGTGTCGGGCAATCCCCTTATGGTCCCGGCGTAGGTGACGTTCGCGCTTGAAAGCTGCATGGGGCTGTAGCTCTCAAGAAGCGCCCTGTTTATCTGCTCCAGTTGTGCTGACTCTAGCGGAACAGTGAACTCTATGCGCTCGTTTACGCCGTTAAACGTCTGTGCAACCGGGCTTTCCTGGGGGTATTTCATAGAGACAAACTTTATTCCCATGAACCGGGCGTGGCCCTCGTCGTGCTCGGGCACCAGAAAGGCGTTTATCTGCGCGCCGTATGCAAGATTGCTTCCAACCAAGCCGGCGGCAAGGACGCTGCCCACAACTGCCGCTGCCAGTCTGTCAAGCGCTGTCATCAGTTTTTCTTCGGATTTAGCGATTTTATCACTTGCTCACCTGATGGGTTCGCATATGGGACTCCCTTAAGGGGAGGAAGGTTATTGGGCAAGTTTTGCGAAATATACCTGTAGCAGAGATGCCGGAGCTGCAGAACCCGAACATACTCAACCCCTTCGTTCTCATGGACCCCAGCGTGGCTCCTGCAGCCGCCCTCATCGTGATGGTGGCGTCTGTCTCCGCGTCCTTTCTCATCGCACGGTATTTCTTCAAGTCCTACTCGTTCTCGGGTTTTGGGTACCTGCTCGGGTTCCCGACCGGGTTTGCGTTCCTTGGGCTTTCGTACTTTTTCCAGTTCGCCGGGTGGGCGTACGCTGGCGACGCGGCTATGTACCCGGCGTTTTTCTGGATGCAGATAATACTGCAGGCAGAAGGCATCACGCTGATAGCTCTGTCGTACCACTTCAAGAACAGGCCTGACTCTAAAGGCGCGGACGCGGCGCGCTACAGGCCGGGTCACCTGCTTGTTGCAGCGTTGCCAGTGTTGATGGTGGCCGTGTCGTTTGTCGTCCCGTCGTCGGCGTTTGTCTCGGCGCCCTACTTTAACTACCCGCGCCTGGCAGACCTCAGCTTTGTCATGGCCCTGTTCAACATAGCCGTGCTCGGGTACGTGTTCAAGAGCTCCATAGTGTCGCTTGTAAAAGCTGGCAACGCAAAGCTACTGTACGCGCCTGTCGCGTTCGCGCTCCTAGCACTTGAGCAGTACTCGCTTGTGCTGACTTACTTTGATAACAGCAGCGTAGCTTTTGCCGGCTCGCTTGCGGCCAGGGTCGCAGGGCTTGCGCTGCTTGTATACGCGATGCGCCATGCGCTAAGGACCGCCGCGGCAAGGAGGAGGGACCTGGAAATTGAGGCATGAGAAGCGACATCGTCTTCAACTGTACTACGACATACTGTGCGCCATAGAGGAGGACACGTTCCGAAACGGCGACGCAAGGCCGACGCGCATACAGCACTACTCCCGGCTGTCGTACGACAAGATGGTCAACCACTTTGCAGAGATGGAAAGCAAGGGCATGATACAGCGAACTCCGGAAGGCCTGTTGACGATAACCACAAAAGGCAGAAAGTTTGTCGAGCAGTACGACGAACTGATAACGCTGATAGAAAGCGTGGGCCTCTAGGACATATTCGACGACCCGCAGACAGGGCACTTTTTCGGGTTCTCTGCCTCTGCAAACCACGATTTCGTGTTACAATCCTTGCAGGCCTTTTCTTCCAGGTCAGTCATTATCTTGTAATAGCGCGTGTTAAAGTTCTGCGCAATAGGGCGCAAGAATCCGGTCTGCTCCATCTCTAAGAGCACATCCTCAAAGTCCAGCACGTCGAGGTTCATGCCTTTGTATCTGTCGATCTCGTTGAGGTGCGCAAGTATCTCGTCGTTTGAGAACCTGATGTCAGTGCCGTTGAAATTGTCAGAGATTATCCTGCGAATATTCTGCCTGCCCACCTTTGGCGCCGACATGCCTAAAGCGCCCGGGTGTCTTCCTGCAGCTTCTTGGCCGAGTCGGGGTCGCGGTCTGCATAATATTTGACCATGCCCAGCTTTAGCACCTTGAGTGACAAAAGAGCGCACTTGATCCTTGCAGGTCCCAAGTTCATCAGGCCGATGTTTTCCAGTATGTCGTCCTTTGTCAGGTCCTTGACAGACGTGAGCGGCTTGTTCATCACCATCTCAGTCAGCATCGACGCACTTGCC
>CAYXFY010000010.1:27157-51074 GCA_964464395.1 uncultured Nitrososphaera sp.
GATGGCGCAACCGCGTCCTTCAAACTTGATGTCCTTTATCTTGTCGCCGTCGACTTTCAAATGAATATCGATTTCGTCGCCGCAGAGCGGGTTTGAGTCGTGGATGCTCACGTCGGCGTCCTGCATCTTGCCCTTGTTGCGCGGGTTTCTGTAGTGGTCCAGTATTATCTCGCGGTAGATGTCGTCACTCAAATCTTGAACAGCCTCCTTGCCTCTTCGAGCGCCCCAATGAACTTGTCGACTTCCTGTTTTGTGTTGTAGATATAAAAGCTTGCCCTTGAAGTTGCTGCGACGTCAAGTCTTTCCATCAGCACCTGCGCGCAGTGGTGGCCGGACCTGATTGCGACGCCGTGGTCGTTCATTATTGTGGCGAGATCGTGCGGATGTATGTCGCCGATGTTGAACGAAACGACGCCGCCCCTGTCGTTTGCGTTTGCCGGGCCATACAGCGTCACGCCCTTTACGCCGGATATCCTGTCAAGCGCGTATTTCGTTATGTCTATTTCGTGCTCGCGCACCCTGTCCATGCCGAGGTTCTCGAGATAATCAATGGCCGCTGCGAAGCCTATGACGTCTGCGATGTTTGGCGTGCCTCCCTCGAACTTGTACGGAAGGTCGTTGTATCTTGTTTCGTACTTGTGGACCTCCTTTATCATGTCGCCTCCGCCCATGAACGGCGGCATCTTTTCCAGTATGTCGCGCTTTACATAGAGCACGCCGACGCCTGTCGGGCCCAGCATCTTGTGGGCCGAAAACGCCATAAAGTCACAGTCCATCTTTTGCACGTCGACAGGCATGTGCGGGACGGACTGCGCGCCGTCGATTAGAACAGGTATTCCCCTTTCGTGTGATGACCGGATTATCTCGTCTACGGGAGTTATCGTCCCAAGCACGTTAGACATCTGCGACACTGATACAAGTTTCACTTTGTTAGAGTCTAGGTACTTTCTGTACTCCTGCATCTTCAGGTAGCCGTCGTCGCCGACCCCGACGTATTCCAGTTTCGCCCCCTTTTCCTGCGTCAGTATCTGCCAAGGCACGATGTTGGAATGGTGCTCGATTTCCGTGATGACCACGCTGTCGTCTTTCTTTATGTTGGCCCTGCCCCACGAATAGGCAACAAGGTTTATCGCCTCAGTCGTGTTGCGGGTGAATATTATCTCGTCAGTTGACTTGGCGTTGATGAACTTGGCAATCTTTTTTCTCGTCTCCTCGTACGCTATCGTGGCTTCCTCTGCCATCTGGTGTACCGCGCGGTGGATGTTCGAGTTGTAGTTGGTGTAATAGTCGGTGATAGCGTTGATGACTGCAAGCGGCTTTTGCGTCGTCGCCGCGTTGTCAAGGTAGACTAGCGGTTTTCCACCCATCACCTTGCGCTGGAGTATGGGGAAATCCTGCCTTATCTTCTCGACGTCCAGAACGCCTTTTTGCAACATAGGCTTAACCGATATCGACGTAAATTCCCGCGTCCTGTATTTTAACCTTGTAAGTTTTCAATGGAGCTTCGGCAGGCGGGTTCTGCGGCACGCCGCTGTCGAGCTTGAACGCCGAGAGGTGGAGCGGGCACGTGACCGTGCACTCGTCCTCGTTCATGATGCCGTTTGTGAGGTCTGCAAAGGCATGTGTGCATATCCTGTCAGTCGCAAACACCTTGCCTGCGGCCTTTGCAACCATTATCTTCCTGTCTCCCTGGTCAAACTCCTTCATCTCACCGTTTCCAAGCGACCCATCGTCGCACACCCTGACCCACTGCTCCACAGATGTCACCTGTACTTGTAGTGCTTCTCGAAGATGTCCTGCGTCTCGCGGTAGCGCGACTTTTCGACTTCTAGTATCTGCTCCATCGCCTCGTCGGTCCGGAGCATCAGCGCGTTGCCCTGCCACTTGTTCTCTATCAGGTAGTTGACCCACGCCCTGATGGTGGGGCCCATCTTCCTTGACAAAGGCTCGAGGAATCCAGAGACTATCTCGCGCTTGGCGCCCTCCCTTGAAAGGCCGCGGGTCATGAGGTAGAAAATCTGCCCCTCGTCCATCTGCGCGACAGAGGCCGAGTGCGTCGCCTTGACCTCGTTTGTCAGTATCTCTAGGCCGGGTATCGAGTCAGACTTTGCGCCCCTGTCAAGCAGTATCGCATGCCCTGACAGGTACGACTCGGTGCCCTTGCCATCCTTGCCTATCTTTATCATGCCCTTGAAGAGCGATTTCGACGTGTCCTTGAGGACCGACTTGACCTGAACCCTGCCGCGTGAAAACTGGCCGTTGTGGATGAGGTTTGAGGTCACGTCAAAGGACTGCGTCCCTGCGCCGAACACTATCTCGATGTCCTCTGCAGACGCGCCGGAGCCCTTCATGACGCTGTCTGTCCTGTAGCGCGAAAGCAGGCTTCCAAACAGCCCGGAATACCAAGACATCTTGCCGTCCCTTTCGACAAACGCCTTCCTGTTTGAAACACAAATAGTGTCGTTGCCCATCGCCTGCAGCGTGACTGCTTCCAGGTGCGCGTTTGGCTTGACCGATGCCTCTATCAGCTCAAAATACCCTTGCTGCGTTCCGCTGCCCGCGCCGGGCGCGTACAGCTCTTGCACAACTGTAGCCTTTGAGCCCTCTTCGGCTATCAGGATATTTCTTGAAACAAGCGACGTGCCGTCGTCTGCAAGTGACGTTATCACCCTTATGGGGTCGTCGAGTACGACGTTCCTTGGTACGTAGACAAAGACTCCCGACTGGAACGCTGCAGCTTCGAGCGCCAGGTACTTGTCCTCGCCAAAGTCTAGCGGGTTTGCGTCAGCGTGCGCCCTGACGATGTCGGCGTGCTTGGCAAGGGCGTCCTTGATGTCGGTGACTATGACGCCCTTTCTGGCCACGTCGTCCTTTACGAAAACGTGGCTTGTCTGCGCCCCTACCTGCAGGATGCCCGTTTCCTTCTCGAGCTCCTCGAGCCTCTTTGCAAGGTCGCTTCCCAGCTCGTGCTTTGACTGTACAGTCGCAAGGTGGACGCTTTCGGGCTTGATCTTGTTTGCGTCAGAGTACTTTGAGTAAAGCGGGGAGACTTCGGACGGAAGCGACAGGTATTTGGACAGCGCCTGCTTGCGCGACTGTGCAAGCCACGACGGCTCGCCTTTTGCCACCGCATCTACGTGCTCTTCGTTGACGCCTGATAGTGTGGTCATCTTTGCTCACCAGAAAAAGGCGCGAGATTAGCCGACGGAGCCTTCCATTTCCATCTTTATGAGTCTGGTAAGCTCCACTGCGTATTCCATCGGTAGCTCTTTTGTGAACGGGTCCATGAACCCGCCTACTATCAGGGACAGCGCATCAGATTCCGAATATCCCCTCGACATCAGGTAGAATATCTGGTCCTCGCCTATCTTGCCGACAGTCGCCTCATGCGTGATGGTCGCGTCGTCCTCGTTCACCTCGATGTACGGATATGTATCAGTCCTGGACTTTTCATCGAGCAAGAGCGCGTCGCACCTGACGTTTGACTTGACGCCGGTGGCACCCTTGGCGACGTGAAGCAGGCCCCTGTAGGTGGTCCTGCCAGAGTCCTTGCTCACAGACTTGCTCGTAATCCTAGAAGTCGTGTTTGGAGCCAGGTGCACGGCCTTCGCGCCGGCGTCCTGGTGCATTCCAGCGCCTGCAAAGGCGACTGATACCACTTCTGCGTGAGCATTCTTGCCGAGCATGTAGACGCCAGGATACTTCATAGTCAGCTTGCTCCCGATGTTGCCATCAATCCACTCCACCTTTGCGCCCTCGTATGCGTACGCCCTCTTGGTCACGAGGTTGTAGACGTCCTTGCTCCAGTTCTGGATGGTGGTGTAGCGGATCTTGGCACCCTTCTTTGCGATAAGCTCAACGACTGCAGAGTGGAGCGACTCTGTCGAATAGACAGGCGCCGTGCAGCCCTCGATGTAGTGGACCTCTGCGCCCTCGTCGGCTATTATGAGCGTCCTTTCAAACTGGCCGATGTTCTCCGCGTTTATCCTGAAATACGCCTGCAGCGGCAGGTCGACTTTTACGTTTGGCGGAACATAAATGAACGAGCCGCCGGACCATACAGCGCTGTTGAGCGCTGCAAACTTGTTGTCTTCAGGCGGGATGACCTTGCCAAAGTGCTTCTTGACAATCTCCGGGTATTCCTTGACTGCCGTGTCGGTGTCGACAAATATCACGCCCTGCTTCTGCAGGTCCTCTCTCAGGTTGTGGTAGACCACCTCTGACTCGTACTGCGCGCCCACGCCGGCGAGGAACTTGCGCTCGGCCTCCGGGATGCCCAGCTTTTCAAAGGTGTTCCTGACAGACTCTGGCACGTCGTCCCATGTCTTGCCCTGCTTCTCTGAAGCCTTGGCGTAATAGTAGATGTTCTGGAAATCTATTTTCGACAAGTCGCCGCCCCATTCCGGCATCGGCTTGCTCATGAAAACGTCATAGGACCTGAGCCTGAAGTCGCGCATCCAGTCAGGCTCGCCCTTCATCTTGCTTATCTCTTCGACCGTGCCTCTGGAGAGCCCCTTCTTGCTCAGGTAAACGTAAAGCTCGGTTGAATCCTTAAAGTCGTACTTGCTATAATCCATGTTCAGGTCTTCAGTGGTCATCTGCAGTCTGTATAACGGTGTTATTTTATATATATTTTCCACCAAGCGAGTGGTGTTTTGTGAATTTGTACAGCCTAATTTTCTATAATGTGTACGAGCTAAGTCGTGTGCTTCATCGCGTTGCGTGCTTCTAGAGCGCCCTTGCGCACCAGCGCCTGCACGTCAAGCGCAAGGTCGTCCATCTTTAGTTCGTTGTTTTTCAGCTTTTCAAGCACGTCGTCGACGGTCATTTCAATCCCGCTGACAGTGACCATGCTTTCCAGGACGCCCTGACCTGTCTTGACGCCGAGCACCCAGAGCAGCTCCTCCACTCTGCTTCTTCCCTGCGCTAGCTTTTCCGAATATTGTCGGACTGCCTCCTCGTTGTGCTCCTGCATGGCTTTTGCAAGCAGCTTGGCGATCGTGCCTGCCTGCCCCTCTAGCAGGTCGATGCGGAGCCTGACGTCTTTTTCAGAGCGCAATCAGGCATGCTACGCCCCGAAGGGCTTTAATCATTTTGGCCGTCGCGCTTTGTAGACCAGAACGTGCCGGCAGACGCCTTCCATTTTTGGTAGTCGGCAAGGATCCTTGCGTGGTCAAACGCTATGCGGTCCTTCATTTTCGGCACGTCGGCAAGCTCGACCCATTCAAGGCCGGCCGCGTCGTCGCCTGCGCGCTCGTCCCCGCCGACTATGATCGCCACGAATACCACGGTGAGCGTGTGGCTTCTTGGGTCCCTCGCAGGATCTGAATAAACCCCGAGTATCTCTATCGGTTCGATTTCGAGAGAGGTCTCCTCCATCACCTCGCGCCTTGCCGCGTCCTCCGCTGTCTCGCCCTCGTCCACATAGCCGCCGGGGAGAGCAAGGCGGCCCTCAAAGGGCGCATTCTTTCTTCTTATCATCAACACCTTGGAGCCCCTTTGCATTATCGCGTCGACGGTGGGCACAGGGTTCCGGTGGGTCACGGCCATGCTGCAACGGGCCTACAGTATTAACCTTGTATCGGCAAGAAACATCAACATACACAATGTTTCATATAGTTCTACGATGTTTCTGTATAAATGCTGCAAATACAGTACATTATTTCATCTGAACGGCAAAATCTTAATTATTTGGAGCGCAATAACATAGATAATGTCCGTCACATTTGAGATTGAGACGGAGGCCCCGGCGCCGCTGAGCATCTGCCCGAGGTGCGGGAGGCAGGTAAGGATAGACGGCCACTGCGAATGCGAAGCCGTGTTTCTTGCGCAGGACTATGAAAAACCGCGCAAGTAGACTCGCAAGACCCACGCTTGATGCTGCTCGCTAGCTTGCAACATAGCTCAGTATAGATTCCTGGCCTGCGCCCGACCTGTCTATCTCCCGGGGCCCGACGTTTTCCGGAAAGTCGCTTGTCATTCCGGCCTGCTGCACCATCCCTTCCAGTCTTTCGACGACGCGCCGGCCATACTCCCTGTCGCACGCAAGGTAGTTCGCAAATAACGGATCCCGGAACCCGTAGATCTTTTGGTACTGTTCGACGCCGTCTTTCACACCGAGGAGCGCAAGAGCGGCCTTCATCCTGTCCCATATGTCCGTCCTCAGCCTCAACATCGCGCCAAAGACATGCCTCACGCCGGCGCGCCTGCACGCGTCTACGACCGCGCTGAGCTCCTCGTCGCTGTCAGTCACAAGCGGCATTATCGGATCCACGTTCACGCCGCAGGCCACTCCCGCCTTGGCGAATTTTGTGATCGCTTCAAATATCCTTGACGCAGTCGGCGTGCCGGGCTCGACTATCCGCCTGATCCGCTCGTTGCAGGTGGTTATCGACCAGATGACAAAGCAGTTTTGCTTGTAGCGAGCGTGCAATTCCAAGTCGCGCTCTATTATGGCAGACTTTGTAAAGACGTAGTAGGGGACGTTGTATTTCTGCAGCACATGTATGCACCTCCTTGTCAGCCCGTACCTGAGCTCTGCCGGCTGGTAGGCGTCAGTCGCAGACGAGACCATGACGGGGTCGACCCTTGTGCCTTTCCACGAGGCAAGCTCGCGCTCCAGTATCTCAGGCGCGTTGCTCTTGGCGTATATCCTGTCGTAAAACTCGGGCGACCACTCGTACGTGGCGTAGCAGTAGGCGCACCTGTGCTGGCAGCCCTGGTACGGGTTTACCGTCAGGCCGCTGTAGCCCCTGACGCTGAACGGGTGGATTATGGACCTGCTCGCCTTCTGCTCGTATTCCGGGGCCCGCATGTTGTACCACAATCCTGACATGTTACGACATGCAGATGCGATGCTAATAAGCCGGGTCGCACTTGTGGGGGAGGGGGTCACTGCCTCGCGTATATCGCCGGCAGCCCTTCGACCACCACGAAATCGTGGAGCTCGGCTGTATTTGCTGCGCTTGCAGTGTCAATCCTTGACAGGTCGTAGGCGCATAGGAGGGCGGACCTTCTCACGCCAATCTCCTCGTGCGAAGGCTCGGTCATGCCGTTTTGCACGAGCCACGTGTTGTCCTTGGCAAGCCTGAGGTACGAGCCGGAAGGACGCACTGCAGACACCCACTCTGCGACCCTGCTTCCAACCGACGCCGTGTGGCTGCCTGCAAGCTCGCCGTATGTGGTCCTTGTGACCGACGGGGGCAGCCCCGAGGGCCGTTCAATTAAGGCAGCCATGGCCACCCCGTCTTCCGTGGGCTCAAAGAACGCCGAGACCATCCTGTCCCGAAAGGCCGCGCTCGAGTACAGCAGCGCCATGTTCTCGCCCTGCGAGATGCTGCGCGCAAACACCGCCTGCCCGTCCCTGTTCATCTCGTCCAGAACCTCTGCAAAGCCTATGCCGGTCCTGCCGACGCTTTTGGCAAGCTCCTCGCTGAGCCTCTTTAGGAGTATGTCGGCGCCATAGCCAAGGGACGACCAGAGGGCCTTTTCCAGCTCGACGAGGTTTGAAAGGAGGTCCTTCTCTTTCAGGCCCGCCATGGCCGACATGTGGTATAACAGAGCAGCAACTGACTGCTCTCCCAGGACGGAAAGCGCCCTGCAGGCGGCTTGCGACACCACCCTGTCCTGCAGCCTGAGCTGCAGGTAGCCCCTTTCAAGCAACAGCCCCGGGATATCCGTCCTTGCCATGTTAGATCACCTCGTCGTGCTTGTCTAAATATGGATACATCAGATGATTACACCATATAATGGTCAGTTGCAACGTATATTACTATCTTATAGAAAAGATTTCGGTGATTTAACCTTTATTATGGCAAATGCGTGGCCGAGTATAGTTTTTTATTGGCGCGGAGGCGCACCAAGTGCATGAAGGTCGGAGTCATAGGCCTGGGCCTGATGGGCTCCGGCATGGCGCGCAGGCTTGCGGGCGCAGGGTTCGAGCTTGCTGTCTACAACCGCAGCAGGCAAAAGGCAGAAGAGTTTTCCAAGGCCGCCCGGGTGGCGGCAAGCCCCAGGGAGCTTGCGGACCTTTGCGACGTGGCGGTGACCGTCGTGACCGACTTTGACGCTGCAAAAGATGTCCTTCTGGGAGCAGAAGGCGTGGCCGCTGCGCGAAGCAAGCCGATAGTGGCAGACGCAAGCACGATATCTCCTTCCCAGTCTGAATTTCTGGCGCACGAGCTGAAAAAGCGCGGAATAGAGATGCTGGGAATGCCTGTAATGGGCGGGCCGGCCGCCGCGGAGACAGGCGATCTCATACTCATGGTCGCAGGAAGTAAAGATGCCTTTGAGAAAGCAAAGCCGATCATGGAGACTCTTGGCAAGCACGTGTTTTACATAGGCGAGAAGGCAGGCTCTGCAAACGCGGTCAAGCTGGCGCTTAACATGAACATCGCGCTCATTGCGAGCGCGGTGTCGGAAGGGATAACCCTTGCGCGGGGCTGCGGCATCGACCCTGCAGTGTTTGTGCAGATACTCAACTCTACCTACTTCAAGACAGGCCTTTCGGAGAAGAAGGGCCCCAAGATGGTAGCAGGCGACTTTGAACCGTCTTTCCACCTGAAGAACATGCTCAAGGACCTGGAGCTTGCGACCGGCACGGCGCAGGCAAAAGGCATCGCAATCCCGGCGACGTCCGCAGTGCAGCAGATGTTCCGCGCGGCAAGCAACAGCGGGTTTTCGGAGCAGGACTATACCGCGATATGCGCCTTCCTGGCAAGGATAAACGGGATGGAAAAATGAAGATCAACGCCACAAAGCAGCTCAATGTGGACAGCTTTACGCTCTTTGCGTCGCTCCCTGACATGGGCAGGGTCGGAGGCCTCGTCTCGTCGTTTCTCGCCCAGAACCTGAAATGTGAGCTGCTTGCCGAGATAGTGTCGGCAGACAAGCCGTGGGTGTCGTACGCTGACGGCGTGGTGAAAAGCGCAAGCGACACGTACAGGATCCACTACGACAGCGAGCGCAGGCTGATGGTGTTCACCGGCGAGTCGCAGCCGCAGGACCCAGGCGAGCTGTACGCGCTATGCAACGCGCTGCTTGACTTTGCGCAGAATGCAGGAAAAGTGTCAAGGCTGTACGGGGCAGGCGGGTATCTTCGCGAGCAGCTGACAGGCGCTCCCAGGGTCTGCGGCGTCGTGAACAAGCCGGAACTGAAAAACGTGATTGCGAAGGTCGACATCGACCTGGTGGGGCCCGAGATATCCAGCATAACGTGGTTCAACGGCGTGATACTTGGAATGGCGGCAGAGCGCGGGATCGACGCAATAGGATTGTTTGGTGAGATATCCGAGACGACAGTCCCCCAGCCGCTTGCGGCAAAGAGCATCCTGGCCGCGTTTTCGAAGCTTGAGGACATACCGCTTGACACAAAGTTGCTGGACAGGCAGTACGAGTCAATACTTGAAGAGGCTCAGAAAAAGAAAGAGCCCGGCAAGTACGGCCCCGGCATAGGCTAGTGGATTGGTGCGCCCACCGGCGCTTCTTCTGCTGCAGTAAGAAAGACGGGCTTTCCTTCCGGGCCGTCTGCTGCAAGCAACATGCCGTTTGACGTGATGTCCCCTATCTTGCGGGGCTGCAGGTTGGTGCAGATGACAACGGTCCTGCCGACAAAGTCCTCCGGCTTTATCCACAGTGCGGCGCCCACTGCGACCTCGCGCTTTTCGCTCCCGATGTCGACCACTGCCTTGAACACCTTTTTCATCTTTGGTATCGGCTCGGCTGACACGACCTTGCCCACCTGCAGCTTTACCTTTGAAAACTCGTCAAACGTGATGTACTGCGCCTGTTCGCTCATCGCCTTTGAGATGTGAGTAGGGTTATTTAATCAAGCGTCATTTCGTGATGACATCAAAGCGCTTCATGGCGTGAGGCAGGTCCTCGAGCAGATCTGTCGACGTCATGTGCAGGCCCACGCGGTTGAACGACAGGTTGCCCGCAAGCCCGTTGAAGTAGACTGCAAGTAATGCTGCTTCAAAGGGGCCCATCTTGCACAGCAGGCCGGCCGCAACGCCTGACAGCACGTCTCCGGTCCCGCCGACTGTCATGGCGCAGTTGTGCGTCCTGTTGACGCCCACGCGCTTTCCATCAGAAACGACGTCAGTCGGCCCTTTCAGCAGGACGGTGATGCCGTGCTTTTTAGCCATCTTTTGCACGTTTGAAACGCGATCCTTTTCGCTCCTGCCGGCGTCCTCGCCGAACAGGCGCTTGTACTCGCCTGCGTGCGGCGTGACAATCGTGTCCGTGTCCTTTATCTCCTGCAATATGTCGGGCACAAGCGCCGACGCGTCTAGCAACAGCCTTGTCCCTATTTCTTTCAGGCCCCTGACGAGCGCGACGAGCGCCTCTGGCTTGGCGATGCTCATGCCCATCCCTATCGCCGCCGAGTCGGGCTTTTTTGGCATCATAGCCACGAGCCTGTTTGCAGAGCCCACCGTCAGCTTGTCGTCAGGCAGCGGAAGGACTATCAGCGCGGGCGAGAACGAGCGCACCTCAGTCTTTATCGACCTAGGAACAGCAGTGTAGACAAGGTCGGTGCCTGAGCGCAGCGCGGCCATGCTGGTAAAGACCGGCGCGCCGTGGTAAAAGTGGCTGCCGCCTACCACCAGCACCGTGCCGTTGTCGCCCTTCTTGGAAGCGGACTTTCTTGCCGGCGCCAGCTTTCTTGCAAGCGGCAGGTTGATGGTGATGACTGCCATCCAGTCAAGAGCACCTTGCCGGGGATATAAAGAGCTCAATCAGGCTCGGCGTGTATCGTGACTATAGAACCAGGATATCTCTTGCGTATCTGCTTCTCGATGTCGGTCACCCGCTCGTGTACCTGCTCGATAGTCAGCGGGCCCGAAGGAGAGAAAGTGCAGTTAACGTCTATCTTCAAGACATCGTCATCTGTCCTAAACGCTGCAACCCTGCCCACCTTCTTGATCTCAGGCGACGCAAGAACTATCTGCGCTATCGACTCCTGGATCTCCACGTCGGCGACGGGCTGGACGCCGACAATGCCGGGCATCAGCGGTTCCAAGTGCACGGTCACGTCTGCGTCTTTCAGCTGGCCCTTTATCGACTCTTCAACCGCGTTTGATATTGCGTGCGCCTCGCTCAGGGTCGCAGACCTGTTGACCTGGATGTGAAGCGACACTTCAAGCCTCCCGGTGCCGCCGACCCTCGACGCTATGATGTTGTGCACTCCCTTGACTCCGGCAACACGCGCGGCCGCGCGCTCTATTATCGACTCCATCGGCAGATCGGGGCTGAACACGGGCTCGAAATGAACGGTGATGTTGCGCATGTCAGAAATGCCAAGCGCCCTTGCGATGTTGCGCTCTACCTGCGCGCTTGTCTCGTGCGCCTTTTCAAAGCTCATGTCCGCCTTGAGGCTTATCGTCGTGTCGACGAACACCTCCCTGCCTACCCTGCGCATCTTGATGTCGCTCAGGCCAAGCACGCCTTCCGTCTCGACGGCGGCCTGCCTCACCCTTGCGACGAGCCGGGGCGATATGCTGTCCGTCAGTTCGACTGCGTTCTGGTACGCGAACCTGCTGCTTAGGTACGCCAGGAACAAACCTAGCACTATTGCAGCCGCCGCGTCGCCGGCGTACACGCCCGTGGTTGCAAGCCACAGGCCAAAGAGCGCGACTGACGTCGACCCAAAGTCGGCTATTGCGTGGTAGAGGTCCGCCCGGATGGTGGCGGCACCGGACTTTCTTGCGGCCCTGCCAAGCACGGTTATCCTGAGCACGTCCACTGCAAGAGTGTACGTCACGGCGGCAAAGCCGATTGTGCCCGGCACCACGAGCGCCGCCGGGCCCCCGAACGCTATCCTCTCAAAAGCCTCGTAGATGAAGAGTATCGCAACTACGAACAGCGCGGACCCGCCGATGAAACTGCCGATTGCCTCTATCTTGCCGTGGCCGTACGTGTGCTCGATGTCGCGGGGCTTGGACGCGAGCCTGACTGCTATTATCAGGATGCCGGTGACGACCGTATCGAGCAGCGCGTGTGTGCTGTCAGTCAGGAGCGCAAGGCTGTTTGTCGCAAGGCCTGCCACGAACTCGAAGACAAAGACCGAAGCGATGGCTATGAGCGATATGCGCAGGGCATTTCTCTTGAGCGCAAACTCGCCGGCTGCTGCCACGGCTCACCAGCTGATTGCAGAGTTGCTATATAGGTGTTTCAAGAAAAAAGAGTTAGTTCGCCTCTACGTCGAGGCGGCCCTTCAGGCTCTTGTACCTGTTTCGGACGGTCACTTCGGTGACGCCTGCTGCTTCGGCGATGTCTGTCTGCGTCCTGTTTTCGCCCGTCGCCAGACAAGACATGTAGAGCACCGACGCGGCAAGCCCCATCGGGTCCTTGCCTGCGGACATGCCACTTTTCACGACATCGTGCATCAGGTTCATTGCGTGCCTCTTTGTCTTTTCAGACAGCCCTGCCTTGCTTGCCACCCTTACGATGCACTTCATCGGGTCTATCATCGGTATCTTCAGGTCAAGCTCCATCACTACCAGCCTGTACATCCTAGCCAGGTCCTTGCGCTTGACGTTGCTTGTCTCTGCGATGTCCTTCAGGGTCCTTGACGTGCCGGTCTCCCTGATGGCTATGTAGAGCGCAGCGCCAAGCGTGGCCGATATCGTGCGCCCGCGCACAAGCCCGCGCTCCTGCGCCTTCCTGTATATGTAGGCGGTTTTTTCCACGACCGCGTCGGAGAGCGACAGCTTGTCCTTCAGGCGGTCAAGTTCCGAGAACGCCTGCCTCAGGTTCCTGTCAGTCGGCGTGTGGGCCTGCGTCCTAAAGTCCCATGCCCTGAGCCGGTCCATGGTGGACTTCATGACCCCCTCTATCCTTCGCCCGCTGGCGTCCTTGTCCGTCCTTGCGATAATGGTGGACAGACCCATGTCGTGGCGCGCAAGTGAGCTTGGGATTCCGGTCCTCGCCCTGTCGTCCGCCTCTTGCGAGGTGAACGCGCGCCACTCGGGGCGGGTCTCCTGAATCTTGTCAGATATCACCAGTCCGCAGCTCCGGCAAATAATCTCGCCGGACTCGGGATCGGTGACGGTCCGATCGTGCTTGCATGGAGAGACTAGAGATGTTTTCATTTTTCCTCTAAAATCAGTGTAAATATCGTGTTCTTTGCTTATAAGTAATGTGGAACAAAAAATAATTGCATTCGATGGTTGTACTATTCACAATAATCATCATCCAGAAGATATCTTGTAATAATTTCATGTTTTTCTCCTGTAGGGCCACAAATTAGGTCGTTAACTTACTAAATGTTATCTGGTCCTTGACGGGTACCGCGCAGGCCGGCTGCAGGTTTGTAGAAATATTGGACAAACTGGAGGCAAAAACGACTAATCTAATATAATGAGACGGCCTTTTACAGGGCGTGAGAAAAACCACTCTTCTGGTAATGGCAGCTTTGCTCCTTGCGCCTGCCACTGCAGTCTCACAGTCAGAACCGGTATCGGTGCTCGACCTGCGCGTGGACCTGCAGGGCAGTCAGCAAGCCGAGGTCGGCAGGCCCCTTGCCATCCAGCTGAGCCTGAGGGCAAACGAGCCGGGGTCGCTCGTCTATATCTTCCAAGTCAAGGACCCTGACGGATATACTGCGCACATCTCTTTGCAGGCGACGGAAATTGCTGCCGGCGACGAGCGCGCGTTTTCGTCGCAGTGGACCCCCGAAAAGGAGGGCAGGCACACCGTCGAGGCCTTTGTATGGCGCAACACACCTTCCCCCGTCTCGCTTTCGGCTGACGCGCCGCGCCTCGGCCTTGACGTGGAGCAGGTGTTCTCGGTCACCTACTGTGTGGGCACTGCCGAGTGCTTTACCGGGACGGTTAGGAAAATAGTAGACGGCGACACGCTGGACGTCGACAATACCAGAATAAGGCTTGCGCTTGTCAACACCCCTGAAAGCAACGAACCGGGGTACTCGGAGGCGACCGCGTTCACCAGATCGCTGTGCCCTGTCGGATCGACAGTGCTTGTGGATCAGGACGACGGGCAGGAATTCGATAGATTTGGCAGGATGGTGGCAAAGGTGTTCTGCGGAGGCAGGATTCTCAACGCCGAGCTGCTGTACGCCGGCCACGCGGGCATTCTCACGCAGTTCTGCAGCGTCAGCGAGTTTGCAGGCGAGTCGTGGGCAAGGGAATACGGCTGCTAGCGCAGGATTACCGGGACGTTGTTCCTGACGTGGACCCTTTCCACGGCGGCAAGGAATCCTGCGATGTCTTTTGGCCTTGTCTTTATCCTGCCGACGACGTTGACAGGGGAGTACGGCAGTATCCTGTCCTTGCTCATCGGCGTGCGGCCGTAGAAAAAGCAGAGCGCGCTCCCTTCGGGCCAGAAGGCCACATCGAATAGTTTTACCTCTGACTTGGCTTTCTCTTCCCCTAGCTTGACAGGCATGGGTCTGGAATATAGCTCGTCGCCCCACCTTTCTACAGTCATCTCGATTGGCAGGCTGTTTATGATAGCCTCAACTGTAGCAGGCGAGTCCGAGTCGTCCAGCTCGATTACTGCCTTCTCTCCCAGCGCTGAGAACTCCAACGAAACCTCTTTTTTCATTTCGCTCTACCGTTTCGAAACGGCATGGGCAGGTCCGGCAGGTTAAGCGTGATTGTTTTGTTCCCGCGCATGGCAAAGGTCCTGCCGTCGTAGGTGCACTTTACTATCGGCAGCGGGTTCTGCCCGACGAGCGCGTCGGCCACCTTGTAGTATTCCACCAGCTTGCGCTGTTCGTAGACGGTCTTGTTCTTGCGCCTGAACCTCTTTTTGCTCATGAACTTGAAAGCAAAAACTATGTGGCGCTCGCCGTACGCACCAAACATCTCCCTCACGACTATGCAGCGCTCTATCTGGTCCTGCGGCACATAGAGGATGTCGCTTGTGCCCGACTTGGCCTCTATCGTGAGGAGTATGCTCTTGTCGTTGTTTACCGCCACAATGTCGGGCAGGCCCGTCGACGAGCCGCCCAATCGCCTAGCCTTCCAGTCCCCGAGCTCGTTGAAGCGCTCGACCAGGCCGTGCTCGAACGCGTAGCCCCTGCTCCGGCGGATGTTTCCCAAGCCTGTGTAGCGTTTGCGCGGCCCGGCATTAAGGTTTGTCGCAAGTCTTTTATTGAAACGGCTTTGGATAAAGCCCATGCCCGAGCTTGGCATACGGGGCTCGCTTGAAGCCATCGACGTCGAATTAAAGGACGTGCAGGAGCGCCGCGAAAAACTGATCAAGGGCACGCGCGACGCCGTCATGCTCTGCAGCAAGTCGATAATAGCGCTCCACAGGGGCGAGACGGAATCTGCGAAAAAAGACATGGAAGGTGCAAAGGCGATGCTCGACGAGTTTAGCTCCTTTGCGCAGGACGACCTGGAGAGGTACGTCGCAGTGGCAGAGCAGGAGCTGGTCGAAGCGTATGCGTTACGCTCCGTGATTGAGGGCTCGGTTATACCTTCTATGGACGACCTGAAAGTGTCGGGGTCTGCGTACCTGACGGGGCTCCTTGATTGCGTGGGCGAGATAAAGCGCCTGGTCTACGACAACATGAGGGTCGGTAAGGGGCAGAGTGCCGAGTCGCTTTTTGCAGTCATGGAGGAGATCTACGGAGCGGTCTACCCGTTTGCAGTCTACGACAACGTCGTTTCGGGTCTGCGCAAAAAGCTGGACGTGGCAAGGATGCTCATCGAAGACGTGCGTGCTGCCGTGACGGAAGAAAGCAGGCGGAAGGCGCTCATCGACGCGGTGGGCCGGATCGAGACCGGCAAAGAGTAGGACGTGTTCTTTGCAGATGTGTAAGATTATTATTGGGTATCCAAAAAAGGGCATCAAGGATAGAGTTGGAGGAACACGAGTTTTTCACCGAGCTGTGCCAGCTCGCGCTTTCGACTGACAGGAACGTGCGCTTTGCCGGCGTGGTCGACGACCAAGGCAAGCTCTTGACAGGCAGGTATCGCAAAGACATCAAGCGCCCCCTGTTCGAGTCGTCCGCAAAAAGCGATGTCGAGACCAACATGTTTTACGCAAGCTACCAGTCGGTGACCCTGAACAAGACCTTCGAGCCGTCACTTGGCCCACTCAAGTACCAGCTGTCAGAGTTTGACGACGTAAAGTTATTGACGGTTCCGCTGACGGTCAGGGGAGACAGGTTCCTCTGCATCTCGATAGACCCTATGCCCTCGTGCCAGGTCACGGTCACAAAACTCATCAAGAAAATCTAGAGAGGAATCTTTAATTCCCGTATAGGACAATCCGGTTTCAGATGCCTTTGCCTTCAGGCATGCTCATGAACATAGCAGGCTCGGAATGGATAATCATCATACTGCTTGCGCTCATCCTGATATTTGGCACAAAGCGCCTGCCCCAGTTCTCGAGGACCATCGGAAGGGCGGTGGGCGAGTACGAGAAGACCCGCGCAAGGTTCAGGCAGGAGATGGAAGACGCCGCCGAGCAGGCCAAGAGGGAAGCAGGCATCAGCAAATTACCAAGGATAACCGGCCCGGTGGAAAGCGAGCGCCAAAAGCTGGAGATGATAGCCACGTCGCTCGGCATAGACCACGCAGGCAAGAGCGACGACGAGCTTAGGTCGCTGATATCCCGCAGGATGAGCGCCTGAGCATCTAACACTTAAATACACTATCCCGCCCCCTTTGAGGCAATGTCTCAGGCATTGAACCCGTTTGAGATGGCCCTCAAGCAGCTTGACGAAGTGGCGAAATTGATAAAGCTGGACAAGGGGATGCACCAGGTCCTGGCGCACCCAAAACGCATCCTTACAGTCTCCATCCCGACAAGGATGGACAACGGAGAGATCAAGGTTTTCACAGGTTTTAGGTCGCAGCACAACGACGCTCGCGGCCCGTTCAAGGGCGGCATCCGCTACCACCCGCAGGTCAGCATCGACGAAGTAAAGGCGCTGTCGATGTGGATGACCTGGAAGTGCGCGGTCGCCGACATCCCGTACGGCGGTGGCAAGGGAGGCATAATCTGCAACCCGAAGGAGATGTCAAACGGCGAGCTCGAGCGCATGACCCGCCGCTACGCGTACGGCATCGCAGACATCATCGGCCCAAGGACCGACATCCCGGCGCCCGACGTCTACACGGGCGGCAAGGAGATGGCCTGGATAATGGACACTTATTCGGCGCTCAAGGGCAACTACGGCCAGCCCGAGATTATCACCGGCAAGCCGCTGCAGATAGGCGGGTCGCTTGGCAGGAACGAGGCGACGGGAAGGGGCCTCGCGTTCACGGTGAGAGAGGCTGCAAAGAAACTAAAGATAAACGTGAAGACCGCCACGGTGGCGGTGCAGGGCTTTGGAAACGCCGGCCAGTTTGCATCGCAGCTTGTAGAGGCGCAGGGCGCAAAAGCAATCGCAGCATCTGACTCCAAGGGCGGCGTCTACAACAAGGCAGGCATTTCCATCGCTGCGTTGCGCAAACACAAGGAAAAGACAGGCTCTGTCGTCGGGTTCCCCGGCGCCAAGTCGATAAGCAACGAGGAGTTGCTGGAGCTTGACTGCACCATCCTGATTCCCGCTGCGCTTGAAAACCAGATAAACAGCAGGAACGCCAAGAACGTCAAAGCGAAGATCGTGGCAGAGGCGGCAAACGGCCCGACGACTCCCGACGCGGATGAAGTGTTGTACAAGAACAAGACGCTTGTCATCCCCGACATCCTGGCAAACGGCGGCGGCGTGACCGTTTCGTATTTTGAGTGGCTCCAGAACCTCAGGCGCGAGTACTGGACCGAGGACGAGGTCAACCAGAAGCTGGACAAGAACATCACCAAGGCGTTCCTTGACATCTACAAGACCCATGAGGAGTACCGCGTCAACATGCGCAAGGCCTCGATGGTGCTTGCGGTGAACAGGGTCGTAGAAGCGACAAAGATACGCGGCCTGTGGCCGTAATCTTTTTTCCTTTTCTAGTTTACACTATTTCAAAATCAAAAACGGGAAAAAGAGGAAGTTTACTCCGTGCTGAACGAGTGTCCGCACGAGCAGCTCTTCGTCACGTTGGGGTTGTTTATCTTAAAGCCGGAACCCATCAGGCTCTCGACATAGTCGACGTTTGCACCCTTCAGGTACCTCTGACTGTAGCTGTCAACCAGCAGCTTGACGCCGTTCTGCTCCAGGACCGCGTCGTCCTCGTCCGGCTTTTCCTCAAAGCCCATGCCGTATGACAGGCCCGAGCATCCGCCGCCGGTCACGTAGACCCTGAGGTAGAGGCCCGTGTTGCCTTCCTGCTTCATGAACTCGGCCACCTTCTCTGCGGCCTTGGGGGTTATCGTTATGCTCTGTGCATGCTGAACGCTTTCCATACTGGGAGAAACTTGCATTTTTTAATATAATAAGTTTTTCCTACCGCAAAAAGTGGAAAAGGAGGTTACTTGGCCTCGGCCTTTGCCTCGGCGGGCTTATCCTCTTTCTTCTCGGGAGGCTTCTCGGCCGGCTTGGGCGCCTCATACTTCTCGACGAACTTGAGATTCTTTACTGCAGGCACGAATTTGAAGACGTCGTTTGCGACCGCCCTCTTGATTATCTGTAATCCCTCTGCCATGTAGGTCTCTTCAGGGAGGCTGACTTCGAGGTTCTCGCCGGCAACGTTGAACTTGACCTTGTCGTCCTCTATGGGTATCCTGCGCCTTATCAGGGCTGCAATCTTGTCGTTGTCGCTGTCAAGCTTCTTGGTGATGTTGACATCGTAAACGAGCGTCTTGCCCGCAAGGCGGTGGTTGAAGTCGACCTGCAGCCTGCCAGATCCGATGTAGCGGATGATTCCGGTCCTGTCGTCCAGTTCGACAACGTCGCCTACTTGAACTTCATCAGCCTTGTCGCCCAGCTTGCGCTGCGGGATCATGCGCACCTTGTTTGGGTCGCGCTCGCCAAAGCCCTTGTCCGGCGTGACTTCGACATTGAGTTTATCGCCGACGTTTGCCTTTGCCAATGCTTCATCGAGGCCCTTGAGCACCCACGCCTCGCCCACTGAGACTAGCCGTGGCTCGTACTTGCGGGTCGGGTCGTAGAGGTCAGTCTTTTTCGCCTCCTCTTCGCGCGTAGTCTCGAAAACTTCGTTAGTGTCCTTAACCTTGGCAGTGTAATCTACCAGAACGAGAGAACCCTTTTCAAATGGCATGGATTGCGAGACTGCTTTCACCTTATATTAATCTTGACGGGAGGACGATCCTGAAATAATTATCTCGCATGTGCAAGACTGAGAAGTAATTTCTACGACCGGAAGGTTGGAGCCCTTGCCGTGCATCACTTTTCTGTCTAACGGCGACCGGCAATTTTCTTCCCAAGGGGAGTAATGCCTTTTATGTAATTTGCCACAGGATGCACATGAAAAATGCCATTACCGTACGAACCGTGGTAAATGCTCCCACGGAAAAAGTGTGGGATTGCTGGAACAGGCCGGAGCACATAACCGGCTGGGCATTTGCTTCGGATGCCTGGGAAGCGCCTGCTGCTGAAAACAACCTGCGCGTCGGCGGCAAGTTCAAAACAACCATGGCCGCCAAGGACAAGAGTGCACGCCGAAGCCAACTCACACTAGTCATTGGTGAGGATTTCTGTGGTTGAGGGTTCGGGTACCTCTGCGCCCGCTTTCCGTACATATTCATATACAACTTTTTCAGAAGTAAAGAGAGTTGAGCTTACGCAACCGCAGCTACCGCGATGTCTTGAAAGTCCTTGATCGCAAGGGCTTCAGGATAGTCCGGCAGCGCGGCAGCCACATCATCTTGATGCATCAGGACGGAAGGTATGCCACGGTTCCAAGGCACGATCCAATAAAGGAACCGACCCTCAAGTCGATACTCGACCAAGCAGGCATATCTAAAGAAGAGTTTCTCGACGAGTTATAGCATGCTAAGCTTTTATAATCAAACTAGACTATATCACATAGATGGCCCTTAAGAAGAGCGTCGGTAACAGAAAATTCACGATAAGAATCCAGGAGGCGCCCGAGGGAGGATATACAGGGCAATGCATAGAGCTTCCCGGAGCCATCAGCGAAGGCGAAACCATCGAAGAGTTGAAGGCAAACATGACAGAAGCCATCCAGCTGGTATTGGATACACTTGAAGAGCAGGCAAAGAAGGACAGAAAGATCGTAATAGAGATTCCCAATTAGCTGTATTTTTCTACAAGACCCGAACCCATCCGGGTCCGAGTCCCTCTGGGCCCGCCATCTTTTGTGACAAGAAAAAGGAAGGGTTAGTTGAGCCCCTTGAGCTTTTCAAGCGCCACCGAAGTTGCTTCCGGGTTTGCCTTGACGCCCAGCATGTTCATCGCAGACGCAATCGACGACAACGTGCGCATGACGTGGTACTTGCTCACTTCGCCCATGCTGCCGACCCTGAACACCTTGCCCTTCAGGTCGCCAAAGCCTCCAGCGACAAGCACCTTGAACTGCTCGCCAAGTAACCCGCGGAATTTCTTGTCGTCCATGCCCGGCAGGTAGTTGACTGCGATGACGACGTTGCTCCTTGCGTCCTCCTTTGCAAACGGCGTCAGGCCCATCGCGTTGAGGCCGGCGTAGAACGCCTCGGCGCACACCCTGTGGCGCCTTATCCTGTTCACCATTCCTTCTTCGAGTATGATGTTCAGAGCTTCGCGGAACGCATAGTACAGCGGGAGTGCTGGCGTAAACGGCGTCTCAAAGTGCTCTTCCTGGTACTTGAAGTAGCGCTTCAGGTTGAGGTAGGTTGTAGGCGGCGGGTTTTCCTGCATGTACTTCTTGGCCCTTGCGCTCACCGACACCGGCGACACGCCAGGCGGCGCGGCCAGTGCCTTCTGCGACGCAGTGACGCAGATGTCGATGTTCCACTTGTCGACCGGAAGCTCGTCGCCTCCAAGTATCGACACGGAATCGGCGATAAAGAACGCGCCCTTTCTTGCCGCAAGCTCGCCCAGCTTGTCCATGTAGCGTATGGTCGTCCCGGTTGACGTTTCGTTGTATACCGCATAGATGGCCTTGATGTCCTTGTGCTGGTCAAACGCCTTCTCGAACTCCTCGTATGGCGGGTTCTGCCCAAACGGCGCCTTTATCCTGATGGCTTGTCCGCCCCAGCTGTCGATGAGGTCGGCAAGCCTGGTCGAGAACTCGCCGTTTACCGGGATGACTGCCTTGTCGCCCTTTTTGATAAGGTTCACAACAGACGCCTCGACTGCGCCTGTGCCCGACGTCGTCAGGAGCACAATGTCTCCGGTGGTCTGGAAGACCTTCTGGGTCTTTTCGAATATCTCCTTGTACAGCACACGGAAATCGTCGCTCCGGTGGTTTATCACCGGAGCAAGCATAGCGTTCATAACCCTGTTGGGAACATTTGTAGGACCTGGAAGCATCACGAGGTATTCCATGTACCGTGCAAGGCGCGCTGGCCGATATTTAAATCAAGTCGGATTTGGCCCGCCCTTCTCTTCGTCCTCGTCGCCCAGCTTTTCGTCGAGCTTTTTCTGCAGCTCCTTGTAGTGCTCGTACTTTTTCGTCCATTTGTTGAGAACGAACCACTGCCTGATGCCGACACCGAGCCAGATGAGCGCTATGAAGAACGGTATGGTGCGCACCAGCAAAAAGTTGGGCGGGTCAGGAGCAGGCCCACCGGGACCCCCTGGACCCCAGCGGCCTTCGTGGAACGGGTAAGGCTTCTCTATGATAGCCGATGAGACGGCAAAGGACAGCGGGATGACGACCATGATGGTTATCACCATCAGGATGAACGTCCTCTTGGTCCTGTTCAGCTGGTCGATTATGCCGTCCATTATCTTGAAGACGTTCTCTGGCTCGTCCTTTCTTTCCGGCCCGCTCACAGTGTTGGCTTCCCCCTTCGCATTAAAAACCCTGCAGTAACTTTGTTACGCGTCATGACTTTTCCTCTCCCCTCGGGAACAGCGACTCGTACGGCTCCAGTATCTCCCGCAGTATGGCCCTGCCTTTCTCCGCCACCTTGATTATGGTCTTGTTGCCCCAAGCTTCCTCGAACCGCTCTATCAGTTGCTTCTGGACCATGTCGTCTAGTATCTCTTTGTGCTTGACGTTGTTCAGGCCGCAGTAGCTCATAAGCTTACTCTGGTTCAATTCTCCGTACTCTGATAGCTTGAGCATGATGTCCTTTCTGATGTAGATCCTGTCGCGGTATTCGTGGACCAATTTAACCCGTGTTCCCCGCTCTTGCCACGGGCGCAGAATCAACCTCGGCAGCTAAAGACCGCAATGCGAGATTCATGCCGTCGGCAAGCAGCATGTCCATCACTAGCAACTAGCTATTACTTCCTAAAAGGGCTTTTTGGCCCGAGCACATTAAACATGTAGGAACAAAGTTACGTGACAAGGGTGAACAAGGCCTAAAATAATTGGCGCCGAAATGTCCACATGGCAAACCCGGGAATTGCAATCGTGCAGGTTCTTGCAGACATGGCACTTGTCCTGCCCGTGCTCGGAGTCGCCTTGGGCGTGGCCATGCTCTGTCTGGGCGCGGCCAGGGGAATGAGAGGCGCCAAAACAGCCTAAATGCAGTCGTCCGGAAAATGTCGTCTGCAGGCCGGGCATCTGAGCAGCAACAGTTTAATCTTTTCGTGCTTTAGGAATCCTGCTCGGTGCACGGCACCTGACGGGCGAACGGACAGCCCCGTGCTGGATGAAGACCAAAGTCCGTGCACCGACTCGTTTTGTCAAGTTTTCGGTTTATATTGCATATCAAAAATTTGTTGATACAGTTCACCATACTCCCTCTCCCCAAGGTGACTTCCATTTTAAATATTCAGAGACGATTATGGAATCTCGGTTGCCTGAATCTCTTGCTGTAAAAGCTGTAAAACAGTTGTTCCAGCCGTCATCAGACGTCCTGCAAATGATGGAGACATTCAGGCAGATGGTTAATGACTGCCTGATAATCGGACTTGCTAACGACATCTCCACAATGAAGAGGCTGTCGAAACTCTACTATCCACACCTTACCAGATACGACATCATCTCGTATTACAAACTGCATGCTATATCAAAGGCAGCCGGCGTCCTTTCAAATAGAAAGCAGTCTATTAGGAGAGGGTATCCAACCAAAAATCCGCATATGAAGCGCCCATCTCTTGTCTCCAGCTATGGCTTCAAAGTTAAGGATGGTATTCTAAAGGTTCCAATTGGGGGCTGGCAGTTTTTTGGTATCCCGCTCAACTCGCGTGTCAGGAGCATCCTTTCTGACCCTGCCGTGACGGTACGCTCTTTCACTCTCACTGCTAACAACAGTGTAAGCATCTGTTATTCAAAACAAGTGACAGAGATTGAATATACTATAACGGCATGGGTGGACAGGAACCTTGTGAACGTCACTTATGGCGACGAAGAAAGAGTAATCATGTTTGATGTCCTACAGGCGGTCAAAATAACGGAGAATACTCGCTCAGTTGTGCGCTCATTCAGGCGCAACGACGCAAGGATGCGAAGGATGGTGACTGACAAGTACGGACGACGCCGGCGCAACCGCGTCCACCAGCTGTTGCACAAGGTATCCAAGGTGATAGTACAAGACGCCAAGGAAAGAAAGGCGGCCATCGTCTTTGAGGACATCACTTTCATTCGGAGGCTTTATCAGAAAGGGAACGGCCAAGGTCGAGATTATCGCAGCAGAATGAACTCGTGGTCCTTCTTTGAGCTGAAGCGGCAGGTAGAGTATAAGGCTGCATGGGAAGGCGTTAAAGTAATTACATTGACAAAAGGTAAGGCGAGAGGAACGTCGCAGTTCTGCCCTCAATGCGGAAAGAGACTCCAAGAGAGCAGGCGTGACGATCCATTTCACAGACGGCAGCTCTGGTGTCTAGAATGCCAGAGGTGGATGGATCGCGACATAGTTGCTGCGATGAACGTGGCACGAAAGGGCGGTGAAGTGTTCCACCGTTCAGAAGGGCTTGCAGGTGAAGCAATGGTAC
>CAYXFY010000011.1:0-378 GCA_964464395.1 uncultured Nitrososphaera sp.
TAATTTATGGGTGACCCTGTACTAGACATGTTCCGGTACCGAAACATTTCGGTAATCGTTTTTCAGTTTCGGTGCAAAGATTGATATGAACTTTGGCGGCCACTTTTCCCGGTAACCTTGGAGCTCCAGAGCAGGAAAAAGTGGACCTCAAACGGCACGTCGAGGATCAAGCCTGCACAGGAGACGCTGGATAAGGTAGTCCCGCTTGCAAAAAAGATCGGAGTCACGCGCCTTGCAGACATCACCGACATGGACGTGCTCCGGATCCCAAACTATTCAGCAGTTCTGCCCGGCACAGAAGACTACATCTGGGTCTACAGCGGCAAGGGTCCGACCCGCGAGCATGCCATGGCAAGCGCGCTGATGGAAAGCATAGAA
>CAYXFY010000011.1:388-9049 GCA_964464395.1 uncultured Nitrososphaera sp.
CTCGTCGCTTCCGGCAGGGGGCCCGAGGAACTTTGTGCGCGCAAGTCATTCTGAACTGTCAAAGACGCACGACGTGTTGCACCCGGACGAGATAGTCGAGCCGACGCGCTTTGAGTACAGGGACGACATGCAGATGGACTTTGTCTCAGGGTTCGACCTTGAGACGGGCAAAGAAACAATGGTGCCTGCCTCAATCGCGCTTTTCAGGTACAACCCGGCCCCGCCGGCGGTCAACCCCTTCTCATATTTCCACACAAACGGCCTGGCGTCGGGCAACGTCATGGAGGAGGCAGTCTGCCATGCGCTGTGTGAAGTCATAGAGCGCGACGCCATGAGCGTAGCAGAGCTGCGCGCAAGCGCGATTCCGTTTCACATACTCAGGCACATCACGCACTCGCTCAACACAGCGGGCATGCAGGTTCAGCCAATCCAGTCAGACAGGTTCGTCGACGACCCGGGAATGTTCCCGGAGGTAGACATTACCGGCGTCGACTTTGAGCCGGTGCAAAAACTGGTCGCCCATTTCGAAAAGGCCGGCATCCCGCTGATAATAAAGGACATCACGTCGGACATCGGCGTGCCGACGTTCAACGCGGCAAGCATCGAGTGGGTGACCCACGACTACGGATACCTTGCAGAGGGCCACGGCACGCACCCTGATGCAAGGATTGCGCTTCTGAGGGCGATAACCGAGGTCTCGCAGACAAGGGCCGCAAACATCCAAGGCGCAAGAGACGACCTTCGCAAGATAAGGTACGGCGAGAACAACACCGATGACAAGCGCGCCTGGCAGTTCATGCCGTCGAAGGAAAAGATCAAGTTTTCAGACGTCAAGACGTATTTCCACGAAGACATACTGGACGACATCGGGTTCATCAAGTCAAGGCTTGCCGCGGCCGGCCTTGGCAGGGCGATAATAGTGGACCTGACAAACCCGGAGCTCGGCGTGCCGGTCGTGCGCGCAATAGTGCCAGGGCTGGAAACCTTCAAGATAACCAAGTCGGTGATGGGCAGGCGCGCAAGGGAGTGTTTCAGGCAATGGCAAGGCCGATAATATTCCTCGGGCCGTCTCTGAACCACGAAAAGGCAAGGGCGATATTTGCAGATGCAGATTACAGGCCGCCGGCCAAAAAGGGTGACCTGTTGAGGCTGGCTGCAAGCCCCGACGTCGGGATGGTCGGGCTCGTGGACGGAGTATTCCTTCAGGACTACCCCCCCACGCCCATTGAAGTCTATCAATTGGCAAGGAGGGAAGGCGTGTTACTAGCCGGGGCTGCGAGCCTTGGCGCGCTCAGGGCGGTGGAGCTTGAAAAGTTTGGCATGGTAGGAATCGGCAGGATCTTTGAATTATACAAGAAAGGCAAGGTAAACGCCGACGACGAAGTGGCAGTCACATTTTCAGACAGCGACTTTCGCGTCCAGTCAGAGGCCATGATAGACATCCGCTACAACCTTTACCTGGCCAAAAAGCAGGGCGTCGTATCAGAGGCAACGAAGAGGGCGCTTGCAAGGGTCGCAAAGTCGATATACTTTCCGCACCGCAACTACCAAGACATCATCGACGAGACGAAAAGGCTGCATCCCGAGCTTGCAGACGTCGAGAACTTTCGCTCCTACATATCCCAGAACAGAAAGAGCCTGAAGGAGATGGATGCCATGAAGCTGGTGCAGTTTCTCAAGGAAAAATACGAAGCTAATCTTAAATCACCTGTAGCGCAACCCTAGCACGTGAAGATATACACCAGGACCGGCGACAGGGGCGAGACCGGCCTGATAGGAGGTAGGCGTGTCGGAAAGGACGACCCCAGGATTGCAGCGTACGGCGCCGTTGACGAGCTCGATTCCTCTATCGGCATGGCCGTCTGCATGCTCCAATCAGGCGAGGTTTTCGAAGACCTTGTTGATGTCTTTACAAAAGTCCAGAACGACCTTTTCGTTGTGGGCTCGGACCTTGCAGACCCCGACTACCCTGACAGCAAGTTTGACACGCCGCGGACGACCGAAAAGATGGCCGCCGCGCTAGAGCAGGTCATCGACAAGCTCGAAGAAGAGCTGTCGCCAATCACGTTCTTCATCCTTCCTGGTGGAAGCACGCCGGCGGCGATGCTTCACATATGCAGGGGGATCGCAAGGCGCGCCGAGACCGCAGCCGTTGCACTCTCGAAGGCCGAGACGATAAACCCGGCGATTTTGGCCTACCTCAACAGGCTTGCGGACCTGCTTTTTGTGGCCGCGAGGCTTGCAAACAGGCGCCTCGGCGTTCCCGATGTGGCCTGGAAAAAGCCGGACAAAGAATAAATGCGATTGCCAGCTGTATCGGACAGGTTGGGACAGGTCCGAAACGTGCTCTTGCTACTGGCCATAACGGCAGGCATGGCGCTTGCCACCACCGCCATCACATTTGTAGTCGATACTCTGCCCGACGTCGCAAACGCGCTCGCAGTCCTGAAGGGCTGACCGATGACCCTGCAGCCGTTCTTTGACGCCGTCCTTGGTTTGAAAGCAGTTGACCGGGCGGGCTGGGCCGCAAAGGCCGGCATAAAAAACCCCGAGTCTGTGGCCGACCACACCTACTCGATGTGCGCAATAGGCATGGCGCTTTCTGACATTATGGGGCTTGACACCGAGAAGGTGCTGCGGATGACGATACTGCACGACCTTGCAGAGTCGGTCGTGGGAGACTACATGCCCGGCGAGGTGACGGCAAGAAGCAAGATCGCGCAGGAAAAGAAGGCGATGAAGAATATCTTGTCGTGCATCCCGGCAAGGACAAGGAAGAACTACGAAAAGGCGTGGCTTGAATACCTGCTGAACAAGACGAAGGAGGCGCGCTTTGTCCACCGCCTCGACAAATTAGAGATGGCCCTTCAAGCGAACAGATACAAAAAGGAACACAGGACAAATAAATCACTTGACCAGTTTTTCGTTTCAGCAAGAAAAGCGGTCTCGACAGAAGACGACCTTCTGACAGAAATCCTAAAGTCTTTAATGCCGGCCAGGTCCAGAGGAAAATAATGCAGTACTTTACGGCTCTCAAGATGGGCGAAAAGCGCGTAAAGGCGGCCCAGGAGCTGCTCACAAAATACGCAGGTCACGCTATGCCGGCACTCGCGCTCAAAGACAACAAGGACAACAAGTGGGAGCCAGTCGGAGAAGAGAACCTCTATGCCGTGGTAAAGGAGGATGCCGGCTACATGATTGCGCTTTGCGACAGCAAGGGCATCGCAAAGGCCATCGCGCAGTGGTTCACTGAGGACACGAAAGACCAGATAGTGGCCAAGATGAAGGCCGAGAACAACATGCAGGAATATTTCGGCAAGCTTTCGCTGCCGATATAACTTTATTAGCTTAGCGCAAATATCGTTATCAGCTTTGGTTCGGCGCGAGCAAGAAATCGAGGTCAAGGGTCATCTCATCGATTCGATGATACTCACTAGGATATTTGACACCGTGATGGACCTCAAGGGAGACTTTCAGGTCCTCGAGTTCACGGTGGGCAAGAGGAAGAAGGATCCGAGCTACGCCCGCCTGCTCGTAAAGGGCAAAGACGACGAGCACCTCGAAAGCATACTCGAAGCAGTCTACCGCGAAGGCGCCCAGCCAGTGTCTGTGCAGGAAGTACAGCTCGAGCCTGCAAGGAAGGACAACGTCATGCCCGACGACTTTTACAGCACGACCAACAACCCGACGCAGCTCTACTACCGCGGGCAGTGGATATACGTGCACAACATGATGATGGACAAGTGCATCGTAGTGGACACCAGGAAAAAGGCTGCCGAGTGCAAGATGATCCGCGACGTGCAAAAAGGCGACATGGTAGTCGTCGGCGAGCGCGGCGTCAAGATAACACCTGTAGAGAGACCTAGGGAGGGTGTCGACATATTCCAGTTCATGTCAAGCTCTAGCTCCAGCGAGCGGCCCACGCAGCACATAGCCCGCAAGGTGGCAAGCGACATCTACAACACCAAAAAAGCGGGGGGCAAGATAATAGTGGTTTCAGGACCTGTCCTAGTGCACTCGGGCGCGTCGGAGGCGCTTGCGCGGCTGATAAGGATGGGCTATATCGATGGTCTTCTCGCAGGCAACGCAATCGCGGTCCACGACGTTGAAAATGCGCTATTGGGCACGTCACTTGGGATGCACGTGAGAGACGGCACGCTTGCAGTGAGGGGGCACAGGAACCACATGCAGGCGATAAACGAGGTTTTCAAGGCCGGGGGGCTGAAAGCCATGGTGGAAAAGAAGATACTGAAATCTGGCGTGATGTACGAGTGTATCAGGCACAACGTGCCGTTTGTCCTGGCAGGATCTATTCGCGACGACGGGCCCATACCTGACGTGGTCACGGACGTCGTGGAGGCGCAGCGCAGGTACAAGGAAGTGCTAAAGGGCGCCAAGATGGTGCTGATGTTTTCGACCATGCTCCACTCTATCGCAGTCGGCAACATGCTGCCTTCGTCGGTGAAGGTGGTTGCAGTAGACATCAGCCAGCCTGTCGTTACGAAACTGGTTGACAGGGGAACCGCGCAGGCAGTGGGCATAGTGACAGACGTGGGTGCGTTCTTGCCACTTGTGGCAAACCACCTTGAGAAATTGTCCGGCAGGCGAAGCTGAACTCAAGTGCGGGGAGCCAAGCTCGGAGTTCCCTAAAGGAGATAAATATTCAGTTGGCCAAGAGATGGGGTGCCCGCAAACAAAAAGGTCAGCGTCGGCTGGCAAATAGTCTTCACGTTCTTGCCGGTCGTAAATTTCTGGGCGTTCTACAGGATTAGGAGTCTGAGAAGATACGTGTTGTACATCATAGTGCCACAAATCATACTTTCAATCGCTATCGGCGCGTACACTGCCAGCATCCTGAGCGAGCGGTTTGCGGGCCTGTACGTGCCGGAAGGCAGCGATACGTTTGACGAGTCTGCACTGTCGGACCCGGTCATCATTTCGAGTTATGCAATCAGCATCGGCCTTCAGGGTTTGACTATTTATCTGGTGGTAATATGGTCGAGGCAGCACAACAAACAGTACGACCAGCCTCAGGCACAGTCAGGTTAAAGTGTGAGTAGATTTGCAAGCGCAAATGATAATACGCTAGTTCGGCGAATCTCTGGCATGGAAGATTACGATCATCTGACGCCTGAGCAGCGCGAGGTGTGCTGGAACAAGGCTACCGAGCGCCCGTTTTCAGGCGAGTACTGGAATACCCACGAAAAGGGTACGTACAAGTGCGTCGCCTGCGGGGCAGAGCTCTTCAAGTCTGACACAAAGTTCGATTCCGGCACCGGTTGGCCATCCTTCTGGGCCCCGGCAAAGGGCGAGAACATCAAAGAAGAAATGGACGCAAGCTACGGAATGGTGCGCACTGAAGTGATGTGCAGCAAGTGTGGCGCTCACTTGGGCCACCTGTTCGACGACGGGCCGAACCCGACTGGCATGAGGTACTGCATAAACTCGCTCTCGCTCAAGCTGGACAAGGAAGAGAAATGAGCTGGTCGGAGTGGCTCGACTTTGACAGGGTCGGCGTGGACAAAGTGCCCGAGCAGGCCGGCGTGTTTCTAATGCACGCAAGCATGAAGGTGCACTACATCGGCGGAAGCGCCAACATGCGCAGGTCGCTTGAAGAATTATTGAACGATTCGTGCGCAAAAAATGCTAAAAGGTTCCACTACATGCCCACAGTGTCGTTTGAAGAAGAAAAGGCAAAGTTGCTAAAAGACTATGTGGACAAACACCAGGGCAGGCTTCCAATCTGCATGGAAAAATGATGCTCGTCAGGTGCTACACCTGCAACAGGGTGTTTGACATCGACAAGGAAAATGAGAGGCAGGAAGCAATCGAGCACAGCAGGGCCTGTCACGAGATGACGCAGGGGTTCAGGGCATAATATACTGTCAAGCATCAAGAAAGAAAAATAGGAAAAGGCCTCCCGTGGCCCTTCCCATCGCGCAGATGCGTGCGTCGAAATCCTTTCGCGTTTTACGGGATTGACCTGCTGTAGAGCTTGCCTTCCAGCGCTAGCTTGTACATCTCTGCCACATACGGGTTCTTTGCCGGTGTTTCTGCACCCAGTTCTACCAGACGTGCGTAGACTCTCACCACATACGCGAGCGCCCCCATGAATGCCACGACGACACCCATGTTGAACATCCAGTGGTTGGGCACAGCGAATATCTCTTCCACGAACCAGAAGTGCCACAGCTCGTTGACGCCGATTGTGAACATGGTCGCGAGGTAACCGATGATGGTTATCTTCAGGCCGGTGTTCATCGAGTTGCCCGGACCCCTCAGGATCGGTACCCTTCTGTCGTAGACAGCTACCATACCCCAGCCTACAGGCAGGGCCACGAAGTGGCTGTACAGCCACCAGTGCGCTGGCGTGAAGGCACTATCCCTGATGGATGTCTGGTGCAGCGAGCCATCGACAAAGTTGTCGACTTCTACCGATGCAGCGACCGAGCCCAGCAGTATGACCATGATGTAGATCTTCTTCAGTCTCTGGATCTCGACTTCCTTTGGTATCAGTGCTGGCATTTGTGCCATCGTCTTTTCACCGCAAGTAAAAGCTCGACAAAAGACGATTTATACCTAAGCTTTGCGATATGCGGATCAATGTGTTTGGATATTGTAGTGGGAATATCTTGAGCTGGCCAGTTATTTCGGCTGTGCAGGATTTTCTTGTAAAGTTTTGAAAAAACCGGCATGAGCGGTTATGCTAATCATTGCCGCCCGGCAATGCTCTGCATGCAAATGACAGTATATAACAGAAGATGAAGCGCTTTAGATCAGGATTCAAGCTTTTTACGTATCAGTTCCAGCGCGGCCTTTGGGTCGGCCCTTCCCTTTGTCTGCTGCATGACCTTGCCGAGCAAAAAGTTGGCGGCAGCAGGGTTCTTTTTGGCATCTTCAACTGCTAACGACTCTGCCGCAAAGACCGCGTCTACTGCCTGCGCTAGCGCGCCGGCGTCGTCTATCCGGGCCACCTGGGACTTGCTGGCGATGTCTGACGGCATCTCTCCTGTTTCTACAACCTGCGCAAGTATCTGCTTTGCAGTCGCGCGGTTGACCTTGCCTTCTTCGACCATCTTTGCCAAGTCGGCGATGTGCTTCGGGCCCGCCCTTATCCCGGACAGAAAGTGCCCCGCCTCCTTTTCCTTCTCGTCCATAAACCCCATGAGGTCTGTCACTAGCCAGTTGGCGATCTCTTTTGGCGAATCGTGTATCTTGACGGCAGATTCGAAAAAGTCGGCAAGCTCTTTATTGTCAATGAGAACAGTAGCGACATGCGGTGTGAGCCCCATCGACTCAAAGCGCGCCTTTCTTGCGTCGGGGAGCTCGGGCATCGATGATTGCAGAGATTTTACAAAATCGCTTCCAAGCTCCACCGAAGGCACGTCCGGCTCGGGGAAGTAGCGGTAGTCCTGCTCCTCCTCCTTTGAGCGCGATTCCTTTGTCACCTTCCTTGCGTCGTCCCAGTGGCGCGTCTCCGCCCTTACCTCTATGTCGCGTGACACCATGGTCTTCTGTCGCGTCATTTCGTATCTGAGCGCCTTTTCCACGTCGGCAAACGAGCTTACGTTCTTTATCTCCACCCTGTTGCCTCCAGCGACCGACACGTTGGCGTCGCACCTGACTGCGCCTTCCAGGTTCGTGTCGCAGATGCCAAGGTGCTCCACTATCGACGTTATCTTGTTCAGGAAATCCCTGACGTCCTTTGGGTCGACAAAGTCCGGCTCTGTCACAATCTCCACGAGAGGCACGCCGGCCCTGTTGTAGTCGACAAGCGTGTAGAGGCTCTTTTCCATGCTGCCGCCCTCGTAGACGAGCCTGCCGGGGTCCTCTTCCAGCTGGACGCGCCTTATCCTAGCAGACTTGTCGTTGTATGCAAGCCTGCCGTCAACTCCTATGCTGGTTATGCCGTATGCGTTGTACTGCGTCAGCTGGAAGTTCTTTGGTAGGTCCGGGTAAAAGTAGTTCTTGCGGTAGAACATTATTTCCTCCGGGACTTTGCAGCCAAGCGCAAGAGATATCATGCCGGCAAACTCGACCGCCTTTTTGTTCAAGAGCGGCAGGGTCCCGGGCAGTCCAAGGCACACAGGACAGGTGTTGGCGTTGGGCTCGCTCCCCCGGTAGTTGCACATGCAGGAGCAGAAAAGCTTGCTTGCAAGGCCGGTCAGCTGGCAGTGTATCTCAAGGCCTATCTTGACTTCCATCAGAGGTCAGGGCTCCCCCGCACACCTGCGGCTGACTCGAACATACCTGCGGCATCAAACAGCATCTGCTCGCAAAACTCGTCAGCCATTAACTGCAATCCGACAGGCAGTCCGCCGGAGAATCCCGCAGGAACTGAAATTGCGGGAATGCCTGCAAGGTTTGCGACCACCGTATCGACATCGACAAGGTACATCTTTAGTGGGTCGTCTATCTTTTCGCCTATCTTGAAAGGAAGAATCGGCATGGTCGGGCCGGCAAGAACGTCGTATTTCTGGAAAAGCGACTTCAGCTCCTTTCGTATTATCGAGCGGACCTGCTGCGCCTTCAGGTAGTATTTCCCGTAGTATCCGGACGATAGGACGTACGAGCCTGTTATTATCCTGCGCTTTACTTCCTCGCCAAAGTTGCCCCGCGCATGAGAGAAATACGAGTTCCACTCGTAGCCCTCTGGGCTTG
>CAYXFY010000011.1:9059-50784 GCA_964464395.1 uncultured Nitrososphaera sp.
AGCGCATGTTGTCGTACCTGGCAAGGTTGCTTGAAGCCTCGGCCATGGCAATAGTGTAGTATGAAGCGAGCGCGTATTTCACGGACGGAAGCGACGTTTCTTCGCACTTGTGGCCCTGGGCCGCAAGCTTGTCTACTGCGCTATGGATTATCTTTGACACATGCTCGTCGGCGCCTTCTATGAATTCCTCTACAAGGCCTATGCGCAGTGGTCGCTTCTGGTCCAGCTTGTAGGACGGCCTCACAGCTGCAGTGGTGTGGTCATGCTCGTCAAATCCTGCGATTACGTTCATCACGGTTGCGACGTCGGCAACAGTCCTGCCCACAGGCCCCACCTGCTCGAGGCTGTTTGCGTACGACACGAGCCCGAACCTGCTCACGAGGCCGTACGTCGGCTTCAACCCGACGACTGAGCAAAAGCTTGCAGGGCACCTCACGGAGCCACCGGTGTCTGAACCGAGCGCGACCGGGCACTCGAGCGCGGCCACGCTTGCCGCGCTCCCGCCAGACGAGCCGCCGGGCACGCGGCTTATGTCCCACGGGTTCCTTGTCGGCCCATGGCGGCTGAACTCGGTAGTAGAACCCATCGCAAACTCGTCAAGGTTGACCTTGCCTACTACAATCGCGCCTGCGTCTTGTAATCGTCTTACCACCGTGGCGTCGTACGGCGGGACATAACTGTCAAGCATCTTGGACGCGCAGGTGGTCCTGATGCCTTTTGTCGAAATGTTGTCCTTTATGCCGACTGTGACCCCTGCAAGCGGGCCGGCAGGCTCGCCGTCGCGTATCTTCTTGTCAAGCGCCCGGGCCTGCTCGACTGCTCCCTTGTTCACGGTGATAAACGCGTTCACCTTGGGGTCGACCTTCTCTATCCTCTCAAGCACTTGGTGGACGTACTCCTCGGCAGAGAGCTCCCGGTCTGCAACTTTTCTTGCGACGCTTGCAGCGTCAAGCTTGTATAGCATCTAGACCATCCTCGGGCCCTTTACAAAGCCGTCCTTGCGGTTTGCAGCCCCAAGCGCGTTCTGCCCGAACGGCCGCGACTCGTCGGATCGCAGGTCGGCGTGCTTTTTCCTAGCCTTTATCGGCTCGGCCTTTTCAAGTTCGATTGTGTCCAGAGTGTCAAGGTAGGCGACTATCTGCTCTATCTGCGTCGTATATTTGTCGATCTCGTCGTCTGAAAGCTCTATCCTGGAGAGCCAGCCAAGGTGCTTTATCTCCTCTTTTGTGACCATCTACGGCGCCAGCCTGTCGATGTCTCTCGGGTAGAATGTCGCGTCGCGAATGTTCTCTATGCCCAAAAGCGCCATAAGCAGCCGCTCAAGGCCTAAGCCGAACCCTGCGTGCGGCGGGACTCCATAGTCAAAGACGCGCAGGTGGTAGTCAAAGGCATCGGGTTTTAGCCCCTGTTTTTGCATCCGCTCTACGAGCTGGTCCTTGCGGTTGATTCTGGTGCTTCCAGACGACATCTCTAGCGGCCCATGCATCAGGTCAAACGATTCGCACACCTTGGGGTCGGAGCCGGGCTTGACGTAGAACGGCTTTGTAGAGGTCGGCCAGTCGATGATAAAGTAAAAGCCGCCCATCCTCTCGTCTGACAGGCTCTTGAGCGCCGGGGGCGTTATGTCGTCGCCCCACTGGATGCGCTCGCCGGCTTCCTGCAATCTGTCTATAAGGTCAGAGTACGCGTATTTTGGCAATGGCAGTTCGAGCGCCGGCATCTGCACTTCCAGGAATTTCAGGTCCGGCGCGTTGCGCTCCTTGACCGTGTCGACGATGTTGACTATCATGCGCTCAAGCAACGACATGACGTCAGAGTAGTCTGAAAAGGCCTGCTCGACGTCTATCGATGTCGCCTCCGACAGGTGACGGTTTGTGCGCGATGGCTCGGCCCGAAATATCGGCCCTATCTCAAATACGCTCTCAAAGGCCATAGTCAACTGCTCCTTGTAAAGCTCTGGGCAAGGAAGGCCTCCCTGTCGTAGTAGAAAATAGGAAAGAGCGCGGCTCCGCCCTCTGTGGCTGTCGCTATCATCTTGGGCGTGCTTACTTCGATGAACTGCTGGCGCGCAAGGAACTCCCTGATAGAGTTTACAACCGTCTGGCGTATCCTGAATACCGAGCCAAGGTAGTTCCTGCGCAGGTCGATTGCGCGAAGGTCCAGCCGGGTGTCGATGCCGACAGGCGAGTTCTTGCCCTGCGTCATGAACGGCGGCGCCTTTTTGGCTATTGAAAACGCGCGTATTTCTGCCGGGACTATCTCCGCGCCGGTCGGAGCCTTTTCTTGCGGCCGGACCTTTCCGCGGACGCCTACCGACGAGTGCTCCTTTACCTCCTGCACTAGCGAGAACAGCTCGTCGCCCACCTCGCTCTTTTTGGCAGTCACCTGCACCTCGCCTTGCAGGTCCTTGATGATTATGAACTGGATGTTGCCGTGGTCTCTCACGCTTGACACCCAGCCCATGACGACCACCTCTCGGTCTGCCATGGACGGACCCACCTCTGCCGAGTAGTGCGTGCGCCTCCACTGGCCCAGATCCTCCTCTTTGAGGGTTTCCAAATTGAACAGAGCGTGTTGTGCTAAAGAGGTTATTAATTTAACCGTAGGGCCGCGAGAGCCGAAAAACGCTTGCGATGTCTCACAAGGCCGCGCTAGCGCTCAGCGCGTATTTTGAGCAAGCGCTTTATTTTTTCCCTGACAAGAGTTTCCATGAAACACGACAAGAGTGCATGCGACTCTTTTGGTGAGTCGCTCTGCGATTGCGGGTACTGCTGCGCCGACGGCTAGCGTAGCAGCCGCCCTGCCACCTCGTTGATTATCTGCTGCGCCTTTTCCTTCTTGACGACGCCCGTCACGAAATGGGGCTTGCCACCACCCCGGCCGTCCGCGCCCGCTACTTCGCGGAACAGCTTGTTGCAGTCGATGTCCATCGCCTCGTTCCTTGCGATTATGAAATACGCCATTTCCGACGCGCTCAGGTTGGCAAGTATCACTGCCGTATTTTGCGCAGATATCCTGTCGCCGGCGAATTCCAGCAACGCCTCGTCTGCAAGCCCAGAGAATGCTCCCTTTACCACCGAGATCTTGCCGTTTGAAACAGCTGTGATGGCATCGAGCTTTTCCCTGCTCAGCGCCTTTAATTTCTTGAAGTTGGCGTCGCCATCCTCCCTTGCCTTTCTAGCAGTACTCTCCACCGTGTTGGGGTTTGCGCCCAGCTCCTCGCATACCTTCATCATCTTTGCAGAAAGCGCAACTGCGGCGTCGCGGGCCGGGCTCCCCACCACAAAGTCAACCTCGTATTCGTTCCCGCTCTTTGAAAGTCGGGTGGCAAGAAAGAACTCGCACTCGCGCAGGTTTTGAACATGCTCCATCGCGCACGCGGCCACGTCGTGACCCTCTATCTCCACGACCCGGACCTCGCCGGATATCCTCTCCTCATTTGCCCGAAGCGACGGGTTATTTTTCTTGGCATCTTCAAGCGACGGGTATGCCCGCGTCGTAACCTGCCGGCCTTCTGCAATCAGCGAGTTGACCGTGCCCTCGGCCTTTACCACAGAGTCGATGTCAAGCCTTGGGATGACTATGAACGCGGTGTTGCCGTCCTTCTTGTGCTCGACCTTTCTGACCTTGAGCGTCTGTCCTAGCACATGCTGAAGCGCGCCGATAAACGCGTGTTCTGCCGTGTGCGCCGCGCTTTTCTCCACACACCACGGTACGAAAAGCCGGCAATAATAGCGTCACGCTATCCTTGTTTTCATTATGTCAAAAGGCCCGGCCCTTGCCCAGACGTGGTCAAAGAGGTCCGAGCACCACTCTACGAATTCAGTGTCGCTACCGACAAACATCGCGCCCATGTCCACCTCGCCGTGGCTGTTTGGGAACATGACCGCGGCCTCCTCGTCGGCTACGTACAGCGCGATGTCAAGCTGCTTGACCATCCTGTTTCTCGGGGCCGTCGGCAGCTTTTCAATGGCAGGGACTATCTCGTCTATGACGTTTTTTGGGAACACCGTGTTGTGACCCACTACGACCCACACCTCCACGCCGCGGCTGGCACGGTCTATCAATATCGAGCCTTCCTCCGGCCAGGCCTGCGTGACTGCCAGCTTGAGCCGGCGCGACGCCGACGACTCTAGCCGCTTCAATTCCTGCATGACAAGCGTCACGGTCTCGACGAGCCTGCAGTTCTGCAGTGCCCCTATCCGCTGCACGAACTTTTCCGGCACACCGGCGAGGCTGTGGTTGTTCATGAACTTGGAGTATTTTTCGACAAACAGAAAGTAGCCTATCTGCCGGGCTATCATCTTGCCCGACTCTGTCAGGCAGAGTGTGCCGTCTTTTCGCTCGACAAGACCGGCCTCGGCCATCCTGTTTGCGTTTCGGTGGACGTCCTGCACGGTCACCCCCAGCTCTCGAGCAAGCGTGCTCATGCGGGCCGGGCGCCGTGCGAGAGACTCGAGCATAGACCGCCGGGTGTGGCCGGCTATCTCCATAAACAGGTCAGCTGCGCCTTCCTCCTCAGCAGAGTCCACGGCTAAATACGGTTTTGGCCGTAATTAAGAATTCCCGACCTCGCGTAGGAGGGCGAATTTAAGCAGCGCTGCTTAAGATTGAACCGGCCTGTTCAAGCACAGATATCAATGCACCGCGCCAATATTGAACCTATGACAGACCTCAACGAACTGCGCAAGCAGTTTGCAGAACTGCAGAAAAAGTACACGGAGTACCTGCCAAAAGTCGATCCTGCGCTGGTCCACGACGTTCTGCTCCGGCAGATGGAAAACCCCGGCGTGGCGCCCATCTACATGCTTGAGGTCTTTACCAAGGAAGGCATAGACACCGAGCGGGCGCGCGACTACATATACAGCAAGACAGGCATGAGCCCGGCGATTTTTGACAACGGGACGCACTTTGCCACAAACCAGAAGGTCACCCTTGAGATGCTCAAGGAGATATCCGACTCGGAGGACGTAGTGGAAATAACAGGCGACTACACCGGAAGCATCGGCGCGTATCCCGTCAGCCACGAGCACGGCCACAAGGAGCGCAAACCTATTCCTTCAAGCGCCGGCCAAGTGGCGCAACTGGAGCCCCGCGTGGAGGTGAAGATCCCAACGCCTGAAGAGCGCAAGCAGAGCAGCAAGCAGTACAGGTTTGCCATGTACACTGCCGCCGGCATAGTGGGCGCGATAATCCTTGCAGGTGCAGTCATTAGCGGCGGGATGCTGCCAAACGTCAACGTCCAGCCCGTCGCCACTGGCAACGCGCCCGGTGTACTGCACGGCTATGTCGGCGGACCCGGAGGCCTCCCGGCGGTAGGCGCAGCCGTTGTGGCAGCGGAGCAGGAGACAGGACACACGGTCAACGAGTTTGTCTCAGTCGACGGCAACTATTCGTTCGAGCTCCCGCCTGGCACATACATAGTCCTGGTGGCGTACCCCGACGGATCGAACAGAATAGTCAACGACTACGTGGTAGAGAGCGGCTCGAGCCACCAGCTCAACTTCTCCTACTAACCCCTCTTCTTTTTTGGACAACGATTTTAACCTCCAGCCCCGCAACCAGCATTATTGGCAAAAGGCAAGGCTGTCACGATAGCGACTCTGGGCTCGCACTGCGCCCTGCAGGTGTTAAAGGGGGCAAAGGACGAGGGGCTGAAGACCCTGCTTGTATGCGAAAAAAGGCGCGTTGACCTGTACCGCAGGTTCGGGTTCATCGACGGCATGATAGAGGTGGACGACTTCAAGGAATTTCTGGGCGACGGCATCCAAGCCAAGCTGAAGAGGGCCGGCGCGGTGCTCGTCCCGCACGGCACGCTGATATCGCAGATGTCAAGCGACCAGATAGAGAAGATAAGCGCGCCGGTGTTTGGCAACAAGTGGATACTGCGCTGGGAGGCCGACAGGGAGCTGAAGCAAAAACTGATGGAAGAAGCAGGCCTGAAGACTCCGAGGCCGGTCGCTTCAAAAAATGACATCAACGGCCTGTGCATAGTGAAATTGCACGGCGCAGCGGGAGGGCGTGGCTACTACCTTGCCTGGGACAGGCAGAGCTTTGAGGAAGGCGCAAGTAGGCTTGTCTCGCAGAAGATGATAAGAGGCGAGCAGGACCTGTACATACAGGAATTCATCAGGGGCGTCCCCGTGTACCTGCAGTATTTCTATTCCCCACTTGCCAGAGAGCTCGAGCTTCTCGGCGTTGACAGGCGCTACGAGTCTGACATCGACGGAATTGGAAGGATACCTGCAAAGCAGCAGCTAGGCGCAGGCGGCGAGCCTTCCTACACTGTCGTGGGCAACATACCGCTTGTGCTGCGCGAGTCGCTTCTCGACGACGTCTACAAGATGGGAGAGGCATTTTGCAGGGCGGCAGAAAGGCTGGTCAAGCCCGGCATGCCGGGACCCTTCTGCCTCGAAGGAGTCTACGACAGCGAAGGGAAATTCACGACGTTCGAGTTCTCAGCAAGGATTGTAGCCGGCACGAACCTATACGTGGACGGCTCGCCGTACTCGGACCTGCTCTACGACGAGTCCATGAGCATGGGCCGCAGAATAGCCCGCGAGGTAAAGCTGGCAAGAAGAAAGGGCAGGCTTGCCGACTTGGTCACCTAGTCAAGACAGACTTTACAAGCCGGGCAACGACAAGGGCCGCTGTTGCTGCAAGCGACACCACGAAGACAGACGTGGACATCTGCAGTGCAAGGAACGAGCCGGCCTGCAGCGCGATTGCTGTAGCCGCAAGCGATGTTGCAACTGCAATTAACGCCGCAAGCAGGATGTTTTTCCCGACGCGCCTTTTTCCTACAATTGTGGCCGCTGCAGCCGCCGGCGAGACGTACACGGCCCCTATGAGAGCGCTTGCAACTGCTCCTGCCAGCACCGTGCCGGCCTCCCCGCCTCCAGACGCTGAAAACGCCCTCTCCGATGCAAGCAGTATCCCAAACAGCGGGTAGATTGCAGCCTTTACCGTCGATTGCAACCACGGCTGCTCTCGCTCGTAATCTGCGACCTGCGGGCTGAAAGAGTAGTAGACTGTATTAAAGGCGTTCATGAATGCCGATCCTGAAACAGACTGCATTATGTAGTCGTCGCGAAATCCCCGGAGGAACTGCACCTGCGGCGTCAGCTCCGAACCAAATGCGGCCGTTGCTATCAAGCAGCCGGACGGCTGCTGTTCGGGTGGAAGCGGCGTTGTTCCTTGCAGCACAACTACGTCGAGCTGCGCGGTCTCACTCCCACCGTTTATGTTCTGGGCGGCTATCCTGTGTGTTCCCGCTTCCCTGAACACGTACTGGTGGGCAAACGTCCCCTGCCCCGACGTGAGATGCTGCTTGTGCACCTCCCGGCCGTCCTTTGTCACGACAAAGTCAAACGACGCGTTCCTGACAAGATCCCCAACGGCCGGGTCTTGAATGTTCATCGCAAACGTGGTGGGCACGCCCGTCTCTATCACCTCCGGACCCCACGACACCTGCCATAGGAACCGCTCGGTGGTCGAAAGCAGGTCCAGCGGGAACTTGGGCGCGGTTGACGGTACGAGCACAAAGTCCATGCTTGTACCCCTTGCGGTCTCGGCTATGCTTGACAGCCTGCCGCTGTTGAGCACAAAGTGCACCACCCGGGTGTCCGGATACGAATAATCATCGATGAGCACGTCGCCGGGTGCAAGGTCGCGCCCGTTCACCGTGCCGATGTAGCCGTTTGACTGCAGGTTCTCTATGGCCTTTGGAAACTGGACTTCCATGTGAACCAGCGGGACTTGGGCCACATACTGCTGGCTCCAGTCAAAGGGCATGGAAAACGACAGCCTGCCAGTTTCGCGGCTGTAATCGAAATCATACACGTCAGAGTAGTAGGTCCTGACAGACACCGTCTGCGGCCCCTGATCCGTTTCGACCTCAAAGTCCTGTGTCTTTGCAATGCTCACGTACAGGTCAAACGTCCTGTCCTGCCCAAGCTGCAGGCCCGTGCTCGTCTTCTCGAGTGTGACTGCCACATGGTAGAGGCCGCCTTCCGCTAGCATTCTGCTCCGTATCTCTGCAGGGCTTGCCTGGCTGACCTGCACGGGTTCTGCGGATGCCGGCCTGCCGTTTACCTGCGCCGTTTCTACGTCGTCAGGCACGAGGTTTGCAATGACAAGCCCGTCAGGCGACGTGAACCTCTGGTCCAAAAGGACGTCATTTTGCAGGTTCACCACGACCCTAAAGTCCGTGCCGGCTATGGTAGAGTTGGTGCCCGGGTCGTGCGCCCTGACAGTGAACACAGGCCTGCCGCCCTGGACGCCTTCTATGTAGAAAGGCGTCAGTGTAGTCTCTACGGAGACCTGCCTGTCTCCTATGATCACCGGCTGCGATTCGTCAAAGCCAAGTCCGTGACCGTACGCGCTTGGCACAGAGACAACAAGGACAACCGCAAGTATGAGAGCAAAGTAACGCCGCACGCATAAATCAAGTACGGTAACTCAAAATAAAGATTTGTCCAAAAAAGTGGAAGGGGGCTAACCCTCCATGTGGTCGTCCATCGAGCCCTCGTCCATGTGCTCGCTTTCTTCATGCTCTTCTTCCATGTGCTCGTCGCCATGCTCGTCATGTTCTTCAAGTTCAAGCCCAAATGCGTGCTGTAATTTCTGATGTACGCCGATGTGCACAGCGACTGTCACGTCTTCAACAGAGTGCTTGGCATAAATCGCGTTCCTGAGACTGACTAGGCCTGTTTCCGCTTCATGTGCTTCCTCTGCACCGGCTGTCATGAGCTTTTCTCTGAGAAATGTGTTCTTGGCAATAACTGCAAACGCTTTCGCAGCTGAGTAGGCGTCATGGTTCACTATTTGCGTGTGTTCCATGCTGTCCCCCATCGAGCCTTCCGCCATGTGGTCTTCCCCCATGGTGTCGTGACCGTGTCCGGAGCTTGCGAGGCCGTAAGCTTGCTCGTACGACGCAAGCGCGTTGTCAAGAAGTCCTGCAACTATGAGCGCCTGTACTTTCGGTTCAGAAATGTGCTCGCGGTCTACCCTCACACTTACTGCTTCTGCAAGGAGATTGCTTATCTCCCGGAACTGCGCCGCTATGACGCTCCGGTCCTCGCCGTCTTCTATCATGGCCGCAAGGTCGTCTAGCGCAGCTGGGATGCTATCGGCTATCCTCTCGTTCCTTTCCGCAATCTCATTGAGCATTTCATCGTCTATTATCATGTGTATGTGTTCCAGGTGTTCAAGAGCTGCTTCGTGATGGTCAAGGTTCTTACCTACCAGCATCAGGTGAACCTTGGCAGCCCAGATATCTACAAGGAATGTCGCGCTTTCGTCTTCAGAGAAGTTGTGCGCAAATGCCCTCTGGCCGGCAGTTGAATAAGTCATCCCTACAAGAGCCATGCCAGCAAGCATTAGCGCCGCCACTTTCGTTGGCTTCATACAAGCAAATTTGTCGCTCTCCTCTAATTAGTGTTCTAGTACAAGTGCCGAACTGCCTATATCATGTTCCTTGAGTGCAGATACACCGCTATCCCTGCAGCTGCCACAGCGGCAGGTGCCACGTAATATATCAAAAGCTCGTCAAGCGGAATGCCGGGTGGGAAAGCAGTTATTGGAAAAGTCGCAGAGAGCGGTTGCGCCTGGTACTTCTCGTGGTCAGGTATCCGTGTCTCGATGGTGACCAAGTAGTCTCCCTGCTCCAAAAAAACATAGGGAACCGTAATATCGCTTATCTCGTACTGTCTGTACGGGTCCTGAAAGATGACTTCGCCGGTGGACCTGTCCTGCACCTTTATTGCCGCGTATACGTTGAAAAGGTTAGCGCCGTTTTCAAGAACGCTAAAGTTGAGCGTCGCGCTTTGGCCTATAGTAGGGCCTGATGGATAAGGTGCAAATATCACTTGAAAGTCGTCGATATCCTGTGTTGCCCCGAAAAAGTGCGCGTCGGCAGGCTTGGCCGAAAATGCAAGCAGCGCGAACATGAGCAGCAAGTATCTCAACACGCATCATATTCGTCGCTTTTGATATTTCAACATTGGTGCATTTGACGAATGAACCACAACCGCTAATATGCGAACGTACACTACTTGAATCGAGACGCCAGACCGGCGGATCGCTCGTTCATTACACGGCAGGGGCCCTACCCCTCAACCGTGTCTGCGTCGTCTAAATATGACAATCGCGACTACGGTTGCAGCCGCCGCGGCGCCTATCCCCGGCAGTAAATAGTCTGCGGGTCCGGGCACGTTCAGAAAGAACGTGAACGTCAAAACTTCTCCGCTGTAGGCGTAGTCTCGCAGATCAGCAAAGAGCACGTACCTACCGGGCTCTGAAAAAGTGTAGGTGTAGTTGTAGTGCCCCGAAGGCACAACAAGCGGGCCGGCCCGCTGCAGGGGCTGGCCGTCCTTCTCTATCCTTACCTGAAGAGGTACGTCTATCAGGTCGTCACCGTTGACGCCGGCTATCCTCAGCATTATCATGGCCGGCTCTCCTGTCTGCGGCGGACTCGGGTTGGTGGCTATCTCAAAGTCATAGTTGCCGATGCGCTGCCTGGTTACGTCTCCCACCAGAGGGTCTGCAAACGCCTGCGGGGATGCAAATAACATGACGGCCATCAGCGCGACGAGTGCCTGCTTCAACGCGAGAATTACAGCTCGTCCAACATTTCAACGTAGTTGTCGACGACCCTGTCTGCAAGAGTCCGCCTGTACTTTGACAGCACGTCTGCGACAAGCTCGCGGTTTGTGAGGCTGTACAATTGATATTCGCCGTATCTTACATGGACTAGTCCTGCTTCTTTGAGCCGCTTCAAGTGCGATGACACGGTCGAAGGAGCCTTGCCGGTATGACTCACGATCTCGGAAAACGTGCACATGTCGTTTGCAAGAATGAACGAAATTATTTCGCGCACCGGCGTGTGTCTTACAAGTCCGAGTATGCGGGACTCATCCTCAGGGATATCCAGAGGGTAGTACCGTGTGGACTTTGCCTGCCGTTCCACCCTCATCATGCTGGACTTTTCAAGAGCTGTCAGATGGTACGTCAGGACGCCGTTTGCAAGTCCCGTCAGGCGAAGAAGCTCCCGGTAGCGTATGCCCGGCTCTCTAGCAATGTGAGCAAGGAGAATATTTGGCGTGCTTACTAGCTCTGCTACCTCCATTACTTGTTCACCTTCAGCACTCCCAAGCCGAACATGGTGAGCATTATCAGCGTGATTATGTGCGACACCTCTATGTTAACGCTCGGGACATAGAACGGCAGGGGAATTGCGGCGGCTTGAAGCACGTAAAACACTTCTGCAACTCCGAGCGCGATAAAGCCGACAGTCATGAAAAGCGTCCTTGCGCCTCCGGTTCTCCTGTACGCCGTTATCGAGACTATACTCAGGAATGCGGCTATGGCAACGGCTGCCATGTGGAGAATTATATGGTAGATCATCGACGGGTGCGTGACGTGCGGCAGGGTAAGCGGTGCTATTATTCCGACCACAACTGCAGCGACGAGGCCGAAGAGCAGCGGCTTGCTGGCATCACGCTGAACAGGCTTTGTACCCGTCTGCATCCACAAGTGGATTGGTAGTTTTCTATTAATAAATCCAATGGTACAAACCCAAAAGTTCGTTTAGGGTTGTAACGCTGCAAGCGTCCTTTTCATCTGCCGCCGGCTCTGCACGGCGTAAAAGGAGCTTCCTCCTACCACCGCCACTCCAAGGGCGATTGCAAGGCCGGCAAACGAGTCAAGCTCGGGTTCAACTTGAGCTATCGGTTCGCCTGAGCCAAGCGTTTCGCGGAAGGTGTGGTTAAGATCGTAGGACCCGGTTCTTTGAGCGATAAAGTCTATCTTCCACTCACCCTCGCGACTGAGGTAGCCGCCGGTTGCAGAATACATGCTTTCGCCAGCATGGTCAAGGGTCACTACTATGGGCCCTATGCGGGCATCTTCGTTGGTAAACCTCATGGTGACGTGGTGGATGTTGTTAGCAGGCGCACCATCCTGCTCCAACCTGACTGTAAATGTATTGAACCCCGGCCTGAATGGCGATATTTCAAAAGTGGCATCTGTGTCGTCTATTGTTACTCTGTGGACATACCTTTCTTCTCCGGCTAGAGCTTGGGCAGGCGGAGACATCACGGTCAGTACCGACGCCGCAAGGAGTACGCCTATTCCAAGCACAGCTTCTAGTTTGACCGTCTTGGAAAAAGTTGTCACAGCATGCTGGCCCTGCCCGCCGACAGTTGCCATGACTACGATGCTCTTGTGGAGCCTGATCTGGTGGTATGCGCCAAGCAGCACCATCGATAGAGCGGCTGTCAGCTTGAATGCCAAGCTGTTGCCGTACTCCGTTGTAAATAGCGAGTCAGGCGAGTGAAGGTGCACCCATGCCATGTAGATGCCGGTTATGCCTATAACCCCTAGCGACATGGTGGCGATGAGCGAAAAGCGCGGTATCGAGAGCGCAAGTACCCTGGCAGCGTCCGAAAGCCTTTTTGCGTGGGGCACGAATACGGCCGACAGGTAGAACAGGCCGCCGACCCATGCTGACACCGCCATAAAGTGAACCCAGTCTGCGGCCACTGCTATTTCTGGCATAAACGGCGCGGCAGAGTTGTGGCTCAGCATGCTGTTTGAGAATATGCTTGAAGCTCCTGCCACAATCACGCCCAGAAGTAGGATGTTCTTTGTCCTTGCAAGATAGGCGACGGCAAGTCCTCCGATAGCTGCGGCCGAAGCTATGCGGATTATCCATACGACGCCGGCCGGCGAACCTGATATCAGCGATTCAATAGCCGCCGAGTACGAGCCGGCAGCTTCAGAGAGATTTACTGCCTGCAAGAACAACAGGCCGGTGGCGGCAGCGGCGATGGTAGGAGAGCACGCCAAGAGGAGTCGGGCAAGCACTCCATGACTGTCTGGCGACAGACCTTTCCCCAGCAAGACGGCGGCTGTAGCCATGCCTACCGCAGCGGCCTGTGCCACGATAAGGGGCCACTTGACAAGCGCGTCTGCAAACGACGTGACATAGGTTGTCTCGTCCTCTCCATCCACCGTCACGTCGCCCACACCAAAGACATACGCTCCTTGGGTTATGTGGCCGTCGTCAAGCGACATGGTAAACCATGATACACTGTATATTCCGTCGCCCATTTTTGCAGTATCAATAGTAACTGATGCCTGCCTGCTGTTGCCTGCTGTCACCGTAAAGTCGTTGTTGTCAACGCGCACGCCCTGCGAGTCCATGATGCGGATGTAGCTGATGTTTGGGTCCGGCCGCTCTGAGAACGAGATCGAGAGCTGCTGCGGGACCTGCACCCTGTCTGCTATGATGGTGTTGGGTCTGATAGAATACTCGACAGGGACCGCGTGGGCATAGGCAGGCAGCATCGCTGCTGGAAATACCAAGACAAGCACAGAGATGATAAAAAGGAAAGGGCGGGGAGCCATTTGCCCAACAAAAAGAAGGATTATTTCCTTCTAGCAAATGCCGCTGAGCCTATTGCTATTCCCGCTATTCCGAGCCCGATGCCAACCCACATCATCCCGCCGTCGCCGGATTGGCTGGAGTTTACAGTGGATCTGATGGACGAGACATCGCTCTGTATCCGTTCAAGTGTAGAGGCCATCTCGACATTAGACGTGTACGGCTCCGGGAACCCGACCTCGGACCTTGACTCGGGGCAGCCGTAGCCGCCTGCTATTCCCTTGCGGACCACGCCTTCTGATATCGGCACCTCAGAGCTGTCCGGTTCTGCTCCTGCCTCTCCCGCAGCAGAACACGTGAATGTCAGGTTGACAGGAGTGTCATTGATGGTGCCAAATACCCTGTAGTTGTAGGTGGTCTGAACAGTAGGGTAGAATGGTGCGCTATAATGGCCGGGGTCTCGGAAAACCGGTTCCAGAGGTAGCACCTTTTTCTGTCCGCCGGCCGACAGTTCAACTTGGAGGGTCTGTTCCAGGCCCGTAACAGGGGTCGCGCCCGGCGCGCTGGAGTTCATAGGATCGCTTGGGTCGGCGTTGAGAACCCGCAGGTCGACGCCAGTCCTGTCATCTACGAATATGGGCTCGTTGAATGAACCTATGATCATCAGGTAGTCATTTCCGCCAATATTGAAGAGTTGGCGCTGGTGGGCATAGACCTGTGTTGTGAGCGATGGCACGACAGCAGCCATTGCCAGCAGACCCATAATTATCACTGTCAATTGTTTCATGATAACTGATGACCAGATTTGTGATATAATGCCTGTGGTACATTAGTCGAATGAACTATTTCCTACCTTCGGCTTTTCTCCTTTCATGAGACTTGTCATCGCAATATTGTATGAGAAATTGGTAAACAGTCGGGAAAGCGCACTAGCCCAGCTTTGACGCGGCGCGCACGTTGTGCCTCAAGTCGGTCGAGCTCTTTGCATAAAACAGCCCTGCAAGGACTATGCCTGCTACTATGCCGGGGCCGGCAAAGTCGGCAAGGGGCATGTCCATCTCCGCCTCTTGCGCGGGTTCTTCGTCTTCAGGACCGGGCTGCTGGGTCGGTGGCCCGGCAGTCACGGCTATCTTGCCCAGCTTGGCTCCGCGCTGCTCTGCTATCCAGATGTTGCCTTCGTCGTCTGAGAGGATGTACTGCACAAAAGAGCCGGCTGTAGGTATCCTGACCTCCGTGCCCTGTCCTGTGCGCGGGTCAAGCACCGCTATCCTGTCTATTTCGTGCTGCGCGTACCACAGGTTGCCGAACCTGTCCTTGGCCATCCCGAATGGCAGCCCGGCGTCGTTTATCACCGGATATTCCTTGAACGTCTCAAAGAGCGGATCGAACGCCGTCACCGCGTGGCCGCCGTGCTCGGATATGAAGAGTGTTGCGCTGTCTGGGTCCTGGAACACGACGGTAGGCTCGGCAAGCTTGTTTCGGCCCGGCGGCTCGAACTCCCTGATGTCGCCGGTGGCAGGGTCTATCCGGGCTATCTTACCGCTGGCAGACTCGGGGATCCACAGGTTGCCGTTGCTGTCGACTGAAATGGACACCGGAACTGAGCCCGGCGTTGGTATGTCTATGAACGAAAACTCTTGTGTCGCCGGTTCAAACCTGTACACTCTGTTGGGCTGTACAACCGGCATCCAGAGGTTGTCGTCGCTGTCAAGCGCAAGGCCAGATATGATCCCCCTTTGCGGAAGCGGGAAGTTGGTATTTGTCCTTGCGTCAGGGTCGTAGCGCCCAAGCACGGCGGAGCTCGGATCTACGTACCAGAGTTTGCCGTCGCTGTCAAGCGCAGAGATTGTTACAAGCGAGATGTCCCTCAGGGCGTGCAGAGTGTAGTTGCCAGTCTCCATGTCAAGCTGCCATATCCTGCCCGAGTTTGGAAGCGAGTCGCCCACCCATATCGAGTTGCGATCCCTGTCAAGCACTGGGAACAGCGGCAGGCTCGAAGTAGGTATCTGGTATTCTTGCAGCTCGAACAGGAGGTCCGACACGGCCGGCCCGACGTCAAGGTCGAGGCTCGCGACGATGTTCGTGGACTGGGGCCTCACGGCTTCGACCACAACGCTCCAAGTGCCAGCTATTCCAAACGCAGCCTCTGCGGTATAGACTCCCTCGGACTTTTTCGTTGTTTCCACGGTTATCGGGCCTATTCCGCGCTCTATGTTGGTCATCTTGACCGACGCCGACTCTATGCCGGATGCCGGCTTGCCTTCGAGGTCAAAGAACGAGAGTGTAAACGTGTTCTGCCCCACGGCAAACGGCTTGATTGCAAGGTCCGCCCTGCCGGCCTGCGTGAACAGCACCTGCACGTACCCGCGGTCCTGTGGCCTGTCTGCAAACGCCGCCTGTGAGTCCTGTCTAGCTAACTGTGGGAACTCGCCGGCTGGCAGCGCCCCGTTTGCCATGAGTGAGACCATCAGCAAGAGTACAATGCCGACGCCGGCCTCGGCCTTGAGCGTCTTTGCAAACTTGCCAAGGCCAGCATGCTGCACAGACTGGCCGCTCGTCATGGCTACTACTGCCTTTTTCTGCACGACGACCTGCGAGTAGGCGCCCATGCCGACCATCACGCCTGCAAGCGCGAGTTTTATCATCAGTATCCTGCCGTACGTGGACGCAAGCGTAAGCGACAGGTTACTCTCTATCAGAAACAGCAGTAGGGGGCCAGTGATAACAGAAAGCCCAAGAACTGTCACGACTACCGTGGAAAAGCGCGGTATGAGAATCGATATTGCGGCCGGCCTGGCCCGCTCGTCAGAGAGCGCAAAGAGCCTCGGCACGACCACGAATCCCATCAGCACTATACCGCCTATCCAGATGCTGGCAGCCACGTTGTGGAAAAAGTCGAGCAGTATCGCGGCAAGCTGGCCCGTAGCCGCGCCGTGTGATATCATGCTCGAAGTGGCAAGCACGGCAAGACCCATGACAAATATTGCAAGCACTTCTACCCTCGACGGGACCGTGCCTTCTCTTGCCATCTTGCGCTGGACAAACACTGCTATTATCATGAGGATAGACGACTCTATCATGCGGGTCGTCCATATGCCGCCAAACGTGGTTGATATCGCGTCGGGGATGGTGGCGCCTATCTCATATGCCTGGACGGATATCATCGCAACGTTTGAGGCGATGACAAGCCCCGTCCCGATGATGACAAGTTTCACCATCTTTCTATCTATCTCTAGGCGCCTTGCGGCAACTGCGTTTGCAAGCCATGGAACCTTTGCAAGCGGTTTCCAGAGCCACAGCGTGCCGAACGCGGCTCCAACCACGATTATCTGCCCCACCATGCCGGGGAACCTTGATGTGGATTCTTCCGGCGATAGTATGTCTGACTGCGGGAGATCCGGCCCGCCTGGCCCTCCGGTCGGCGCGACTCCAATGCCAAAGGTGTAGGCGTTGTCCACCACGTGGCCGTCGACAGCCGAAAGCACGCGGGTCGTGACGGTGTAGACGCCTTCAGGCATGTTCGGCTGCATCGAGATCCGCAGGGTGGCGGTGTCGCCGCCTGCGTGCGACGCGTCGTTTCTGTCCACCCTGCTCCCGTCCGGCCCCAGCACGGCTATCCTGCTGTAGTCTATCTCGATGGGCTCGCTGAACACGACTGTAACTTCGGCCGGTGTGCCTGAGACTCGTGAAAACGGTTTGGGATCAGAGTCTATGAAAATCGGATGAGCATAAACCTGCTGCGCGTTTGCAACCAAGAGCGCCACGACTGCAACCATAACAGGCGCGTACAGCCACTGGCGTCCCATGATAGAAATGTACGCCGGCGCATATTTGACTCTTGCTTGTTTTGTGGTACAAACCCCGAACAGGAGTTAAAGATTATAAGCGCTGCAAATCAAGATTTTCACGTATGAAAAAGGCAGCCGTCGCGCTTGTGCTGGTACTGCCACTTTTGCTTTTCGGCCTAAAGCCAGCTTTTGCGCACAACGAAGCAGTTGTTGGCAGCATCAAGCTAGTCGGCGGCTGGGGAATAGAGCCGCCGCTTCAGGGGCAGCTGAACACAATAGTAGTACAGGTGACTAGGACCTCTGACGGTAGTCCGGTCACCAACGCGTTTGCGTCTGCAGATGTTGTTGTGAGGAAAGGCGGCGTCGAAAAGTCACTTGACCTGAGACCCGCCGAGCAGGCCGGCTGGTACCAGGCAGACATCATCCCGACGCAGCTGGGCCAGTACGCCGTGGCATTCAGGGGCGCGATTGGCGGGCAGCAGGTGAACACGCAGATAGAGATAGAGGACGTGGAAGACTCGCGTAGGCTGAACTTCCCCGAGGCGGGCAACCCCGATCAGGGCATACCCGAGGACTTTGTCGAGCAGATGCGCGCGGTAATCACCAGCCTGACCGTGCAGGTTGAAGACGCAAGCAACTCCGCGCAGGACGCAAGCGACGCGGCAAGAAGCGCCGCCGAGTCTGCCAGCGAGACCAAGGCCGCCGTAGACAGGGCCTACATGATAGGCATGGTAGGCATAGGCGCCGGCATAGCTGGCATTGCTATTGCCGCTGTCGCGCTTTCGCGCAGATCCTAGAGCTTTCTCAGTCTTGCGACGGCTATGGTTCCAGCAGTAACGGCCGCAATCACAGAGAGTGTGCCGGCAGGAAATTCGGGAACCACGTTGACAGGGAACTCGGCCGTCTCCGTCTGTCTCGGGACGAACAGTATGCCGGTCATCTCGACTGTTATCGTATAGCTGCCGTTTTCTGTAAACCTGTAGGGTATTGTCACCGAGCCGGGCTCTGTGTGTAGGGTGGCTTGGTTGAGCTGACCTGCCGCGCTGAACACCTGATTGCCGGCGCTGTCGGATATCTTCAAGTCGTAATCGATGTGCTGCTGGACAGTGTTGGTGCCGGATTGCAAGAAGGAGATTTTTATCTGCGCCTGGGCGTCCTGACCCCACTGCGGCTCGACCAAGACGTCAAGCTCGCTGCCCAAAGGCTGGCGCATCTCCTCGGCAAAAGCAGGCTGCAAGAACGCGGCCGGTACAAGCGCCGCCAGCACGAGCATGTATAACTTCATGAATCAAAAGAGGGCGCTTAAAGTAATTAAGTTATATCCCAAGTTTCCTGCGCAGCGCGAAAAGCGCCAAGAACGCGCCGGGCAGCACCCATATGGGCGAGAACTCGGGTGTAACTTCCACAGGAAATGAGGCGCCTTCACCAAGCCCGTCAATGTCATCCACGACGATTGTATAGGGCCCTTCGCTCTCAAAAGCCACCGTCTGCACGTTTGAGGTTTGGGCCGTCCTTGCAAGAACCATCGCGCCTCTCTGCTCTATCCTAAAGTCGTAGACGACGTCCTCCACCTCCTTACCGGTCTCCGGCTCTATGAAGCGGATCTCAAATGTGTTCGGAGCGCCAATGTCTGCGGGCGTCCATTCTATCTGGACTGAAAAAGTGTCCTGATCGCTTGGCGCTTCAAGCATTATCTGCTCCTGCGCAAAAGCCGGCAGCGGAACTAGAATCAACAGGACCGGCAGTATTGCTTTAAGCAAGATGAAAAAGGAAAGGGGAGGGAAGGCTTAGAACCTTCCGAGGCCAAAGAAGCTGCCCTTGAAGCGGGCGACCCCTATGACGGCCACGAGTGAGACTGCGAGCACCAAAGCGGCAATCACGCCGAACTCGGGCACCACTACCGCGCCAGTGATCTCCACCTCTCCGCTTGACGGGACAGTGAAGCTAATAGTCGTCGACTGGGCGTTCTCGCTCACTACCTGAGCCGCGGCTCCGTTCACCATCAAGTTGCCGCTTATCATGCTCTTTGGCAGTGTCAGCTCTACTACGCCGGGTCCGTCAAACTCGACATTGACCGACTGGTTCGGAACTATCTCTACTGCAGTCACGGATGCAGCCTCTGACCTTGCGGTGACTGTGTAGTTGTTGCCGTCAAGTTGCGTTGTGGCGGTGCTCTCTGAAGGGCCGGTGCTACCCCCGCTCACTATCACCGTTCCAACCATCGCCGGGTGGAGCGTGCAGTAGTACGGGAACTCGCCTGCCGTCTCAAAGGTGTGCTGGAATTTCTGGTTTGCAAAGATCAGATCCGAACTTTCGTGACCGAACTGTCCGTCAGGCCCGTCTGATGGGTTGCCTGATGTCACGGTGTGTATTGTCGTGTCCTTGTTGGTCCAGACTACCGTGTCGCCCACGTTAGCCTGGATAGGGTTGGGCGCGTACGCGTCCGTTGACTTGTTCAGCGCGCCTGGAACTATGTCCGCATCGATTGTTGCTGCAAAAGCCGGCGCCGGCACTGCAAGTACAGCTACCAGCACAGCCGCCAGGCCCGCAGCAAGAGCCATGCTCGACTTCATTGTTTAAAAGGCATAATCGGAGACATTAAACTGTTTTGGATGCTCGAGGTAGGCTTTTTTAGCAGTGTCGAAAGATCTGTAATTGTTGCGCATAGTCTCGTTCCTGCCAAGCGCCACAGAGACACTGTACGAGCTTGGCGCGGCGAGTGAGATAGTCGGCGTGACGCACGAGTGCAAGTACCCACCGGCAGCAAGGAAAAAGCCACAGGTCATAAGACCGTCCTTTGATCCCGGCGCCCTGACAGGAGCGGAGATAGACAGAGAGATAGTGGAGCTGGTGCGCTCCGGCGGCGACATCTACATAATCGACGACGCGGCGCTAAAGAAAGCAAGGCCCGATCTAATAGTCGCGCAGGGGCTCTGCGAGGTCTGCTCGCCCTTTACGAAAGAAATAGGGAGGGCAGTTAGGATACTCGGGGGCGCGCCGGATGTTCTGGTGCTGGACCCTCACGATCTTGACGACGTGCTCGTCTCGATAATGGACGTTGCAGAGAAAGTGGGCAGAGTCAGGGAGGGAAGGAAGCTTGTCGCGTCGCTGCAAAAACGGATAGACGCAGTCAGGGCAATGAAGATACAGCGCAAACCAAAGGTCGCCTGCATAGAGTGGGTCGACCCGCTCTTCACCGCGGGCCACTGGGTGCCGCAGATGGTCGAGTACGCCGGAGGCATAAACGGCATGAGCGTCGCTGGCGAGCAGTCGCGCCGGATGGAAATAGACGAGCTTGCGCGGTTTGATCCTGACATCATAGTCATGATGCCCTGCGGCTACGGAATAGCGCGCACTGAAAAAGAAATGAAGGTACTGAAAAACAACGAAAAGTGGAGCTCGCTTCGCGCAGTCAGGAACAAGGCGATCTACGCGGTCGAGGCAGGGTCATACTTTAGCAAGCCCGGGCCGCGCACAGTCACGGGCCTCGAGATACTGGCAAAGATAATCCATCCCGAAGCTTCAAAGAAAATAAAGGTGCCCAAAGGCACTTTCAAAAAGGTCTACTGAGTCAGTGAGACTTCGATGTAGACATCGTCCGGGATCTTCAGGCGCATCAGCTGTCTGATTGCCCTGTCGTCGGCGCCAACATCGATTACTCTGCGGTGTATGCGGAGCTCGTACTTGTCGTAAGTGTTGGTGCCCTGGCCGCACGGCGACTTTCTTGTCACTACCTTCATCCTCTTCGTCGGCAGGGGATGAGGGCCGCGGATCTTGATGCCGCCCTTTTCGCCGATGCCCTTTATCTCCGTGCACACGCTCTCAAGCGTGGAGAGGTTGGTGCTCGTGAGTTTGATTCTTGCTGCTTGCGGCATTCAGGTCACTTTTTGTTCGGGTCGTACTTTTCGGTGATGTTGAGCACGACGCCTGCCGCGATGGTGGTTCCCATGTCGCGGAGTGCGAACCTACCTATCTCCGGAAAGTCCTTGAATGTCTCTATCGGCAGCGGCCTGACCGGCTTTATCTTGACTATCGCAGCGTCACCGGTCTTGAGGAACTTGGGGTTCTCCTCCGTTGTGGCGCCCGTCCTTGGGTCTATCTTTGATACGAATGCCGAGATGGTTGCTGCCACCTGCGCCGTGTGCGCGTGTAGAACTGGCGTGTATCCCGGAGCCAGCGCCGTTGGGTGGTGTATGACTATGATGCGCGCTTCGAATTCCTTTGCGACGGTCGGCGGGTTGTCTGACGGTCCAATCATGTCGCCGCGCTTGATCTGGTTCTTGTCGACGCCCCTCAGGTTGAATCCGACGTTGTCTCCAGCCTCTGCGTAGTCCATCTGGGTGTGGTGAGTCTCGATGGTCTTGATTTCACCAGGCGCGCCTGACGGCATTATGACGACCTTCTCGCCAGGCTTCATCTTTCCGGTCTCGATCCTGCCGACCGGCACCGTGCCGACGCCGGTGATCGTGTAGACATCCTGTATCGGGATTCTGAGCGGCTTGCCGATTGGTTTCTCTGGCGGCTCGAATGCGTCTAACGCCTCTGCCAGCGTCGGGCCCTTGTACCAGGCCATGTTCTCGGATTTTTTCACAAGGTTGTCTCCCTTCCATCCGGACACCGGAATGAAGCTTATCTTGGCGGTGTTAAAGCCGACCGACTTGAGCATCTTCTCCACATTGTCCTTGACCTCCTTGTAGCGGGCTTCCTGATAGCCTGCGTCGTCCATCTTGTTCAGCGCAACAACCACCTGGTTCACGCCGAGGGTCCTTGCAAGGAACGCGTGCTCCCTGCCCTGGCCTCCGGGCTCGATGGAGGCTTCGGTCTCACCAGGCTTGACTGAAATGACGAGGATGGCAGCGTCAGCCTCCGACGCGCCTGTAATCATGTTCTTGATAAAGTCCTTGTGACCCGGTGCGTCAATTAGAGTAAAGAAGTACTTTGCCGTCTCGAACTTTTGGAAGGCGAGGTCGATGGTGATACCCCTCTCCCTCTCGTCTTTGATGCTGTCCATTACCCATGCGTACTTGAATGTGTCGCCCTTACCCGTTGCTTCAGACTCCTTGCTATACGCATCTATAGTCCTCTGGTCAATTGCACCAAGATCGACAAGTAGGTGACCTACAGTAGTAGATTTACCGTTATCGACGTGGCCTACAACCACAATGTTCAGGTGTGGCTTTTTGCTTGCGCTCATAGGGCATGAACGCTTTATGGGCTTTATTTGTATTTCGCCCTGAAATGTTACGAATTCTTGCCACTCTCATAGGCAGTTTTTTGCGGCAGCACTGAAAAAAATCGGAGGAAAACATCGGAAGAGTTTTAAACCAAAGAGAGAGTGTTTTGCACATGCGAGTTACAATCAGCGCCATCAAGGCTGACATAGGCGGGATAGGCGGCCACACGCGACCAAGCGACGAGCTGGTGCAGGCCGTCAAGGATTTCGTCGCAAAAAACAGTAAGGGGATGCTTATCGACAGTTACATAGGCTATGCCGGCGACGACATACACATCATAATGACGCACACGCGGGGCGTTGACGACGTAAAGATCCACAAGCTTGCGTGGGACGCGTTTACCGCCGGTACGCAGGTGGCAAAGGAGCAGGGCCTGTACGGTGCAGGGCAGGACCTTCTGAAAGACTCGTTCTCCGGCAATGTCAAGGGCATGGGTCCCGGCGTGGCAGAGATAGAGATGGAGGAGCGCCCAAGTGAGGTGTTCTGCATTTTTGCCGCAGACAAGACAGAGCCCGGTGCGTATAACTTCCCGCTGTGGCGCATGTTTGTCGACGCAAGGAGCAACACCGGTCTGTTGATAAACGAGAAACTCGCCGAAGGCGTTGTGTTTCGGATACTCGACGTCATGTCAGGCAAGATAGCGGACTTGAAAATGTGGGAGGACAAGGCCGAGCTTGAAGCGGCCCTGATGTACCCCGGCCGGTACGTCGTGTCGGCAGTATATTCTGCTGACATGAAGGACCACATCGTGTCTGCGTCGACCGACAGGCTGCACAACATCGCCGGCACCTACGTCGGCAAGGACGATCCGATAATGATAGTCAGGACGCAAAAGAACTTTCCGGCGACAGAGGAGGCGGGAAGCGCTTTCAACGACCCGCACTACGTCGCAGGCAACACTAGGGGGAGCCATCACATGCCCCTCATGCCGGTCAAACTCAATTCCGCGGCAAGCCTCAACTACTCGATACCAATAGTTTCGTGCCTGCTTTTCTCGATGCACAACGGCAAGCTGACCGGCCCTCACGACGGATTCGGGACCGCGGACTGGGACCTCCAGCGTATGCGCGCATCAGAACGCGCCATGATAATGCGCAACCAAGGGTTCATCCATCCTGCGACGCTTATACCCGAGGAGCTTGAATACAACAAGGGCTACGAGGCTCGCATGAAGAAGCTCGAATCCAAGTTCCGGGACATGGACACTGGCAAGAAGGGCAAGGGCAAGCGTTGAACCGGCCCCTTGTCATAAATTTCAAGAATTATTCCGACGCTTCAGGAGCAAAGACGATAGAGCTTGCGCAGGCAGCGCAGCAGGTGGCAAGGAAGCTGGACGTTGAAATAGTGCTTGCGCCGCCGCAGGCGTCTATCGCGCTTGTCGCAAAGTCTGTCGACCTCCCGGTCATATGCCAGCACGTAGACGACGCAAACGAGGGCTCGACCACGGGCTTTATCGTGCCGGAGATTGCCAAGATGTACGGCGCCTCAGGGTCGCTCATCAACCACAGCGAGCACAGGGTGGACATGCAGGTCATAAAGAGCCTGGTAAAGAGGCTGCGCGCTCTTTCGATGACGTCCATAGTCTGCGCCCACACTCCTTCTGAAGTCTCCGAGATAGCGGCGTTTGCGCCCGACTTTATCGCCATCGAGCCGCCGGAGCTGATAGGCAGCGGGCGCGCGGTATCAAAGGAAAACCCTGCCATAATCACAAATTCTATAAAGGCTGCAGGCGGCAGGTCCGAGGTCATCTGCGGCGCTGGAATAACCGACAAGAGCGATGTCGCAACGGCCATGGAACTTGGATCGCGTGGCATACTTGTTGCGTCCGGCGTCGTGAAGGCCGCGTCGTGGGTCGACAAGATCGAAGAGCTTGCCCAAGGCATGCTCTAGACTTTAGGCCTTGGCAGGTTCCAATTGTATTTCATGGCCAAGAGCCTGAGCCCCGTCACCGCCACTATGCACGGAATAGCCGCAATCTCGAGCGGTACGCCGGCCGACAGTAATCCGAACAGCATGACGACTCCGACAAAGCTCGCAGTGGCATACAATTCTTTCACAAACACTATTGGCACCTCATTTACAAACACGTCGCGAAGGATGCCCCCGCCTATCGCCGTTATCACGCCGGCAAACGCCATGGCAAGAAAGTTTAGCCCCGCAATGTTGTAGGCTATAGTCGCGCCGATTACGGTAAACACGCCAAGGCCTATTGCGTCGAACTTTAAAAACAGGTTCCAGTGCTTTTTCATCGAGCCGTACAGGAAAAAAATGGCGACTGCCATCGCGATTGCAATGCCGATGTAAAGCGGGTTTGACATGGCAGCCGGTGGGAACCGGTCAAACGCCATGTCGCGTATAACGCCGCCGGCAAGCCCTGTTATGCTGGCAAGTATGATTATGCCGACGATGTCGGACTTGTGCTCGACTGCCTTGAACGCGCCTGTCACTGCAAACGCCGCCGTGCCAAAGAGGTCCAGCACTTGGACGAGGATTGAGACGGAGCCGAGAGGTTCTGACAGCGAAATCGCCACACTTGGCTGCGCACGCAACGATTTGAAACTATCGGCGCGCACAACGTTTTAAACCAACGCCGGCGGAGCAATACCCGAATTGAGCAGCGCCATCCCGAGGCCCATCTACTCCTTTGAAGAGGCCGACGGCAAGGACCGGGCGCTACTTGGCGGAAAGGGAGCGGGGCTTGCAGAGATGACCAAGCTTGGCCTGCCGGTGCCGCCCGGGTTCATAATAACCACTGACATTTGCGAAAAGTTCTACGAGGCAGGCAAGCACATGCCCGACGGCCTGATGGACGAGGTCCGCAAGTCTATAAGGAAACTTGAAAGCACGACGGGCAAAAAGTTCGGTGGGCCTGAAAATCCGTTATTGGTATCGGTGCGCTCCGGGGCCGCAGTCTCGATGCCGGGCATGATGGACACCATACTCAACCTCGGCATAAACGACGAGACAGTCGGAGGGCTTGCGAAGGCAACCGACGGAAGGTTTGCCTGGGATTCGTACAGGCGCTTTGTCCAGATGTTTGGCAAGATAGTGCTTGGAATAGACGACAGGCAGTTTGAAAAGGCGATGGCAGGCGCAGACCTGAACGACGAAAAGGCGCTGCGCAAGGTAGCGGCCGCTTTCAAGGCACTGTGCGAAAAGGGCGGCAGGAAATTCCCAGCAGACCCCTACAAGCAATTAGAACTAGCAATAGACGCGGTGTTCAGGTCGTGGAGTGGCAAGAGGTCGGCAGAGTTCCGGCGCCAGCACGGCATTACGCCAGAGATGGCAAACGGCACGGCCGTCGCGGTCGTGGCAATGGTGTTTGGCAACATGGGTGCCGACAGCGCGACAGGAGTGGTTTTCACCCGCGACCCCGTGACTGGCGAGAAAAAGATCTATGGCGACTACCTCACGAACGCGCAGGGAGAAGACGTCGTCTCGGGCAAGGCGAACCCCGCCCACATAGACCAGATGGAAGAAGAGCTTTCCGGCGCATACAAACAACTTGTCGATGTGTGCGAAAAGCTTGAAAATCATTTCCGCGAGTGCCAGCACGTCGAGATAACCGTTGAACGCGGAAAACTGTACGTCCTGCAGACAAGGACTGCCAAGATGAGCGCGGTCGCAAGCGTCAAGACTTCAGTCGACATGTACCACGAAGGCCTGATAGGCAAGACGGAGGCCTTGCAGCGCATAGACCCGGAAGGATTGGAGCAGGCGCTTTATCCAAGGATAGAAAGCGCAAGGCACAGGCCCATCGCGGCAGGCGTGCCGGCGTCGCCCGGTGCTGCGTCCGGCATCGCGGTTTTCGACGCTTCGAGGGCCGAGACCATAGCAAGACACGGCAACAGGGTGATACTTGTCATGAAGGACATCAAGCCCGACGACGTCTCGGCGTTCAAGCTGTGCGCAGGCATACTGACGAGCAGGGGCGGCAAGACTTCGCACCCCGTAGTGGTGGCAAGGGGGATGGGCAAGCCCTGCGTTGCAAGCTGCACCCAGATAGAGATAGACCTCGAGGGCAAGAAGTTCTCTACGGACGGGAAGGTTGTCGAGGAGGGCCAGACCATCACGATAGACGGCTCGACTGGCAGGGTCTACGCGGGCGAGGTGCCTGCGGTAAAGTCCGAGATTTCTGCCGAGTTCAAGGAGATACTGCAGTGGGCGTCTGAGATGAAGGTGATAAGGATCCGCGCAAACGCCGACACGCCTGAAAACGCCGCTCTTGCAAGAAAGTACGGCGCCGAAGGCATAGGCCTGTGCAGGACCGAGTGGATGTTCAACCAGCACGACCGGCGCGCGCTCTTTGCCAGGATGGTGATGGCAGAAAGCGACGCCGACCGCAGAAAGGCGCTGGCAGAACTCGAGCTGTTGCAGCGCTCAGACTTTAAGGCGATATTTAGGGAGATGCAGGGGCTGCCGGTCACGATAAGGCTGCTCGACCCGCCGCTCCACGAGTTCTTGCCAAAGGAGGAGGACTTGGTGATGCAGATCTTTGAGTTAAAGTCGGAGGGCGGACCAAAGGCCGAGAAGGGGATGCTAGAGCGCGAAAAGATGCTCAAGCGCGTCCACGAGCTTTCAGAGATAAACCCGATGCTCGGGCACAGGGGGATCAGGGTGGGCATAACGTTTCCCGACATTTACGAGATGCAGATGCGCGCAATATGCGAGGCGGCCGCTGAACTTGCAAGGCAGGGCGTCAAGGTGGAGCCGCAGGTGATGGTGCCGCAGGTGGGCATGGTAAACGAGCTTGTGACTGTCAGGCATATGTTCGAGTCTGTAAGGCGCGAAGTTGAACACAGACACAAGGTCAAGCTCAAGATGATGTTTGGGAGCATGATTGAAGTCGTCAGGGCGTGTCTGCTTGCAGACGAAATAGCGCACGTCGCCGACTTTTTGAGCTTTGGCACAAACGACCTGACCCAGGCGACATTCAGCTTCAGCAGGGAGGACGCTGAGGGCAAGTTCCTGCCATTCTACCTTGAAAAGCACATAGTAGACACAAACCCGTTCCAGACCCTTGACGCCAGGGGTGTTGGCAGGCTGATGGCAATGACTGTAGAATCGGCAAGGAAGGTCAAGAAGGACATGGAGATCGGAATCTGCGGCGAGCATGGCGGGGACCCCCGTTCCATAGAGCTGTGCGCAAGGATTGGCCTTGACTACGTGAGCGCCTCGTCGCACAGGATTCCCATTGCGATACTTGCAGCCGCCCAGTCTGCCATCAGGGGGAGCAGGGAAGGCAGGATCTCGCGCTTTTTGGCCGATTAAAGCTTAAAATGTGGGCCGGAGCACGTGTTTATCCATGTCTGAAAGTTCCTCTGCGGCAAACGTCACATACGAGTGCATGCGCTGCGGGACGCCGGTTACAGTCGAAGAGTTGTCGAGGCTTCCGGAGATAAAGTGCATCTGCGGATTTCGGGTTTTCCGCAAGGCAAGGCCGCCTATCGTAAAGCAGCTAAAGGCCATCTGACCTTTTTCTTTCGTCAACCTGCTTGTTGTATGAATGGAACTTTTTTGCGTGGTCGCGCATCTGCTCCATCCCTTCAAAGCCCATGCCGCATTTTTCACACGTGTATAGCCGGCTCTCGTGCGCTATCAGCTGGTGGTGCATAAGCTCCTCTATCTTGCGGAACTTTTTGCCGCACCTGTCGCACTCGTGCTTTTTGAGTATCATTTCGGGGCGTTCCTAACGTCCCAGCACTTGCGGCACATCTGCCCTTGTATCTTCCACGCGGGCTTGGGGTTGTAGCGGATGAATCCTATTTTGGAACCACAGACGGCGCAAAAGTTCAGTTTCTTGTTGTACTCGGCGTCCTTTTTGTTAAAGCAGGGCTGGCACAAAAGCGACCCGGACTCCATCTCCCACTGCCACCGGGGCTTGACTGCTATGTCGCCAAGCTCCGTCTTGCAGACGGCGCACCTGTCTACCTCCCGCGGCTTGAGGGCAAACTCTTTTGTCTTTTCTATGTGGCAGTCGCTGCAGAGGTAGCCCTGCATGTTCCATTCCTCCCTTGGCTTGTACTTGTGCTTCAGCTCCTTCTTGCAGACGGCGCAAAACAGGGGCTTTTTGTCAAAGAGCCGCAACGCGTCTTTTTTTCTGCTCGCCGGGTACAAAAAGTATGCGTGCCTTCAGGGTCAAAATATTCCAAATGTGATAAATATGGCGCAATTTATTTCTGCACATACATAATATTTTAATAAAAGACCTGCATAGCGCAACTAGGTACTGAAATTATGAAGAGAATAGAAGCAGTAGTCCCAAGCGCACGCCTCGAAAGAGCGTTTGCAGCCCTCAAGGAACTGGACCTTGGAGGCATCACCTACTTCGAGTCAAAAGGCAGGGGAGAGGTCCCGCGCCAGCAGGTTCACTCAGGCAGAGGAACCGGCACCTACACGCCCGAGTTCAACGTCAACTCGACCATACTGATGGTGGTTGCAGACTCGATGGCCGACAAGGTGATAGACAAGATACTGGAGAGCACAAGCTCCGGAGTCAAGGGCGAGGGCAAAATATTTGTCTCGAACGTCGACGACGTGGTCGACATCGGGACTAGAAAGCGCGGAGAATCGGCACTCTAAAATCTAGTTGCCGGCCAGCTCCTCGAGCGCTTGGCTTGCGTTGAGCATGCCCTTTTTCTTGGCATACTCTTCCACCACTTTCAGCTGCTCTGGAGTAAAGCATACAGGCATGGTTCTCTTGTCGTTTTCTGTGTGCATGGCACATGCTACAGCCGGCAAGATTATAACTCTTTTCCTAAAGCGCCGCGTCGCCCTTTTCCTTGCTCCCTATGTCGTAGGCGTCTGCCACGTCGTAGACGAATATCTTGCCGTCTGACGCCGAGCCCGTGCTTATCGTCTTGATGATGTCGTCGATTATTGGCTTGGCAAGCGAGTCGGCTACCAGTACTTCTATTTTTGTCCGAAAGCCAAACTCGGGGACGTACCGCATGACACCGCGGCCCACCGCTACCGGCTCCCTCTTGGCCCGGCCTCTGCCCTTGATGTCGTAAAATGACATTCCGCCAACCTTGTGGCTGTGCAGGATCTCGTTGACTTCCCCCAAGCGCTCGTGGGGGATGATGATGTCCAGTCTCTTCATACCAGACCTAGCGTAGGCCAAAAGTAATAAGGATTACTGAGATGTTCAAGAATTCTGAAATTATCATAAATATCGCAATTTATGATAAAAAAGACGAGAAGGTCATTGTTTTGCAGTGATCCCGCCGTCCACGACGAGCACAGCCCCCGTCACCCATCTTGCGTCGTCTGAGCACAGGTACGACACGGCACCGGCTATGTCGTCGGGTTCGCCGACCCTGCGCAGAGGGAAAGCGGACTCGAGCATCTTCTTGGCGTTTTCATCCTGCAGGTACGGCTCGATGAGCGAGCTCCTTATGGTCGACGGGCAGATGCAGTTTGAGCGAATGCCGTGCGGCCCGTACTCCACTGCTATGCTCTTTGTGAACATGATGACGCCGGCCTTTGTAGTGCCGTAGACTGCAAGTGGCACGTTTGGTATTGAGCGGAAGCCGAGCACCGATGAGATGTTGACAATGGTGCCTGACTTTTGCTTCATCATTATTGGGATGACTGCCTTTGTCATCTGGAACGTACCTATCAGGTTGGTGTCCACAAGCTCGTTCCACTTGTCGTCTGACATCTCGTGGAATGCCACAGGATCGTTGATGGTGCCGGCGTTGTTGACCAGTATGTCTACCCGGTCAAACGAGGAGATGGTCTGCTCCAGGGCACTGAGGACCTCGGCCTCTTTTGTGATGTCCGCTGCAAAAGTTAGCGTGTTCTTGCTGTCGCCGGCCTCCTTTGCGGCTTTTGAGAGCTTGTCCATGTTGCGGCCTATCAGCACTACTTTGCAGCCCTCTGACGCCAGCCTCTTGGTAATGACGCTGCCGACCCCTCCGCCTGCCCCAGTTACTACGGCAACCTTGCCCTTCAATCCACCAGCCATAATGCACTGTATTTCGCGGGCTGTTCTTTTAAAGTATTTGACCGATTGCTTTTGACACCGCGGCTTCAAGCTCTGCAACTACCGCGGCCCTGTTTTCCGGGTCGCTTGAAAAGGTCGCCCCTGCCGCATAGTCGTGGCCCCCGCCCTCCAGCAGGTTTGCCGCAACTGCCCTGCACGAGACCTTGCCGTTGCTCCTCCGGATGCTCACCTTGCCCTTGCCGCTGTAAAATATCGCGAGGTCCGCACCTGTGACTGCAAACACCTCTTCTGAGAAGAGGCTGCTCTGCAGGTACTGCGACGTGGGCACGTACGCCACCTTGACTCCTGCGGTGTCTTTCACCTCTGTAGCGGCGAGCACTTGTACCCTTGCCTCGTCGCGCAGCTTTTCGTATTTGACGTAGTCTTGCTGCATCTCTGCGTCCCAGAGTATGCCTCTTGCAGACTTGCGCGCAAGGTCTGAAAGCCGCTCGTAAAAGTCCGGCAACGTCTGGTAGTATTTTATTATCTCTGTCACCGGCGCCAGGTACTGGTCCTTTGTGAAAAAGTCCATAGTGTGCGCCATGCTCGCAAGGCTTGCGGCAAGCCCGTTTTCCGGCAGCAACCGTTCATGCATCAGGTCTGCCGCGCATTTCTGCCCGGACGCGTCATGCACAAGCTCGCCGTATTTTTTGATGGTGTCTATTGCGGCCTGCGACCAGGGGTGGTGGTCAACCCACATTATCTGCCAGCCGTTGCGGACCGCGTCGTCAAAGACCTGCTTGCATGCCTCTATCGTGTCGTCGTTGAGCCCAAGGTCCGCCATTATCACGAGGCCGCGCTCTTTGCCATAGTGCGTCGCAGAGTAGACAAAGTTGCCCATCTTTTCAAAGTTCTCCCTGCCGTAGCCCAGAAACACGGTCATTGCCTGCGGGTAGCGTATGAGTCCTATTGCAGCCGAGTACAGCCCGTCAAGGTCTGACTCGTGCGAAAATATCATCACCTTCATCTGTTACACAGTTTTTTGAGCAGACCCTTTAATGAACTTGTGCTCTCCAGAATCCTGTCCTCCGGCACGATCCCGGCAAAGTCTGACCTTGAAAGCGGCGTGCTGTTCATGACGACGTAGCACTGGATGCCGGCGTTGTTTGCTGCTCTTGCGCCAAGTGGCGCGTTTTCTACGACTACTGCCTGCGCGGGGTCAAGACGCAGTCTGTCAAGCGCCGTTACAAGCAAGCGGGTCCGGCTTGCCCCTGCGTATGTCGTCTGCAGTCACTATGACATCGAAACTCTCCTTCCCTGCAATTTCGTCCAGAAACGACTTGACGTCATGTCTGTTAGAACCAGAGACGACGGCCTTGGCGCAGCCAAGCTCTCTGATCATCTCTTTCACGCCCTCAAACGGCCGTGGTTTTTCCATGCCCTTGAAGATGCGATCCTTCTCTGCGATGACTCGGGCGGCAAGCGACATGTCGGTGCCATGCTCTGCGAATATCTTTTCCACAAGCTCTACCCCGCGCATGCCTTCAAGGACGTACAGGACGCGCCTGTCAACATCTATGCCGGCCACGTTTCGAAACGCCTGCACCCATGAAAGTGAGTGCGACGGCATCGAGTCCACAAGCACTCCGTCAAGGTCGAAGATGATCGCGCGCACAGTGCGGGATTGGATCACGCGTAATAAATATCAGCGGTACCTTTGCATCCAGTCGTCGCTTCTGTAGTCGTTAGGGTTGAGCCTAAAGCCGCGCGCCTGCTCCCGCGGAACGTCGCTCAATTTCAGGTTGTACTTTAGCTTCTTTTTCCTAAACTGCTTGTCGAGCCACAATACGAATCGATCTTCGATGGTGTTGGCTTCCTGCTTGTCTATGTCAGGGTAGATGTCCAGCAACGCCTCGACAAACCCGGATGAGAAGTAGATGTAGAAAAAGTCCCAGCCCAGGTACTTTTTCCCAATCGACGAGCACTCCATGCCGCCCTTCTTGTGGGCGCCCATCTCTAGCGCGTCCAAAAGCTCGACTATCTTTGGCCGCTCCTCTTCAAAGTTGACGCACGAGCCGCTGACGACTATCATCGGCGGTTTGTCAGCAGAACGCCGGTTCATTCGTGTATGAAATTTTCAAGTTGCATATATAATCTTCCCGGACAGCCTACCGCAGGTCGTCCAGATCCCTGTCTGTGCGAAACGATTCTGGGTCGAGCCTGAATCCCTTGACCGTTTCCTGCGGTATGTCCTTGAGCTTCAGGTTGTATTCCAGCTTCATCTTTTTCAGCTGCTTGTTCATCCACATGGCAAGCCTCTCCTCAAACGTGTTGCCCTCCTGCCTGTTGATGTCAGGGTAGACTTCGACCAGCTTTTCTATGAAGCCCATGTCCATCTCGAGGTTGAAAAAGTCCCAGCCCATGGTCTTCTTGCCATCGGTGTAACACTTGCACTGGCTCTTGCTGCGCACGGCAGACTCGAGCATCCCGATGAATTCCATAATCCTCGCGTATTGCTTGTCAAAGCCTATGCAGGAGCCGGAAAACACCGCCATCGGGGGCGCGGGTCCGCCTTGCTCGGGTTCCTGCTGCGCGGGCTGGAACGTTTCAGCCGGCATCTGCGCGACAGTCATTATCTCTACTGTGTCATCAATGTCTGCACCCACTGCATGTCTTATCTTAGGGTCTATCCTGGTTATCCCCTTGCCCTCGTCTGAAGGCAGGAGCGGGTAGCACAGCGCCTCAGTCACGTCTTTCTTGCCGACTACCTCAACCGTGTCGCTTGTCGACACTCCCAGCAGATCCATGGAGGCATGGTCTATTCTCACCACCCCGCGACCCATGTCGCGGGCATACGCTGCGAGCACCTTCAGGGACACGGATTTGCGATTCTCACCCAACCCGGCAAGTATAGGTTATCCACCGATATAAGTCGGTCTGTCTGATATTACAGGTATTTCTTGAGCACGGCAGAGACGCGCTCTGCGCCAAGGTCGAGGAAGTAGTTTCCTATCCTCGGGCCCCTTTCCGCGTTCAGGAACATCCTGTACAGCAGAGTGAAGAGCTCCTTTGGCTCCATGCCGTTTGCCCTTGCGGTGTCGAACACCTTTGACTGCAGAGCCTTGGCGTCGTCCTGGGATTCCTGAACGCCGGCAAACTCGCCCACTACTGCAAGCAACTGCTGTATGGCTTTGCGCTGGATGTCGGACAGCTGGACCTCGAACTTGTCTTCGCCTGAAAGGTTGTCGTCGGCCCAGCTTGAGGCAAGCTTTATCCTGTTTACCAGGTCGGCGCTTTTCTCCTTGGCCATGCCGTACTTTATCAGCCTTGCAAAAACCTTGTCGTGCCTGTCAGGGTCGTCAGGGTATATCGACGCCTGCTGCGCCAAGAAGCGATAGAGCGCGTGCTGTGCCGGCTGCTTCGGGGGCTCGAGCTTGTTGATGTACTCGTATATCCCCTTTATCTTGGCAAGCTTGGCTGCGTTTTCCTCCTTTATTTTTCCAAAATACACGTCTTCGTAATAGTCGTACTCGTCCATCAGCGCCGGAACGTCGTCGACGCCGACATGGCGCGTGCCTGCTATGCGCTTGAACAACAGCAACAATATTGATTCCGGCGTGCCGTACTTTAACCACATCTGCGGCGTGAACACGTTGCCGGCAGACTTGCTTATCTTCTTGCCCGACTTGTCCAAGAACATCTCGTACTTTACGTGCAGAGGGTGCGGGTGGCCGAGGATCTCGTCGCAGACCCAGTCGTTTACCCTGACAGAATCCATGATGTCCTTGCCGTACGCCTCAAACCGGATGTCAAAGGCCTGCCACCTTGCCGCAAACTCCACCTTCCAGGCGAGCTTGCCCTCGCCCTTTGAGATGTCTGCTTCGCCATGGTGGCCGCAGCCTGCGACTTCCTGCTTGCCTATCCTGCTCCCCTTGCAGGTGTAGACAACCTTTTTTTCTGCAGGCAAGTATTTCTCGGTGACAGCAGTGTAGAGCCTGCCGCAGTTTGAGCAGACCGGGAAATACGGGAGCACGCTCACGTACTTGTCCTGGCCGACAAACTCGGCTATTTTCTTGCCCAGCCTCTCGCTGTTCTGCAGTATCGTGTCTATCTGCTTTACTAACTTGCCGGTCTTGTACGCGTCACGGCCGCTTTGGAATGCGTATTTGACGCCGACCCTGTCAAGGCCGTCAAGGAGCAGGCTGCTCATGTGCGCGCCGTACGACTGGTGGCAGTTTCCAAACGGATCGGGTATTTCTGATACAGGCCTTGCAATGTGTTGCGACAGCCATTCAGGAAGGCCGGTAGGTATCTTGCGCAGGCCGTCCATGTCGTCAGAGTATGCAATCAATTCAGCATTGTAGCCCATGTTCTTGAGCGCAAGCGCTATGCCGTAGGCGCGCACTGCGTCGCCAATGCTGCCGATGTGCGGAATCCCGGAAGCGCCAAGGCCGCTTTCCACCCTTATCAGGTCCAGCTTGCGGCCCAGCTTCTGCTCGCGCTTTACAAGCGTGTCTGCAAGCTTGTCAAGCCAAGTACCCTTGCCTATCAGGATCTGTTCTTCTTCCATCTAGAGCACCTTTGAGACATACGGCCCGTCTTGACGGTATCCCAGTTGTTTTTTATAGTATTCCCTCGTCCCGACGGCACTGATGACTGCAACCTTGGAAATGCTCATCTCGTCTATGGCTATCCTTTCGGCCTCCTGCATAAGTTTCATTCCATACCCGCGGTGCTGCATCGACGAGCCGTCGGTCTCCGAGCCTACGCCTATAGCCTGACCGTACACGTGGAGCTCGCGCACAATGGCAGAGCCTGCCAGCTCTTTTCTGTGCGGGCCTGCCAGCTTGCGCAACCGCAGAAAACCGAGCAGCGTGCTGCCATCCCTGCTTTCAAACGAAAGAAACGTCTCTTTACCACCAGAGGCGGTATAGTCGTATCTTTTCAGCACAACATCGTCCGCGTCAGGGTAGCGCCTCTGCAGGCCCGCCTCCCTGCACCTTATGCACCTGCACCCGCGCCCCTCGTCCCGGAGCCTATTGAGCACCAGCTGGCGAAGGTTGCCGCTCCTCGGGCCGGCCACGATGTCGCCGGACTCGATCTCGCGCTGGACACGCATTATCCTGACATAGTTGGGCACGATTTTTTTCATCTCCACTATGACGTTGACAAGCTCGTCGTCAGAGTATGCTAGGTACCTGCCGGCTTCATGCATTTTGTAGAGGCCGGTGTGCCGCAGGACAAGCGTCGGGTAGACTTTGAGCATGTCTGGCTTGAAGGCCTCGTCGCTGAACAGCCTCTTGAAATCCTCCACGTCTTTTTCAGGCGACGATCCTGGCAGGCCGGGCATCATGTGCGCCACTATCTTGTAGCCGGCCTCCCGTGCGATCCTGAACGCGCCGACCACGTCCTCAAGCGTGTGCCCCCTGTTGACAAGCCTGTAGACGTCGTCCCGCAGAGACTGGACGCCTATCTCAACCCTTGTCACTCCCAGTTCGAGCATCAGGTCGGCGTGCTGCTCCTTGCAGTAGTCAGGCTTTGTCTCGACTGTAAAGCCGACGCAGCGGTTCTGCGCCGTCTCGTTTGCCGCGATTGCGTCTGTGAGGCTCGGCGACTGACGGCCGTTCAGCGCGTCGTAGCACCCTTTGGCAAAGCCGCGCTGGTAGTCGTCTGGCATGAACGGGAACGTGCCCCCTACTATGACTATCTCTGACTTGCCGGTGTCGTGGCCCCTTGCCTGCAGCTGCTCAAGTTTTGACGACGCCTGTTGGTAAGGGTCAAACGAGTGTTTTTGCGCGGCCCGCGTGGCCGGCTCTGTCCCTGTGTAGCTCAGGGGCGTGTTGAACTCGACGCCGCCGGGGCAGTAGGTGCACCGGCCGTGCGGGCACTCGAAAGGCTTGGGCATGACGGTGATCACTGCGACGCCTGACGCCGTCTTGGCCGGTTTTACCATGAGCAGCCTGCGGTACCTGCTCCCACTTGGCAGGAAGGCGAGGATATGCTCGTTTCTTGGTATCGTCTCAAGGCCGTAGACTGCCGACACTTCCCGCATAACCCTGCGCACTTCGCCGGCAGACAGCACCGACTTTGATATCCTGTCCGCTATGGCGGCGCAAGCCTGCTGGTAGTTGTCAGGGCCGGGAACTGCTAGCAATATTTTTCAAAATCGTCCCCGTTCGCATATTAATTTTGGCATTACAGCGAGCGCTTTTTGCCTGCAAGCGTCGCGACCACGCCTGAACCTTTTTCTATCCTGCCTATCTTCTGGCAGCGCATCTTATATTTTGCAAAGATGCCAATTATGTCGTCGGTCGCGGCTTTGGGCGCTATGATGCAGAATCCGACTCCCATGTTGAACGTCCGGTACATCTCCTCGATGTCGATGTTGCCGTCAACCTGTATCTGCCTGAATATGCCCGTGACGGCAGGCAGGCCGTCAAGAGTATAGCGCACCTTGGTGTTGAGGCGGGGCAGTTTGGTAAACGAGCCTCCGGTGATGTTGGCAAGGCCATGCACTCGGACCTTATTCAGCACTTCCATCACCGGCTTGACGTATATTCTAGTGGGCGTCAGGAGCTCCTCGCCGACTGTCTGGACAAGGTGCTCGGCGTTTTCGTCCACCGAATACTTTGATAACAATGCCTTTCGCGCAAGTGTATAGCCATTCGAATGGAGGCCGCTGCTTTCGACGCCCAGTATCACGTCGCCCGGCCTTATCGAGTCGCCAAGCACCTGCTTTTCAACGACTCCCATCACCATGCCGGCAAGGTCAAAGGCGTTCTCGCCCTCGCCTGCGATGACGTCGGGCAGGACCGCAGTCTCGCCGCCGACTATGGCCATCTGCGACTGTCGGGCGCCTTCAACGAGGCCGCCTGCGATCTCCTCTATCAGCTTCTCGTTCGGCTGCCTCAGTGCGATATAGTCGATGAACGCTACCGGCCTTGCGCCCACGCATATGACGTCGTTTACGTTCATGGCCACGCAGTCGATACCTATAGTGTCAAACCTGTTCATGAGCTGGGCGACTAGCACCTTTGTGCCCACGCCGTCGGAGTGGAGCGCCAAAGTCTGCGAGCCAAGCTTGACGAGGCCGGCGTAGTGGCCAAAACCAGAAAGCACGCGGCCTATTTTTGGAAATTTGTGCGTGGCAGAGATGATGTCGCCTATCGACTTTTGCGCCGCCCGGATTTTGCCGACGTCGACACCGGCGTCGCGGTAGGTCATCTTCTTCAACGTGTGGGGTTACAAACCCTGATTATAAATAGAATATCGAAAAGAAATAAGGCAGTCCGCGCCTAGCAGTTATGCCCTGATAATCTGCGAATCCGTGGTCGGAAACATCGGAAAGGAGCTCAAGACCGAGTACGGCGAGATGCTTGCAAAAGGCGCCGTGGAAAAGCTATCAATAAGCAGGCCCGAAGCCGAGAGGCTGCGCATGAGAAAGACCACCGACGCGGGTGCCGATGTCGCGCTTGCCATGCCTGCAGGGACGCGCCTGCGGCACGGCGATGTCGTGCACCTTGGAGATAGGATGATAATAATCTACATAGAGCCGGAAAAGGTGGCAGTCGTCAGGCTGAAAGACTCGAGTACAAGGACAGCCGCGCTCGTCGGCCATGCTATCGGCAACCTGCACAGGCCGGTAAAAGTGCAGGACAACAGGATAATCCTGCCCATCCAGTCGGACAACGAAATTGAAATGCTGAGGAGGCAACTCGGTCCTATTGCAGGCAGCGTCGAGATAACGGAGGACGCGATGGTGTTCGAGCCGGAGGCAGGAGCGTATGAGCACTGAGTTTCTGTCTATGATGCAGCTGTCAGACTCGTTCTTTCCCGCAGGCACCTACACGATGTCAAACGGGATTGAGGCGCTCTCAAAGCGCAAGAAGATAAGCACAGAAGAATTGCAGAAGCTGATAGCCACGCACCTTGAAAGGCAGGTCGGGCCTGCGGACTGTTGCGCACTTGGAGCCGCCTACGAATGCGCGGCAAAGTCGGACATCGCAGGAGTTCTGCAGGCAGACTCGGCACTATTTTCGATAAAGCTTGTTGAAGAAGTGCGCATTGCGTCTGCGCGGTCAGGCGCCAACCTTGTGCGCTGCGTGGCAGCGTTTTCCGACGACAAGGTACTTGCGGAATACGAAAAGGTTGTGGCCGAAAAGAATGCGGCAGGCTTGTATCCTGTCGCGCTTGCCGTGGCCTGCACGGCGCTCGAGATACCAAAAAAGCAGGCAGGCTTGATGTTTCTTTATTCATTCTGCGTCGGGATGACCGGCGCAGCCTTGAGGCTTGGCATCATAGACCACGTCTCGGCGCAAAAGATGCTCCACCAGCTCAAGCCGGCGATAGCAGAGGCGGCAGAAAACGTCGACAGGCCTCTTGACCAGATGTGGCAGTTTGCCCCCGGCATTGACGTAATGCAACTGGAGCACGAAAGGCTGGACTCGAAAATGTTTATTACATAAATTCGGGTTTTTCCTGCATGGCAAAGCGCGTGCCTCGCGTCGGCATAGGCGGGCCGGTGGGCTCTGGTAAGACGATGCTCATAGAGCAGGTCGTGCCCGTGCTTTTTTCGATGGGGTACAGAGCAGGCATCATTTCAAACGACGTCGTGTCAAAGGAGGACGCTGACAGGATGAGGCGCAACCTTGCCACAGAGAAGGGGATGCTCGCAGAAGATCTGGTGGTGGGGCTTGCGACGGGCGGCTGCCCCCACACCGCGGTGCGCGAGGACCCGTCTATGAACATAGCCGAAGTCGAGGAGATGGAGAGGCGCCACCCCGAGCTTGACCTGATAATAATAGAGAGCGGCGGCGACAACATCACGACCACGTTCAGCCCCGCGCTTGCAGACTACTTCATCTACATCGTCGACGTCGCCGGCGGCGACAAGTACCCGAGAAAGCGCGGCTTGGGCATAGAGACCTGTGATCTCTTGGTCATAAACAAGATTGACCTTGCACCTCATGTCGGAGCGGACCTGAAAGTCATGGAGCACGACGCAAGGGCGGTCAGGGTCAAAAAGCCGTTTGCGTTTGTCAACTGCAGAACAGGAGAGGGCGTCGACATGGTCGCAGGCCACATTGTCCGCGACGTGCTTTTCGAGCTGCCTCCAAAGGCAAGGTCTGGCTGATGGAAGGCGTACCGCCCGAGGTGGCAGAATACGGCCCTGCCAAGCCAGGTGAGACTGGCAAGCGCGGCGTTTTGGTACTGAAGCTTGCTGGCGACCAGGCGACCGGCAGGACGGTAGTAAAAGAGCAGTACTCGCAGGTGCCACTTTTTGCGCAGAAGCCGATGTACTTGGAAGAGTCGCTTCCATCCATGGCCTACATGTACGTCATATCGCCTTCCGGCGGCGTACTGCAGGGCGACACACACAGGATTGAGGTATCACTTGAAAGCGGCGCGCAGGCCCACTTGACGACGCAGGGCGCGACCAGGATATACAGGATGGAGGAAGGATATGCCACGCAGCAGGTGGACATTACGGTGGGCAGCGGCTGCTACTTGGAGTACATTCCGGACCAGATAATACCGTATGCCGGCTCGAGGTTCTACCAGAAGACAAGCATCAGGGCGCACGAAGACGCGACTGTGGTCTATTCAGAAATAATAACGCCGGGCAGGGCCGCGTCGGGCGAGCTCTTTCAGTATGATATCTGCTATCTCAAGATCCAGGGAAGCGACCTTTATGGCAGGCCAAAGTTTGCAGACACGGCGGTGCTCGAGCCGAAAAAGACGGATGTCAGGTCGGCAGGCGCGCTGGAGCAATACGTCGTCGCAAGCGTCTATGTCATGGCGCCGGCAAGGCTCACTTCCGAGCTGAACAGGCTTGCAAACGCATCTCTTACAGACATGAAAATGCGCGGCGGCGTGTCGATACTGCCGCGCGGCTGCGGCATCGCGGCCAGGATGCTTGGAGACTATGCGGGCGACCTGCAGCAGGCGGCGGGCAGGATAGCAGAGATAACCAGAAAGGCGGTGCTAAAGGCTCCGTTTACAAAGATGCGCAAGGGCTGATCAGCGCACGACGAGCACGGGACACGGCGCGTGGTTGATGACCGTGTTTGTAACACTCCCAAGAAGAAGCTGCCTGAACTTGGATTGACCTCTCTTGCCCATGACTATCAGGTCGATGCTGTTTTTCTTGGCGTAAGACGCTATCATGCCCCCTTCTGACGTGCCGTCGTCGACGACTATTTCGCTTGCATGCTTGACGCCGGCCCTGTCAGCTTGGGACTTTATTTCGTCTATCCATTTTTCTGCAGCCTTGATCCTCGCCCGCCTAAAGCCCTCCACCAGCCGGACGTTACCGTACTTGGCCTGAAGCCCTATGGCGCCGCCCTGCTTGACGTCTTCGACGACGTGCATCAGGACCAGCCTAGCATTTTCGACCTTTGCAATGTGAATTGCATACTTGGCCGCCTTTCTGGAAACCGGCGAACCATCTAGGGCCACCAGTATCTTCGAGACTGAAGGGGCGTCGGTCATGCCTCTAGTTAAGTTACTAAGTATAAAAAGCTGGTTACTCTAGCTGTATATTACGTATCAATTCTCCAGAAGCACAAAGTTCCGGCCGAACACAAATCCAACCAGCATTATCGAGCCTTTCTGGAACACGACGGCAAGCTGCGAAATTATGTCGTTGGCTTCATAGTCTATCTTGCCGGCCTGCTTGGCAAGCGCTATTTCATCGGGCTGCACAAACAATGGCATCTTGACCTCTGCAAGGCCTTTCTCCTTGCGCATGTGGTTGAGCATCTTTAGCACTAGGTCAATGTCGTGCTTGGTATTTGGAAGTTCGACGTTTTCAATAAAAGCGCGGTTATTGCCTGCTGCCTTGACCAGCGCAACGCGAAAGACCGCCGGTATCGTTCTCCAAGAAGGGTTGAACCCCGAGAACTTTGACAATAGGTCTTCTATTTCGTCCTGAAAGGGCGAGAGGTCGTCCCAAGTCCCGGCCTTTTGCTTTTCAAGTATTCTGTAAATTTCACGTTTGATGCCGGGCACGTCTTTGACGGGGCGGATGTTGAATAGCAACCACTAGATATCGTCGCGCTTGCTATTCAATATTGCCGCAGATTATAATTCCTTGTGTCTTTTACCGCTTCCGTCCTTTCCAGTCTTTTAAGGTTGCGCTCAATTTCCGGCTGGAACCTGTTCTTCGCGTACCAGGCGGCCGCCGCGCATCCTCCGATTATGAATGCTACAGTAATGGCTTCTCCGAGCATGGGGTTTTGTAAGACTGGTATAGATATAAATTTAGATATTATGATAATATGTTAAAGATAAAAAATTATGCCACTGAAATTATTGATAATAGCTGAACAGATAGAATAATTATGTGAGAAAATCGTTTCCTTCGAGCGTCCAATGCAACAAAAACGTT
>CAYXFY010000012.1:0-37432 GCA_964464395.1 uncultured Nitrososphaera sp.
GCTCGCCAACGTCGTCCTGCAGGAGAAGCTCTACGACGCCGACTACGTGCGGCAGTGGACCGATCTGCCGGTTCTCGTGCGCATGGACACGCTGAGGGAGCTTGAATGGTACCTGCGCGACCACTTTTTCAAGCAGGCAGGCAAGGGCAGGCCCAAGCTTTCAAAGGGCACAATCGCAGACGAGATGGTAAACATCTACCTGCGCTACAGGGGCTACAACCCACAGGAGCTGGGCAGGCTGATGGCGCCTGTCATAGACAACCTCGTCTCCACGCAGGTGCTGCTGCAGGACGACGACATGCTCGTTCCGTCGTCGGCATTGTTCAGGATGCAGTGCGCCACGTGCTATTACGTCAGCTACCTGGTTGACGCCGAGCCACTGGCGTGCCAGCGCTGTTCGGGGACAAACCTTCACGAGTTCCCAAAGAAGAAATAAGCTTTTTTAGGCCATCCCCGCCTAACCTGAACGTTGCCTGCTGCATTTGACGAACTGTGCAAGAGCGTATTTGCGATAGACCCAGCGGTGCGCTTTGCTGGCGTGATAAACAAGATGGGCAAGCTTGTGGCCGGCGGCATGAGAGACGGACTTTCGCCGCTAGAGTCGATAAAGGACGTCGACAGGCTCTACGTGGAGCTTGCGCTCCGCCACGCCATGCGGCAGGAGTTTGACGCCGAGTTCGGGCCCACGATCTACTCGTTTTCCGAGCGGGAAAAGATCAAGATAGCGACCTTTCCGCTCAAGCAGGGCAACTTCTTGCTCATATCCATGGAGAAGGGCAGGCCGCACGACAAAATAATAAGCAGGATACTCGAACTCGTACGCTGATGCCCAAGCGACGCAGGGCGCGCGAGGACGACGATCTCGTGCCGCCGAAAAAGATAACCGGCAAGGAACTGAGTGAGATTGAGGAGCTGAGCGCCAGGCTGACGGCGCTTGTGGAGACGCTGGACGAGCGGGGCGTCATCAACAAGAAAGAATTTGATAGAATAGTCGCGATGCGCCTGCATGAAATATCAAAAGCGGCGGCAATAGAAGAGCTGGACGAGGAGCTGTAACTTGCAAGCAGACAGGGCTCTTGCGCTTTCGCTAGTCTCCGGCATGGCCGCAGCAGCTGTGCTGATTGCAATGAACTACCTTGTCGCCGGCCAGCACCTGAGCGAACTGGAGTTCCAGTACGTCAACCTGAAGCTTGCAGAAGGGCTGTATATTGAAGAAGAGATAGACTCTGCGCTACAGGCCCAGCACTTTTGGCGAGTGGCCTTTCCACTCATGATGGGTGGTGGTGGGGGCGTGCTGGTCGCCGTCGCCTGCATAAAGAGGGGCAAGGCCGGGTTCACAGTCGCCCTTGCTGTGGCCTCGGCAGCATGGTTTTCGCTCTACGTCATGCCAGCACTGAAATATCCGCTACTGCCTGATGTTGTATTTGACCCGACTTCGGCCGGCGAGTACGGGGCGCTGTTTGCAGCCTACTCTGCAAGCTCGGCCCTTGCGGCGCTGGGCTCTGCGGTAGGCTTTGCCAAGACGGGGAGGAAGAACTGGTACTTTGGTGCCGCCGGCGTCTATCTTGCGATAATAGCCGGCCTTTATGCGGTTTTCCCGAGTCTGCCCGAGCCGGAATTTTACGATGCAACGCTTCTTGGGTCGTGGCGCTCTGCGGCTGCGGCAGGCATGACTGCGTTCTGGTTCACGCTAGGCATTCTTGCCGGCGTGCTCTTGGAAAAGGAAGAGAAGAAAGGCGCCGGGAGAGGGATTTGAACCCTCGGGACCTTTACAGGTCACAAGCTGGCTGGAAGATTTCCAGGCTTGCGCCCTCCCAGGCTAGGCGACCCCGGCAGCCGGAGACGCTTTGCGCACTTCTGTATATATTTCAGTCCCTTTACAAAGATAGAAATTGAGGTTACGCGGTCTTACAACTGATTTTGAGCAATCAGGGGATTTCTGACAGCTGCAGGGGCTCAAACCATGCAGACTGCGACGACTGCATGTGCAAGTGCCACATACCCGGCACGATAGAGAACCTGGCAAGGAACATTGCCAAGCTGGAACGCAAGAGTCCGGGCATTGGCGAGACCCTCTGACTTCTCTTTCAGCGCATAAAAGAGCGCATCCTGCTTATGATAATGTCGGCACCCGTGCCGGTTATCTCTGCAAGCGCCCTCTCTATCTCATCGATGGACGAGCACGGCGGGCTCCCAAGCTTGATCCCGTACCTTGTCCTGAGCGTCATCAGCATCGCCTGCGCGGAATCCGGACCGAAAATCTCCATCGTCTCTAGGAGCGCCTTTTCAAGAGCTGCGCAATAGTCCGCGCTACTCGTGTCCTCCCGCGCTTTGGAGCCCACGCTCCCCCCAGCTACATGGGGCAACCTGATAATCTTTTCGTCAAAAGTCGTCGTCGCTTTCGAGCTTGGTCAGGTCGACTTCCGACGGTGTCGTTTCGGGGGCGACTGCCTGCTCCCCCTTTGAACGCCACGCCTTTGGATAGGTGTCAGGCTTCATTATGAGCCGCTTCATGACAAACGCCACGCCCTTTGCGCTCTCCTCTATCCGTTCCCTTGTCATCGCGGCCTCCCCTAGGCCTACTATCTCACCTTTTAGCGAATACACGCCGACAAGCTCGCCGGTCCGCAGGTCCGCTGGCACGCCGACAACTCCCGGAACCGCCAAGGGTGCGCCGTGGCACAGCGCGTCCACCGCTGTGTCGCGCACAGTCACTGCACGTATGCCTTCTAGGCAGCGCTCTATGGGCAGGACGAGCCTTCGCAGCTTGTCCTCGTCGCCGCTCTCCTTGAAGCGCTGGTACGCGTCGGCAAGGTCGTGCAGGCGCACAAGCTCATCGCTTTCGCGCAGGTGGCTCACCTGCGTGCGTCTAAGCTCAATCATGGTCGCGCCAGGCGACAGGACTTCGCCGATGTCGTAGATTATCTTGCGTATGTAGGTGCCTGCCTGGCACAACACGCGCATGAGCACCAGCCTGTCGTAGTCGTCAAGGTAGTCGAACTCGTAGACGGCGCGTACGCGAGTCACGCGCTTGACAGACGAGCGCTGGGGTGGCCGCTGGTATATCTCGCCTGTAAACTCGTTCATTACTTTTCTCACGCGCTCTGCCGACACGTGCGTGTGCAGCCTTGCAAGCGCATAGTATTCCTTGGGGCCCAAGAGCAGAACGCCCAGTGCTTTCGTACCTTCGCCAAGGCCTAGCGGCAACAATCCGGTGGCACCCGGGTCAAGCGTGCCAGAGTGGCCCGCCTTTTCTATCTCCAAGATGCGCTTTACCCAAGCGACCACTTCGTGGCTGGTCGGGCCGGCAGGCTTGTCAACGAGCACCATTCCGTACTGCAACAGATCTGAAATGGGCCGCCTGTCGGGGTAGTGACCGTGTTTGTCGTCGGTGACGTCGTCGCCCACCCTGACTAGGTTCTCCAGCTGCGGAAGCATGTCACAGACCCACTTGGCGCCTGACTATGAGCTTTGACACCTCTATCAGGGCGTCAAGGCCCAGCCTGTCGGTGTTGAGGGCATAGTCGAAAACGGAGAGGTCCTCTCCAAAGTTAAAGCCGTACAAATTCTTGTATATCTTGACGTTCTCTTCGTCGCGCAAGGAGACTATTTTTTCAGCCTCTTCGACTGTGATGCCGTCGCGGTTTGCCATTCGAGCAGCCCTGTTCTTCGGCGAGCCTTTGAGCCAGAACTTGATGACCTTGTCGTCGTGCACTAGCCAGGGCAGCGTGTAGCTTGTTATCACCGCGCTCTCTTTTTTCAGTATCTCTGCAAGCCTCTCGTCCACTTTCTTGTCAAACGTGGGGTCGCGCTTGCGCTCTTCCATGAACCTTTTTGCCTCCTGCGTGTCCCACCAATCTCCCCTTGAAGTCGCGTTGGAATAGCCCTTCTCGTGCGCAAGCATCTTCAAGATGTCGCCACCGTTGTACGTGACTAACCCGAACTCTTTTGCAAGCTCGCCTGCTATCGTTGTTTTCCCAACCGCCGGCCAGCCAGATATGACGACGCTGAACCCAGACATGTCACATGCTCGGCATGCCCGTCTTGGTCACCCTGGCCACGATGCCTGAAAACGCAAAAGACGTGAGCAGGAACCATCCCCACAGGTAGACCTCTCCAGGCACTATGCAGGCGCCCACGGGGTTGCCTTCCTCGTCTAGCTGCTGGTGGTTTACTACGTCCTCGTCGCTGCACATTATCCAGGGTATGAAGATGGGTGACATGTTGACCACCTGGCCGAATATCGCCGGGAAGACGAATATCCATATCATGAACGACGGTATCATGTAGATGAACATGGGGCGCATCTGCTGCTGTTGCACTTCCATGGCCATCTTGTTGACGTAGGCCTGCTTCTTCTTCAGCTCCTCTATCTGTGCCTTGTCGCCCTTTTTCACCGCAGCGGTGTAGGCCTTGCGCCACTCGTTTGTCTCCTTCATTATCTTGTTGGTCCGCTCGATGTCAGTCGTCCTCTTGCGGAGCATCGCAAAGCCAAAGCTCATGGCGACGGCTATCAGCAGTGCCACTATCGATGCCGATATCATGTCGGGAAATATAGGGTTCCTGGTATACTGGGGGGCGAAAAACTGCAGGATTATGCTTCCAAAGTCTATCATTTCAATCCGGCTCCAAGTATCCTTGCTATTCCTTGTGCCGCTTCATCAACCTTGCCGTCGTCGTTGAGCACTATTGCAAATGGCGCGCCCGTTATCACGGAGCATGAAGCGAGCATCATCTTTGAGATGTCTAGGTCATTTTTAATGGCTTCGGCCGACGCCTCGTCGCGCTTGCGGGTCGGGTCGTCCCTGCGCCTCTGCGCTATCTGCGCGGGGTCGGCTGCCACCATTATCAGGTTGGTAGGGTCCATTATAGTGATGAGGCGCTCAGGCAGGCCTGGGTAATATCCTTCGTCAGTACTTATGAAAAGGTGCGTGTCGACTATGACTACACCGCTTTCCATGCCCGCAATCCGTCTTGCAGCAGACTCTTGCAGCTGGCGCTGCTTTTCCACTGGGAGCCTGCGCATCTCGTCGCGGTCTTTAACCCCCATCTTCTGGGCCTCCTCGAACATCAGCGTGCCGTAGGTGACGACAGTGGCCTTTGACAGCAGTTCAGCCGCGCGCGTAATCACGGTTGTCTTGCCGACGCCGGGTATCCCGACTATAATAGCGCGCTTATTTCCTGCCAAGGAGGGCCGCCAGTTTGGGCATGTGCGTATCTACTTGTTCTTTGACAAGCGTCTGGTAGTAGCTCACCAAGATGTTGACCATGAGGAGTATGCCTGTGCCGGTACCAAAGACTCCAAGCATGTCAGACAGCGCGGCGAGAAGCCCGATTATCACGCCGGAAATTATCGTGAGAGAGGGGATGTAGCGGTTGAGGAGCGTCTCGACGGAGCCTTCCGCGCGCCTGAAACCGGGCACCTGCACGTCGGCATCAAGCAGGTTCCTTGCAGCAGTCTTTGCGGAAAGGCCTCCCAGCTCCACCCAGAGCCTGGAAAACACCGTGACTATGCCTGTAAAGAACACGACGTAAATGGCAGCGCGCACCGGGTCTGCGACCATCGCTTCTAGGCTGCGCGGACCTGTGATGTAATACAGTATGCCGCCTGTCGGCGTCTGCTGCTGCTCCGCGTCAAACTGCGCTATCCAGTTGAACATCGGGTTGGTGTTGTTGGGGTTGTAGTTTGCCCACATCATCTGACCCATGAATATGCCGTTTGCTATGAGCGCCGACGCCAAGATGACAGGAATAACAGACGTATACAGCAGTTTGATGGGATACACTGCGGTAAAGCCCCTGTACTTGGTCGAAACTATTGGTATGTCGACGTGGATTCCCTCGATATACACTAGGATGAGTATGACTGCAATCGTGAGCGAGAGCGCAAAGATGCTTGGGAGTGAGCCAGACCGGAATATGGCGTCTTGGAAGTGGCCGTCAAGGCCCGCCTGGATTGCAAACGGCGCGATGCCTATGGCCTCACCTGTGCCGGGATCTATGGGCAGCGGGCTAAAGACGCTCCACAATATCGTCTGGCCCACGCCTGCCATGATGAACAATGATAATCCTGAACCTACACCCCAGCCCTTTTGCACCATCTCGTCCATCAGCATGACCAAGAACGATGCGAATATCAGCTGAGCTATGACCACAGGTATGATGTCTGGATGCGCCACTAGAGGACCGTACACGGAGAAGCCGTACAGGCCTCCCTCCGCCACTATGACTATGATTGTTACCAGCTTTGTCGCAGACGTGAACAGCGACCTGTCGTCAGGGTTCTTAAAGTCCAGCCTGATGAGATCCGAACCCTTTAACAGCTGCATGAGCAGGCCTGCCGTGACTATGGGCCCGATGCCAAGCTCCATCAGCGTTCCTTGCTGCGCAGCGAAAATCACCCTTGCAAATGCGAGGAAGTCAAACTGCGGGTCGTCCGTTACGCCGTAGAGCGGGATCTGGCCCATGATAAGGTATGCAAACAGTGCGATGCCTGTCCAGACGAACTTTTCGCTCAGGGAAATCTTTTTCTTGGGTTTTGGGACCTGCGGGAGATAGACCGAAGCGCTCCTTATGATGCGCCGAAGTCCAGTCTCATTCTGCCTCGTGCTCATCAGAGATAACCTCGCCGCCTGCGGCCTCGATCTTTGACTTGGCTTTCTCGGAGACCTTGGCAACCTTGACGGTGTAAGCGCCGCCGATCTTGCCTCCACCCAACAGCTTGTCATATCCGAGCGAGGTCAGGTCCAGGACGACTTTGCCACCCTCTTCCTTTCCGTGCTTTGCAAAGACCGTGTCCAGGTCGCGGACGTTCAGCCACCTGTTCACGATGTTGCGGTTGAAGGAGTTGAAAGCGTCATGGCCAAAGTGATCGGGCTCCTCTATGACCGTCCTTATGAAGAAGTGCTTGTGCTTGCCAGCCCCGCCGATTCCTCCGCGGCTTCCCGCCTGTCTGTGCTGGCCTATCTGACCCCAGCCGCAGTACCTGCTGCCCCTCTGCCGCCTGCTTTTTCTAAATCTGGTAGCCATAATCATCACTGTTGTGCTGGAATTGAATCACGTTCTGCTGTCACCTTAATTAAGTCTTACTAGAGCATCCGCTTCACGATCTCGGTCAGCTCCTTGTCCTCGCCGAGAACGCCGTCCTGAGTGTACTGCTGCTTTGTCTTTCTCTTGAATCCACCCTTTGGTGGCGAGAGCGCAAACCACGGCTTGATGCCCTCGACCTTGGACATCGCCACCTTGTTGTCTGCAATCGCGTTTGCAAGGTCGTCGATGCTCTTGTACTCCTTTGGCAGGTCGGCCTTTGTTATAGGCTTGTAGCCCGCCTTCCTGCCGCGCTTTTCAAGAAGCTCCTTTACTATCGCCGTGTCGGCCTTTGTCCATGCCACGACTTCCTTGACCTTCCTGAGCATACCCAAAGACTCGGCAGTCTCGGGTACAAGTGTCGCACGGAAGCGCTTGTCTAGGTTGAGCCCGTCAAGCGTGGTCCTTGCCCACGTCGGTATGTTGACCGTTCCTTTGATTCTGACAACAAGATACGCCATACTATCAACCCACGCTGTAGGTGCTTCTCAGGGCGTTAAAGATCGCCTTGGTGGTGGAAGACATCGTGTTGGTCGAGCCAAACGACTTTGTCCACGCGTCCTTGAGCCCCGCAAGCTTTAACAAATTGCGGATGTTCTCACCTGCAACAAGGCCGAGGCCCCTTGGGCCCGGAACGATGTCTATCGTCACGCTGCCGCCCTTGCCCCTGACCTTGAACGGCACTGAATGCAATTGGTTGCACCTGCACTCCCAGCTTCCGCAGCCGAGCTTTACCGGGATAACGTTGAGGTAGGCGGCGTTTGTCGCCTTGTCTATCGCCATCCTCATCTGCGCAGCCTTGCCCTTGCCTATTCCGAACCAGCCGGCCTCGTTGCCGACTGCGACGAGTGCGTTAAAACGCGTCATCTCGCCTGCGTCGGTCTGCTTTTGCACGATGCCGACGTGGACCACCTGGCTCTTGATGTCAGGTAGTAGGTGTTTAACAATCTCTGACTCTTGTATCCTCAAGCCGTTTTCGTAGATCTGGTCCATCGAGTTTATCTTGCCTGCAAGCACCATCTGCCCCAGAGTTGTCCTGGGCTTCCACTCTACCTGCTGTTCCTGCCTTGAAAAGTGACTCATTTCTTCTTGCCCTCCTTAGCCTTTCCTGACTTTGCTTCTTTCTTGGGGGCCTTATCACCCTTCGGCTTGCCCTCCTTCTTGGGGGCCTCTTTCTTCTCCTTTGGCTCCGCGGGCCTGCCAGAGATCTTTGTCCTCACTTCCTCAAAGTGGGCCGGGTAATCTTCTGGCTTTAGGCCGTTCTTTAACAGAGCTGGAAACCGAGACTTGTATTCCTGCTCGTCTGACTTTAGCGAATTTGCATAGTCGGCGATGTGCTGGCCGGATATCCTCTCGTCTGACGGCACCGACTCGTCGGATATAGGCAGGTTGACACCCGAGTCCGCGATGCCCTTGGCGCACGCGGCGACTCTTGTGGTAAAGTGCTCCTTGCCTATGTACAACACCGCTTTGTTGGTGCCCTTCTCCAGCGCCTTCTTGCCCAAGAGCAGGCCCGTCAGGTAGCAGGCCGGCAGGTTGTTGGTTGCACCCTTCCAGCCGTGCTTGGCAAGCTCGTGGCTGTGCGCAGACGCAATTACGATGTCGCCTGTCGGCGTCGCTCTTATGACCTGCGCCGAGACGTTCTGGTCGGTAACCCTGACTGTGGCAAAGGAGTGTCTGCCGATTATGATGGCGGCCCTCTTGCGGTAATTGGTCTTGTCGAGTCTAATCCTCTTGAGAGTACGCGTAAAAGTCAACTAGTATCATTCACCCTTTCCAATACGATAGGGGTGCAAAAATTCTATAGCACTTATAAACGTTCATGGCTTGCCGCCGACCTCTTGGCAATCGAGGCTGCAAACGCGCCGGCGCCCACCCCGTTGTCGATGTTGACAACAGCAAGCCCAAGCGTGCAGCTCTGCAGCATCGACGCTAATGCTGCTACACCTTCTGAACCAAAGCCGTAGCCTACGGAGGTGGGCACACCTATCACCGGAACGTCAACCATTGACGCCACGACCGATGCAAGCGCGCCTTCCATGCCTGCTACCACAACTATTGCACCTACTTTCTTTGAGAGCATGTCCTTGAGCGCGGGGAACAACCTGTGCATGCCCGCGATGCCTACGTCGTAACTTGTTATCACCCTGCAGCCCATCGCCTCTGCAACCAGCCTTGCTTCCTCAGCGACCCCGATGTCAGAGGTGCCGGCCGCAACGACGCCTACAATCCCGCGCTCTTGTTTAACAGGCTTGGAGGTTGCAAGTATAGTCGTGCTGTTCCTACCCGTTTCTACTTTCAAACCTCTTTTCTGCAGCGCAGAAACGAGTCTCTTCAAGTCGCGCTTTTTTATCCTGCTTACCACCACCTGCCCGCTCCTTTTTGCAGCCGCGGTTGCTATCTTGACCGTGTCGGCATACTCTTTGCGTTCTGCAAGGATTATTTCAGGCAGTCCCTTCCTCGGTTCTCTGCCCACGTCCAGCTTTGCAATCTCTTCAACGTGCTCTATCGCGTTTATCGCTATAGCCTTCTGTGCCTCCTCAAAGCTGATGGCGCCCCTTGCAAACCTGTCCAAGATGGTGCGTAAGTCCAACGATGTTGGGAATAAAGAGAACGGGATAAAAGGTTTGGCGGGCTCAGAGCGGCAGGGCGCCCATCGCTTCCTTGACGCTTGCGACACCCTTGTTGAAAACGTCCTGCTCAAAGCCGTCAAGCTTCAGCTCGACTATCTTCTCCACGCCGCCCGCGCCAATTACTGCCGGGACGCCGATGCATATGTCAGACACTCCGTACTGGCCCTCCAGATAAGCGGACACGGGTATCACCATCTTTTTGTCCTTTGACATCGACTCTATCATCGTAGCGACTGCGTTGCCTGGTGCATAGACCGTGGCGCCCTTGAGCGCGATGACGTCTGCCGCCACCTTCTTTGTCTTTTCAAATATCTCGTCTGCCTTTTCCTTTGAGATAAAATCGTGGAGCGGTATGCCTCCAAGCGACGAATATCTGATGAGCGGAAGCATGTTTTCACCGTGCTCTGAAATCACCATCGCCTGTATAGAATCACGCGAGACGCCTGTCGCCTCCTGTATGAAGCTCTTGAACCTAGACAGGTCCAGCATGCCGCCCATGCCCATCACCTTGTTCTTTGAAGAGCCTATAGTCTTGAGCGCAAGGTAGGTCATCGGGTCGAGCGGGTTTGTCACGACGATAACGGTTGCGTCCTTCGCATAGGTCGCTATCTTGGACGCGACATCCTTGACGATGCCCGCGTTTGTCTTTAAAAGATCCATCCTTGTCATGCCCGGCTTGCGGCCCACGCCGGCCACGAGTACGACATAGTCCGAGCCGCGCATGTCCTCGTAGTTGTTGGATCCCCGCGCTATAGAGTCAGAGCCCCTCTCTGAGAGCTGGTGGTTTATGTCCATGGCCTCGCCCTGTGGCAGGCCCTGCACGATGTCAAGCAGCAGAACGTCGTCAAGCTCCCTCAGGCCGCAGTTAAGGGCGGCCGAGGCGCCAACCTTGCCGGATCCGATAACGGTTATTGTCATTTGGAACTGCTAGCGTGCTGGATTACTTATAAATTCTTACGAGCAGGAAAACCCTTACGGCTTTCAATCCGGAAATGAGAGCGAGCCTGCCCCCTCCCTCTCCTCAAGGTGCTCCAGCCGTTAAATAGCGAACATGCTGAACAGATGCTAATGTCAGAGCTAGGCGAAGGCGGTCGTAGCACAGACATGAACCATTGCCGCTTGCTATGTAAAGCCGAAAGCGGGTCAGGTTCAGACATACTACCGGTGGAGCGCCGGGAATGCACGCCTGCAGACATCAAAAGCTCGGTGGCTGAAGCAGGAAAAGTTCTCCTGAACCATGTAACAGTGGAGGGAGAAGCCATGCCCTTTGGGGCTTGGTAGTTCACAAACCTACAAACTTCCGATCAGCTTTAAATTGAGCGACTGCTGACATCAAAAGCGTGTCAGGGAAGAAGGGAGGAAAGCGCGACGACAGCTACTTTGCTGCCCAAAGGCGCAAGAACAAGAACACGCGGATCCTGCTTATCGGCGCCGGCATCGGCGCCGTCATAGCTGCCATTGCCGCGGCCTTTGCGTACCAGTCCATCAACCCTCCCGCTCCCTTTGTCTTGGGCTCGGCACACGAGCACGCCTTGTTTGCGGTAATACTCGACGACCAGAAGATCGACTTTTCTCAAAGGCAGTACCAGGTCCAGTCGCAGTTCATACACGTTGAGGGCGGCGACGGAACCACTCTTCACAGACACGCCGAGAGAGTGCCATTCAGCTTCTTCCTAGAATCCGTCAGAATGAGCATTCAAGGTGACTGTTTTGTCAGAGACGACGGTGCGCAGTTTTGCAGCGACGGAGACAAACAGCTCAGATTCTTTGTCAACGGCCAAGAAGTCAGCTCTATATCTGACTATGTCTTGGAAGAAGAGGATCGTTTCTTGGTGATATACGGCAACCAGACCAGCGAAGAGATCCAGCAGGAGCTTGATCTGTTGGACAGTATGCCACTCATGAAGTAAACGTGATATAAAGCGACCCTCAATCACTCTGCGTGGCAAAGATAGCCGTCGTCGACTGCCAGGTTGCCGGCGTAGCCGGAGACATGCTAGTGTCGGCTCTGGTGGACGCCGGCGCGGACAGGAAAAAGGTAACCAACGCCATCTTGGCCTGTCAGAAGTTCCTGAAAGGAAGCAGGATAACAAAAGCTTCGTTTGACAAGATAACGACGCACGGCTTTTCTGCTACACAACTATTGCTTTCCTGCAAGGACAGCGTGCACGAGCGAAAAGGGTCAGAGATGATGGCTGCGCTTGAAAAAATATGCGACTCGCTCGGCGTTACAGGCAAGGCGCGCAGGTTTGCAGAATCGTCGCTAAAATCGATAATCTCTGCTGAATCAGCGATACATGGCGAGAATCCCCGAAACGTCCACCTGCATGAGGCGTCCAGCGTTGATACGCTTGCGGACATCATAGGCTGCGCCGTCGCGCTCGACGATCTCGGGCTGTTCGACGCACAGGTTTATTCGACCAAGGTCGCGGTGGGCGCCGGCACACTGACATTTTCACACGGAAAGGTGCCGAACCCTGCAGACGCAGTACTGCACATCTTCAAGGGCAGGCAGTTCGTGCTCGAAGGGGGGCAGGCAGACAGCGAGCTTGCGACGCCCACCGGCGCGGCGCTGCTCGCCAACATCGCACAGAAAAGCGTCGACTCTTACCCGCCGGTCGTCGTGGAAAAAATTGGCTACGGCGCAGGCTGCAAGAAGTTTCCCGGCTTTGCCAACGTCGTCAGGGTAACAATAGGCATAGCGCCTGCTGCCGTCGAAAAGGACACGATCTGCCTGATAGAGACAAACGTCGACGACGCGACCGGCGAGACCCTCGGGAACCTTATCGAGAGGCTGACAGAAGCCGGCGCAAAGGACGTGACCGTGCTGACAGGCACCGGCAAAAAGGGCCGACCCTCTCATCTCGTGAGGGTTATATGCGATAACAGTCTACAAAGCGTCATGCTCGATGTTCTGTTTGGTGAGACGGGGACCCTCGGTGCACGAGTCCAGCAGGTGGAAAGGGTGATCCTGCCGCGCTCTGTGACAACCGTGCCAGTCAAAGTCGCCGGCAGGACGTTTCACGTGCACGTCAAGGTTGTCAAGGACGCGGCCGGCAACGTCAAGGGCGCCAAGCCCGAGTTTGAAGACATCAAGATAATAGCGGCGCGCTGCGGCATGCCTGCCCGGCGCGTGGCAGAACATGTTGGCGCTCAGGTGGCGCAAAAGACTGGTGGGACGTGACAGATTTTGAAAGGCTAGCAGGCTGGTTTTCGCAAAACGGCAGGACGCTTGTGGCACTTTCAGGCGGGGTCGATAGCGCCGTGGTAGCGCTTGCGGCAAAAAGCGCGCTCGGCGATGATGCCATTGCGGTGACTGCGGACTACAAGACGCTTGCTGCAGAGGAGCTTGAGAGCGCAAGGCAGGTGGCAAGAGAGATAGGGATAACGCACGTAGTAATAGAGTACGACGAACTGGAAAACCCCGAGTTTGTGAAAAACGATGGGACGCGTTGCTACCACTGCAGGACCGAGCTTGGGCAGCACCTTGCACTGGAGGCAAGAAAATTAGGCGCAACGATAATAGTCGATGGCACACACATCGACGACCTTTCAGACTACCGGCCGGGAATACGCGCGCTGCGCGAAAACGGTGTGCGAAGCCCTCTGGCAGAGCTTGGCATCGGAAAATCCGTAGTCAGGCAGATTGCAAAAGACCGCGGCCTTTCAGTGCACGACAGGCCATCAAACGCATGCTTGGCGTCAAGGATCCCTATAGGCATGGAGGTGACCTATGAAAAGTTGCTGCGCATCGAAAACGCCGAGATAGCGGTCAAGTCTATTTTTGGCGTCAGGCATGTGCGCGTGCGCGACCACGGCGAGATCGCGAGGATCGAGGTAGGCAAGGACGAGCTCTCAAAGGTGTTTGACGCGGCCAAGCTCTCGCTTGCAGACGCAAAGCTGAAGGAGCTCGGCTTCAAGTTTGTAGCAGTTGACGCGGCCGGCTACAGGCAGGGGAGGCTTGCGGTGGTAGAAAATGGCTGAGCGAATATACCTTGACAGCGCGGCGTCAACGCCGGTCGCAGACGAAGTTATACAAGAAATGCTCCCTTATCTGAAGCAGCAGTTCGGCAACCCGTCTTCGATACATTCGTTTGGCCGCGAGACCACTCGGGCTATACAGCAGGCCAGAAGGCGCGTCGCAGACCTTGTGGGCGCCAAACCCTCGGAGATAACCTTCACGTCGGGCGGGACCGAGGCCGACAACCTTGCCATCAAGGGCGCGGCGGAGCACGCCAAAAACGCGTCAGGCAAGACACACGTTATCACGAGCCACATAGAACACGACGCCGTGCTGGAGCCCTGCCGGGACCTTGAGAGGCTCGGCTACAGCGTCACGTACTTGGCTGTAACGTCAAAGGGGGAGGTCCGGCCCGAGGACCTAAAGACCGCACTGACAGAAAATACTGCGCTTGTCAGCATCATGCACGCAAACAATGAAATGGGCACGATCCAGCCTGTGAAGGAGCTGTGCAGGATAGCGCACGATGCAGGCGCGCTTTTTCACACCGACGCGGTGCAGGCAGCAGGCAAGGTCCCTGTCGACATCAAAGATCTGCAAGTAGACCTGATGTCAATATCGTCGCACAAGATAAACGGGCCCAAGGGGGTGGGTGCCCTGTACGTCAGGCAGGGCCTTGAGATAATGCCCCTGATACATGGCGGGGGACAAGAGTCGGAGATGCGCTCAGGCACCGAGAACGTGCACGGCATAGTCGGCTTTGGCAAGGCGTGCGAGCTTGCCGCAAAAAACCTTGCAACCTATCAAAAACAGGTGGCAGAACTTCGCGACTACCTTGTAGAACAAGTGTCAAAGGAAATACCACACAGCCGGCTCAACGGCTCGGTAACAAATCGTCTGCCGGCAAACGCCCACTTTACGTTCTTTGGCGTAAACGGAGAGGACCTGATAATAAAGCTGGACGAAAATGGCATTGCAGCATCAACAGGCTCTGCGTGCTCTGTCAAGAAGCAAAAGCCCTCTCACGTGCTAAAGGCGATGGGATTCTCGTATGAAGAAATAACAGGTTCACTCCGGATTACGCTTTCGATGCAGAACACGAAAGAGGAAATCGACAGGACTGTGCACATATTATCCGGCGTCGTAAAGGAGCTGCGGTCGCTTTCACCTTTCAGGTCAAAATACGTCTGAAAATCTTTTTATGCCAATTCTGGCCGGCTCTTGTACATGGCTAAGTCATCCGTCCCAAAAATAGGCCAGAAGGCACCCGACTTTGTACTACCCGACGCCGACATGAAGGACCACAAACTGAGCGACTACAAGGGCAAAAAGACAGTCCTTGCGTTCTTTCCTGCAGCAGAGTCGCCTGTCTGCACTGCAGAGATGTGCACGCTCCGAGACTCGATGGACGAGCTGCGTGACTATGGCGCGCAGGTGCTGGGAATATCAGTAGACGGGCCGTTTTCAAACAAGTTCTTTACCGTAAACCGTCACCTCAACTTTCCAGTACTCTCAGACTATGACCGCAAGGTCATCAACAAGTATGGAATAGTCATGAACAACCTGGGGCCGCTCAAGGGCTACAAGGCAGCCAAGAGGTCGGTGTTCATACTGGACGAGCAGGGCAAGGTGCGCTACAGGTGGGTATCTGACAACCCTCTGGTCGAGCCCAACTACGCCGAGATAAAGGAATTCCTGAAAAACAACTGACCTGTCAGCAACTCTTTAATAGAAAAGGGGCCAAAAAGGGCTGTTGCACAAGGCGCTTTTCAGCGTAGCACTTGCGACGCTTGCCGTGCTGGTGGTGGGCATGCTGCCTGCACCTGCCTTGGGCCAGGACTCGCTTGGCTTTGGCGACAGCGTCTCCGTACAGGTCCAGAGGGCCAACCAGACGGGCACAACGCCTGACGGGGAGAATGGGGATACCGCCACGCCGTCAGGCTGCCTCATTGCAACCGCGGCCTTTGGCTCCGAGCTGACGCCGCAGGTCCAGTTCCTGCGCGACTTTAGAGACCAGCGCATACTTTCAACCGCCGCAGGATCGAGCTTCATGAACGTGTTCAATTCCTGGTACTACAGCTTTAGCCCGCAAGTTGCAGACTATGAACGGGAGCAGCCGTGGCTGCAATCAACAGTCAAAACAGCAGTCTACCCGCTGCTTGGCATACTGCACGTGGCAGAGAAGGGCTACGGCCTTGCGGCCGGCGAAGGAGGGTCGGTGCTTGCCGGCTTTGCCGCAAGCTCGCTCATAGGCATGGTCTACCTGTCGCCGGCTGCAGTTGCCATCAGGAAAAAAGCAAGCGCAAAGAGACTTGCAGTACCGCTTGCAATCGTGATGGCCATTTCGCTTGGCATGATAGCGGGAGGCGCGGCTTCTCAAAACAGCGCGCTTCTCATGGCCTCGACGGCACTTTTCGTGCTCGTGTCAATGGGCCTTGGCATAGTGGCCGTGATGCACCTTGCCAGAATACTTGAAGCCCGACTGAAGACTACTCGATAACAGCAAGCACGTCGTTTCTTGAAACACTCGCGCCCTGCTTGACCTTTATCTCCTTCACTTGGCCGTCCTTGTGGGCTTTCACGGCAACTTGCATCTTCATAGATTCCAGAATGACTATGACGTCGCCCTTCTTGACCTCCTTGCCGGGTTCTGCCGCGATGCTGACAACCCTGCCGGGGATCTGGCTTGCAAGGTTCCTGTCGCCCCCGCCAGCTCCGCCGAGCGCGGATGCCTTTTCCAGAACTTCTGTGAGCTTCGAATGCTTCCTTACCGTGATGGGTTGGCCGTCGAGCATCAGCCGTATCTCTGCGCTCCCTGACTGGAGCACCTTTGCGTGGTGGAACCTGTTGTCCAGTATGAACTCAAATTCGCCCGTTCCTGATTTCAACAGCTTTAGCGTGTGGTTCTTGTTGCCGATGCTGACAAGCACCGAGCCGTCGTCCGCGGTCCTCAGCACTTCGCCCTTGAGCATCTCTGCAAGGTCGCCGACTTTGAACTCCATCTAGAGCGTCACCCTTGACTGCTTCCACTTTGACGACTTTGCCGGTGCGCCCTTTTTCACGAGTTCAGAATGCAAGAGCGCCGCGGCGACTGCCGCCGACGCCTTCTCCTCTGTCTCCTTCTTGGCCTCCTCGTTCATCCTGTCAAAGACCTTGAAGCGCTCGAGGTAATCGGTCGAAAGGTCGCCTTTGATAAAGTTCTTCTCCTCCATTATCGTCCTGTATAGCGGGATGGTGGTGTTGATGCCCTCTATCACAAACTCGTCGAGTGCGTTGCACATCCTCACGCGGGCCTCGTCAAAGTTCCTGCCCCACGTCAAGAGCTTTGCCACAAGCGAGTCGTAAAAGCCGGAGACGGTGCACCCAGGATACAGGTACGTGTCGACCCTGACGCCCGGCCCGTAGGGTATGTTGCAGTACGGAACAGGACCCACGGACGGCGCAAAGTCGTAGAACGGGTCCTCCGCGTTTACCCTGCACTCTATGGCGCAACCGTTCATCTTCAGGTCCTCCTGCTTGAACGGTATCTCCTCGCCCTGCGCCACTGCTATCTGTAGCTTTACCAGATCAAGGCCGGTGACAAGCTCAGTGACAGGGTGCTCTACCTGCAGACGCGAGTTTATCTCTATAAAGTAAAAGTTGCCCTCTGGGTCACGCAAGAATTCTGCGGTTCCCGCGTTCAAATAGTCGACAGCTGCTGCGGCCCTCACCGCTGTCTCGCCTATCCGCTCACGCGTCTTCTGGTCGACTACGGGCGACGGCGACATCTCTATCAGCTTCTGGTGCCTGCGCTGTATCGAGCACTCCCTCTCAAAGAGGTGCCGGCCGTTGCCGTGCGAGTCGCGAATGAGCTGGAACTCGATGTGCCTTATCTTCTGCAGGTACTTCTCTACAAAGAGCGCCGACTTGCCAAACGCCGCCTTTGACTCTGCAGAAGCCATCTCGAACTCCTGTCTTAGTTGTTTTTCGTCGTTTGCAAGCCTGATGCCCCTTCCGCCGCCTCCGAACGCCGATTTTAGCAATACGGGATAGCCGGCTTCGTGCGCAATATCCGCCGCCTTTTCGACGTCGGTCACGATGCCGTCGCTTCCCGGAACCGTGGGCACCTTGGCCTTTTTCATGACCGCCTTACACTTCATCTTGTCGCCGGTTATGTCCATCGCCTTTGCGGTGGGGCCTATGAATATCATGCCGTTCTTGTCGCACATCTCTGGAAAGTTCTCGTTCTCAGAGAGAAAGCCGTAGCCGGGATGGATAGCGTCGGCGCCTGCCACCTTGGCCGTCTCGACTATCTTGGCCATGTTCAGGTAGCTCTGTGACGGGGCTGCAGGTCCAATGTGGTACGCCTCGTCCGCCCTCTTTACGTGGACAGCCCTGACGTCCTCGTCGGAATATATCGCAATCGACCTGATGCCGAGTTCCTTGCACGCCCTGATTACGCGGAGCGCTATCTCGCCCCTGTTTGCGATCAGGATGCTCGTGATTTTCTTGGCCATATCGCTACCTCACAGGTTGATGTTCCCGTGCTTCTTGTACGGCCTTGCCTCCTTCTTGGTCGCAAGGGCTTCAAGCGCGCGGATTATCATGGGCCTTGTTTCCATGGGGTCTATGACTAGATCGATGATGCCACGCTCTGCCGCAAGATACGGGTTTGCGAACTTGTCTCTGTATTCCTTGGCCAGTTTTTTCTTGAGTACCGGCGCGTCGGCGGCGTTTTTCAGCTCGCGCCTGTTGATGATGGTAACTGCCGCCTCCGGCCCCAGCACCGCTATCTCGGCGTTTGGCCACGCGTAGTTGATGTCTGCGCGCAGGTTCTTGCTTCCCATGGCTATGTAAGCGCCGCCGTAGGCCTTGCCCACGATGCAGGTCACCTTTGGAACGGTGGCCTCGCAGTACGCGAACAGCAATTTGCTGCCGTGCCTGATGATGCCGTTGTGCTCTTGGTCCGTGCCCGGGAGGTAGCCTGGTGTGTCTACAAGCGTCACTATCGGGATGTTGAACGCGTCGCAGAACCTGATAAAGCGTGCCGCCTTGTTCGACGAGTTGATGTCAAGCGCGCCTGCAAGGTACATCGGCTGGTTTGCGACGATGCCGACCGTCCTACCTCCCATCCTCGAAAAGCCCACTATGACGTTGTCGGCATAAAGCTCGTGGACCTCAAAAAAGTCGCCGTTGTCGACTATGGACTTGATTATGCCCTTCATGTCGTACTGCTGGTACGGGTTTTCAGGCAGCATGTCAATCAGCTTGGGGTCGACTCTGTTTGCATCGTCTGTTGCCTCTACGACCGGCGGTTCCTCGGCGTTGTTCTGCGGCAGAAACGACAACAGCTTCTTTATCTTGTCAAAGCAGTCGTACTCGTTCTTCGCGACAAAGTGCGCGACGCCGGACTTGCTCCCGTGCGCCCGCGCACCGCCAAGCTCCTCAAACGAGACTTCCTGGCTCAGGACCTCCTTGACCACTTCCGGGCCGGTGACAAACATCTGGCCGATGTTTTCGACCATCACGACAAAGTCTGTCATGGCAGGCGAGTAGACAGCCCCTCCCGCGCACGGGCCGATGCTTGCGGTAATCTGCGGTATGACGCCGGACGCCATAGTGTTTCGGAAGAATATGTCGCCATAGCCGTCGAGGCTGTTGACGCCTTCCTGGATCCTTGCGCCACCAGAGTCAATGATGCCGATTATCGGACATCCGACCTTCATGGCGTGGTCCATCACCTTGGTTATCTTTTTGCTGGTCATCTCGCCAAGCGAGCCACCAAGCACGGTGAAATCGTACGCGAAAACGAAAACCTGCCTGCCTGCCACGGTACCAAAGCCCGTCACCGCCCCGTCACCGTAGAATTTCTGGACGGTCGGGTCGTCGCCCCTGTGGACGACGTACTTGTCAATCTCTACAAAACTGCCCTCATCGAGCAAAAGCGCAATCCTTTCCCGCGCAGTAAGCTTACCTTTCTGGTGCTGCGCCTCAACGCGGTCGTTGCCGCCACCACCCTCCGCAGACTTTTTCATCGATGCCAGACGCTTTACTTTCTCTTCATGCATGGGAATGTAGTTAATGCCGGCTGGTGGCTATATAAATTCATTACAGCACATAGGTGAGGATTTCTGTACGATGTTTACTCGCGAAGGCCCGCCCTACCGCCCTGCGCGCGGCGAAAGACGTTCATGCCAAGGTTATAGTTTTCGTACATGGACTCTAGCGCCTCTATCTCCAGTTTTAGCGCGGCAATCTTGCCTGCGTTTTTCTCTGGGTCCTTTTCAAGCTCTTCCATCTTGGCCCTCTTTTCTGCCAAGAGCTGTCCGACGTTGTGCTCGTACTCGCTAGACATCTGTCAGGGCTACCTTCCCTTTACATTTTAACCTTTTCCATCTTAGACAGGAACGTCTCTTGGTAGTTCCTATAGGCGTTCTTGTCTACCATGCACTGCTCGCAGATGCACGCCTGGGACACGACTGACCTGTTGCAGTCTGCCTCAAAACTGCACGAGGCGCAACCTGCATTTTTGCCGCATATGAAGCACTTTAGTTCTATTGTAGCCGGCGCTTCCGGCTCTGCCGACTCGCACTTGACGTGCTTGATGGCCTTCGCCGTCTTGGACCAGAGCGCGTACTCGCCCTGAGGAATCTCTTTGCCACAGACGGAGCACTTGCCCTTGTATTTGACAAGAAGCCTTATCCAGTGTTCGCTCATTTTTTGGCCCCCTTTGCGCGCTCTATCTCCTTTGCGAGCGACTCGCCCACCGACTCGTCGTCAAAGTTCGCAAGCGCAAACTCAACCGGGTCGATCTTTTCGTTTATCAGTTCCCTTACAAGATAAGGCAGTACAAGCCAGCTGCACGTGCTCTTTGACACGTGCGTCGCCGGCCCTACAAACGACGCCAGCTTGCGCACCGTCTGCGACCTTGCGAAAATGGGGCCCATGACTGGCCAAGGCATGGAATACTGACTGTAGCGTATCTCCCTGCCGCGGGATTTTTCAAACAGGCCGTGCGCCAGCATGGGCATGACGTAGCGCAACAGACTCCACTGCCTGCGCCTGCCCACCCTGCCCACGACGACGTCTGCCTTGGAGAGAACATTGAGCATGTCTGCAAGGCTGTCGCCTGCTTGCGACGAGACTATGGTGGAAAAGAGCGCGCCTATCATGTCCTTTCTGCGCGACTCTGCGTCCATGCCCTGGTACCGGGGGTCTGGAAACGACGCGTCGGCCCTTGAGAGGAACTGCACCGCCTGATCCCTGCCTGATGCGGCAAAAAAGCCGTTTATCGCGGCCCGGACGTCCATCTCCGTCACGTCCCTGTTTGAGACCGTCGAGTAGCCTGCCACGCGGGACTGGGCGCTGTTGAGCAGCGTTCTGATGTCGCCCCTGCTGTCGTTTACTATTGCCACCTTGTCCCCCGGCCCGAGTTTTTCGCCCTCGCTTGCAAGCACGTGCTCAAGGAACATCAACAGCAGCCTGGGCGGTACCGGGGCAAACTCGACTGTTTTGCAGACCTTGGCAAGCTCCTTTATCTTGGCAGATTTCTGGTTTGCAGCCATTATGACCGGAACGGTGGGCTCCTTCATCATATCCACCAGCAGATCAAGCCCGCCCGAGTCCTCCCTGCCTGATATGCCGTCCACTTCGTCCAGAAAAAGCAGGCTCTTTGCGCCAAAGATGCTGGTGTTGCTCATGACCGGCGCGATACGCTTCTGCAGGCCCTCCCTGTTCCTCGTGTCGCTTGCATTCATCTCAACAAGGTCAAACCCAAACTGCCTTGCAATGGCGTGCACAAGCGTCGTCTTGCCTACGCCCGGCGGCCCCACCAGCAGCAGAGGCTTTGTGCCCGAGACCCATTTCTGCAGCCATTTGAGGACTGCAAGCCGCGCGTCCTCGTTTCCGACCATATGCTCCACCCTCTTTGGCCTGTAGACTTCGGACCACATGAGGGCCGGGGGCATTACTTTATCGCCGCCTGCATCCTGCTTTGGAATTCCGCAAATGGCGCGCGCCGCACAAGCTCGTTGTGCCAGTGCTGATTGTAGTGGCGCACCGTCAGGAACAGAAACTCCAGAAATGGCCTGAGCTCAAACTTTTCCGGCAGCATGTCAAGGGCCACCCTCGCCTCGTCCAAATACAATTCCGCTTTTTGCATCGTAAGCTCAAATCCCTTCCGTACGTCGCCGGTGTTTATCGCAAAGTACAGCGGCCACGACGGTATCTTGACGGCGCCGTTCCTGAGCGCGTCTTCTATCTCGTTTCCACAGCCCACACACTCGCCGGCCTTGGCCATGCCGAGGTGGAATATGTCGCTCAAGGGCCGGCGGTTGAACGCCATGTTCCTGCCTGCAGTGCCCATGACTGCGCGATATTTCTTGTAGCACTCGTTCATGTTCTCGTCGTTTATCGAGCCGGGGTCCATCTTGAGCTTGACGTCTATGTACTGGCCTATCCTTGCGTCTTTGAATCCCACTTCAAACGCCTTGAGCACAGAATCGCCTCCCTCGGCTATCTTGCTGCGGGCAATGCCTAGTATGTAGGGGCACATGAACTTGTAGTCCTCGAGGTATTCCAGATCCTCATCGCGGTCGACTATCCTGTCCATCGGCTCGGAAAGGTCGATGGCTATGATGTGGCCGTCGATTACGGCATCGCGCTTTTCTTGCGAGTCAGAGTCGCCGAAATACTGCGCCGCGCCGTCGTAGAGCGCGTTAAAGACAGGAAACGTCATCTTGACAAAGTTGGAATTCAAAATCTTTGCAACCCTGTCCTGCAGGACATCGACGCTTGAAAGGCGGGCTTTTATGTCGTGCAGGGCCGACGACTCGGGCACTATCTCCGCCGAGCCCACCTCGTCTGCAAATCTGCTCATCGAAAGGTCGGGGTTGGGATCAGACCCGATTGCCTGGTGGAGCGACGTGACAAACCTCTCTGCAAAGGCGCCGAACTCCTGCTCCGTTTTGTCCTTGTAGTGGTTGAACTGCTTGTAGCCCTTGCTCCTTAGCAGGCCCTGCTTCATTATCTCTTTGCCTGCCTGCGTGCCCATCAGGGCCTCCTTTGAGAAAATCGACTCGTCCTTGCCGCTCATGCAGCAAATTGCAGCCAGCTGTAGTTATTTAACTATTCAGACAGAGCGCAGGTCGGCCTTGGGGTTCTGGATTATCGCCAAGACGTGCTCGCGAAGCTCCTTCTGTTCCATGACGCCGCGGTAGCCTATCGTGAGTATCGAGCTGTTGTTGCGGACGCCGCGCATCCTCATGCACAGGTGCTCGCCTTCTGCTATCACCATGGCGCCCTTTACCCCCATGCGCATCAGCTCGTCTGCCACTTCCTTTGTCAGGCGCTCCTGTATCTGCAGCCTGCGCGAGTATTTCTCTACAAGCCTTACAAGCTTGGATATGCCAAACACCTTGCCTGAAGGGACGTAGGCGACGTGTATCTTGCCAAAGAACGGCAGCATGTGGTGCTCGCACATGCTGTAGAACTGGATGTCCCTTGCTATCACGACGTCCGTCTCGTCTGAAAATGTCACGTCAAGCTCGGCGTCCATGCGGTAGCCGCCGAATATCTCCTCGTACATGCTTGCCATGCGCTCAGGCGTCCCCAGCAGGCCCTCCCTGTCCGGGTTTTCTCCAAGCTCTATCAAAAGCTGCCTTACGAGTTTGGCTATCTTTTTCTTGTTGAGTCCCTTTTCTTTCATCTGCTTGCTACCTTGCTCCCATCAGCTTGTGGAGTTGCGGCACGACGCGCACCTGCTCGTACAGCGGGTAGACTGCGTCGTAAAACGCAAAAAGCCTTTCCAACAGTGGCTCATCTACTCCATAGCTCGGCTGTATTATAAATCCTGCTATGTTTTTCGGCGCCGTTGAAGCAAAAACCTTCCTTGCTAGGCCTGCGAGCTCGGCAGGGTCGCTTGTGTTGGTGACCACGACCTTGATGTAGGGCTTTTTGCCTGCGGCGACCGCCATCTTCAGGCATTCAAGCTCGTTTTTCAAAAGAGTCGGGTAGTTCTTGTCGTCCGTAGCCCTTGCGTCGCTCAGCTTGAACTCTACCTTGCATATGTCTATGAACGGTAGCACCTTTGCGAACTTTTTTGCGTCATAGCACGCAGATTCAAGGTAAGTCTTGACGCCTTTTGACCTTGCGAACTTGGCAAGTTCTACCACCGCTTCGGCCTGCGCAAGCGGCTCGCCGCCGGTGAAGTTGATCTTGAACGTGTTTGGCTGGAGCCCTCCTTCGATCATCTCCTTCACGTCATCGACAGAAACGTCGTTTCCGCTGTCCATCGGGATCGCGTACGGCGTGTCGCACCAGTGGCATTTGAGGGGGCACCCTGCAAGCCTGACAAACATCGTCTTGGTCCCGGCGTAAACGCCTTCGCCCTCGATGCTCGTAAAGACCTCGCTGAGCCTGACCCTACCTTGGGCCCTCTTACGCTGCATAACGCGTCCTGTCATCTATGTGAGCAGCCATAAATGCCGCCTTCCTATTTATACACGATTCGCACCGCCCGCAGTGGACGCGCTGGCTGCCCTTCCTTACGCCGTTGGAGTAGCAGCTCCACGTGGCAAACAGCTTTTTCCCCAAAATCCTGTGGCCGGCCTTCAGGAGCGCCTGCTTGTCGAGCCCGCCTGACGCCGGCGATATGACCTGCAACTTCTGGCGTTCGCCGGCGTTTATGCTGTCTGCGTCCGCAAGGTTTAGCGCTTCTTCTATTGCCCTTGCAAACTCGGGCCGGCAGTCAGAATAGTGCGGGACATCACCCAGGTGCGCGCCGTATGCCACTTTTTCAGCGCCGATGCTCAGGGCCCACGCGCCGGCTATGGCTATAAAGACGGCGTTTCTTGCCGGGACCACTAGGATGCTCTGGAATTCTGGCGATAGCCTCCTGCTCCTGTCGGTCAGCGCGTTGGTCGGGCCGTACAGCGACTTCATGAACGAGATGTCGACTATCCTGTGGTCTTCTGCCTTCAGTAACCTTGCAAAGCACTTGGCGGCCTCTATCTCCCTCTTGGCGCGCTGGCCGTACGCGAAGGTTATCATGTAGATGTCGTGGTTCTGGCCAAGCACGGCTGCGTAGCATATGGAATCAAGCCCGCCGCTTGCGATGCACACGACGCTTGGCATGGTGCAAGTTGCGCACAGGGCCTTTTCTATCTTGTGTATTTGGTAATTATCCTGCGGTGCCCCGGGTGCTCCCTCAGGAGGGTCTCCCTGTCAGCCATCTCCCAGTCCTGATATTCAAAGCCGGGCGCCACCGTGCAGCCGACAAGGGAGTACGACCTTGGCTTGATAACGGAGGCGGCAAACCAGTCTCCTACCCTGACGGCGGCTTGGAAGACCTGGCCCCTCTTTGGATCGTTTCCAAGAACGACTTTCCTGAGGTGCCCACCCCTTTCTATCACGTGCAGGGCAAGGGCGCTTCCGGCGTAAAAGTGCCATATCTCGTCGGACCTCATCCTGTGAAACGCAGAGAACTGGCCGCTCTTCAACAGATAATAAATGGCAGTGGATGCGCTCCGCGGGCCGTCAAACCCGGGAAGGTGAAACTGCTTATCCGACTTAAAAGTCTGTCTAAAATATCCGCCTTCCGGGTGCTCTGCAAGCGACAGCTTTTGAATAAGGTACTCCGCTTTCATGGCTGGACGTGCAGGAAGGAACTTGAAAAACATTAATGCAGGATAGGCGCGCTTGAGCCTCTGTGATAATAGGGCTCATAGGCAAGGCCAACGTCGGCAAGTCGACGTTCTTCAACGCGGCCACAGAGCTTGCGGTGCCCTCTGCAAACTACCCCTTTACAACGATAGAGCCCAACGTCGGGGTGGCTTATGCAAGGGTGAGGTGTGCCTGCCGCGAGTTTGGCGTGCAGGACAACCCGGTGCACTCGATGTGCATAGACGGCAACAGGTTCATACCGGTAAAGCTCATCGATGTCGCAGGGCTTGTGCCGGGAGCGCACGCCGGCAAGGGTCTTGGCAACAAGTTCCTTGACGACGCAAGGCAGGCCGACGCGCTAATACACGTTGTAGACGCGTCGGGCTCGACTGACAGCGGCGGCAAGCCGGTGCCCGCCGGGACCGAAGACCCGATGTTTGACATCAAGTTCGTCGAAGAAGAGTTTGACCTCTGGATGGCCGGCATCGTGTCAAGGGACTGGAACAAGACTTCAAGGGAAGCCGAAAACCAGGGGCAAAAGCTGGAGCAGATGCTTGCCAGGAGGCTCTCAGGGCTTGCGATACCAGATCACCACATTTCTTTAGTCATACACGAGTCGGGACTTGGCTCAAAAAAGCCCACGCTGTGGACTGACGACGACATACTCCACTTTTGCAAGGTCCTCCGCGCAAAGGCGAAGCCGTTTCTTGTGGCGGCAAACAAAGCAGACCTGCCGACTGCCGAGGCAAACATCGAGAAGATGAGGCAGGTAGGGCTGACAGTCGTCCCGTGCGCGTCCGAGGCCGAGGCTATGCTCAAAAAGGCGTCCAAGAAGGGGATACTGTATTACTTGCCTGGCGACAACTCGTTTGACGTCAAGCCGGGCGTGCCACTTAACGAGCAGCAGAAAAAGGCACTGGACCTTGTCAAGGGCCTGATGGAAAAGTACGGCTCGACCGGAGTGCAAGAGGCTGTAAACGCCGCCTGCTTCAAGTTGCTGCGCCTAGTGGCGATATATCCTGTCGAAGACGAAGTCAAGCTTGCCGACAAGAATGGAAACGTACTGCCCGATGTCAGGTTACTGCCTGAAGGCTCAACCGCGAAGGACCTTGCGGCTACCGTGCACGCAGACCTTGCCAAAGGATTTCTATACGCGATAGACGCCCGGACGAAGCAGCGGATAGGGGCTGACCACAAGCTGAAGGATGGGGACGTGATAAAGATAGTCTCGGCGGCGAGCAGGGGATAGGCATGCTCTGCCTTGGGATAGAGAGCACGGCGCACACGTTTGCGTGCGCGGTCGTGGACGAGAAAGGGAATATACTGTCAGACGAGCGGGCGGTCTATAGGGCACCCGAGGGCAAGGGCATCCATCCAAGGGAGGCCTCGAGGCACCACATCGAGTCTTCGCACGCAGTCCTGAAAGGCGCGCTTGCAAAGGCAGGCGCTGAGATGGCCGACATCGATGTTGTCGGGTATTCTGCCGGCCCGGGTCTGGGTCCATGCCTTCGCGTCGGAGCAGTCGCGGCGCGCACCGTCGCCGGCTATAACAGAAAGCCGCTCGTGCCTGTCAACCACGCCATAGGGCACATTGAGCTTGGCACGGCGCTCACCGGGGCGTCAGACCCGCTCGTGCTGCTCGTGTCAGGCGGGCACACTATGATACTTGCATTTCTGGAAAGGAGGTGGCGCGTATTCGGCGAGACCCTCGACATCACCATCGGGCAGCTCCTGGACCAGTTCGGGAGGGCCGTGGGCTTTGCCTCGCCGTGCGGCGCCAGGATAGAAAAGCTGGCGGCCGAGTCGTCGGGCGAGTATCTGAATCTACCGTACGTGGTCAAGGGAAACGACGTATCGTTTTCCGGCATGCTGACTGCCGCAATAAAGCTTGCCTCAAGCAAGTGCGTGGCAGACGTGTGCTACTCGCTTCAAGAGACCTCGTTTGCTATGCTGGCTGAAGCAGTCGAGCGGGCGCTCTCCTTTACAGCCAAGAAGGAGATGATGATAGTAGGCGGCGTGTCTGCAAACCAGCGCCTGTCGCAGATGCTCAAGTCTGCCTGCGAGCGGCAGGGCAGCAGGTTCTTTGCATGCCCAATAAAATACGCCGGCGACAACGGCGCGCAGATAGCCTGGACGGCTATTCAGGACTACAGAAAGTCGAAAAAGGCAGTCAAGGTGCCAGACGCGTTTGTGACGCAGTCGTGGAGGCTAGACACCGTGGACGTCGCTTGGCGCTAGCCCTTTGCCTGTCTCATCTGCTTTTCCCACTTGCCGGACGAAAACACGCCGAACTTGTAGGTCTTGCCGTCGGTAACTATTACAAACTTTTTCACGAGAAAGCCCTCGGTCTTGAAGGACGATATCTGTGCAAGCGGGATGTCTAGCACGACCGCGCCCTCCTTCTTTGACAGCGTCGCCATCCTGCCTTCCGTTTTCTGGAACACAAGCCTCCTGTCGGTGAGTATGAGTATGCCGCTTCGAAGGTTGTCCTCCGCGCAGTCCTCGGTATTTATGACGTGCTCGCCGGGCTCGGGGCTGAAACTCACGTTTTTATCTCGACCGGGGTGGCTATATTACTATTGCAGCTGATACGGCGCGGGGCAGAGGCAGACATCTATGCAACTGTGTGGCACGGAAGGAAAGCAGTCGCAAAGGTCAGGGCGCAGAAGCCTTACCGACACGAAGCGCTTGACGCCGCCCTGAGAAGGCAGCGGACCGTTCACGAGGCAAGCCTGATGTCAGACGCAAAGGTGGCCGGCGTCAGCACGCCTTTTGTCTACTTTGTAGATCCGAAAAGGGCCGAGATAGTCATGCAGTTTGTAGAAGGGAGGCAGGCCAAGGACGCGCTCGACGCGCCGCTCTGTCGCCGGATAGGCCGGTACGCCGCGCTGCTGCATAAAGCAAACATCATACACGGCGACCTGACCACTTCGAACTTTATCGTCGACGGCGACCGGCTGGTGTTACTGGACTTTGGACTTGCATATTATTCCGAGCGGACGGAGGACATGGCTGTCGACGTCAGGCTGATAAAGGAGGTTTTCACGAGCGCGCACGTCGGGGCAAAGGGCGCGTTCTCTGCCTTTGTCAGGGGCTATGAGGGCGTGGCAGGCAAGAAAAAGACCGCCAAGGTCCTTGCAAACGTCAAAGAGATAGAGCAGCGGGGCCGCTACGCCAGAGTCGAGTGACGCTTTTATTCTTGCCTGCCGTACTGCCGGCGTTGCGCAAGGTGGCCTTTGCAAGCACGAACCAGAACAAGTTTCGGGAGGTCCAGGCGATACTTGCCCAGCGCGGAATAGAAGCGGAATTTGCGCAGACAGAACTCACAGAGATCCAGTCAGACTCGCTTGAAGAAATAGCAAGGGAAAAAGCCGCAAGTGCCTTTGCAAAGGTTTCGGGGCCTGTCATAGTGGAAGACGACGGGCTCTTTGTGAGGGCGCTAGGCGGCTTTCCCGGGCAGTATTCGTCGTACGTTTTCAAGACTGTCGGCAACACCGGCATACTGAGGCTTCTCTCAGGCACACAGGACAGGTCAGCGTACTTTGTGTCGTTGATAGCTTTTTCAGACGGCAACGACGTCAGGGTTTTCGAAGGCAGGGTGCCCGGCACGATAGCAGTGCAGGAGGCAAAGGGGGGCTGGGGCTACGACCCCATCTTTGTGCCCGACGGCGCAAAAAAGGCCTATGCAGAGCTTGAAAACAAGAACGACTACTCGCACAGGAGAAAGGCGCTCGACCTGTTTGCAGGGTGGTACCTACGCCTCTAGGTACGCGCCTATCCACCTGTCAACATGGCGCTTCTGGTTCTGCAGGACAACAATGCGCGAAATGGCGCTTTCGTCCATTATATCAAACGCCGGCATGACCGCGCCCAGCCTTTGCGCGTAGCCGCGGACTTCGTCCATCTCAAGCATGTCGCCGTGGTCGAGCCTCTCAGTGGACATGCCGACGTGCATGTACGACTTTAGCTCTATAAAGTGCGGGTTGCCCTCTGACATCATCTGCGCAAACTCTTTGACAAAATCTTTGCCGTCGTTGTGCCCGCGGATGAGCGTCATGCGCAGGACCGTCCTTGTGTCGACTGCGGCAAGGAACCTGAGCGACTCCCACCAGCGCTTCCACGCGTCCCTGTGGAGCGGGCGGTTGATTGCGTGGAACATCTTTTTGTTCGACGCGTTGGTAGAAAGGTAGATCTGCGTAGGCAGCGCGTCCTCGTCGGCAAGCCTCCTGAGCATCGCCGGTTCCTGTCCGTTTGTCACAAGGAATATCGATTTCGTTGCCTTTAGCGTCTTTAGGTATCTTACCAGCTGCGGCAGTTTCGGGTACATGGTCGGCTCGCCCGAGAGCGAGATTGCATAGTGCGCCGGCAAGAGTGACTCGTCAAGTTTTGTTTTGTCGTTTTTGGGGTTGCCGTAAAAACCATTTATTAGTTTTTCACGCTCTTTGAGCAGCTGTTCGACTATCACGTCTGGCTCGTCCACCAGCTCTGCAGGCATCTCCAGAGTGTCGTAGAACTCGGCCGGCCTCCAACAGTATATGCACCGGTTTTCGCAGTTCATCGCAGCAGGCGTCATCTCCATGCACCTGTGTGTAGATATGCCATAGAACTTGTGCTTGTAGCAGCTGCCCTCGTTTGCAAACGACTTTTTCGTCCAATGGCATAATTCAACTGCAGAGTGGTTGTAGACGCCGTACTTGGCCTTCTTCAGCTTTGCCTGCACCTGCGGCGTTATCTGTATGAGGTCGCCGGCCACGTGCGAGACATACTCGTCAGAGCAGCTCATCTTTTCCTGAAAAAGGTCCAAAACAGATTTAAGTTTTACACATTCCCGCATAGGACATGACAGTCAGCACTGGCACGATAATGAAGGCCGGCTTGGAACTTGCGGGCTGGAAAAAGGTTCCTGCAGACAGCGCGGTCCACGTCAAGGGCGAAAACATCAAAAAAGTGTTAATTTCAGTCGACGTCGGCACGGCAGAGCTGATACTGGCAAATAGCTTGGGGTGCGACGCTGTCATAGCGCACCACCCAATTGGAGTCGCTAGGATAAACTTTTACAAAGTATTCGGCCGCCATGTCGACTATTTGGTCGAGCATGGCGTGCCAAGGGCCGTCGCGATAAATGCAGTCAAACCGCTGACAGAGCGCGTCGAGACAAGGACCCATGCTGACATCTACGACGACGTGGTAGGGGCGGCCAGGCTGATGAAGGTGCCACTTGTCAACATCCACCAGCCCTGCGACGAGTACATGCGTCAGGTAATTCTGAAAAAGATAAAAGCTGGCAAGACAGAGCACGTGTCTGACATCGTAAGGTCTGTGAGCGAGATTCCAGAATTTCGCCACGCTGCGACCAAGGTGCGTGTCAAATACGGTAGTGAAAAAAGCAAGACCGGCCACTGGGCACTTGTGATTGCGGCAGGGACCAACGGCGGCCATTCTATAGCCAAGGCATATTTCCAGCATGGCGTCGACACGGTCATCTACCTGCACGTCGACCCGGGCGACCTTGCCAAGATGAAGGAAGAGAAGCTGAAGGGTAACTTGATAGTGTTGGGGCACTTGGCCGGTGACTCGATAGGGCTCAACGGGCTTGCAGACAAGCTCGAAGGCTTGGGTGTTGAGACAGTAAGGCTCGGCCTGCTGCCGGGCAAGTAATCTAACGATTATATAATGTGGTCAATGCAGATGCAGATGCGGCCTTCGTAGTATAGCCTGGTCAGTATAGGCGGCTGTGGACTGTTTTTCGGCAGAAACCGCTTGAGGAGGGTTCAAATCCCTCCGAAGGCCCCATCCTGATTTTTGCGATACCTCTCGGTAGAGTTCTTTAAAAATGAAAAAAGGAAAGAAAAGCGTCCTACCCTTACATCTTGGGCAGGAAGCTGAACTTGCTGTACCTTGTCGTCGCTACGATGGTGCCGACGATTGCGACTGCGAGGATGATTGCCGCGATTGTACCGAACTCGGGTACCAGGAATGTACCAACGATGTCGATCTGCTCGCTGCCTCCCTCGAACTCGATCACCAGCGTTCTTGCAGTGGCGCCAAAGTCATCTTCTGGGAATACCTCAAGCTCGTCAACGAAGACGATAAAGTCCACGTCGCCGCTCGAGCCCATGGCGTCAAACACATCTCTTGGGAATACCAGCGTCAACTCACCTGCTCTGTTAGCAGTTATGGTAGCAGTGACAACCGCCGTGTCAGAGTCGCCTGTCAAGCTCCTGAGAGTGCCACCAGATATCATGTACTGGACTGTGTGTCTGTCAGTGCCGTCTATTACGAGCGTGAAGTCCCTGAGACCTGTTCCGCCATCGGCTGCGGTAAAGTTGAATGTTGTGTTTGCACTGGAACCTGCATAGCTGACTGTAACTCTGTACTCTCCGCTAACACCAAGCTCGCCTCCAACTCTGAACGTGTAGGTATACGAACCGTCACTCTGAACCGGTACTTGGTCAAACCTGTATACCGCGTCATTCGGATTGTATACTTGGATCACGAGTACCTGGCCGGTTGGCGTCCGTCCAACGTTTCCGGAGACCGTAATGTCTTCACCTGTGCTGTATTCTGTATTGTCTGTCGTTACGGTGAAGCCTGTTTGCGCATAGGCCGAGCCTAGTGTGCTAACAGATGCCACCGACGCCAGCAATATTGCCATTAGTGCGTACGCTTTATACTCCATTGTCCCTCATGCACACCTAACACGCTATATTTCCGTTACTATTTATCTTTTTTGTGCAGAAACTCTAACCCGTAGTCTCAATTCGGTTAAACCATCGCAAAACGGTTTGCCAATTTTTCCCAACAAAACCCGACTTTAGATAAAATATTGACAATACTTATATATGCTATTTTTTCATCAAATGATTTGACTTTGATGTTTTCTGTCGAGCACAAGCTATTCTGTTTTGAGGAGGCGCCATACCATGTCTGAAAAGAAAGTCGTCAAGATAACGAACCACGCGTACCAGCCAAAGCATGAAATAATTCCAAAGGCAGAGGCCGAGGAAGTGCTGAAAAAGTACAACGCCAAGCCCGGGCAACTGCCGTACATCCTGATGAGCGACAAGGGCATAGAAGATCTCGATGTCCGGCCCGGCGACATCATCAAGATCACGAGAAAGAGCCCGACTGCGGGTGAAAGTGTATATTACCGCTACGTGGTGGAAGGGTGAGAGCTTTTGGTAGAGAATTCTATCGAGATGTGGCCCATTATCAACGACATTCTGCGCAGAGAAGGCGTCGCGCGGCAGCACCTGAACTCTTACAACGAGTTCATGGAGCGCGGGCTTCAGAGCATCATCGACGAAGTCGGCGAAATTGAAATCGAGACCGCCGAGTACCCGTACAAGATAAAGCTCGGAAAAGTAAAACTGCAGCAGCCAAGGATAATGGAGCTTGACGGCTCTATCACGCACGTCGCGCCGATGGAAGGCCGCCTGCGTAACCTTACCTATGCTTCCCCAATAATGCTCGAGTGCTCTGTCGTAGAAGACGGCAAGATACTCGAATCCCGCTTTATCCACATCGGCGACATGCCGGTGATGGTCAAGTCCAACACGTGCATCCTGCACAACCTGCCGGAATCAAAACTGGTCGAGTTCGGCGAGGACCCGCGGGACCCCGGCGGATACTTTGTCATAAACGGGTCAGAGCGCGTAATTGTGGGGCTTGAGGACCTGTCATACAACAAGATTATCGTCGACACAGAGGAGACGACCGGCACCATGCTGTACAAGGCCAAAGTATATTCGTCAATAGTGGGATACCGCGCAAAGCTGGAGCTCATCATGCGTCCCGACGGCTCTATCGTGACCAAGATACCCGGTTCGCCTGTTGACATACCGCTCATCACTCTGATACGCGCGCTCGGCCTTGAAGCAGACAAGGACATCGCTGACTCGGTTTCCCTGAACCAGGCCATCCAGGACGAGCTCGAGCCTTCGTTTGAAAAGGCCGGCGACGTCGTAACTAGCAGAGACGCCATAGTATACATCTCGAAGAGAATCGCGCCCGGCATGCTCGAAGAGTTCCAGATAAAGAGGGCAGAGACGCTGCTTGACTGGGGTCTCCTCCCTCACATAGGCAAGAATCCCGAGAACAGGCACGAAAAGGCACTGTTCCTGGGCGAGGCCGCAAGCAAGCTTATTGAACTAAAGCTTGGCTGGATAGAGCCCGACGACAAGGACCACTACGGCAACAAGGTGATAAAGTTCGCCGGCCAGATGCTCGCAGACCTGTTCAGGACGGCGTTCCGCAACCTGATACGCGACATGAAATACCAGCTAGAGCGCTCGGGCCAAAAGCGCGGCATAAACGCAGTAGCCGCTGCAGTCAGGCCAGGCATCGTCTCTGACAAGCTGAACAATGCTATTGCGACCGGCAACTGGGGCCGCGGCAGGGTCGGCGTGACGCAACTCTTGGACAGGACAAACTACATGTCCACCATAAGCCACCTGCGCAGGATACAGTCGCCGCTCAGCAGGAGCCAGCCCAACTTTGAGGCCCGCGACCTGCACGCCACGCACTTTGGCAGGATATGCCCCGCAGAGACCCCCGAAGGCTCCAACTGCGGACTGGTCAAGAACCTCGCGCTTTCCGCGATAATCTCCGTCAACGTTCCGTCTGCAGAAGTCACCGAAAAGCTGTACGAGCTTGGAGTCCAGAACGTGGACGAGGCAAACGACAAGCTGCGTGCACACGGCACCAGGGTGTTTGTCGACGGCAGGCTCATCGGCTACGCGGACAAGGGCGAGAACCTAGCGGAGACCCTCAGGAGCATGAGGCGCACGGGCAAGATCCACCCGCACGTCGGCGTGTTCCTGTACAGCTCGCAGAACGAGAACGCGACAAAGCGGCTCTACATCAGCTGCAACGCCGGCAGGGTTCTGCGGCCGCTCGTGGTGCTTAAGGAAGACAACCCGCTTGTCAATGCCGAGATAATAGAGAAGGTCTCAAAGAAGTTCCTCTCCTGGATGGACCTGCTCTACATGGGCGTCATCGAGCTTGTGGACGCAAACGAGGAGGAGAACTCGTACGTCGCGATCGACCCGAAAAAGATAGAAAGGCACACGCACCTGGAGATATTCCCGTCCGCAATACTCGGTGTCGGGGCATCAATCATACCCTATCCCGAGCACAACCAGTCGCCGAGGAACACGTACGAAAGCGCTATGGCAAAGCAGTCGCTTGGCTTCTCGACTCCACTGATGAACGCCAGCACCTACGTGCGCCAGCACTTTATGCTGTATCCGCAGATACCAGTCGTCTCTACAAAGGCGATAAACCTGCTCGGGCTCGACGACAGGCCGACCGGCCAGAACTGCGTCGTCGCTGTCCTGCCGTTTGAAGGCTACAACATAGAGGACGCGGTCGTGTTCAACAAGTCTTCAGTCGACCGCGGCCTTGGCCGGACGTTCTTTTACAGGATCTACGAGGCAGAAGCGAAACAATACCCCGGCGGCATGAAAGATACGTTTGAAGTGCCGCAGGCAGACGCCAACATACGCGGCTACCGCGGCGAGAAGGCATACCGCTTGCTTGAAGCAGACGGCGCGATCATGCACGAGGCCGTCGTGAACGGCGGCGACATCCTGATCGGCAGGACTTCGCCACCAAGGTTCATGGAGGAGTACAAGGAATTTGAGGTCAAGGGCCCGTACAGGCGCGACACTTCAGTCGGCGTCAGGCCGTCGGAGAACGGCGTCGTTGATACTGTCATTATCACGCAGTCTGTCGAAGGAGGCAAGATGTACAAAATCCGCGTGCGCGACATGCGCATCCCGGAGATAGGAGACAAGTTCGCCTCAAGGCACGGCCAGAAGGGAGTCATCGGCATGCTGGTCAACCAGGAAGACGTCCCCTACACTGAAGACGGCCTCGTGCCGGACGTCATGATCAACCCACACGCGTTCCCGTCAAGGATGACTGTCGGCATGTTCATGGAGTCGCTCGGCGGAAAAGCAGCGTCGCTCCGTGGAAAAATAGTCGACGGTTCCGCGTTCTTGGGCGAGAAACTTGACGACATCAAGGGCGCGATGGAGCAGTATGGCTTCAAGTACACCGGCAAGGAAGTGATGTACGATGGCCGGACCGGCAAGCGCTTCCCGGCAGACGTCTACGTCGGCGTCGTCTATTACCAGAAACTGCACCACATGGTGGCAGACAAGATCCACAGCCGCGCACGCGGCCAGGTCCAGATGCTCACAAAGCAGCCCACAGAGGGCAGGGCCCGCGGAGGCGGACTCAGGTTCGGCGAGATGGAGCGCGACTGCCTCATAGCGTACGGGGCGTCCATGATGCTAAAGGACAGGCTTCTTGAAGAGTCGGACAAGGCTGAAGTCAACGTCTGCGAGCGCTGCGGCCTGCTTGCCTACTATGACGTCAAGCAGCGCAGGTACGTCTGCAGGGTGTGCGGCGAAAAAGCCAAGATATCTTCTGTCGTCATTGCATACGCGTTCAAGCTGCTCCTGCAGGAGATGATGAGCCTCAACGTCGCTCCCAGGCTGATAGCCAAGGAGAAGGTGTAGGAGAGGATTTCGATGATGGAAGAATCCGCAAAGATCCTCGGTGGGATAAAGTTCAGCGTCTGGTCGCCTACGGAAGTGCGCAAGTTCTCAGTGGCCGAAGTCACGGCGCCAGAGACTTACGACGAAGACGGCATGCCGGTGCAGGGAGGCCTTATGGACAACCGCCTCGGCACGCTGGAGCCGGGCCAAAAGTGCGCGACGTGCGGCAACACGTCTGCCAAATGTCCGGGCCACTTTGGCCACATTGAACTAGCAGAGCCTGTTCTCCACATTGCGTTTGTAGACGATGTGCACAAGCTACTGCTTACTACGTGCAGGTCGTGCAACAGGATAAAGCTCGAACCCGAGACTCTGGCAGGCTACAAGGCAGTGCGCGACGGCAAGGCGCCGTACGCAGTCATCACGCTTGAAAACATACGCGAGGAGATAATCGAAAAGGCCAAGAAGGTCAAGACCTGCCCGCACTGCGGCAAAGAGCAGTACGACCTGATATTCACAAAGCCCACGATATTTGTCGAGAGGACCGAGGCAGGAGAAAACCGCCTTCTGCCTATCACCATACACGAGCGCCTCAGCCACGTGCCCGACGACGACCTGTCGCTGCTAGGCTACGACCCGTCGACAGCAAGACCCGAGTGGTTCGTGCTGCAGGTCCTGCCTGTTCCGCCCGTGACGGTAAGGCCGTCAATCATCCTTGAAACCGGCATCAGGTCGGAAGACGACCTGACACACAAGCTCGTCGACATCATACGCGTCAACCAGCGTCTGAAGGAGAGCAAGGAGGCAGGAACACCGCCGCTCATCGTCCAGGACTTGGTTGACCTTTTGCAGTATCATGTTACCACATACTTTGACAACGAGGTGTCCGGCATTCCGCAGGCCCACCACAGGTCCGGCAGACCGTTGAAGACGCTGACACAGAGGCTCAAGGGCAAGGAAGGCAGGTTTCGTGGCTCGCTCTCGGGCAAGCGCGTCGACTTTTCGAGCAGGACGGTCATTTCGCCGGACCCCAACTTGGCTATATCCAACGTGGGAGTCCCAACCGACGTCGCCAAGAAACTGACAATCCCTGAAACAGTGTCGCAGTGGAACCTTGAAAGGCTCAAGGAGCTTGTGACAAACGGACCCAACAACTATCCCGGCGCCAACTACATCATAAGGCCTGATGGCGTCAAGATAAGGCTGGATTACGTCACGGACCGGAAGACCATCGCCGACTCGCTTGCGCCCGGCTACGTCGTCGAGCGCCACCTTGCAAATGGCGACATCGTGATCTTTAACCGCCAGCCGTCGCTCCACAGGATGTCAATCATGGCTCACTCTGTCGTCGTCCTGCCGTACAGGACGTTCCGCCTGCACCCTGCGGTTTGCCCGCCGTACAACGCGGACTTTGACGGCGACGAGATGAACCTGCACGTGCCACAGAGCGAGGAGGCAAGGGCAGAGGCGACGCTTCTCATGCGCGTCCAGGACCAGCTGATATCGCCAAGGTACGGCGGACCGATAATCGGCGGAATCCGCGACTTTATCACAGGCGCTTTCATGCTCACGCGCGACGAGACCGTGCTCACGCGCGACGAGTTTGC
>CAYXFY010000012.1:37453-45347 GCA_964464395.1 uncultured Nitrososphaera sp.
GCGGCTACAAGGGTCCGCTCCCAGAGCCTGCGGTGACAAAGGACGGGGGGAAGCTCTACTCCGGCAAGCAGCTCTTCTCGCTGTTTCTGCCCAAGGACTTTAACTTTGTCATAACAAGCAAGTGGAACAAGGCCGCAAAGGGTGAGGGCAAGGACGTCGTGATAAAGAATGGCCAGCTCATCTCCGGCGTAATCGACAAGGCGTCTATAGGCGCGGAAGAGCCTGATTCCGTTCTGCACAGGATAGCCAAGGACTATGGCACGAACACTGCGCGCAAGTTCCTCGACTCGATACTGATAATGTTAAAGACGTACATCACACACAGGGGCTTCACGTACGGCTACTCGGATCTCTGGCTGTCACCGGAGACAAGGCAGGAGATATTCGATGTCATCCAAAAGACCTACGACAAGGTCAAGGAGTTCATCCAGCAGTACAACGACGGCACGCTGCCTCTGACAAGGGGACTTTCAGCTGAAGAGGCGCTAGAGCTGTACGTCGTAAACGAGCTTTCACGCGCCCGCGACCGCGCAGGCAGGACCGCAGACAGGGCGTTCCCTGACGACAACTCGGGCATAATCATGGCGTCCACAGGCGCAAGGGGCTCGACACTTAACATCGGCCAGATGACTGCAGCCCTTGGCCAGCAGTCCATACGTGGAAAGCGTATCCAGAAGGGATACCGCAACCGCGCGCTCCCGCATTACGTTCCAAACGAGGCAAACCCCGACGCAAAGGGATTCGTCAAGTCCAACTACCGCGATGGCCTGAGCGTGCTCGAGTTCTTCTTCCACGCGATGGGCGGAAGGGAAGGCCTTGTCGACACGGCAGTCCGGACGCAGCAGTCAGGCTACATGCAGAGGAGGCTCATCAACGCGCTTGAGCACCTGAAGATAGAGTACGACCAGACTGTGCGTGACCCGCACGGCAACATCGTGCAGTATCTCTATGGCGAGGACGGCGTGGATCCGGCAAAGAGCGACCACGGTGAGGCAGTCAACCTCTCAAGGCTCATCGAGGCAGAAGCCATAGTCGACGAGGGCCGCAAGGCAACGGAAGACGCAATAAAGAAGATAGTGGAGGAGCACGGTTCTGCCCTCAACCCGAGGATGCGTGCCGGCCTTGAAAAGGCGCTGCTTGAAAACAAGCTGAGCAAGGAGGGAGTCGAAAAGGTCGTCAAGAAAGTGCTCGACTTGGTCGACAAGGCCCTTGCAGAACCGGGAGAGGCAATCGGCGTCGTGACAGCACAGTCCATAGGCGAGCCGGGAACCCAGATGACGCTCAGGACATTCCACTTTGCCGGCGTCAAGGAGCGCAACGTCACGCTCGGACTGCCGAGGCTCATCGAGCTTGTGGACGCAAGGAAAAAGCCGGTGACACCCACCATGGACATCTACCTTGACGAGGCGCACCGCGGTTCGAGGGAGAAGGCCCTTGAAGTCGCACGCGATATACTGTTCACGCAGGTCGGCGACCTCATCGACAAGTCCGAGACAGACTACGAAGGCGTGCTCACATTCCACTTTTCAGAGGCCAAACTTGCCGAGCGCGGCTGCACACTTGAAGAAGTGAACACCGCGCTTGAAGGCGCCAAGAAGAAGTACGAGGTCAAGATGAGTGAAAGCAAGCGCTCGATAAAAGTCACAGTCCCGGACGAGCCCGATGCGCAGACTCTGCTCACGCTCAAGAACAAGCTCCTAAACACGCGCGTAAAGGGCGTGCCTGACATCGAGCGCGTGACCATAGTCAAGCAGGACGAGGAGTGGGTCATACAGACTGCCGGTTCCAACCTTGCCAAGGTTGTCATGGTCGACGGCGTTGACACCACGCGCATCACTACAAACAACGTCTACGAGATCTGGCAGACGCTGGGAATCGAGGCGGCAAGGACGGCGCTGGTAAAAGAGATCACAAACACGCTTGAGGAGCAGGGCCTTGAAGTCGACGTGCGCCACATCATGCTGGTCGCAGACCTGATGACGTCAAAGGGATACTTGCAGCAGATAGGCAGGCACGGCATCGCCGGAACCAAGACATCGGTGCTTGCACGCGCGGCGTTCGAGATCACGGTCCCGACGATCGCAAGGGCGTCGCTTGAAGGGCAAGTGGAGACGCTCAAGGGCGTCACAGAAAACGTTATAGTAGGCGCCACAGTACCCGTCGGCACCGGAATGGTCGACCTGTACATGAAGGTCAAGGAAGGCAAGAAGGAATGAAGTCGCTAGAAAAACTGGTAAAAGACGCGGTATCTGCAGGCAAGTACAAGAGCGGGACAAAGGAGGTCCTGCAGGCGGCCAAAAGCTCGAAGCTGATAGTCGTTTCAAAGTCGCTTGACGCGGCAGACAGGGCGAAACTTGACGAGCAGGCCAAGTCCACCAACGTCACGGTCTTTGAATTTGACGGCAACTCTGTGCAACTTGGCAAGCTCTGCAACAAGCCGTTCAGGGTGAGCGCGATAGCCATCCAGGCCGGTACGGACGCGGAGATAAAGGCCGTCATGCAAGAGAGGGGCGTCTAAGCCCGCAGCCTTGAGAGGCAAACTTAAATTGGTCATTTCAGTCATGCAAGTGCTGTTGTCACCAAGGACGCACGCGCGAGGGACGCTGAATTGACCGAGATAAAACTGACTTCCGACGAACTCAAACTGATCTCGCTTTTCTCAAGCGTTACTTCTGCGACCGCGCGTGACTGCATAGTCGACGAAAAGATGGATCGGGTCATTTTCGTGGTTAACAAGGGACAGATGGGGCTTGCGATAGGCAAGGGCGGCGCCACCATCAAACAATTACAGAATGTCGTTGGGCGCAAGGTGGAGCTTGTAGAGTTTTCAGACGACCCTGCAGAGTTTATCCGCAACATGCTCGGCGGCGACATGGTGAGCGACGTGCGCATGAACGAGCGCATGGACGGAAGCCAGCAGGCAATAGTTACCGTAGACGTCAGGAAAAAGGGCGCCGTGGTCGGCAGGGAGGGGCGCAACGCCGAGAAGGCCAGGCTCCTTGCAAAGCGATACTTCAATATATCCAATGTTTTGATAACAAGTCCTGAACAGCAAATACACAGGGTGAATATGGATGGGTAAATCTCCACTAGGGTTATTCGCAGGCGGCGTGCTCCGAAGCAAGAAGAGCCGGGGCAGGTGGGCCGACAAGTACTACAAGAGACGCATGCTCATGCTCGACAAGAAGGCAAACCCTCTCGAGGGGGCGCCGCAGGCAAGGGGCATCGTGCTCGAGAAGGTTGGAATCGAGTCCAAGCAGCCAAACTCCGCCGTACGCAAGTGTGTTAGAGTACAATTGATAAAGAACGGCAAGTCCGTGACGGCGTTCCTCCCAAGGGACGGCGCGCTCAACTTTGTCGACGAGCACGACGAGGTCATGGTAGAAGGCATCGGCGGCTCGATGGGTGGCGCGATGGGCGACATCCCCGGCGTCAGGTGGCAGGTGTTCAAGGTAAACGGCGTTTCGCTGATTGAACTCGTATACGGCAGAAAGGAGAAGCCGAGAAGATGAGCGGAAAAGAGCAGGTAAACATACTGCTGTTCAACAAGTGGGAGACAAAGGAGATAGAGGTAAGCGACCTCGGGCTAAAGACGGCAATCTCTCTGAGGCCGGCAGTTCTTCCAAACACCTTTGGCAGGCATGAGCACCAGAGGCTGAAAAAGGCTGAGGTCAACATCGTCGAGCGCCTTGCAAACAAGATGATGCACTTCGGCAAGAAATATGCCAAGAACACCGGAAGGATGGGGGGCAAAAAGGCGCGGGCGCTCAACATGGTCCGTACTGCTTTTGACATCATCCATCTGGAAACCGGCAAGAACCCGGTGGAACTTCTAGTCAGGGCGATAGAGAACGCCTCGCCAAACGAGGATACCACGCGCATAGTCTACGGTGGTGTGGTGTACCACGTTTCAGTCGACGTGGCGCCGCTTCGCAGGGTCGACCTTGCCCTGCGCTTCATAGCAGAAGGCGTCAAGGAATCTGCCTATGGCAGCCCACAGACTGTTGAAGAGGCGCTTGCAAAGGAGATAATCCTGGCTGCAAACATCGACATGGCAAGCCACGCCGTCAAGAAGAAGAACGAGCAAGAAAGAATCGCGATGGCTTCTAGGTAAGCTTGGCATTACGGGCGCTCAGCGCGCTATGACTCCCATTCTGCCCTGCCTATAGTCCTCAATGGCCTGCTGTATCTCCTCCGGCGTGTTCATGACAAACGGGCCGTACCGGGCTACCGGTTCGTTGAGGGGGACGCCTCCTATCAAGAGCAGGCTCAGGTTCTCGTCTGCAGTCACAGAGACGCTGTCGCCGTCTGCCCCGAACACGACCACTTGGCCTCTTGATGCCTTTCTCTTGCCAAACATGCCGCTTCCTTCTACCAGATAAGCAAAAGCATTGTAATTGCGCGGCACAGGCTGCTCGAAAGTCGCACCTTTCCCAACCGTGGCGTGCAGGTACATTATTGGCGTCCTTGTGTCGATGACTGCGTTTCTACCAAGCGCTTCACCGGCTATTACGCGCACTTTGATATTGTCCCTCTGGGCGACAGGTATCTTTGACGCCGGCACGTCCTGGTACCTTGGCTGCATCATCTTGTCGCGCCTTGGCAGGTTGACCCACAGCTGGAACCCGTGCAGCCTGCCTCCGGACCGGGCAAAGTCTTGCGCAGGCATTTCCGAGTGAACGACTCCTGCACCGGCAGTCATCCACTGCACGTCGCCGGGCCCAAGCCTGCCGGCATGACCGCTTGAATCCCGGTGCTCGAAATGGCCATCGAGCAAGTATGTCACCGTTTCAAAGCCGCGGTGCGGGTGGTCTGGTATCCCCCTGAGCTCACCCGGAGCAAAGTCCTTGGGGCCCATCTCGTCAAGGAGCAGAAATGGGTCAAGGTCCCTCAGCGCGCCTGTCGGAAACGCCCTGTGCACCAAGACCCCCTCGCCCTCAAGTGTCGCAACGCCGTCGACTAATGTTCTTACGGATCTGTTCACACCTTCATATCCACGGCTATGTATTTAAAACCAGTAGTGATAACTTACCAAGTCTGTCAATATGACCTGACCTGGTAAGCCATAGCTTACCTGATTTTCGCATTATTCTGGCGAATTTTGCGATATATCTGCAACCAGAATCCGAAAAAAAGAACGCTTATAAAAAAGGACTTGGCCTATACCAAGACGAATATTGGCAAACACCTCTTTCCGGGTGCAGGCACACAAGTTCAGCCAAGAAAGCATACAGACAACCCTTGTCTGCTCAAAGTGCGACGAAGTCTTTCAAAAAGAGTTTCCGCTCGATCTTGAAGGACAGACGATAGAGTTCAGGTGCCCCGTATGCGGCGCGCCCGGCGAAGCCGACCTCCCGTACAAGAGCGCAGAGGAGCGCGAGGAGCTCGAAGAAGACTTTGAAGAGGTCGAGGAAGAGGAGTCAGGCGAAGAGTTCGAGGAAGAGTACTAGCTCTTTTTCAGCCTGCCAAGCTGCGCAAGCAACGCCGCTAGCTGTATTTCGGGGTGCGCGCCTGATGCAAGCCTGTAGTCGTACTCTGCCATGAGCGCCGCAAACTCGCCGGGGTTTTCGAGTTTCAAGTCGTACGCTTCCTGGTTTGCATACTTTAAGAAATCCGTTTCTGACATGCCGTACACCTGTGTAAGTTCGAGTAACTTGACGCGGGCCTCGTTGAACTTGCCTGCAAGCGCAAGCTTCAAAATGTCGCCGACCTTGGACCTGCCCGAGAGCCCTATCGCGGCGTTCACGTTTGCAACGTTGACGGCGCCCATGCCGGCGGCTGCCTGCATCACGTTTATCGAGTGACGCAGGTCGCCCCCAGTGGACTCGTAGATCTGCTCAAGCGCCTTTTCCTCGAACTTGACCTTCTCCTTTGCAGAGATCATCTTCAGCTGTTCTATTATGTCGTCCTTTGGAAGGCGCGTGAACCTGAAAACGACACACCTGCTCTGTATCGGTTCGATTATCTGCGACAGGTAATTGCAGATTATTATAAAGCGCGTCGTTCGTGCGCTGTCCTCGATTATCCGGCGGAGCGCCGTTTGCGCCTCCGGCGTCATCTCGTCTGCCTCGTCGAGTATGATTATCTTGGGCTTGTCAAAGTCCTTGTCCGTCGCAAGTTTCACCGACGCGGCAAATTCCTTTACGCGCTCGCGTACCATCTTGATGCCGCGCTCGTCCGATGCGTTCAGCTCGAGCGTGTTCTTGCGCCACTCGTCGCCCAGAATCTCCTTCGCTATGCAAAGCGCCGCTGTCGTCTTGCCAACGCCTGCAGGCCCGGAAAATAGCATGTGCGGTATGTCGGGACTCCTGACAAGGTTGGTGATCCCCTTTATGATGTCGCTCTGGTTGACGATGTCCTCAAGCTTTTGTGGGCGGTACTTTTCCGTCCACATGAGGCTGGCAAGGTCGCCCTTTTTAGACAAGCAACCGATTGAAAGTGACCAGCGAATTAATAGATTGCTGTCGCGCTCTCGATGCAAAATTTTCATCGACCAGCTTCAGCTAGCTGGTAGCTTAGCTAAAGCTCTCCCAAGAAGAGATATAACCGAACTTGTGCCTTTACAATTTACCCGAGATGACCGACTCGACTCATGAGCCGAAAATACAAGCTATACAGGACATCTACCGGATAGGCTACATGAACGAAGAGGTGCGCATCTCTTACAAAAAAGACGTCAAGCTGACTGTAGGTAGCGTGTCAGTCGATGCCAAGGAAGGCGACATGTCGTCTATACCGCGCTGGCTTGCCAAGATGCTCGAAAAAGAGGGCGCTGTGGAGATACAGCACAATGACACTGCTGCCTACATATCCCGCACCCTGAACCGCGAGAGGATATCCAGACCACACGACCTCTCAGGTATTGACATCGACTTTTACGTCAGGGTAAACGACTACCTCGAGGGCCTCAAGGACCGCGAGCGGGACAGCCTTGTCGTTTCGTTGAACACATTCGTGGCGTCTAGGCTGGGCAAGATAGTAAAACTTGCAGCCGCCTCGCCACTTTCAGGCGAGCTTGAAGGCAAGCTTGCTGCTGAAGAGCGCGAGCTTTACCGAGTGATACACGACGCTTCAACCAAGTTCAAGCAGGGGGTGCTCAGCCCTGGCTGAGCAACAGGCAACTACGGCCGCGTACGCCGACAAGCTCAAGGAGTTCCTCCAGGCTTTCAGGGACAAGGACAGCAAGTACCGCTACTTTGACAGGATAAACGACATGATGGCGCAAAACGCCCAGTCGCTTGTAGTCGACTATATCGACTTTGACTCGTACAACCCCGACCTTGCAAAGATGCTGACTCACAAGCCGGACGAGATGCTAGCAGCGTTTGACGAGGCAGCTCTCTCCATCCTGCGCGAGATCCACCCAGACTACGAGCAAGAGGTCCGCGACAAGATAAAGGTCAGGATAGGCAACTACACCGTCTCCAAGGGACTTCGAGACATAAACGCCGACCTCATCGACAAGCTAGTGAGCGTGTCAGGCATGGTCGTCCGCTCGTCAGAGGTCAAACCGCTTGCCAAAAAGGTGGCGTACAAGTGCACCAACTGCGGCGCGCCAACCGAGTCAGTGCTCAAGGGCCTAGTACTGAAAAAGCCGACAAAGTGCTCGGCCTGCGGCGAGAAGGAGCTCGAAATGGATCCCGAGAACAGCATATTCATCGACTTTCAGATGGTGCGCCTGCAGGAACTTCCAGAGGACCTGCCCGCGGGGCAGCTGCCACACTACGTCGAAGTCACTGTAATGGGCGACCTTGTAGACCAGTGCCGACCCGGCGACAGGATAATGCTTACCGGAATCATAAGGATCGAAGCCGAGCAGCTGGCGCCGCAGGTCAAGACGAGCCTGTTCAGGCTTCGCATGGAAGGAAACAACATCGAGTATCTGGGCGGAAGG